>JBFMGO010000080.1:0-28672 GCA_040752695.1 bacterium
TTATTAAGAGTATTATCTCACAAGCTTTTTTGCTAAAACACAGCTTCGCCCCGTAAATTACATGATTCTGTTCCATTTAAGAATATTTTGATGTTCATTTTGTGTACAATTTAAACACACAGATACATCGGATAAATTTATAATGAAACGTTACTGCCTTCAGGCTTACTTCAGTAGCAATTATCTTTTAGTCTTGACTTAGCTATTATTAATTAAAATAATATATTAATATTGTGTATAATGACTTATAATGATTTATTGTTAATATATAATGGATGCTTAGTGAGATACGATGGGATATGGAATGCTATCCGAATGCGGGGAAAAACAGCTCATTATTAATTCCAGATATTTTCCGGTTGGATAACGGGGAGGGTGCATATCGACGGATTCTCATACCTTCGATATTCATGCTTTTAAAATCTTACCGTCTGGCTATGGTCTCGGGGAGAGTTACGTAAAGCCGGGCTGTTTCATTCTTGAAGGATGTTTTATTGGCTGCAATCTCTGAATTCACATGGCGTAATAACTTGACGGTGTACAGTGTTAAATTGTAATTTAGTAAAATAAAAAATGAAATATTATCAGGGAATATATGAAACATACGGAACACACAGGATACACGGAAGAATACAAAGTCTTTTCCGTATATTCCGTGTGTTTCGTGGTTAATATCCTTGCTATTAGCTTAGCTTAAAATATCTCTCTAAGATTTTTACGAGGTGTGCGCGGGGGAGTATTACAGCATCACCCAATGGATACCGGGTTAAATACTCCACTGGCCACGGTTTTTGATGGCCTGAAGCCGGTGCCAGACCTCGACATGGAACCAGTTTTTCAGTATCCATCGAATATTCATCCTTAAGAGCCGTGTTGGCCACTCCAGTTCCTTTTTTTCGCAGATGGTGGATTCGCTCAACTTGCGGACTCTGGATCTGAGCAGTTGTAATTGCTTTTCTTTTTCGGCCTCATCGGGCAGAAGCATGACTTCATCGATCTCTTTCAGTGCCTGGACTGCCAGCATGGCCCGTTTTTCCGTCCTCACGGCCTTTTTCGGATCGATCAGGCCGTATTGGGCTTTCAGCCGGTTGAGGATCATCCCGGCCTCGTAGGAGCTGTCCACGATTTCTTGTCTGGTCATCCACTCGGTTTCGTAGCTCAGCACATATTTCCAACTGGCGCTTTCCATGGCCTTGCGGTGTTCCTCCACGGTGCGGCAAAAAATTTTGTAGCCAAATTTTTCCGGGTTTTCGAAGGCTTCGCTTCCAGGATCGATAAAAGGCGCGTAGGGGGAAATAAAGGGAATCAGCCGCCTGGTATGTCCGAATTGTTCCAGCAGCACCCGGCAATAGTCTACGGTATTCAGCACGGATTGATAGGTCTGTTTGGACAGGCCGATCATGAAAAAAAGATCGATACGCCGGCACCCCAGACGCAAAGAGGTATCGATCATTCGCTCCAGGTCCTCGTTCCCGTACGGACGTCCGAAGGTCCTTCGGACCTCTTCGTCATGAGACTCGGGAGACATTTCGATATTGAAATTGGGGACGGCATCGGCGATCCTCTCCAGAATATCGTCTGCGGGCGGAACGAAAAATTCCACTGCTACGGGATTGCGGATTTTCTGTTTTTTCAGCTCCTTCAGCAGTCTCAGGGCATAATCGCGGCCCGGCTGCATCATGTCACCGATGATGATGATCGGTGCATTCAAGCTGTTATCGATGGTTTTCATATCGCGGGCCAGAGTTTCCGGACTTTTATAGGCCGGCTTTGGCCGGTTGCAGTTTTTCCGGAAAGCGTAGGCGGCGCCTCCGCAGGTCCGGCAGGTATGCGTGCATCCTCTGACGTTAAAGACGGCAGTGGCCGGATAGTTCAACCAGTTCTGGTAAGGGGTATATCCAGCCAGGTCCCGGTATCTCATGACTTTTTTCATGATATGGGAATAATCGATCTTGATGCCGTCAAGATCGGCAGGCACGTTGGTCAGGGGATTGACCCTGACCTTACCCTGATCATCCCGCCAGGTCAGATTGGGGATATTCTCCAGAGATCCTCCCGTCTTGATTGCGGTCATGAGTTGCCGCAGGGGCTCTTCGGTGGAATCTCCCCGCATGACGTAATCTATCTGGGGATAGCACTGGATCAACTCTTCATGGTAATAGGTGGAGGACAGTCCCCCGAAGATCACCGGTATGTCCGGGTGGTATTTTTTCACGATTTCAGCCAGGGCCAGACTCCCCTGGACATGGGGCATCCAGTGCAGGTCAATTCCGAAGATGCGAGGATGCAACTCCCTGATTGTCTTTTCCACATCAAAGCTCTTGCTTCGCAGCATCTTCACGGCGATATTGATAATACGGACATGATAGCCAAACCGGCTGAGGTATTCCGAAATACTGGTAAATCCGATAGGATACATTTCAAAAACCGGAGTCGATGGCACGAGGTCACTGATTGGCCCGAATAATATCGATCTTTTTCGAAAGTCATAAACAGTCGGCGGGTGAAGCAAAATTAAATCTGCCTCTTGTCTCATGGTGCTTCCCTTCTTTTCTTCAAAATCCTTTTATCCCCCAGTCTCATGGTTACGTTCACGGAATCAAAATACTCAAGCAAGGAAATGGCATATTTCCTGGAAAACCCGAATAAGTCCTTGAAAGCAGGTACGGTAATATCCGCCTGCTGCTGGAAATACGCCTCAAGTCTTTGCTGGGCCTGTGACAGGACTTCATGATGAAGCAGTATCCCCTCCTTCAGCTTTACCAAAAGCCCCTCATCGATTAAGTACTGAATCAGCTTGGCCACATCGACCCTGGCCCTCTGGCAGGTTTGCATGACATCCTCAAGGTTCGGCGGCTGATACTCTGCCTTAAGGTAGATATCCAGAATTTTCGCCTTTTGCTCTTCCTCTTCCGGACGTAACGTAACCTGATGGGAGGACAGCCTTAAGTTTTTCTCCTGAATGACGATTTTCCCCTGCTCCAGGAGGGTGGAGAGAATCTGGCCATAAAGCCGCGAATCGAGGTCGGACCAAAGCCGGACCTTCAACTCCTCTCTGGACATCCCCCCTTTCAGTGGGAACCTGAGGTGATAATCGGTCAGGGTTTCAATGGCCTTATCGATCAATTCCTGAAAAGTTTCCTGATGGATAATCCACTGCTCCTGTGCATCAATGACGATACGATGATTTTTTTGTAAACAGTCAAGGCCGCTGGCGATCTGGTCATAGTCCAGATTGAGACGGGTTGACAGGCGGCTGGCAGTGATCCCTGTTATCCCCGATTTTCTGATGACAAATTCAAGGCGTGCCAGGTCCTCGCCTTCTTCCATGATGCCAAGTCCCTGAATAACCGCCTGCTCAAAACGCCGGTGCCTCGATGGAAGATTATCGATGATCACTCCCCCGCCAATGGTAATGACCGGCGAATAGGAGCGCACGACAAACCGGTCCCTGGCCATCAGGGCCAGAGGTGATTCCAATTGAAATTGAACTAGGGCCTCCTGACCGGGCTGAAGCTCTTCCTGGTCCAGCAGCTTTACACGCGCCATAACCTCGGATGTTCCTGCATGAAATCTCACGCGGGTCCTGTTCTTGAGCGCATGGGAAGCTGAAGGTAAAAGATGAATCCTGCCATCGAGAAGATAGGATACCTGTAAATGAGAGGGAACCGAAACCACATCTCCCCTGCTCAGGTCAGCTTTTTCCACCCCATGCAGGTTGATGGCCACTCTTTGTCCGGCCATGGCCTCTTCCACCGGCTGGTTATAGACCTGGATTCCACGAACCTTGGCTTGCTTCTTACAGGGGAAGAGTTCGACAGTCATGCCTTTTTTCAATGTTCCCGAAAGGAGCGTTCCGGTAACTACCGTCCCAAACCCTTTCATGGTGAATATCCGGTCGATAGGCAGGCGAAAGATGCCCGATGAATTCCGTGGAGAAATGCTTTCGGCAAGGTTTTTCAACCCATCGAGAAGGGCGGGGATACCCTCGCCGGTTGTTGCAGAGACACAAAAAAGAGGCGCTGTTTCCAGAAAAGACCCTCGAACAAAGCCCCTGACATCCTCCACAACCAGATCCAGCCACTCCGGGTCCACAAGATCCTTTTTGGTAATTACCACTACTCCGCGCCGGACCTGAAGCAAGCGGCAGATATCGAAATGCTCAATGGTCTGAAGCATGACTCCTTCGTCAGCAGCTACGATAAGCATCACGGCATCGATGCCGGTTACTCCGGCCACCATGTGGCGGACAAACTTCTCATGCCCCGGAACATCGACAATCCCAAGGCACTGTCCGTTGGGGAAGTCAAGATGGGCAAATCCCAATTCAATCGTAATCCCCCGTTCTTTTTCTTCCTTCAGCCTGTCCGTATCGATGCCGGTCAGGGCCCGAACCAGGGTTGTCTTCCCATGATCGATGTGTCCGGCGGTTCCAAGAATGATCCATTTACTGCTGGAGGAAGTCACGCCTCTTTGCTCCCCCAATACTCAAAGACCTGTCTCATCGCCCGGATCAGCTCCGGCATATCCTCTTCTTGAATAGTCCGCAGGTTTAACAGGAACCGGCCCTTGTGAATCCGCCCGAGGATGGGAGGATGGCCAAGCCGAAACTGCTCTTCCAATTCGTTGATTCCTCCAGGAGACACAGAGACTGCCACAGCGAGGGAGGAAACCGCCTGCATCGGAAAAGCGCCTCCGCCCACCTGTGCATCGTCATCAACGAGTTCTATCCGGATACGCTCATACTCATCCTGAACAGGGCCACCATCATACGAATGCTTTTGCACGGCTGAGGCTGTATTCGTCAAAATCCGCCTTCCCCGCTCATACAGAGCCTCAAGGGAGATGGTGATCATGGCCAGGGTCGGTACCTTATGCAGTACAGCCGGACTCTGATAGAGCCGCAGTGTGCTCTCCAAAGCGGCGAGGGTCATTTTGTCAGGCCGTAAGGCCCGAAAAAGTGGGTTTTTGCGTAAAAGTCCGGCATATTTTTTCTTACAGAGGATAATCCCTGCCTGAGGGCCGCCAAGGAGTTTATCTCCGCTGAAGGTTACGATATCGAGCCCCTCTTGAACGATCCGGGAGACAAGCGGCTCCTCTAATCCATACGGGGACAAATCAACCAGCATGCCGCTCCCCAGGTCATAGATAACCACAAGGCCCCGCTCCTTCCCCAGGAGAACCAGATCCTTCAGGCTGGCCTCTTCGGTAAATCCCATGATCCGGAAATTACTGGGATGCACCTTGAGGATGGCTGCACTCTCAAGGGTAACAGCCTGCCGGTAATCTTCGATGCGGGTCTTATTGGTAGTTCCGACCTCTACCAGCCTGGCCCCTCCTTTTCTGATAATCTCAGGAACCCTGAAAGACCCTCCGATCTCGACTAACTCTCCCCGCGAGACAATGACCTGCCGGGATTCAGCCAGGGTGTTCAGGACCAGGAGCACGCCTGCGGCATTGTTATTCACCACCAGAGCATCCTCTGCGCCGCTCGCATGACACAGCAATCGCGTGACCGGCCAGCCTCTTTTCCCTCTTTTTCCGGTGGAAAGATCAAACTCGAGACTGCTATACCCGCTGGCGACGATTCCCAGATTCTCCACCGCTTGCGCTGCTAACACGGCCCGCCCCAGATTCGTATGGAGAATGACCCCTGTGCCGTTGATTACTCTCACCAATTCGGAACAACGGTCATACCGGAGGTACCGGCTCAGTTCCTCCAGAATAAGGCCTCTGGAAACCCGAAACCCTTCCAGTTCCTCTGGCCTTTGACGGGACAGGATCCACTCTCTTTTCAAGTCAAGCACCTTCCGGATCCCTTCAACCAGAACCCACCTGGGATAACTGGAAAGCCAATCCCTGATCAGTTCATGGGTTAAAATTGATTCCACTGAAGGAATTGACCTGAGGCAGGTATTTTGCAATTCACTCAGCATAACGCCTGTAAACACGAACAATTATTTTATAAGACGATTACTATCCAATACCTATTAAAATATCATAGCTTAAGTAAAATCTCAAGATTTGATTTAAAGACATCCTTATGCTTCTGGCGTAAAAAAGCAAACGGGCAGCAAATCCTTTCTGATATAAACAAACCACCTTTTCGGAAAACATCTGGAAAATAAACGATCAGGCATCCGTATGATTCTCCCGCTCTGCCGGCATCAGGATATGGTGCTTCTTCATGAAGTATCCCAGATTCCTCCGGTCAATCCCCAGGAGTTTGGCAGTCCTGCTCTTGACCCAATTGGCCCGGTCCAGGGCGTTCAGGATCAATATTCTCTCATACATCAAAAGTTGATTGCGCAGGTTGAGATCTTTGGTCAAGAGCTTCTTGTCCAGGTGTATGTTCTCCAACTGACCGGTTTCAGGCTGATGATTCTCTCTGATATGAGGAGGCAGGGTTTCCGGATAGATCTTATCTCTGCTTTCAATAATCATTGCATTCTCTATGACGTTTTTCAATTCGCGAATATTCCCCGGCCAGTCATATCGAACGAGCAGTTCCATAGCCTCATTGGATACCCCTTTGGCCTGGGTCTCCATTTCATTGCCATTGACCTGGATAAAATGCTCGATCAGTGAAGGAACGTCTTCCTTACGTTCCCTCAGAGGAGGAAGAAAGATGGTGATGACACTTAAGCGGTAATAGAGATCCTC
The DNA here is from genome assembly GCA_040752695.1 of bacterium. Taxonomy (GTDB): domain Bacteria; phylum SZUA-182; class SZUA-182; order DTGQ01; family DTGQ01; genus DTGQ01. Next base: position 6,664 of record JBFMGO010000080.1, read on the forward strand.
ACGAAAAGTTCCCTTCTGGGCTGCATCCTTCAGCATAACATTCGTAGTGGCAATGACACGAACATCAACCTTAATGGTCTTGCTGCTCCCCACAGGCACGATCTCATCTTCCTGCAGTACCCGCAACAGCTTGGCCTGTCCGGCCAGGGGCATATTCCCGATCTCATCAAGCAGTATCGTCCCTTTGTTTGCCAATTCAAACCGGCCTTTTCTATCTGACAGAGCACCGGTGTAAGACCCTTTCACATGACCGAAAAGCTCGCTTTCCAGCAAAGTTTCACTTAAAGCTGCACAATTTACTTTAATAAACGGGCGACCATTTCGCGAGCTGTGCTTGTAGATTGCGTTTGCTACCACTTCCTTGCCTGTTCCACTCTCGCCCTGGACCAAAACCGTTGACTTGGTTTTGGCGATTATTCCAATCAGGCGACAAATCTCTTTGATCTTCTCACTCTTCCCGATGATATCTGCTTGAACGTAGTCCTGACCCATAGTCAATACATCCCCCCGATCAATGTGAACAGGTTCTAATTTCCTAAGCGGTTCCCTCTGTGCATTATATAATGCTAGCAATTCCTATGCCTGACTAAAACCTTAAAACCTTCCCTCACTTTTCCCCCGGTATTCGTATGCCATTATTCACGGTAAGTTACCCGGACCGCAAGACCGAAAATGCCTGTCAGAATCTGTGTAGAACTCCATTATTGCATTTTCTTTCATATAAGAAATTATTTTCATAGTAATCACTACCAGTGCAATTTACTTCACAAAAGTATTTTTAGCTGCCCTTAGATCATCTTCTCTGTTGATTTTTTTATTCTCTTGAGATAAACTGAGTGATTATCTTAGTATACTTTCTATTTTTACACGAGGAGTCAAATCGAGTATGGAAATAGTTCAGCCCGAAGCAATTACCCAGCCAACGCCAATCCAGGTCCAATGGTATGGCGTGCATACACGATCTCGTCATGAGCAGGCTGTTTACGAGCGCCTGAAAAGCAAATCAATTCACACCTTTTTACCCAAAATGGAAGTATGGAGCAGTAGAAAGGACAGGCAAAAGCGAATCAAGGTGCCGATGTTTCAGGGCTACCTCTTTATCCGGGCCAATCTGGAAAACCGCCTCTGGCTCACGATCCTGCAAACACCGGGGGTCGCACAAATCATCTCTAACAGCGGCAAGCCCGTACCTATCCCGGAAAGCCAGATTTCTTCAATCCAGACCATTCTCGAAAACGATACAGTCGTTACTCCCTATCCCTATCTGAATGTTGGAGAAAAAGTAAGAGTCGTTGCAGGCCCACTGAAAGGAGTGGAAGGAATTCTTCTGCGCTTTAAAGCGAATAAACAAAGACTTATTCTCTCGGTGGATCTTTTGCAGCAATCTGTCTGTGTGGAGATGAATACGATCGAAGTGGAACCCTTAAACTTTTAACCGAGGGGAAAACTGCTCACTGCATTTAAAGAAAAAATCTTTTCTCCTTCTAAGAAATTTCCTGCCGCCTTCCGAAAAAAGCCCGCTGCTGCGATCATGGCTGCATTATCTGTACACAGTAAGGGCGGTGGATAATAAACCTGTAAGTTCAATTTTTGCGCATTTTCCAGAGCCTTATTTCGAAGGCAGGAATTGCAGGCCACACCGCCTGCCAAAACCAACCGATCTATGCGCTTAAGCTGACAGGCCCTGATAGCCTTGAAAACGAGGGTATCCACTACCGCCTCCTGAAAGGAGGCTGCAATGTCCCGGATCGCAGGGGAAACCTCCTGCAACGAGGGTATGACGTGAATCTTGAGGGAATCTTTTTTCGACTGCACGTAGTTCAGGACAGAGGTCTTCAATCCGCTGAAACTAAAATCGAAACTATCTTTCTCCAGAAGGACGCGGGGAAATTGAACCGCTGCCGGATCGCCGGTCCTGGCCAACCGATCAATGATCGGCCCTCCCGGATAGCCAAGCTGAAGAATCTTGGCAACCTTGTCGAATGCCTCTCCAGCAGCATCATCCCGTGTCCCTCCCAAAAATTCGTAATCAGTATGGCTATGAACTGCAAAGAGGCTGGTATGCCCCCCTGAAACCACCAGGGCGATAAAGGGAAACTCCAAATGGGGATAGGCCAGAAAAATCGCCTTGATATGTCCCTCGATATGGTTAATGGAGATAAGTGGCTTTTTTTTTACAAAGGCAAGGGTTTTGGCCACAGATATCCCGATCAGCAATGACCCGACCAGACCGGGGCCTACCGTTACGGCAATGGCATCAAGATCGTCCAGGGCCATCGCAGCTTCTCGCAGAACCTTTTGCAGGATCGGAATTATCGCCTCCATATGCCTGCGCGCCGCAATTTCCGGTACTACACCTCCAAACTTGCGGTGTGCCGGAATCTGAGAGGCAATCTCCTGGCCGATGATGTTTACTCCATCCTGGACAATCGCGACCGAGGTCTCATCACAGGAGGATTCAATCCCCAGAATATTCATTATGATTTTACCCGCTCACCTTAATGAATCAATGCCAATAAAAATACAAAAAATCCATAGCGTTTAAGTGTTTATATATTTTTTGTTGTATTGTTTTTTGTTTTTTCCTTTATTCCACCAGTTTCGATACGGGAACCAGCTTGATCCCCCGCTCCTTGAATCTTGGAGCGGCCTGTCTCAGCGCCTGAATCGTCACCGGATGCAGATGCCCTATGCCGATGGCTTTGCCATGCTCCTCAGCCTTTCCGATCAAAATATCAATTTGGTTTTTAATGTAATCCAGGTCTTTTTCATTATCTATGAATACATGACGATGAGCGCTCAGGACTCCCATCTCACGGGCCAGTTCATAACCGATACTGTGAGGAGTGGTACGGCTGTCTAAAAAGTACAACCCACGGCTTTTCAGCTCATCGAGAATCACACGCATGGCATTTTTGTCCTCCAGCATCAGGGACCCCATATGGTTATTCACCCCTTTTGCCCAGGGGACATCCCGAAGGCCGGAATCCAGAATCGAGAGCATCTTTTGTCTGCTCATGCTAACCATCAGGGTATTCTCCTCACAATTCAACGAGGCGCACTGATGGGGCTCCATGGGAAGATGAAGAATGACTTCACAGGACTTACGGTGAGCCTTTTGGGCAAACTCTTTGGAAAAGGGATGATGCGGCAGGATGGATACGGTCATAATCATGTTCAAAGAGAGCAGAGATTGCGCCAGTTGACGATTATAGCCCAGATCGTCAATCACCAGAGCGACCATGGGCTCATACTTCCGCCTGGCCGATTGAGGAGCCTTTAGGCAGTTCTTCCTTTGGAAAACGAGGACATAGCAAAAGGTCCGTGCCTCTTTGCGGCCCAGGTAAAAAGTCATTTGGTGCTCTTGGCTCAGGGGCCATTCAGGCCCCTGAAAAATCTTTCCCCCCCGGTCATGAACCAGACCAAGGACAATCTCCCGAATTCTTCCCCAGGCGATATCTTCCTGAAATACGACCACCCGCTTGAAGCCGGCAGGGAGCAAAGACTGATCGCCGCTCCCGCCAAAGGTTACCCTTTCTAAACCCATTCCCGTGAGAGTTGTCCGAAGTGCCAGGTCGAATTCCTGAGCCCACAAAGAGCCCTCTTCCCCTTCATTCAAAGGGGTTGTCGGTGACGACGGGATCAAAAAAGAGTCTCTGAACCGGGCCTCCAGAAATGCCCGCACATATTCTGTGCCTTTGCTAAATTTGCCCTGGTTATTTCGTATGCATACAGAGCAAATCCCAAGGAGTCCCAGGAGAATCAGAGCTGGTATTCCCCATCTTCTGGAGCGTCCTCTCTTCTTTCTTCTTCCCATCTTCTTCTCGAAAGAGGCTCACTTACAGCTTCTTGCTTATATTCAGGATCTTGGAAGCCTTGATAATATCAATGGCATGCTGCAACTGCAGATCCTCGAAATATTTCGTCTCCTCTTTGTCTTTTTGAGAATTGGGATCGGTTTCGGGTATCTCCTCACTCTCGTTTTCAGGTTCTATCGACTTCTTGCGGTTTTCCATATCGACCAGGTCTTTTTCCCGGATAGCGTGCTCCTCGGAAATGATCATCTTTTTATCTTCCAGCCGCATATTTTCAACCAGAATATCCGGCTCGATGCCCTTGGCATGGATAGAGGTCCCTTTCGGCGTATAATACTTGGCCGTGGTCAGGCGCAAGGCGGAACCGTCCGATAAGGGATAGATCGTCTGAACCGAACCTTTACCGAAGGTCTTGGTACCCACAATTACAGCCCTTCCCCAATCCTTCAGTGCCCCGGCTACAATTTCGGAAGCGCTGGCGCTGCCTGCATTGACCAAGACAACCATCGGCATTCCTTTGGGAAGTAAAGAATCATGGGTTGATTTAAAGACAATGGTCTGCTCGTCTCCTCTGCCTCTGGTGCTGACGATCACATACCCTTTGGGGAGAAATTTATCAGCCACATCCACAGCGACACTCAAGAGTCCGCCGGCGTTAAACCTCTCATCGAGAATGAGACCGTCAAGGTCCTGAATTTTCATGCTTTTCAGTTCCTTCACCATGTCCTTGGCCGTATTCTCCTGGAACTGGCGCAGCCTGATATAACCGATCTTATCTATGACTTTGGAAGTTACACTAGCCAGCTTTATGACGCCCCGCATGATAGTGAATTCTTTCGGCTTTTCATAGTCCTTACGCATTATCATGAGGTTAACCTTGGTTCCCTTGGGCCCCTTTATCCTCTTGGCAGCTTCGGCAAGGGACATATCCCTGGTGGAAACATCGTCAATCTTTAAGATCTGATCCTCAGCTTTGAGGCCGCCCTTAAAGGCAGGAGTGCCCTCCATGGGAGATACGATCGTCAAGATCCCATCCCGGATGGTAATCTCGATGCCGATCCCCTCAAACTTTCCCTGCGTATCGACCTGCATCTCCTTGTACATATCCGGAGTCATAAAGGAACTGTGCGGATCAAGGGTTTGAAGCATGCCTTTTATCGCTCCATACACAAGGTCCTTGACCTGGAATTCATCCACATAGTTGCTCTGCACCTTGGAAAGTACCTCGCTGAAGATCCGAAGATCCTCATAGGATTCCTTTCCGGAGACCGTCCGGTTTCCCAGACTGAAAATTCCTCCCATGAAGAGAACGATTACCAAAAGGGTATATAAAATAATCCTTTTTTTCTTTTGCACTTCTTTTTCCATTTTTATCTCCTCGAAGTTCATTTTAAATGACCTTACCTTCCATCTATTGCAGCCATTTCAGGGGATCCACCGGGTCTCCCTGGCAGCGGATCTCAAAATATAACTGGGGCTCACGAACGGTGCCGGTATCACCTATTCGGGCTATGAGCTGTCGCTCCTGCACGAAATCTCCACAGCCTACCAGCAATTCGGCAGCATGCGCATAAATACTGCAATATCCTTCTCCGTGATCCACGATCAATAATTTTCCATATCCGATACACCAATCTGCATAAACCACCTTTCCCGAGTAAATGGAGTATATTTCCGCTCCTGCCGGCGCCTGAATCGTAATTCCTTTCTGCAAGATTGAAGCTCTCGGTGTTGATTCCACATTTGGTTTGCCGAAAGGAGCAAGAGAAATGACCTTCCCGCGGGTAGGCCAAAAGAGCCTGCCTTTCCTGGCGGAAAACCCGGACGCCGGGGATTGCCGCTGCTGCAGCCGATTCTTCTCCAGGTCGGTCAAAAGGATTTGAATGTTATGCAAGCGACTCGATAATCCCTGATGGGTGAGTTGACACTCTGTTTCCTCTTTCCGAAGCGCATCAAGGTACATCTTTTTTTCTTTTTTATTGTTAAGCCACTGCCGTTCCTGTTCAACCGTTCTCCTTTGAAGCTCTTCGATTTCCTGTTGGTAGAGGAGCATCTTCTCTTTTTTCACCTGAAGATCTTCCACCTGACGGGAAAATGTTCGGATCAATCGAGAGTCCTCTTTTGCAATCAATCTCATGTAGCTCACCTTTTGCGAAAGCTCTATCAGGGAGCCAGAATCCAGGATTACCCGCCAGAACCGCAAAGGCCCTGCCTTGTACAGAGATCGAATGCGCAAGGTCAGGAAATTTTTTTGCCCGGCCAGGGAGTCTTGCAACTGGTTCATTTCTTGAACCAGGTCTTCCTGTTTCTTTTTCTGTACACTTATTTTATCGTCCAGTACCTCACGCTTATACCTGTACTTTTCAATATGCTGGTCAATAATTTCGATTTTCTGGAGAATGTCCTGTTCTCCAGCCTGCATTTTTTTTCTTTTTTCCTCATTCTCTCGAATCTTCTCTTCGATTGCCCTTACCTTTTTCCGGGCCTGTTCGATCCGGTCCTGTGATGAGTCGGGCTTTTTCGCGTAGCCTGACGTGCATGAAAGAGCCAGGAGGAGTAACGCCAGAGCGTACCGTAAGGATTTATCATACCTGTTTTCTCTCCGAAAAGCAATCATTTCCGAGCATTATCCTGATCTTACGCCGAGTGGTAGGAAAATGAAACCATAGCTCCCAGCCCCCCAACGAACAGTCCCAAAAGAAGGATGAAAAACATCTCTTCAGGCTCCAGAAAGCAAACCGCAGATGCCCCGAAGATCATATCAAGAAAAGGACTCACCTTCCAGCAAAAGGCGTAGTGTAATACCGCAGAGGTCACAATCGCTAAGCCGCCCCCGATAAATCCCTCCAGCATACCCTCGATGAGAAAGGGAAAGCGAATATACCAGTTACTCGCTCCCACGAGGCGCATGACCGCGATTTCGTCCCGCTTGCGATCGATGGTCAGATGAATGGTGCTGGCCGTGATAAACAGGGCTATGGCAGTCAATACGGTCCCAAGGAGAAAGAGAACCAGGCGGACAGTGGTTAAAAGGTTCGATAGCTTTTCTATCCACTCCACTCCTCCCTGGACACTCTCCACTTCGGGCATGCTGGCCAGGTGCTGCAGAAGGGGCTTAAACTGATCGGGCTCTTTCAGATTGGGACTCAAAGACAATTCCAGTGAGGCAGGCAAAGGATTGGTGTCAAGACCGTCTAACAGACTGGCATCTTCTCCGAGTGTCTCTCTGAATTCCTTCAGAGCCGCTGCCTTGGAGACAAAGCGGATTCCGGTGATTCCGTCACAACCGGCGAGTGACTGCTGAAGCAGAGAGATCTGCGGCTGCTTCAGATTATCCCGAAGGTATAAAACAACCTGGATATTTTTTGCTGAATCAAGAGCTTTGGAGAGGTTCGAGAAGGCCATGAAGTACAGACACAACAAAAGAAGCGAGCAGGCGATGCTCACAACAGCTACCCCTGCTGAAATTCCGGCAGATTTAATACCTTGCACTCCCTGACGAAGAAGATATGAGAGCTGGCGAACCCTACAGATGAACAATTTTACCTTCTCTCAAGTAAATGACGCGCCTTTTCATCTCCTCGACAATCCGCATATTATGGGTTGCCATCAGCACTGCCGTGCCCTGGATGTTGATATCCATGAAAAGCTCCATAATATCACGAGCCATATCTGTATCCAGGTTTCCGGTTGGCTCGTCCGCCAGGAGCAAAACAGGGTCATTTACGATCGCGCGCGCGATGGATACCCTCTGTTGTTCTCCCCCTGATAACCTTCTCGGATACTGATCCTTCTTATGCCCCAGGCCGACCCGCTTTAAGGAGTTCCATACTCTTCTTTCGATTTCGGACCTCGATTTACCCAGAACCTGGAGCACATAAGCGACATTCTCAAAAACTGTCTTGGAGTGAATCAGTTTGAAATCCTGAAAGACCACGCCAATTCTACGGCGAAGCTGATAGACCTGGCTGTCTTTCATGGTATTGAGATTCCTGCCTTGAACGAGAATCTGCCCGGAAGAAACCCTCTCTTCACGGAAAATGAGCCGCATCAGGGTCGTCTTCCCTGCTCCGCTCGGGCCGACCAGATAAACCATCTCTCCCGGTTCAAGGCGCAGATTGATATCGACCAGGGCACTGCAATTGCCGTCAAATGTTTTGGAAACATGAAACATCTGGACAATGCCCGATAGGGAGGCCGATAAAGATTCCATTGGCAGTCTCTTTTTAAGACCTCTTCTTTCTGGCTATCATTTCCTTAACAGCCTGAACAATAGCCTCCGCTGTCAAGCCGTAATGAGTCAAAAGCTTTTCAGCGTCACCCGAAATGCCGAAGCAATCCCGAACGCCGATTCTTTTCAGGGGCACCGGCCAATGCTCTGATATGACTTCAGCCACCGCACTGCCCAGTCCTCCGATAATCGAATGCTCTTCAGCAGTCACGATGGCGCCGGTTTCCCGGGCTGCGGCCAGAATGGCCTCCTGATCGATGGGCTTTATGGTCGACATGTTCAAAAGACGGGCATGAATCCCTTCCTTTTTTAATATCTCCAGTGCCTGTATGGCCCGGTTGATCATAATACCGATGGCGATCACGGTAGCATCCGACCCATCCTCTAAAAGAGCCGCTTTCCCTTTTTGGAAGCGGTAGTGAGAATCAAAAACCACCGGGAATTTGCACCTGCTCAGGCGCACATAACAGGGGCTTTTATCGTTATTGACCAGGTACTCTATCGCTTTTTCCGTCTCGATTCCATCTGCCGGTACGATGATACTCATATTGGGCAGGCTCCGCATGAGGGCGATATCCTCATTGGCCTGATGGGTTGCACTGTCCTCACCCACGGTAACGCCGGCGTGTGTTGCTACGATCTTGACATTTTGCATGGAATAGCATATCGACTGGCGAACCTGATCCCACGCCCTGCCGGTAGCAAAAACAGCAAAACTGCTCACAAAGGGTATTTTTCCGGAGGCAGCCAATCCTGCCGCGGTCGCTATCATGTCCTGCTCGGCTATGCCGATATTGAAAAATCTTTCCGGAAAAGCCTTGGCAAACTTTTCGGTCCGGGTCGAACAAGAAAGATCTGCATCCAGAACCACAATTTTAGAGTTTTGCTCTCCCAATCTTACCAGCACATCTCCGTAACAATCTCTTGTTCCTAAACTTTGGATCATAGGTTACCTCAACTCCTCCAGGGCCTTCTCCAATTCTTCTTCGGTTGGAGCAACACCGTGGTATTGCACCTTGCCCTCCATAAAGGAAACACCCTTGCCTTTGATTGTGTGCGCAATGACCACGGAGGGTTTGCCTTTCACCTGTTCACAATGATCAAACGCCGATATCAAATCCTGCACATCGTGACCATCGACCTCGAAGACCTGCCACCCGAATGATTCCCACTTTCCGGCGAGCGGCTCAATATTCTTGATTTGACATAAACATCCATCTATCTGCAGCTTATTGGCATCGATGATGCCACAGACATTATCCAGCTTATAGTGGGCGGCAGTCATGGCAGCCTCCCAGACCTGTCCCTCCTGGATTTCTCCATCCCCCATCAGAGCATATATCCTGACCGGAGATTTGTCCAGTCTGGCAGCCAGCGCCATTCCATTGGCTACCGATAATCCCTGGCCTAAGGAACCTGTCGAGATTTCAACGCCCGGTGTGGTCAGGTTAAAAGGATGCCCTTGCAGCATCCCTCCGAACTTTCGAAGATTCAGAAGCTCTGCTGCGTCGAAGTATCCGAGCCGGGCCAGGATGGCATAAAGGGCCGGCGCACCATGTCCCTTTGACAAGATAAACCGATCACGCTCGGCCCAACGGGGGTTTTGAGGATCATGGCGCAGTTTCACCAGGTAAAGAGCAACCAGAATCTCTATGATGGAAAGAGACCCCCCCGTATGTCCGGATTTGGCCCGATGGAGCATGCGCAGAACTTCAATTCGCAATTGACGGGCGGCCTCTTTTAATTCTAATACTTTCGTTTCCGGCAATGGTGGCATGAATTATTCCTTTTTCATAACTTCAAATATTAAAGACTTTAGATTTAATAACTTACGCCTGGGCAAAAAATAGTACACCCCTATCTTTTGCACCGTTATATTCAAATGCACCCTTTTTGTCCAAAGAAATTAAGCGAGGGCTCATGCATGTTTTATCAGAATGGGTAACAATTTGGTTGGAGTTACACTGCAAGATACGTTAGATAGCATTATTCCTCAAGGAGTTCCAATACGTATCTGATTTTCTCTTTCCCCCCTGCGCTCGCCAGCAGAGTTCTGATGGCTGATATGGTACGGCCCTTTTTCCCGATCACCTTTCCGATGTCATCCTTAGCTACCTTAAGCTCGATAATCGTAGTTCTTCCTCCATCGATTTCACTGATGTTCACATCGTCGGGACTGTCTACAATCGCCTTCACAATTTTCTTAATAATGTCTCTCATACAACCGTACCTCTCCATGCTTTGATCTTCTTTGCTCTTAGCTTCGCTTTCTCTAAATCTGTCTTTAAAAAATTTTCCTAGCATAATGTGTTCATTTTATAACAAGTTATATGATGTTTGTCAAGAAAAAATAATGAATTTTAGAAAATCACAGATTACTCAAACTTTATCTCTTTTGCCTCCTTCCACAGTTCATCCATCTCCTGAAGAGACATCTTTGCAAGATCTTTCCCTCTCTCGCGGGCCTTTTGCTCGATAAAGCGGAACCTGAAAATGAACCTGGCAATCGACCTGCTTAAAGCCTTCTCAGGATCAATCTTCATGAACCGGGCCATATTCACCAGAGCGAAAAATACATCTCCCAGCTCATCTTCCATCTCCTGTTCATTGTTCCGGGAAAAGGCAGTCTCAAATTCCGCCATCTCCTCTTTTATCTTGTCAAGAACCTGGTCTGCATGATCCCAATCAAACCCCACCCGGGCCGCCTTTTCCTGAATTCTATGAGCTCTGAGTAACCCCGGTAACTGCCGGGGAACTCCATCCAGCACCGACTCTTTCGGGCTTTTGCCTTCAGCCCGTTTGATCTGTTCCCACCTTTCGAGTACTTCCCGACTGCTGGCCACCGTTTCCTCGCCAAAAACGTGGGGATGTCTGCGGATCAGCTTGTCGCAGATGGTTTCGATTACAGCAACGATGTCAAACTCTTTTTCTTCGGCAGCAATCCGGGCAAGAAAAATGATCTGGTACAGCAAGTCTCCCAGTTCCTCCTTGATGTGCTCGCTGTCATCCTCATCAATGGCGGCTAAAACTTCATAGCATTCCTCAAGAAAAAAAGGTTTTATCGAGCTTTTGGTCTGCTCTTTGTCCCAGACACAACCATGATCTCCTCTGAGGGTGGCTGCGATCTGAACCAGGTGCATGAAAGACTTTCCTACCGTGTCCTGACTCTTGTTTTCTTTCACTTTGTGGGAGGATCTCCATATTTTTTGGGTTGTCTATCCATGTTTTCATTTATGGCGATAAATGCATTACCTAAATTATATATCTATACTCATTTGATTTTCAAATCAAATATGTGTTAGCGTGATTATTTTTTCTCCTTGACATTGAAAATAAATCTTGTTATTTTTAAAATTGTATTAGCACTCTCCTGAATAGAGTGCTAACTTCATACCTGAGGGAGAAATGTATATGGCCGATGAACTCACAGGAAGAGAAAAACTTATTCTGGAAGCAATCATCAAACAGTACATCAATCAGGCCGAACCGGTTGGGTCCAGAACGATTTCAAAGAGAATTGTCCTGTCCCTCTCTCCAGCCACGATCAGGAACATTATGGCTGATCTGGAAGAAAAGGGATTTCTTCAACACCCCCATACTTCCGCAGGCAGAATCCCGACCGATCGAGGTTACCGGTACTATGTAGATAATCTGAGCAAAAAACAGAGCCGAAAAAAAACCAAAAAAACCGGGCTTGAGCCGCTGTCAAAGATCCATGAACGGGAAGAACTCATGGAAGGAACCTGCAAGCTCCTGTCTTTCCTCTCTAAATATGTTGGCATTGTCATTTCACCCAGAATTACGGAACTGAGAATGAAGCATATGGATTTTATTTCCTTAAGCCCGCACCGGATACTGGTAGTGTTTGTTTCTGAAACCGGCCTGGTGTATAACCGGATCATTGAGGGCAGGGAGCCTTACACCGAGCAGGAACTGAAGATGATGAACCAGTTCGTGAACGAAAACTGCGAGCATCTGAACATCTTTGAGATCAGGGAAAAACTTATGGAACTGGTATCCGAAGAGAAGATGCTCTACAAAAACCTGCTTCAAAACATCAGCCTTCTCAATGAAGAGATCAACAGGAGCCAGATAGAAAGTTTCTACCTGCAGGGACACTCGAATATCCTGAAACATCCTGAATTCGCCGACCTCCAGAAAATAAAGGCACTTTTCAATGCCTTTGAGGAAAAGATCAAGCTCATCCGGCTTCTTGACAAATGCATTGACTATGAAGGGGTGAAAGTTACCATCGGAACCGAAAACGAAGACCTGAATATTCGAGGATGCAGTATCGTCATGGCCCGCTACCGAATGGGAAGCCGCATCAACGGAATGCTCGGAGTTATCGGGCCGACCCGGATGAGATACCCCGAAGTGATCGAACTGGTCGGCAGTGCTGCCAAAATCATCGAAACGCTTTTTTGCGAAGAATAAAATACGACATACCTTCCATTCAAAAAGGAGAAAAAGAAGGAGGATGCTTTTGACCAAGAGTGAAAAAATGTCTGATGATGTTCCTGATATTCAAGAGGAAATCGAAGACCGGGATCTCCAGATCGAGCACTATAAGAATAATCTTCAAAAGGAAAAAGAGATAAACAGGGAGCTTTCCGATAAGTGCCTGCGACTCCAGGCTGAATTTGAAAACTTCAGAAAACGGTTGCAGAAGGAAAAATCCGACTTCATGAAGTATGCCATGGAAAATTTCTTCAAAGATCTCCTTCCGGTAATAGACAATTTTGAACTGGCTCTGGAATCCGCCGGGAAGACTGGTGATATGCCCGCCTTCTGTGAAGGGGTGAGACTGATCCACCAGCAATTCCTGGGTGTTCTTCAAAAAGAGGGACTGGCCTGCTTTCCCTCTCTTGGTGAGCCCTTTGATCCCCGAAAACATGAGGCCATTATACAGGTAGCGTCTGATAACCATCATGAAAACACCGTCCTGGAAGAGCTTAAAAAGGGATATTATCTCAACGACAGGCTCTTAAGACCTGCTTTGGTGGCCGTATCAAAGAAAAATAATTCTTAAGAAAAATCATAAGAGAAAATAAAAAAATCATATAAAGACCTGCTTTGCAAGCAAGGAGGATACACACGAAATGGGTAAAGTAATCGGTATTGACCTTGGCACAACAAATTCCTGTGTGGCGATTATGGAAGGGGGAAGTGCAAAAGTAATCGAAAATGCGGAAGGAAGCCGTACTACACCTTCAATTGTCGCCTTCACCGATCAGGGAGAGCGGCTCGTTGGCCAGATTGCCAAACGGCAGGCCATCACGAATCCGCACAATACCATCTTCTCTGTCAAACGGCTGATTGGAAGAAAATTTACTGCGCCGGAAGTCGAGAGGGTCACGGGAACATCCCCGTATAAAATTGTCGAAACATCCAACGGGGACTGCGCTGTCGAGGCACACGGAAAAACCTATACCCCTCAGGAAATCTCGGCCATCGTTCTCCAGAAGATGAAGCAAACCGCAGAAAGTTATCTCGGCGAAAAAGTAACCGAAGCCGTCATTACCGTTCCTGCCTATTTTAATGACAGCCAGAGACAGGCCACCAAAGATGCGGGCAGGATTGCCGGGCTCGATGTCCTTCGCATTATCAACGAACCTACAGCCGCATCCTTAGCCTATGGTCTTGATAAAAAGAAAAAAGATGAGAAAATTGCCGTTTACGATCTGGGCGGGGGCACATTCGATATATCCATTTTGGAAATCGGAGACGGGGTTTTTGAGGTTAAGTCTACCAATGGAGATACCTTTCTCGGTGGAGATGATTTTGACGAAAAGATTATCAACTATCTGGCCGAAACCTTCAAAAAAGAGCAGGGCATTGACCTTAAAAATGACAAAATGGCCCTGCAGCGCCTGAAGGAAGCTGCTGAAAAAGCCAAGTGCGAATTGTCCTCTTCGGTCCAGACAACCATCAACCTGCCGTTTATCACAGCGGATGCCACCGGTCCCAGACACCTTAATATCACCATGACCCGCTCTCAACTCGAGCAATTGGTGTCAGACCTCGTAGAGCGCACCATCAGGCCCTGCCAGATTGCCCTGAAAGATGCTGGTCTTACAGTGAACGATATCGATGAGATCGTTCTGGTCGGCGGCCAGACCCGGATGCCTCTGGTTCAGGAAACCGTAAAGAAATTTTTCGGCAAAGAGCCCCACAAAGGGGTGAATCCGGACGAAGTGGTGGCTATCGGTGCAGGCATCCAGGGAGGAGTGCTGAAAGGCGAGGTCAAGGATATTCTCCTTCTGGACGTCACACCCCTGTCTTTGGGCATCGAGACCCTGGGAGGCATATCTACCAAACTGATCGAAAAAAATACCACCATCCCTACCCGGAAAAGCCAGATTTTCTCCACGGCAGCAGACAACCAGACTGCGGTCAGCATCAATGTCCTGCAGGGAGAGCGTGAAATGGCCGCTGATAACAAAAGCCTCGGCAGATTCGACCTGGTTGGCATTCCACCCGCACCACGTGGCATGCCCCAGATCGAGGTTGCCTTCGATATCGATGCCAACGGAATCGTGAATGTATCCGCCAAGGATATGGGGACCGGCAAGGAGCAGACCATCCGGATAAACGCATCCAGCGGCCTTACCGAACAGGAAATCCAGCAGATGATCAAAGATGCAGCTCTTCATGCCGACGAGGATAAAAAGAAAAAAGAGGCCGTAGAACTGCGAAACCAGGCCGACTCGCTTATTTTCCATACGGAAAAATCGCTTTCGGAATTTGGAGACAAACTGACCGAAACTGAGAGAAAATCAATCCAAGACGCACTGGAAAAGGTGAAAAGTGCCAAAGATGCTGGCGATCCGCAAACACTGAAAGCCGCTATCCAGGACCTCACCACCTCCTCCCATAAACTGGCCGAGCAGATCTATGCCCAGCAGGCTGCCCAGCAACAACAGCAGCAGGGGCCACAGCAGGGCCAGCAGCAGACCGCTTCATCCTCCGGCCAGGCCCAGCAGCAGGGTCAGGGACAGGCAGCAGGCAGCCAGCAAACCGGCCCTGGGCCAGATGGCGAAGGCGTTGTTGATGCCGATTTCGAAGTGGTGGACGATGTGAAATAAACGGAGTACAGGAATGAAAGCAAAAAAGGGGGCAGGTTTATCTTTCTCGTGCTTTTTTTTCAGAATGACGCGGGTGGGCAAATTGAGCCCAGAGGTCATTCCATTACCCATCAATTGGGGCTTGACAAAGTACTAGCCCAAATTACGAGAAATGAAGATTCCTGAAAAATTGAGAGGATGATCGACATTTTTCGTGGATTTGCTGCGGTCTGCGCTAAAGGCAATCTTAGATGCAAAAACTATATCTCCGATCCTAAGCCTTAACTGCTCCTGTCTCTAGAATCTCTCTCAAAGTTCGAAGCAACTCGGCCAGGTCATAAGGTTTTTGGAGAAACCGAAATCCTCTCTCTTTTATTTTAGGCCATTGGGATTTTTGGTCAGTATAGCCACTAACCAGAAGAACCCGTATTTCAGGTTGTCGGGAAAGAAGTTGTTCAACTAATTCAATTCCTGTCTGATCAGGCAACACTACATCGCTGAGCACTAAGTCAAACTTTCTTTTTGCTTGTTCAAAAATCTCTAGAGCCTCCTGCACATTTGAGGCTTCAATGATACTATAGCCTTTATCACGAAGTATTCTAACAGTCAACTTGCGAACTTCCTCTTCATCCTCCACTATTAAAATTCGCTCACCCTTACCCTGAAACTTCTGTAAAGGGATTGCCTCTCCTTCCTTCTTCTTTGCCTTAGCGGAGAGGGCTGGCAGGTAGATCTTAAATACCGACCCCTTGCCCGGATCACTATAAACATTAATCCATCCCTCATGTTGCTTGACAATCCCGTAGGCCACCGATAGACCAAGGCCACTCCCTTTCCCAACCCCCTTGGTGGTGAAAAAAGGCTCAAAAATCTGCTCAATGGTCTTTGCATCCATACCGTTGCCGGTATCCGCAACCGAGAGGCGGACAAAGTGGCCTGCTCGTGCCTCAAAGATGGTTTTAGCATACTCTTCATCCAGTGTTACGTTTTCAGTTTTAATAGTGAGCTTGCCCCCTTTAGGCATTGCATCTCTGGCATTGACTACCAGATTCATAATTACCTGCTCAATGGTCCCCTCATCAGCCATAATTGGCCAAAGCTGAAATTCCGGCTCAGTAATAATGGTAATATCCTCACCAATGAGGCAGTAGAGCATCTTGAGTAGATCATCGATGATTCTGTTAAGGTCCACGATAATCGGTTCCATTAGTTGCTTTCGGCTGAAAAGGAGCAACTGGCGGGTAAGATTAACTGCCCGGTCAGCCGATTTCCTTACCTGGTGAAGATCCCTT
Source organism: bacterium (assembly GCA_040752695.1). Lineage (GTDB taxonomy): Bacteria > SZUA-182 > SZUA-182 > DTGQ01 > DTGQ01 > DTGQ01. The sequence goes on from JBFMGO010000080.1 coordinate 23,069, forward strand.
GATGCAGGATCTGAATCGGGTATGTGCATCAGAGCCAGGGTAGTATATCCCAGGATAGTAGTCAGCAGGTTATTGAAATCATGGGCTACACCTCCGGCGAGGATGCCGATGGCTTCCATCTTTTGCGATTGAAGGAGTTGATCCTGAATCTTTGCTTTTTCCTCCTCCGCCAGCTTATACGCGGTAATATCCCTGCCATAGAGATTGGCATAATCAGCGTCAACTATCGGTACGATGAAGAAGGAAAAGACATGATCCTTACACTTTAACTCCATTTCTCTATACTGCCTGGTGTCAAAGGATTCCCTTATCACTTGATAGTATTTATCAGGGAGATATTCCCCGATGGCTCTGCTCCATTCGGTTAATAACGGCAAGCTGGCATTATTGGCATATAAAATCTTACCGCCTCTGGAAACACGCATGACAGGATTTGGGTTTTCTGCAGGGAATTTCGCAAGATAGTAGATTTTTTCTTCCGCCTGCTTACGCTCGGTAATATCTACACCCTGGGCTATGGTGGCTGATAAGGTCGTTCCGTCTTCTGCATAAATGTTTGCTGAATTCCAGAGCACATGGTGTATCGCTCCAGCCTTGCAGCGGATAGGAATTTCCAGTGCCTGCCAGTATTCACCGCTTAAGGCGCGGTTTATTTTGTGCAGCGATTCGTCCCGGCTTGATTCAGGGAAAAGGATACTCAATTTCTGGCCGATGATTTCATCAGCCGCATACTCGGTAAGGTGCTCGAAAGCATGATTGAAGCGTGCGATGGTCATATCAGGATTCCAGACAATAATGGGAGCATTAGCGTATTGAATCAGCTTCTCAAGGTAATCGCTCGTCTCTCTCAATACATTCTCCACCCGCTTGCGTGAGAAAGCCTCAACAATAGCGGAGACCAGTCCCTCCAGTATTTCCAGTTGTTCGGGACCATACCCTCCTTCCCGATTGCCCACAGCTACCATGCCGGTCACGTGGCCGTCTTTTACCAGCGGAACGCCCAGGAATGATGTAAGCGGCGGATGGCCGGGAGGCAGACCGATGCTGTCCGGGTGCGAAGGGGGATCGTTGGTGAAGAAACCCTTGCCATCAAGCAGCACGCGGCCATAGATGCCGTGGATCTTGAACTCTCCAGGCGGTCTGCGATGTCCGGTGGGGAGCATGGTCCGGCATGCCTTCCATCCGGGATTGCTGATCGCGATGTCGTAAAGGTTGCCATCGGGACCAAGCTCTCCAATAAACCCGATCTTGCTCTCCGTAATCTCTTCCACCACATCCAGGCATGCTGTTCCAAACTCCTCTTCGGTCCGGGTGGTTAGTGCCTCCTCAAAGATCCTGGAGATGCCTTTCAGTATGCGGTTGTGCCGGGTTATTCTTATCTCGGCCTGCTTACGTTCGGTGATGTCCTGGGTGATCCCGAAGCCGCCCAGCAAATTGCCCGCATCGTCGAGTTGCGGGTAGGACTTCTCTCGCACCCACTTGACCTGCCCATTCACTACAATACGGTGCTCGATGTCGTACGGCTCACCGCGCAGGCCCACGTTCCACCAAGTGTCAACGTACTGGCGGTCGTCGGGGTGAACGGTCCCCCGGATCGTCTCGTAGGTCAGCGGTGTCCCTTTGGGCACGCCAAAGATGCGATGGTTCTCGTCGGACCAGAGCAGTTCGTTTCGCCGGACATCCAATCGCCAGCTCCCGATCTGCCCGACCTCCTGGGCACGGTTAAGGTCTTTCTGACTCTCTTTGAGCGCAGCATTGGACGCTACGAGCTCCGCGGTGCGTTGTTTTACTTTCTCTTCGAGTTCACTGTAAGCTTTGCGCAGTTCTTCTCTCGACCTATTTTTCTGCACATAGCCCCACATTCCGCTCAAGAGTAAAACTATCTGCCGCTCATCGGACTTGTCATAGTCTGAGGCCTTGTTGCCGACCCCGACGACAGCGACGGCTCTCTCGCCCTCAAGGATAGGCACAACCATAAATCTCTCAACATAAGGATGGCCGGGAGGAAGGCCTTTTTTCCTGGGGTGGGGTTTACTATAATCGTTTATAAACAGCGTCTTATGTTCTCTGATAGCATCTGCCCAAATGCCCGCATCTACAGTGTGCCATTGCAGCGGATCACCGGTTACATCGCACTCTTTCACAACATCTTTTGAAACCGCATGAAGGGTATAAATTGATTCATCCTCGTTCAGGAATCCCACGAATCCGATTTTACTATGCGTCAGCTTAATTGCCTGTTCGAGGGTAAAGCCGGTAATCTCTTTGAGGGAAGCTTCACCCATCTGGTTTAAGTGTAAGAGGGCATCTAACCGGGCCTCCTCCAATCTCAGTGATTGCTCAGTACGGATACGTTCCTGGTTTTCTTCTTTCAGTCGCTCATTTGTCTGCCGCAGTTCGGCTGTTCGCTCTTTGACCTTGATCTCCAGCTCATATTTCGCCTGGCGGAGCGCCTCCTCTGCCTGCTTACGCTCGGTTACCTCACGCTGCAGTTCCAGGGTGCGATCAGCCACACGCAGTTCCAGAGTTTCGTTGAGATCCCTGAGCGCCTTTTCCGTCAGACGATGCCTGGTGATATCGATATCCATCTCCAGAATAAGGGGGGAGCCGTCTACGTCGGTAAATGGGAAGTCGTAAACATCGATAATACTCCCTCCGTCAGGGATCGTGACTTCCCAATGATGGGGCTGACCGGTTTTCAGGACATGGTACGCCTCGCAGAACTCGCAAGGCTCCGTGCGCCCAAAACAATATTCATAACAATGGCGGCCATATGACTCGCCGAATTTCTCGCGAAAAGCCCGGTTGGCAAAAGCTACGTGATAGTCAGGCGTCAACAGGCATATCATTGTCGGCAGCGCTTCAAGAACATTGAAAAGGCGCTGGCGTTCGCTCAAAACATTCCTGGCCCGCTTGCGCTCGGTAATATCTGTCACCAGAGCCTGTGCTCCGGCAAAGCGACCTCTATCATCAAAAACCGCCGCAATTGCCAGGCTGGCATATACGGTCGATCCATCTTTGTGAAGAAGTTCAAATTCATGCCGTTCATTGATGCCCTGTTTACGGTGTTCGAAATAGTGTTGAGCCAAAGCCACATTCTGCTCAGTCATGAATGAATATATCGGCTTTCCTAACATTTCATCTACCGTGTAACCGAGCATCTCGGCAAAGCGGGAATTAACGAAAGTAGTCTTGGCCTCTGCATCAATAATCCAGATGCCTTCCTGCGTATTTTCAACGATCAGCCGGTATTTCTCTTCAGTTTCCCTGCGCGCATCCTCAGCCTGCTTCCTTTCTGTGATATCCTGTAAAAATCCGACGATCCTGAGCGGTTTGGAAGCATCGGTAAAGACTTCCGCTCTTCCCTGGAGTTGGCGCACTACCCCATCTGGCCGGACAATCCGATGCGGATGATACTCGAAAGGCTCTTTATCACGAAGGGCTTTTTCGAACAAGCCTCTTATATAATCCTGATCATCAGAATGGATAAAGCGTACTATGTCCTGCTCAAGGGATTGTTCCGGCTCCTGAGCTTCGATACCGAGAATTCTAAAGAGTTCATCAGAAAAGGACACTTTATCCTGAGCAATATTCCACTCAAAACTACCTATATGGGCAAGCCCTTGGGCCTCGGCCATTTGCTTCTGGCTATTTCTTAATTCTTCAGTGCGAGCTTTCACCGTATTTTCGAGATAGAAGCAGTACTGCTTTAATTCCTCTTCCATCCTTTTTTGTTCAGTAATATCCCGTTCAATTGCTGCGGCACCGATGATCCTGCCGGTTGCATCCTTAAGAGGTGATATCGTAAGCTCTACATGAATCCGTTTCCCATCTTTTCTCAACCGTATCGTTTTATAATGACCTATACTTTCCCCTCGCCTGAGCTTTTCGAGGATTTCCGATAACTCATCCGGGAGACTTTCAGGTGGAAATATAAGTGAAATGGGGCGGCCTATGGCCTCTTCAGCCGGATATCCGTATATTCTCTCGGCCCCATGATTCCAACTGGTAATGAGGCCATCCAGGGTCTTGCTGATAATGCCATCTTCCGTGTATTCGACAACAGCAGCCAATCGAGAGCGTGTTTCTTCAGCTTGTTTGCATTCATTACTATCAGAGAGACTTACGACACCGCCAGGGTGTCGGCGCTCCTCTTCCATATTTTTTCGCTCAATGATCTTACCTGTACGCTCAGCAATAGCATTGATCAGTTTTTTTTCCTCTTTCGAGAAAGGCCCCTCGTCACTCTCCGGTTTCTCTTCCAGGTAGCAAACCTCTAAAGTTCCAATTACCTGGCCATGTACCTTAATGCCGGAAGCTTGCTTCCAAACGGTCTCCCTGAAATTATCTGTCACAAATATTCGATCTTTAAGAATAATTCTGGCACCCGCGACCTCTGGATACTGATAGGCTGGAGGTATACGGTCAACAATACCCTGCAATAGCTCCTCCGGCGAGAGATCGTGCTTCTCGGTAAGACGGGAGATACTGTAGAGGAGATTCAGCTCTTTGTTCCTCTTGAATCCTACCCGTGCGAAATGGCCTGTTATTTTATCCTTGTATCTCTTTAGCCTATCCTTAATATTCACCTATCAATTACCTCACTACATCAACATCATTCCCGCGATCATCACCTGATGGATTGTAGACTTTTTGTTTCACTTAGGATGATAAAATAAAAATTAACATTAACTTAACCAATATTATTATATAATATTCATCATTAATAGCAATATGTAAAGGAATGATACCCCTTGTGTAACTGAGTGATTAAATTGATACAGTTTCTTTAATCAAGTGACAAAGATGTTATCAAAAAAAATCGTTTATTTTTCTATTCTTTATTTTTCTATTCTGATGAGAAGAAATGGAGTTTCTTCTCATTGAAAAAAAAGCCCCTGGATTTTCCAGGGGCTCATTGTAGGTTTTCAATTTTATGGAATGGGAATTTTGGTATAAATACTACTCAGGCATTACTCTTTCTATCCCTTCCAGCTTATCAAAATCCTTGTCATAACTGTAGATCTCTTTAACTCCCTTCTTTATGACAAATGCGGCATTGAAGGCATCAGCAAAAGAGACTTTCTTTTGTGCATAAATATCAAGAGCCTGGCGGTATATCCCTTTATCTGAAAGATTAAGTCCTCTCAAGTCAAGAATAGGAGAAAGAAGCTCTTTTATCTCTTCCTTTGAGACCTTGTAAAAACTCTCCAGGGTAAAAACAACCTCAAACATAACCAGAGAAGAGGCAATCACCTTCTCTTCACCCTTCTCTACCCTTTTGAGGAGCTCTAAAACCTTTTGGGCTTTGTCCTCATCGTCTCGGGTAAAGTACCGTAAAAACAGATTGGTATCTATAAACCGCATATAAATTCAGATTTCCTTGCTCACCTCTTGAGCAATCCCTTCTTCAAAGGCTTTCCTTCCCCTGACAAAATCTTCCGGCTTTTTTTTGGGTCTTACTTTTCCGAAATTTGCGAGTTATAATTGAAAGTTGTGTATGGAGGGTTAGGTGGTGTATCCTTTAGGGTGATTTTTCCCAAAAATAACCCCAGCATTTTGAATTAACCAAAATGAAAGGATACACGCACCATGAATAAAGAT
>JBFMGO010000081.1:0-28514 GCA_040752695.1 bacterium
CGGGTTAAACTATGCGGATGACGATTTGCCCGAAAGTGTTGCTGCCAGCAGGGAGGTGTTATCACTTCCCATCTTTCCGGACATGACGTCAGAGCAGATTGCCTACGTTTGCCAAAGCCTGGAGGAATTATTATAGAAGTCCCATCCTCGGCAGTGATTCTCATGGTGGCTGGTGAGGCTTCCGGCGATTTGCATGGAGGAAACCTGGCCAGAGAGATTTTGACTCGACTTCCCCAAGCCCGGATTTTTGGCATCGGCGGTGCAAAAATGCAAGAGGCCGGCGTGCAACTGCTTCGAAGCATCGACGATCTGGCTGTAGTCGGAATCTCCGAAGTCGTGCTCCATTGGAAGGCCATCCGGCAGACTTTTCATACCTTAAGCCAGTTTATCCGGGAGAGGCGGCCGGATCTGGTAATCCTGATCGATTACCCGGATTTCAATCTCCGATTAGCCAGGGTAGCCAAAAGAGAGAGAACCCGGGTCCTGTATTACATCAGCCCACAGGTTTGGGCCTGGCGGAGCTGGCGGGTGAAAACCATTGCCCGGAACGTGGATACTCTTTTGGTGGTGTTCCCTTTTGAGATCCCCTTCTATCAGGGTTGCGGTCTGGATGTCCGGTTCATCGGCCACCCTCTGGTGGATCTTTTGGACGCTGCCGGGGCAGAACCTCGCGGCAGGGAAAAGGTCAGCTTTCAATTGGGAGTGGACCCAAAGGGGCCGATTGTGGGGCTTCTGCCGGGAAGCAGGCGAAGCGAGATTCAACGGCTTTTGCCTCAGCTTTTGGGTGCGGCTACGAGGATTTCCCGGACGATGCCCAGTGTACAGTTTCTGCTGGCTCTGGCCCCGACCATCAAACCCGCAGAAGTCGAACCATACCTTCGGGAACTCGACCCTTCAGTAAAAGTCCTGTGCCAGGTGGACAGCACCTACGATATCATCCGGCTTGCCGATCTGGTATTGGTAAGCTCAGGTACGGCGACCCTGGAAACGGCCCTTTTGAATACCCCGATGATTCTGGTGTACCGGCTCTCACTGATAAGCTACATCCTGGGAAGGCTTCTGATAAGGGTTCCCTACATCGGTCTGGTCAATCTGGTGGCCGAAAAAAGAATCGTTCCGGAATTGATCCAGTACCAGGCCAGTCCGGAGCGGATCGCCTCCCTGGCTCTGAACATTCTGCGGGATTCAAAAAGACAGGAATCTATGCGCCGGGAACTCGGAAAGATCAAGGAAAAACTCGGAGATCCAGGGAGCTCTGCCCGTGCAGCCGAGGTGGTTGTGGAAATGCTTGGCCGGGGAAGAAAATAAGTATTCCCTCCCTGCCAACGGGAAGCATTCCCCATATCAAAGGGCAACAGTTTATGGAAGATAAAAGAGCGACGAGTTGGAAACAGCGGAAGAAAAAATGGAAAAAAAGGGCGCTTGATCTTGAGATCTTCCCCTGGTTGGGGGCCTGGTTGATCCGGTTCCTGGGTTTGACCATACGTCAGGAATGGATCGGGAGAGAAAAAGTCCATGCTTTATGGCGGAGGGGGCAGTCAGTTATTTACGTTTTCTGGCATGGCCGCCTGCTCATGATGCCTCTGATCTGCCGGGGCAGGCGGGCCGGAGTGATGATCAGCCATCATCGGGATGGAGAGTTGATCACCCGGATTATCCGGCGCTTTGGCTATTACTCGGTTCGAGGATCGAGCAGCCGGGATGGAATGGCTGCGTTGAGACGGCTGTCCAGGGAAATGAAAGCAGGGTCCGATGCCGCTATAGCTCCTGATGGGCCACGAGGTCCCCGGTATCAGGCCCAAAGCGGCGCTGTCCTGCTGGCCCGTCTGACCGGCTGCCCTCTTATCCCGGTAGCCTTTGGCACTTCCAGAGGGAAATTCCTGTCAAGCTGGGACCGGTTTTTAATCCCGTATCCTTTTTCCAGAGGCGTGTTTATTTTCAGCGACCCGATCTGGGTGGCCCAGGAAGAGGGCCGGGTATCAATGGAGGAAAAACGCCAACTCCTGGAGGCCAGGCTGAACCAGATTACAAAAGAGGCCGACCATTACTTTGATGAGCTTTAGCCGAATTCACTTTTTTCTGGACATGAGAGCTCAGCTTTTTAGAGCGTTTGACTTTTTATCAGGATAGACTGTTTCCGCCAATTATGAACGGTTGGGGCTTTTTTAAAAGTGTCTGGTGGAAAGATCGTTATTTCCCTTGACAGGTATTACTATATATTTTATAATTTATCAAATTTAGGATTCACGGGAAAAGCCACGAAAAAGCTTTTAAGGGAAAATGGTGTAAGACCATTGCGGACCCGCCGCTGTAACCGGGGATGAAAACTGCAAAGAGCCACTATCTTATGGATGGGAAGGGGCAGTGAGTAAGATGATCCGGAAGCCAGAAGACCTGCCTGTGGATATGTAAGAAGTATTGCTACCTTCGTGGATTAGGGTAGGCCTTACTCGGAACAAGATGGAAAACGGCATCCCCGGGTTTAATTGATAATAAACCCGGGGATTTTTTTTACCGGCTGATTTTTACCAGATGATTTTTTAACCAATTAATTTATACCGAATGAATCAAGATCAGACGTGTAGATCGCCTATTCAGGAAGTGGATCACACGTTCAAGAAGTGGATCATACATTCGGGAATTGGATCATGCATTCATGAATAGGAGTTGGAGTATGAATTTATTAGAGGCAACCCTCAAAGAAATTGTTCCCCAGGATGCATTTGCCCGTACAAGGGCAAAAGAGCGTCTTTCTCAGCTCACCATGCCTTTCTGGGCGCTTGGCCGCCTCATGGACCTGGCTGAGGATCTGGCTGGTATGACCTGTTCCAGCCGTCCTTCAACCATGAGAAAAGCCATCGTCGTCATGGCCGCCGATCATGGTGTTGCCGCAGAAGGAGTGAGCAAATACCCGCAGGAAGTGACCGCCCAGATGGTCGGGAATTTCGTGGAAGGTGGAGCGGGGATTAACGTGCTGGCCCGGCTGGCAGGAGCGCGGGTGGTAGTTGTCGATATGGGAGTAGCAGGCGATCTGAGTTCTCTGGTCAGTGAGGGAAAGATTCTTTCAAAGCATATGGGCAAGGGAACACGAAACATTGCTCGAGGTGCAGCAATGAGCCGTGATCAAGCTGTCCTTTGCCTGGAAGCAGGGATTGAGGTAGCCCGTGAGTTGGGGCCAACGGTTGATATCTTCGGCACAGGGGACATGGGCATAGGGAATACGACTCCGAGCAGTGCCATTCTCGCGGTCCTTGGTGGCTTGCAGCCTGTGGAAGTAACCGGGCGTGGGACCGGCATAGATGACCAGCAATGGCATCAGAAGGTCTCTACTGTCAAAAAGGCTCTTGAAGTGAATCAGCCAGACCCCCTGGACGCCCTGGATGTGCTGGCCAAAGTAGGCGGATTCGAGATTGCCGGTATTGCCGGTTTGATTCTTGGCGCTGCCGCCTTGAGAAAACCGGTTCTGGTTGATGGGTTCATTTCAACAGCCGGTGCTTTGATTGCCCATCGGCTTTCGCCTCATGCTGCCGATTACATGATCGCTGCCCATAAGAGCATGGAACAGGGCCACAAAAAGGCATTGGAAATTCTAGAGAAAAAGCCGTTGCTGGATCTTGATCTTCGTCTGGGTGAAGGCACGGGAGCTGCTCTGGCTATGAATCTGCTGGAAGCTGCTGCCGGTATCCTGACAGATATGGCTACTTTTGAGGAAGCTCAGGTTTCCCAGGCCGTTGCGCACGCTATCGAGTAAAGACTCGCTTATGGGGAGTTGCTCATGAAGGGATTATTATGAAGGGATTATCATGAGGGTTTGTTCATGATGGAAATTATCAAAGAACTTTAGGAAGCTATGAAGCCGTCATCGCTTATAGACAAAGAGATGAATACATTAAAGACCGGTACCGTACGATATGAACATGGCGGAAACCTGAGAAAATTGGCTGAAATTGCCGGTTGTCCCCGTGAGGGCATCCTTGATTTTTCTGCGAATATCAATCCTCTTGGACCGCCCGGCTGGCTTTCGGACCTGATTAACGCAAAGATAAGCTCTTTAGTGCACTATCCCGACCCTGACTGTCGGTCTTTGGTCAAAGCCCTCAGTAATCGATATCAGATAAGGGAAGGCGAGATTCTGATCGGGAATGGATCGACTGAGCTCTTCTACCTCCTTCCGCGGGTTCTTCCCGTATCCAGCGCTCTCGTGCCGGTGCCCTCATACGCGGACTATACCAGGGCTCCGCAACAGGCAGGATTACCGGTTGAAGTTATCCCCCTGGAAGAGGGCAGCGGCTTTGAGCTCGATCTTTCAGCTCTCAGGGTAAGGCTGAAAGGGAATGAGCTGGTCGTGATCGGTCTCCCGAACAATCCCACCGGGCTTTTGTTCGATACAGACTCTTTGCGCATGCTGGCCGTGCAGCATCCTTCTACGTTCTTTATGATTGATGAGGCGTTTATCGATTTTATCGCAGGTGCTGACAGTTTAATCTCTCGTCGGCTGGCCAATGTCATAGTGCTTCGTTCGCTTACCAAGTTCTACGCCATTCCCGGCTTAAGATTAGGGTGGGCTGCGGCTGACAGCGCGATAGTCGAACGGGTGCGGGCAATTGCTCCCCCATGGTCAGTCAACTCAATTGCCCAGGCAGTAGGGGAAGCGCTTTTTCAGATGGATAATGAATATGCAGAGCGTACCCGGTCCCTGGTGCAGGAGGAGCAAAAGTTCATCCTCGGAGAACTTCGATCTTTTGGTGGATTAACGGCATTCCCTGGAAAGGCTAATTTCCTTCTGGTGCGGATCGATCACGGTGAACTGAAGGCACCAGGCTTAGCCCGGCGGATGCTTAAGGAAGGTCTGGCCATTCGTGTCTGCGATAACTTTCCGGGACTGGACGATCGGTTTTTTCGGCTGGCGGTCAGAACAAGGGAAGAAAACAGGCGGCTTTTAGGAGCATTGCAGGCCGCACTGGGACGCGGTTATTCGCCCGGCAGATAATGATGAGATGAGCGTAGATGATGAGATGAGAGTAAGATAATGAGATTAGAGTATCAGATTTTACTGGCTCTTGGACTTGATCTTTTGATTGGAGACCCGCGCTGGTTTCCTCATCCGGTTAAACTGATCGGAAGATCAGCCGCAGGATTGGAACCTTTTTTGCGGCGATCCTTCTCGAAACCGCGAGCGGCAGGTGTGGCGATGGTTCTGGTAATTACCTCCCTTACCGGCCTTGGGACTTTTTCCCTGATCGCGGGAGCACAGCGGTGGGGAGCACGATGGATTCATCCTCTGGCTGGAGATATCGTCTCAATCCTGGTTATCTATACTTCCCTGGCTGTACGGGATCTCATCCATCACAGTTACCGGGTTTATCGCTGTCTTAAGGATAGTGATCTCGACGGGGCCAGACAGAGAGTGGCGCTGATGGTTGGCCGCGATACGGACCGGCTGGATGAGGAGGGTGTCGCGCGTGCAGCCGTAGAAAGTGTTGCCGAGAATATGGTCGATGGCATTACAGCACCGCTCTTTTTTACCTTCCTGGCAGGACCGGTAGGGGCTATGGTTTACAAGGCTATTAATACTCTTGACTCAACCTTCGGTTATAAAAATGAGCGGTATAGGGAATTCGGATGGGCTTCAGCAAGGATTGACGATGGAGCCAATTACCTGCCGGCCAGGCTGACTGCACCCTTAGTGCCGGTGGCCGCTGCTTTGCTGAAACTGAAACCTCTCGATTCGCTTCGGATACTCCGGCGTGACCGGAAAAAGCACCCCAGCCCCAATTCAGGCTTTGCCGAAGCTGCATTTGCCGGTGCCCTCGGAGTACAATTAGGCGGACTGAACTATTACTTTGGCTGCCCTTCGGCCAAGCCGGTTTTGGGAGACTCAAGCGTGAGACTGTCGATGAATCATATTCTCAAAGCCAATGCCCTGGCCCTTGCAACAACAGCCCTGGCCACCCTCTTTCTCTTCGGGTTGCGAATGGCTCTTTTTTAGCCCGGGCTTAGGGAATTGCCCAATACATGACTCGAAATACCATGCTCAAGAAGGAAATGAAATGAAAAAAGCATTGCTCTTACTGGGACATGGCTCCCGTATTCAGGAGGCCAATGAATCCCTTTATTCTATAGCTGAGATGGTCAAGAAAAAAAGCGGTCTGACCATAGTGAAACCTGTCTTTCTTCAATTCGCCTCTCCTACCTTACTGGAAGGAATTGAATATTGTCTGGCCCAGGGAGTTGAGGAAATTCTCATCCATCCTTATTTTCTTTACGCGGGTGCCCATGTGCTTCAGGATATCCCGGCTATGATTGAAAGCTTCCGCAGCGATCATCCCGGCGTGCGCATCAGAATTACTTCTCCTTTGGGTGTGCATGATAAGCTGGCGGAAATTGTTCTTGAGAGGCTTAAGGAAAATGGAGACCCTGGGATAGCAATCGGTGAGCCAGGAATCGGTGAGCCGATGATCGGGCAAGCACCCGATTTAGCTTTCCCTGATCAGACCTTGAGTGGTCAGCCCCTGTGTGATCAGATTTTGAGTGAACCGGCCTTGAGTGATCCAGATCTCTGTGATCCAGCCTTAATCGAGAGGAAAAGCTTTGCAATCATATCGAACGAGATTCAGGAAGATATTTTCCCTGAGCCTCTTCGACCGATAGTCAAGCGGGTTATTCATGCTACGGGGGATGTCACTATTGCTTCAGCGATACGCTTTTCTCCACATTTTTACCAGCACCTCTCGGAATCCCTATCCGGGGGAGCACCCATTATCACTGATGTATTCATGGTCAAGGAGGGCTTAAGCCTGCCCCTTTTGGCCAGGTTCAATAACCCGGTTTTTTGTTTTATCCGGGATGACGAGGTAAGAGAGACAGCCGAAAAGGAGAAGATCACCCGCTCCATGGCTGCCCTGCGAAAAGGAGCGGCTCTCTATCCGGAAGGTATTTATCTGGTTGGAAATGCACCAACCGCTCTTCGTGAATTAATCCATTTATATCGCCGTCACGAGATTGCACCGGCAGGTATAGTTGGCTGTCCGGTTGGATTTGTGGGAGCGGCTGAGGCCAAAGAAGAGCTCTGCCAGACGGATCTTTCCTATTTCACCTGCCTGGGACCCAAGGGAGGAAGCCCTATGGCAGCAGCGGTTATAAATGCACTGTTAAAAGAGTTACCATAACTGGATGGTGGTGCGGCATACACCTGGCAAGGGTAGATAACGGTATATACACCTGGCGACTATACCCCTGGCAAGGATGTAAATGCCTGTTAATTTAGTACCTGACAATAGTATAGTGCCTGGCAATGGCTATATCTGGCAATGGTAAATCCCAAGAAGGACAAGGAGGATAAAGTTAATGAAGAAAAAAACCTATACCCATTTTTTCTTAATTCTTTTTTCCACCGTTTTGGTGATGCTTCAGGCAAAGACTGCCTGGGCCATGCATATTTCAGAAGGAATTCTTCCCTTTCCCTGGGCCGCCTTTTGGACAGTGTTAGCTGCACCATTTCTTATCAAGGGGCTTTTTGATATCAAAAGGAAAAAAGAGGAAATGCCAAGCTATCTCCCCTTGTTGGGGATGGTTGGAGCGGCCGTGTTTGTGTTTTCCTGTCTCCCGGTTCCCGTTCCCATAGCCGGAACGTGCAGTCACCCGGCAGGCACCGGACTTTCGGTAATTCTCCTGGGATTTTTCCCCAGTATCACGGTGGCCGCCGTAGCGCTTTTAATCCAGGCCCTTTTCCTTGCCCACGGAGGATTAACCACCTTCGGAGCCAATGTATTTTCCATGGGCATTATCGGGTCTCTGGCAGGCTTTCTCACTTTTCAGCTCGGCAAGTCATGGAAAATTCCTTTATTCTGGCGTGCCTTTATAGCCGGTGTAGCCGCGGATCTTTTTACCTACCTGGCTACCTCGGTGGAACTTGGCCTTGCCTTGCACGGAGATCAGGCTGCGGCTAAAGTTATCACCACCATCTTTTTCTCGTTCCTGCCGACCCAGATTCCCTTAAGCCTTTTAGAAGGGGTGCTCACGGCAGGTGCAGTCGTTTATATCTATAAGCACCGGCCTGTAGTTCTTCAGAAAATGCAAGTGGTGTAGCCGGAGAGTTTATGGCGGTTTTTCTGCTTGTGTATGATATGGAGTAAGGAAAGTCAGCCGGGAGTTTTGCAGGGAATTTAAGTGATGGTTATCGTATAGTGATGGTTTTTATGTAGTGATAGATATTATGTGTGTATGGAGGAACTAAGGTTATGAGAAAGGGAAAGGCATTGTTCCTGTTTCTTGCCGTGATGCTATTTTCCTGTACCTTGATAATTGGTATCATTGGCCGGCCGATAACTGCCTCGTGTGCTGAATGGTCGGGTGTGGATGAGACAGTAGTCGAAAAGTATGCAGAACACTATGGCCGCTCAGCCCGTGAGCCTTTCATTAATACCGATCAGGGGGACATCCTGCTGTTTGTGTTTTGCCTGGCAGGCACCATTGGAGGATTTGTCATGGGCTATTCATTTCGTAAATTTTTTCATGAGCCACAGGAAGAACTCGTTCACGCGCCACGAGGCCATTCGAAATGCTGATTCATCATTTGACAGACAGGGGCCACTTTGGAGTCAACACCTGGTTTGGGCAACTTGACGGCCGCCTTAAGGTTATTTTTGTCCTTCTGGCTCTTATCATTAACCTCTACCGGAATTCTTTCCTTGCGTGCGGATTCTTTGCCCTGCTGGCCTTGCTTTTCTTTTTTTCAGCAAGGGTTCCATTCAGGAGTCTGATAATCCGGCTGATTCCTCCGGCAGGAATAGCAGCCGTGGTACTCTGTATTCAGGGTGTTGTGATAAGAGGAAGCGTTGTGTACTCCCTCTCTTTCCCCTATGGCCTTACGTTGGCCGTTTCACGGGAAGGACTCATCCAGGGGGCGCTGCGGGCTTCGTCGATTCTGAGCGGAGCACTTTTAATTCTGGTCCTTGCCCTGACGACACCTATGCACCAGATGGTATCAGCGCTGACCTGGTTCCGGGTGCCTGGTCTTTTTCTCGATCTTTTTCTTTTCCTCTTTCGCTATCTCTTTCTCCTGGCTGAAGAAGCCAACCGTATCTATGAGGCCCAAAGGGTTCGCCTGGGCTATTGTGGATGGCGCCGGAGCCTGCGCTCTCTACAGACCCTTGGAGGAATGCTCTTTTTGAGGGCCTTTGACCGGGCAGAAAATGTGTATCAGTCCATGCAGACTCGAGGCTATGGGGGGCAGAACATTGCAGTTATGGTGAATCCCTTGACCGGCAGGGATTATCTGTTTTTGCTCATGCTGCTTTCTTTGAATCTGGTAGGGCTTGTTATTTAATGGCAAGGAGCAGGGAACAGGGGAAAGGGCAGGTGGGGATGGTAGAGGGTAAGGTAAAGGATACCGAAGGGTACAGAAAGGTACAGAGGGATGTATAAGAATGTAGAAGGATTCAGAAGGATAAAGAAGGATGAAGGGACAGCCGTTATTAAGCGTGGAAAATATCAGCTATATTTACCCTGACCACACCCGCGCGCTGGAGGATGTTTCTTTGACCATTCGAAGGGGTGAGTTTTTTGCCGTCCTTGGGGCGAATGGCTCAGGGAAAACTACCCTTTTGAAGATTCTCAACAGCCTCCTGAAACCTTCATCCGGCAAGGTATTATTAGAAGGAGCATCATTATCCTCTCTTGACAGGAATCTCCTTTTTTCCCGGATCTGTACGGTTTTTCAAGATCCCAATGATCAGCTCTTTGCTCCCACGGTAGAGCAGGACATCTCGTATGGTCCCTATAATCAGGGGCTATCCGAATCCGAGGTTCGCCAGAGGGTGAAGAAGGCCCTTGCACTGGTTGATATGGGGTCATCGGCGCGAAAGTCAATCCATGCCCTGAGCTATGGACAGAAAAAACGCATCTGCCTGGCCGGTGTTCTGGCCATGCAGCCCGAGGTTATCATTCTCGATGAACCGACCTCCGGCCTCGATCCCATGGGCGTCAGCGCTACTATGAGGTTGCTGAAGAAGCTGAACCAGGAAGAGGGGATCACCATGATCATGGCTACCCATATGGTGGATCTTGTCCCTTTGTTCATAAACCGGCTGGCTATCCTGCGCAAGGGGCGTATTTGCAGCGTGGGAACGCCGGAAGAAATTTTTCATAATGCGGATATGGTAAGGGATGCCAAGCTTCGCTTGCCCAGGGTAGCCCACTTGATGGAAATACTTAAGAAAGAGGATCACCTTGGCCTTGAAAAAATTCCCTTGACTATTGGAGAGGCAAGAAGAGTAATCGTGAATCTGATATCGAGGAAATGGGAAGATGCCGATTCATGAAAAGTCATCCATTCATGGGAAATCACCGGTTCATGAAAAGCCATCGTTTCATGAGAAGACGCCGCTTCATGGGCAGATAACCGGAAAGTCGGGGCACCCTCAGCAATCACGACAACCACGCGGTGCAAATCTTCGGCCAGGCTATACGACAGGCTCCTGTGCAGCAGCGGCAGCCCGCGCCTGTGTGGAGCATTTGCTGCTGCAAAAAGATTTTGCAGTCACCAGCCTGCTCTTGCCATCGGGCGAGCGGCTTTTCCTTCATCCTGTCAATCCGCTCATGGGCGAAAACTGGGCTGCCTGTGGAATTATCAAAGATGCTGGAGATGACCCCGATGTCACAGACGGGATCGAAATCCGGGCCAGGGTGGTAATGATCGATTCGCAACCGGGACGTGATTCAGAACCAGGACTTGATTCGCGACCGGGAATTGATTTACAATCCGCAAATAGTACCAGGGGGAATAATACCGGGCTCGATACTATCGGGCTCGATATTATCGGGAGCAATGATATCGGGAGCAACGATATCTGGATTGTGGGCGGGGAGGGAGTGGGCCTGATTACCAAAGAGGGGCTGGAGCTTCCTCCGGGAGAGCCAGCCATAAATCCGGTTCCCCGCAGGATGATCCGGGATAATATCCGGGAGATATTAAAAGAGGCCAAGAGCTTTTCAGGCAGTGTCATGGTTGAGATTTCCGTTCCCCAGGGCAGAACAGTATCATTAAAAACCATCAACGCCCGTTTAGGCATTGTAGGCGGTATATCCATCCTGGGCACAACCGGCCTGGTGGAGCCCATTTCAACCCTGGCCTGGCAGGATACCATTGTCGCCTGCCTTAAAGTAGCCAAAGCCTCAGGCTGCGAAGGTGTAGTACTCTCTCCCGGAAGATCAAGCGAGGCCGCAGCCAGAAGGATATTTCCCTGGTGGCCGGAAGAAGCCTTTATCATGATAGGCGATTATGTGGGGTTCTCCCTCGATGAGGCCAGGAGACTCCATTTCCAGCAGATTATTATATCTGCCCAGTTTGCCAAATTGATAAAAATATCTCAAGGGTGCCTCCAAACGCATGTGCACCATTCCCAGATAGATATGTCCTGGTTGTCCGAAATTGCCCATCAGACCGGGTATGGGAAGGAGACTCTCGCCTTTATAGCGCAGGCACACACTGCCCGCCAGATTTATCAGTATTTGCGGGAGCGGTCAGACAGCCTCTTTTTCTCCACATTGGTTTACCGGATCTCGAAAGCCTTAGGGATAAGATGCATTCTTTTCTCCTATGAAGGAGAAAAAATCGCAGATAGTCAGGAAGGAATGGAAGGGAATGGAATGGCAGGCCAGATCCAGATATAGTCAAGATATAGTCAAGCCGGAGCCACGCCGGAGTCAAGGCGGATATAGTAAATAGTAAGGAAGAAGGGTGGGAAGGGCGAATCACATGAAGACCAGGTTGGAGAGTGAATTAAGTGAATGATATGAAAGCGTTAGGTGAGTGGTTACACATTGTGGGTATAAACCCTGTGGGTGAAAACCCTATGAGCCCTTGCCCCGAACAGGCGATTTTCAACCAGCAGTGGAACGATCAGGGGAAGCAGGAGGGAAGCCAGCAGGGGGGCCATCAACGCTATTCTCCTTTTCTGCTCCATCCTTACTTACCTGATGATACCGTGCTTTTGGTCGGTGCGCAAAGGCTTCAGGGGCTTTTCCCGGGCTTCGGGGGGGAAAGGTTACTCCTCAAAGGGAATCTTGATTCCCTTATTGCTCAGCTCAAATCGTACCGGGGCAAGAGCGTGGTAGTTCTGGCTTCGGGTGATCCGAATTTTTATGGAATTGCCTCCACCTTGCTTCAGCACATTGACCCGCAGGAAATCGCTATTTATCCTGCTGTAAGCTCTATGCAGTGGGCTTTTGCCAAAGCGAAAATTCCCTGGCATGATGCCAGCCTGATCAGCTTGCATGGAAGGCCGCTCCATCACCTGGCCAGAGTCTGGCCCAGCAGAAAGATTGGTATTTTTACCGATGGCTGCAATACACCGGCCCGAATCGCTGCCTTCCTGTTAGACCGGGGAGTCTGCCCAGATGAATGCCGCTGTTTCCTCTTTGAAAATCTTGGTCAGAAGCATGAGAAAATGACTCAAGGCACACTTTCGGATCTTTCGAAAAGAGAGAGTGATCCTCTTAATATTTTACTCATCATGGGAGCAGGCCCAAAGAACCCCTTTAGCCGATATCCTGTGCCCGGACTGCCGGAAGAGGAGTTCTTCCATACCGCTGGCCTGATTACGAAGCGCGAAGTTAGAACTGCCCTGCTTTCCTACCTGAGACCGCAAGAGGATTCAATTTTATGGGATATCGGGGCTGGAAGCGGCTCTGTCTCGATAGAGGCTTCAAGGTTTATTCGATCCGGGATCATCCTGGCAGTAGAGAAAAAGCCTGCCGAAGTGGAAAATATCATTAAAAACCGTCAGAAATTCCAGACCCTCAACCTTGAGGTTATTTCAGGTGAGGCCCCCTCGATCCTGGCCGAACTTCCCGATCCTGACCGGATTTTCCTTGGCGGAAGCGGACGGTCTCTTGGCCCCAATCTGGAAACCTGCTGGCAGAGATTGAAAAAAGGCGGGCGGATAGGAGTGAATGTCATTACCCTGGAGAGTCTGGCCATAGCCAAAGAATTCTTATGTTCACAGGCTGCATCTTTCGATATGACGGCTATCCAGATTTCTCGAAAGAAAGACCTGGCAGGATTAACGGTTATGGAACCTTCTCCAGCCGTATATATTTTGGTTGGGGAAAAATAGGAAGCAGGAAGCAACCAATTAATAACAGGATGGAGAGGATTGACAGGAAAGAAGAAGATGGCCGAAGGGATTTTTTATGGTATTGGTATCGGACCGGGAGATCCGGAACTTATTACGATCAAGGGTTTGAGAATTCTCCAGCGTACACAGATCATCGCTTATCCAATATCTTGCAGAGGAGAGCGAAGCATGGCTCTTTCCATCGTGGAGAAAGCCATCGACCTTGCCGGAAAGGAAACGATCGAACTTTTCTTTCCCATGCGATACGAACCCGAAATGCTTTGGTTATCCTGGGAGGAAGCGATAAAAAGGATTATTACTCATCTTGGGCAGGGAGAGGATGTAGCCTTTATCACGATTGGGGATGTGTCTCTGTACTCTACTTTTATCTATCTGTGTGAAATCATGCAGAGGAAATATCCGCACATCCAGGTGAGATTTGTGCCGGGAGTATCCTCTCTCAGTGCCTCTGCTGCCGCGGTATCTCTCCCCATAGGCAAGGCAGATGAGCGGGTGGCTATCTTCCCGGCTACTGAGGACCGTGACAGGTTGCGAAAGACCCTGGAGGATTTTGATACGGTAGTACTGCTCAAAGTAAACCGGGTTTTTGCCCAGGTATACGAGATGCTCGAAGAAATGGGCATGCTCAATAAGGCTATCCTGTTTCAGCGGATCGGTACGGAACAAGAGAGGATTATCCATGATCTTTCTCCACTCACCGGCAGGGAAGTGGACTATATGTCACTCCTGATCGTGAAGAGGTGAGGGGAGGAAAAACCATCATGAACAGTATAATCAGAGCTGTATAACTGGAGCAGCATATTAGAGGGGCATAATCAGAGCAGTATAATCAGAGGGGTATAATTATATGAACGATGCTGATTTCCGGGTTCTCGAGCCAAAAGAGAGGGTCGGTCTTATCGTTGTACTTACCGGTAATGGGAAAGGTAAGACCACTTCTGCCCTGGGTATGACCCTGCGCATGGTTGGACATGGACTTAAGGTATGCCTTATCCACTTTATTAAAGGCTACCTTTATGCAGGCGAAATGGATAGTCTCAAGCGGCTGTCGCCTGAAGTAGAGGCTCATTTTACCGGTAAAGGCTATTGTGGGCTGGGAGGCAATCCATACCCCTGGGAGGAGCACAGAGAAAAAGCCCAGGAGGCCATGAAACTGGCCTTTGAGAAAATGGCTTCAAACTCTTTTGACCTTCTCGTTCTCGATGAAATCCATAATGCCGTCAAATTGAAATTGGTCGATCTGGACCAATTGCTTGAGCTCATTGACAAAAAACCCCCCCACCTTCACCTTGTTCTGACTGGCCGGGACGCCCATCCTGAAGTGATTGAAAGAGCCCACACGGTTACTGAAATGAGAGAAATTAAACATTCCCTCCGGCAGAAAATAGAACCGCAAAAGGGTATTGACTATTGACAGATAGTGTATCTTATAGAGTAACTCCTGTAGAGTAACTCCTGAGCAAGACCAGGTAAGTTATGACAATAAGTTACGAGGATAAATTATGAGGAAAGGTAAGGTTTATTTTATCGGTGCAGGGCCAGGTGATCCTGAGCTGATTACGGTCAAGGGCAAGAGGATCTTATCCGAGGCTGAGACAGTGGTTTATGCCGGCTCCCTGGTTAATCCGGCATTGCTCGTCTTTGCTCCGAAGCAAGCCACAATATACGATAGTGCATCCATGACCCTTGATGAAATTACCAGCATTCTTATTATGGCAGCCCAGGAGGGAAAGACGGCAGTCAGGCTCCACTCCGGCGATCCTTCTCTCTATGGGGCCATTCAGGAGCAAATAGCTCCTTTAGTCGAGGCAGGAATTTCTTTTGAAATAGTGCCGGGTGTAAGCTCGGTTTTTGGCAGTGCTGCTTCCCTGCGTCAGGAGTTGACCTTACCTGAGGTCTCCCAAACCCTCATTCTAACCCGTAGAGGCGGGAGGACAAAGGTACCTGCCTCGGAATCCCTGCCAAATCTGGCCAAAGCAGGAGCAACGATGGCTATTTTTTTGAGTATTCCAGCTATTCAAGAGGTAGTGGATGATCTTTTGGCCGGAGGATACCGGAAAGAAACGCCGGTTGCTGTAGTTCAAAGAGCCACCTTTCCAGATGAGCGCATAGTGCGTGGCAGTCTGGAGAATATCGCCGACCTTGTCCATGCAGCCGGTATCCAAAAAATGGCCTTGATTCTGGTGGGAGAAGTATTGAATGCCTCGGCTAACCTGGAAGATGAGGGTATTCCCGAAACTATTCCCTCTCAGCTCTATAGTCCGGGGTTTAGCCATGAGTATAGAAAGGGAGCCCGTGAAGAGCAGACCCGTGAAGAACAGAGCCGTGAAAAGCAAACCAGCAAATAGTAAACCAGCAAATAGTAACCCAGGGAATAGTAAACCAGCAAATAGCAAACCAGTGCAAAGAGTGCATGCGAAAAGAGCACTTGAATCAAGAGGAGATGAAGCTGAAGGTGAAAGGGGAAGGTAGAAAAGAGCTTGCTATTTACGCACTCACGCCCGGAGGCGAGGCCCTGGCTCTAATTCTGGGCCGTGAATTCCCCCATGCCGAGATTTTTCTCCCATCATTCAGTTCAGTGTCTGGCTCCGTCTCTGGCTCAGTGTCTGGCTCAGTCTCCTGCTCTGCATCCGGTACCATTCCCTTGAGTGTCGCACCTGGCGTCTCCTTATTCCCGGGTGGTATATCAAGCCCCTTGGGCAGTGCTGAGCCTCCTGATACATCGAGTGTTGAATCCAGCATCAAGGTTCGGATACGATTCTTTTCCGAAGGGATAGGAAAGGTAGTAGGCCACAATTTTCACCTCTTCAGGTCACACGTTTTTATCATGGCCACAGGGATCGTGGTAAGGAGTATAGCCCCATATCTCACGGATAAATGGAATGATCCGGCCGTGGTAGTGCTGGATGAAAAAGGAACCTATGCTATAAGCCTTCTTTCCGGGCATTGGGGAGGGGCGCACGATCTCGCACGGGAGATTGCCCATAAGATCGGGGCATTTTCTGTTATTACGACTGCTACCGATGTAGGCAATAAGACAGCCGTCGAAGTCTGGGCCAAAAGACAGGGTTTCCGTCTGGAAAATACTTCCCGGGTCACAGCCTTTAACGCTGCTTTGGTAAGGAATATTCCTCTCTTGTGCTGGAGCGAGTATCCGGAATACCTCACCGCCCTCCCCCAGGGTATGATCGCGTGGAATGATGGCAAGATCGTATGTGACAAGGGCAAAATGGCATGGGATGAGGATATCAGGGCATGGCAGAGAGACAGCTCTCATCCTGTGGATTTTCTGGTAGTTATTTCTCCTCGTACTGATCTTCCGCAGTGGCCTGTTGAACACCTTTTGCTCCTGAGACCGCCGGTTCTCTGTCTTGGCCTTGGCTGTAACAGGGGTACTTCAGGGGAGGAGATCTATAACTGTGTCAAAGAGACACTGGAGGAGCATGGATACTCGATATTCTCCCTGGCCCTCCTGGGCACGATCGACCTTAAGGCTGACGAGCCGGGATTACTGGCTTTTGCTCGAAGGCTTGAGCTTGAGATTCGCTTTTTTCGAAAGGAAGAATTAAATCGCGTTGATCCTCCCAGCGCACCATCAAGCTATGTAAAGAATACACTCGGAGTAAAAGGAGTTTCAGAATGTGCAGCCATGCTTCTTTCGGGCAACAGGAATCTTGTGATTACCAAGGTCAAACGGGGCAATGTAACCATAGCCCTGGCTCAGAAACCAGCCCGAAAATAGAAACAGGAAAAATACCAGAAACAGGAAAGTTGACGGAAAAAGGAAGGTTATCGGTTATCGGCCTCGGGCCGGGGAAGAGAGAGTATTTCACCCTTCGGGGCCTTCAGGCGCTGGAAGAGTCAGAGGTTATTATCGGGTATGAGCGGTATACCCGGCTGGTCAGGGATTTTTGGCCGGGAAGGAAGGTGCTGTCTTCAGGGATGAGAAAGGAGCTTGCACGGTGCAGGGAAGCGCTATCGCTGGCCAGGGAAGGAAAGCGTGTGGCTCTTATCTGTGGCGGTGATCCAGGGATTTATGGCCTGGCTGGTCCTGCCCTGGAGCTTTTGCTCAGAGAAAAGGAGCATGAAGAAAACCCGACCGGGACAAAGACAGAGACCAGGACCGGGACGAATACCGGGACGAAGACGGAAACCGGGACCGGGACGACGAGCCGGATTGACACAGAGACCGAGGCAGGGATTAAGGCTGGGACCGACACCGGGAGCGAGACCGGCACGGAGACCGGAACCGAAATCGAGATCGAGATTGTTCCCGGCCTGTCAGCGGTGAGTGCGGCAGCATCTATACTCGGAGCACCGCTTATGAATGACATGGCCATAATCAGCCTCAGTGATCTCTTAACTCCCTGGCCAGTGATTGAAAAGCGTCTTAAGGCTGCGGCTGAGGCAGATTTTGTTACCGCCCTGTATAATCCCAAAAGTATAAAACGCACCTCTCAGATTTTAGAAACCCAGGCTATTTTCCTGCAATTTCGGTCCCCCGATACCCCGGTAGGAGTGGTCCACAATGCGCTCCGGGATGAAGAAGAGAGAAAAATCATAACCACTCTGCAAGAGTTTACCAAAGAGGAGATCACCATGCTCTCTCTGGTAATTATCGGGAATTCTCAAACCCGCACCATCAGAGGAAAAATAATCACTCCCAGGGGATACGAAAGGGTCTATGATCTTGGGAAATGATCAGAGTGAATGGGAAGACTATCGGAATGAATGGGAAAACCGTCGGAATAACAGGGGAGAAATCCCTCAATAAAAAGGTAATAATAACCGATAACAAGGTGAAGATCCCCCGAATCATGGTGGCGGGTGCGCAGAGCGGCTCAGGCAAGACGACCCTGACTATCGGGCTGCTCCATCTTTTAAAAAATCAGGGCCTCGAGGTGTCGCCCTTTAAGGTAGGCCCCGATTTCATCGATCCGGGCCACCACAGCCACATCAGCGGTCTGGCCTCACGAAATCTCGATGGCTGGATGCTTTCCAAGGGATATAATCTTTCGACCTTTATCCAGCATGCAATGGGCAAAGACCTGGCCCTGATTGAAGGAGTCATGGGCCTTTTTGACGGGCTCAGCGGCCTTCGTGAGGATGGGAGCTCGGCTCAGATGGCCAAGTGGCTCACCTGCCCGGTAATACTGGTCATTGACTGCCGCAGTATGGCCCGCAGTGTAGCTGCGCTGATTCAAGGATATGAGCACTTTGACCGCTGCGTGTCTCTGGCGGGGGTCATCTTTAACCGGGTAGGCAGCCAGAGACATTTTGCTTACCTGAAAGAGGCTGTAGAAGCCTACTGCCACGCCGAGGTACTGGGCTCCTTTCCCCGCGATGAGTCGCTGGTTATCCCTGAGCGGCATCTCGGGCTGGTCACAGCAGAAGAAGAACCCATACCGGAATCTTTCTTGAACCTGATTGCCTCCGTGTTAGAAGAGAGGGTAAATATCGAGCGGATACTCGCCATTGCCCGGAGCGCTCAGGATATGGCCCCATCATCATCTTCTTCTCTCCTTCTTAATCCTCCCGCGGAAGAATTTCAGGTTCTTCCCTTATTCTCATCATCATCTTCTTCTTCATTCTCCTCCTCCTCCTCATTCTCATCATCACCTTCATCATTCTCCCCCTCCCCCTCACCTTCCTCCCCCCTGAAAGGGATGATAAGAAGAGTGGCCGTGGCCAGAGACGAGGCATTTTGCTTTTATTATCAGGACAATTTGGACCTTTTCAGACAGGCCGGAGCGGAATTGCTCTTTTTCAGTCCCCTGCGGGACCAGTCGATTCCAGATTTCTGCGAGGCCCTCTACCTTGGCGGGGGATATCCTGAGCTGTATGGACAGCAGCTTTCTCAAAATATCAGCATGCTTGACTCCATTCGAAAATTCATTGAGGAGGAAGGACATGTTTTGGCCGAGTGCGGCGGGTTTGTCTATCTTACCGGAGGCATAACGACCTTTGATCAACAGTTTTTTCCCCTTGCCGGCATCTTTCCTGTCACCTCGCGGATGGAAAAGAGGGTTCACCTTGGCTATCGTGAGATTCACATCAGTGAGGATTGCCCGCTTGGCCCTGCGGGCAGCAGGCTTCGGGGGCATGAATTTCACTATTCGACCGTGCAAAAGATGCCTGATACCATATCAAGGGCTTATGAGGGCTTTGATTCGAATGGCAGGGAGAGGAAGGTTGAGGGATTTCGATATAAAAATTGTCTGGCTGGCTATCCACACATTCATTTCGGCTCACGTCCTGAGAGTGTTTACTCTTTTTTACAAAGGGCTTAGCGTTTTGCTCTTTTTTACACAACTTTCTTAAGGATGTTCTCGCATGGAAAAACCATTCTTAAAAAAAGCATTAAAAATCATGTTCCTCGGCACAGGATCGGACGTAGGAAAAAGCATGACCGCGACAGCCTTTTGCCGTATATTCAAAAACAGGGGCTACCGGGTGGCGCCTTTTAAGGCGCAGAATATGTCCAATAATTCTTTCGTTACTCTTGAAGGAGGAGAGATCGGCCGGGCTCAGGCAGCACAGGCAGAGGCAGCCGGGCTGGCTCCTTCTATCCATATGAACCCGGTGCTCCTCAAACCGACCGGTCAGATCGGCTCACAGGTGATACTCCAGGGCACGGTCTATGGCAACATGACAGCCAGGGAATATTATGCCTTTAAACCTGCGGTGAAAGAACTGGTCATGGAGAGTTTTCACAGGCTGGCTCAGGAAAATGAGATTATTGTCATGGAAGGCGCCGGTTCATGCTGCGAGGTTAACCTGCGGGCTCATGATATTGTTAATTTCGAGATGGCCCTTTCCGTGGGGGCACCGGTCATCATCGTGGCAGATATTGACCGGGGCGGGGTCTTTGCTCAGATTATCGGCTCTCTTGAGGTTATTTCGGACAGGGAAAGGGATCTTGTTCAGGGTTTTATAATCAATAAGTTTCGCGGCGATCCTGACCTTTTCAGGGAAGGGGTTGATTATCTAGAGCAGCGGACAGGGAAACCGGTTTTGGGCCTGGTTCCTTACTTTTCCGAAGTTACGATCGAGAGAGAAGACAGCATGGCCCTTGAAGCACAGGCCCGCAAAAGAGCAACGGAAGACCATAAAGTCAATATCGCTGTCATACGTCTGCCCCACATCTCTAACTTCACCGATCTGGAGGTTCTGGAACGGGAGCCGGAGACCGTTCTCAATTGGTTGTATACGCCGATCGAGCTTTTTGCCTATGATCTTTTGATTCTTCCAGGGAGCAAGAACAGCCTGCATGACTTGCTCTGGCTGCAAAGATCGGGATGGGCGGAAAAGATCCGGAAATTTGCCGGTACCGGCAGATGGGTTATCGGGTTGTGCGGAGGCTTTCAGATGCTGGGAAGAGAAATTACCGATCCTGACAGTCACGAGGGAAGTCTGAAGCAGGTCGAAGGGCTCGGGCTGCTCGATGTCAGCACCGAAATCCAACCCATAAAGGTCGTAAGATGCACCGGGGGAAGAGATCGTCTCTTTGGGGAACAGGTTACCGGCTACGAAATACATATGGGAGAAAGCCACCTTTTTGGCAACACTCAGCCTTTTTTAACGTTAACGGAGGAAGGCCGCTTTGATGGGGCGATGAGTGAGCAGGGCACGGTCATGGGAACTTATCTCCACGGCTTGTTTGATGCAAAAGGCTTTCGAAGGCACCTCCTGAGCCGGATCGCTGCCCAAAAAGGCATACCTTTTGAGCTTTCCGCAGGGCAGTGCAATTTCTGGGAAGAAAAGGAAAAACAGTACGAGCTTGTGGCGGCCCATTTCCTGCGCTATACGAACACAGAGCGGATTACCCGGATCATGGAGGAGTATTCCGGGGATAAATAAGAGCTTCGGTCAGCTCAATTCGTTTGTTCGGCTCGTTTGTTCAGTCTTTTTCTTCTTCAAATACCCATTCTTGCAATGAATAATCGGGCTGATTTTCTCCTATCTCTGCTGATTCAGATACTTTATATGATTTATGCTTTTGTTTTTTTAAAACCCTTCTCTGTCCGGAATCCGATTCAAGGAATATCTCATCATGGAGGATCTGAAAATGGCCCAATTCTCCAAGACTTATGATACCCAATTCTCCAGGATTCCTCTTCCAGTTTTTCTTCAGTTTGTATGAGCCTGTTCTATGCAAGGAAAGAATGGCTGTTTGTTTATCATAATTGCCAATCAAGAGCATAACTTTGTTCAAAGAAGACGTTCTCCAATAATCCCTGAATAACTTCGGTGTTATCAAAAGAAAAGCTATGGTTCCGATGTCACACAGCCAGGGAACGATAAACAGCCAAAATGCCTTCCCGGATAATAACATCCAAATATTAATAGAGAGCGGGCCAATAATGGGGATAAAAACCGGGGAACTGCGCTTTTTACGAATGATCCATGTGATGCCGCTCAGGATACCGGTAAGAAGGCTGAGTGAAGGGAATATAAATCCAAAAATCAAGAAACCATCAAATAATGTATTCATATCCTGTGACCATGATTCCGCACCCTGTTTATCAAATTATAAGCATTAACATAATCTGGTGAACCTTGCACTTTGGCATGATCTATTTTTGGGGTAAGCAGTATAATCCCGCTCAGATTTTGTTTGGTTTGACGCCGTATACTTTTATGCTCCTGACCATATTTGCAATATCTTTTATTCTCTCAGGTGTTATTTGTGAGTTATTTATGATTGCTTTTACAGTAGAGTCATTAACCATGCAATCTATAGAAAAGGATGTTTCATCGATTATCTTTACTTCCTGAAATCCTGCCCTTTTTATGGTCTCAATATACTCATCTCTGAGTATTGCCCCGGAGAGACAGCCAATATAGGCTTCAATAGAATTTTTTATAACATCCGGAAGCTCTCCCAGTAAGACTATATCCGAGACCATCAGCCTGCCACCTGGTTTTAACACTCTGAAGGCTTCCATAAAGACCTTGCTTTTATTAAGGGAAAGGTTGATAACGCAATTTGAAATCACTGCATCAACTGAGTTATCAACAACCGGTAGATTTTCAATCTCTCCAGGTCTGAACTCCACGTTTCCATAATTACCTATTCGGGCGTTTTCTCTAGCCTTTTCAATCATCTCTGGTGTCATATCTACGCCGATCACTTTTCCCTTCTTGCCGACCTTGTCCGCAGCAAGAAAACAATCGAATCCGGCCCCTGAGCCAAGATCAAGGACAACTTCCCCCTCTTGTAAGGAGGCAAGAGCAATGGGATTTCCGCACCCAAGACCTAAATTCGCACCCTCCGGAACTCCTTTTAAATCTTCTTCGCTATATCCGATCTTTTTACTAATACTATGTGCAAAATCAACACTTCCACAACAATGATCTTTAGGGATACAGCATGAGTCAGCTTGTTTAGCTATTTTACCGTAACCTTCTCTCAAGGCTTCCTTCACTTTATTGTCTTCCATTTTAATTACCTCCATAAGTATTCATAATTATTTACTCATTGTACCATAAAATTCGGATACTCACCCAATGTATTTTTGAAGAGCCTGTCTATTTCTGGTTAATCTCCCGCATCCTGCCATCCTGTCCGCCTTTCTAAAAGAACCAATGTCGGGATTTAGACAATCAAGAGAGTTCTGATCCCTTAATTTCAGTCAGGAACCTGATTCAGGAAAGATATCGATAAGCAGATAATTGAGAAAATTTTAGCCCGATGTGATACTATTAGATCTGTTTTTGGATGGCCTCATAAGAGGCGGGGCTTGTCAGGCTTTGGAGATTTCAATACTATTCAGATAACTATACTTTTGCACTTTTTGTCATTCCCGCGAAAGCGGGAATCCAGAAGCCCTTGAAAAACCTGGATTCCCGCTTTCGCGGGAATGACGGGTGGTTAGTGCGAAGCTATCAGTATTTCAAGCACTTATTAAAAAATGCAAAAGTATAGCAGATAAAACAGATTGGAGGTTTTTTGAGTATGTCTGACCTTATCGACTATACTATTTACGGCGATGATATGCAGATTGTTGAGATCGAATTAGACCCTGCTGAGGGAGTGAGGGCTGAAGCAGGGGCCATGATGTACATGGATGAAGGAATCGAGATGCAAACCTCTACAGGCGGGGGCGTATTCAAAGGACTTAAGCGCATGATCACCGGAGAGAGTTTCTTTATTACGACCTTCCTGAACAGCGGGAGAGGCAAAGCGCATGTTGCTTTTGGTGCGCCGTATCCAGGGAAAATAATCCCCCTCGAATTGGACAAACTCGGAGGCACATTCATGTGCCAGAAAGATGCTTTCTTATGTTCGGCCCAGGGAATTGAGATTGAGGTGGCGCTTACAAAGAAAATCGGAGCAGGGTTATTCGGTGGAGAAGGGTTCATCCTGCAGCGGCTCGAGGGGGATGGGATGGCGTTTGCTCATGCAGGAGGAACGATTATCAAAAGAGTGCTCCAGGATGGCGAGGTGCTGCGGGTAGATACAGGCTGTCTTGTAGCCTTCTCTCCTTCCGTAGACTATGACATACAGTTTGTCGGGGGATTTAAGAATGCTCTTTTCGGGGGAGAGGGGATATTTTTGGCCAGGATGACCGGTCCAGGACTTGTTTACCTGCAAAGCCTTCCCTTTTCGCGCCTTGCTGATCGCATTTATGCGGCATCGCGCTTTCAGCAAAAAGGTGAACAAAAAGGCATCGCCGGTATTGGTGGTGGTCTTTTGGGTGGAATCCTGGGAGGAGATCGGTCTTTTTAGCATCTTTGACGATGAGGAGCAGGAAAATGGGCTCGTGCAAGGTCCATGATTCTATCATAATTAATAGAGATAATACCATATATTACATAAAAGGTTTAACAATGCAAGTAGTTACAGCCGCTGTTATTGAAAAGGAGGGGAAGATCCTGGTCGCCAAAAGGAGGAGGGGGGATCATCTGGAAAATAAATGGGAATTTCCCGGAGGCAAATTGGAGCAGGGAGAAACACCTGAACAATGTTTAAGAAGAGAGCTCTTGGAAGAGTTCGGAATTGAGACGAGAATTGGAGAGTTTATCTGCTCGAGTCAATGTGTGTACAGCCATATCTCCATTGAATTATTGGCTTATCGAGCGGAGCATCTCTCAGGGGCGATTACCTTGTACGAGCATGAAGAAATCCGATGGGTGTGGCCGGAAGAACTTGAAGCCTATGATTTTGCCAATGCCGATATTCCCATCGTCAAAAAATTGATGCAGGATTATGCGGAGGAAAAAAGATCTGCACCTTGAAATGAGCCGTTAAAGAAAACAAGCCTGATGATGTTCATAATAAAGTCCATAGTCCTGTAGTATACAAAATAGGTGTAAATAAGCAGGATCTATGATAGACTTTTCAGGAACAGGAAGGAGGGATTTCGCCGATGGATATTGACCGGCTTGATCATCTTGTCTTAACCGTCGAAGATATTGAGATCACGTGTACTTTTTATACGAAGGTGCTCGGTATGCGGGAAGTGACCTTTCGTGGCGGGCGGAAAGCACTGGCCTTTGGTAACCAGAAGATCAACCTGCATGAGTACGGCAATGAGATCGATCCCAAAGCTGCCTTTTCCCTGCCGGGCTCTGCTGATTTGTGTTTTATCACCAAGGTCCCCTTATCCGAGGTCATTGAGCATATCCGCTCCTGTGGTGTACCTATTATAGAGGGACCGGTAACGAGAACGGGAGCCACAGGGCAAATAGTATCGATTTACCTTCGTGATCCTGACAAAAACCTCATTGAAGTTTCAAATTATATTGATGATAGTACCTCTTAATCTACCCGCAATGGGAAAAAGAGAAGGGAAGGATATTCAGGGTATCACGGTTGTCTGAGAGATGTTTAGATATTTACAGTAAAATTAAAAAATGTTAAAATTTATTAATAGGTGATTATGCTTCAAAATTCCTTTATCCATATTCCCGGCATTGGAGAAATAACTGAAAGGAGGCTCTGGACAAAAGGTCTCATGACCTGGGATGACTTTTTGAATAACCAGGGTGAGAGTGAACTTGGAATCCGGAAAAGGGAGGCAGTTTCAAAATACCTGTTCCTCTCCAAAGAGGCTCTTTCTTCTCATAATTACTGTTTTTTTGAGGATTGCTTCCCTTCGAAAGAGAAGTGGCGGTTATTCGACGAATTTAAAGGCCATGTGGCCTACCTTGATATTGAAACGACAGGCTTATCCCCGTGGGAGGGCTATATTACCGTAATAGGCTTATATGACGGAGAAAAAGAAAGAGCCTTTATCATGGGAGATAACCTCGACGGATTTGCTGATGAAATTGCAGCATACAAGGTGATCGTAACCTTTAACGGAGCGAGATTCGACATACCATTTATCAGACAATCCCTCAACCTCCGGATGGATCAGATCCATATTGATCTTATGTACCCTTTAAAACGGCTTGGCTATTCAGGAGGTTTAAAAGCGATCGAGCAGACGCTCGGTATCTTT
Source organism: bacterium (assembly GCA_040752695.1). Classification (GTDB taxonomy): domain Bacteria; phylum SZUA-182; class SZUA-182; order DTGQ01; family DTGQ01; genus DTGQ01. The sequence continues at coordinate 25,589 of JBFMGO010000081.1, forward strand.
CGCCCGTCTGATATTGGAAACATAGATGGCTTTGAGGCTGTGAGGCTTTGGTTTGATTACCACAGAAACGGTAATACGAGAGCGCTGGAAAGATTGGTGAAGTATAATCTTGAGGATACCAGGAATCTAAAAGTTCTCATGGAACTGGTGTACGAGAGGCTCAAAGGGCAAACGTTTTCATTCCAGTAATCTCCTCATAATAGCCTCCTCATCCAGTATTCTCATCAGAATGAGCAGGGCAGGTAGGGAAGAAGTATGGGCTTAAGTGATAGAAAATATATGCACGAAAAAGGAAAATCCACGAAGGGTTCGGCAGAAGGAGTTTCCCTCTGGAAGTGGTTGCTCTTTAAAGTCTGGTTACTATTCCACCCCCAACATTGGTAATAATGCCCAGGCAATGCCAAGGCACCCTAAAGGCAATGCCAATTGGCGAAAACCCTGATTACCATAAATAAGCTTTACACCATACATAAGCTTTACGCCAAAATAAGCCTTACTCGAAGGATTACCATAAGTTTTGCAGCCAATGAGGAAGGATAGAAGCCAATGAAAAAATCGACAAGAACGATAGTATCCATAACGCTGCTCTTAGCGCTCAGTCTTTTCTCTTGTACCAAAAGGAGCAGGTACGATGAACTCAGTGACAGGATTATTGTATTATTCCAGCAAGGGCAGTATCCTGAAGCAGAAAAGTTAGCGAAAGAGGCGGTAACGATCGCCAAAGAGACGTTTGGCCCAAATCATGCAAAAACAGCAGCTTCTCTGGATACACTGGCCATGATATTCTGCTCCCAAAGAAATTACGAGCAAGCTGAACCTCTCTATAAGGAAACCTTAGCCATAATGGAAAAAGTATCGGGGCCGGAGAGTCCTGATCTGGCACATGTTCTGGAAAATATGGCCGGGTTCTACCGGACTGTGGGGAATGAAGAAGAGGCTGAAAGACTGACTGCGAGACTGAATAAGATTCGGTCCAATCACTGACCGATGGCCCCTGCACCTGTATTTCCCTGCGGTAAAAACACTGCACCGACTGCACTCACAAAGTCGGCAATGTAGTCAGTGCCGCTCCAGGCAAGGTCGATATCAAAACACCTTTTGACAAGGGAAATGACATTTACCCCCAACGATTCAAGACTGTATATCCTCTCCATCGGCTTTTTGCAACTCTGATCACCTTCCTCAACTGCACACACCTTACAGGCTGAACATGCACCAGAGCCTGCAACCAGATACCCTGCCTCACGCTGTTTCAAAAGATCGTTTACCAGGAGGTCTCTGGCCATTCTAAAACAGGAACGGTATCTTTCTTCAATGAACTCGAAATACCCGGTGGGCACTCTCAGACATATCACTCTCGCTGCATGAGCTCCTTGTATGTAGTGGAGGAAAGAGGGACTGTAGGGTGGGCATGACAGGTTTTTTCCATACTTCGGGCACCCCTCGCACGGCACTTTATACCGGTCGCCATGGTTGATATCCGCCAGGGTCACTATACCTTCGTACCGTTCATACAATAGCATGCTGCCCGTGGCATCGACATGTTCGATGACGTCAACATTCCATTTCTGATCATTTGTATGTTTCTGATCACTTGTGTGCTTTTGATTGCTTGTATGCTTCTGATCGTCGTTTGTGTGCTTCTGGTTTTTTCTTTGCTGCGGCTGGTAAGCCATTTCCCCAATTGTTCCTTTCTGCTCTGTATCTATCTTCTGGCAATCCGGGACTCACAAAAGTGGATTAACCGGCTGATGAGCTGATTCGTGGGGGCAGATATGCCCAGTGGTAAAGCCATTTGGCTGATGGCACCGTTGAGGGCATCGATTTCGGTCTTTTTCCCTTTTTGCAGATCCTGAAGCATGGAGGCATGGTGAGAAGCAGTGGCCGGGATGAGATTGTTGATGAGGTGTTCAAAGTATTCTCCTGCTGTTTCTTGAGGCAACACAATCCCTTTTCGCTCCGCCACCTGGTAAATTTCACTCACGATCTCTTTCATAATGGTCCTGGTTTCCTGGTTTTCCCCCAATTCCCCGTAGGTCACTCTGAGCAGCGCGGCCAGTGGATTGAGAGCACAATTGTATAAGACCTTTGCCCAGATGAATGGAAAGATATTGTCGACCATACCGGTCGGGATGCATGCTTTCTGGAAATCCTCAACAATTTGCCTGATCTTTTCCGATTGCCTGATCTTTCCCGAAGATGATCCATCCTGCTCCGCAGCACCCGCGGCAGCACCCGCCGGAGCATCCCCTATGGCTCCCAGCAAGACTTTATCTGCACATACGGTGACTTTCGCCTCTCCAGGCCGGGGAATCTCAACACCAAAAATCACCCTTCCGCCAACGGTGCGGCTTATGGTTGCCTGATCAGCGATCTTTTCCACATTCCCAAGCCCATTCTGGAGTGAGATCACCAGGCCATCGTCAGCTAACAGAGGAACAATCTGCCTTACAGCTTCAGCAGTATCAAAAGACTTAACACACAGGAGAATGATCTGACAGGGGGAGAGAATTTCCTGAATTGAGGAAAAAGTCCTCAGTCCTTCAGCCCTGTGCTCTCCCCAGATCCCGTGAATATATAACCCGTGCTTTCGGATTTCTTCAAAATGCCCGCCTCTTCCCAGAAACCCTACTTCCTGACCGGAAAGATGGAGAAATCCACCGAATATGCTTCCCAATGCTCCTGTTCCTGTTACCAGATACTTCACGTATTCTTTCCCCTTATGATAACAATAAACGCTCATATTAGGGAAGCCATCAAATCCCGTCATTCCCGCGAAAGCGGGAATGACGGGATTTGAAGCCTTCTATAGTAGGTGTGTTGCCTTATAATTATGAGCGACAATAAAAAAGAAACGCCGGATTAGCTCAATCCCGCACTGATTCAATCCCGCTTCATTGCCTCCTGTCTAAGCTCCCCGGGCATC
>JBFMGO010000082.1:0-28188 GCA_040752695.1 bacterium
AGATTAGAAGTTAAGTCTTTTTTTCCGGATATAAAAAGATATCGAACGCAGTATGTCAGGGGAGGACTGCCAAAGGTCAAAGAAATTCGCAATGGCAGGGTCCCGCTGATTCCATTGTCAACCGTTTCCCCGAAGTATAGAGCCGCATCAATCCGGATACCTGGTATGTTTGACGAAAAGCCACACCTTTCATCGAAAGGAAGGTGCCCCTCATGATAGCGCTTCAAAAAATCGATTGGAGATCTCAACTCACTGCTCTCTGGGGGGACCTCGTTCTTATGGGTAGTCCTGTGGATGCTTATCGTTCCGGTGCACATCGTGGATGCGCAGGATGTCTGTCAGTGCGTCACCTGCGGACAAATCCCTGTGCCTGGGACGAGCCAGTGGAATTCGCAGGCTGAAAATGTGTGCAGCAGGGGAGTTGCTGCCGGATATACCGCCCGAATTGATTCCGCCAGCCAACCTCGAATCGCTTCCGCTCGCGGAGAAAAACGCATACGCTCTCACAGTGAAGAAGTTCCTCGTAGAGAGAAAATACCACGAATGGATCGGTGATGCGCACTTGCGCTTCACAGGAGACAACTCGGGTTGTCCGGTTGACGGGATACTGGGCAACGGCACGCATAACCTTATCCGGATATGGTATTCGAAGCCCGTGATCAAGTGGATGTGCAGTGGACGGCAGGGCGAGTTGCCCGACGGAGCCATGATTGTCAAAGAGGAGTGGATCACCAATGAGCAGAGCAGGCTTATTATCGACCTCTCTACCTATGACCTGAATACCGGAGCCTATAAGAAGGGCGCTCCGCAGGATCTTGTCGACGCGCCCCTCGTGGTGCCTATGATCAAGCGGAAGAGCAATTCTTACGATGGCTGGTATTGGGCCGCCATGGACGCCTTCACAGTCGGCAATCCGCCCCTGACAGACCGTTCTGCGTTCGTAACCAACCCGCCGGTAAATCCTACGCAGCCAGACCCCGCCTGGTATCCGACAGGGCCCAATGGGGTTCAATCCAACGTTGTGTATCCCAGTAACGGGTTTGGCCAGTATTGTGTGAACTGTCACTCTATGGCGGTCTCCGAAGCCACTTTCTCGGATATCAGCAACATCCTGGGTAACGAGATCGTCTACAATTGGCTTGGGTTCGGCAATGCACCGGGCGGCTGCAAATATCTTGATGACGTCGGCCATCCGCGCACCCCTACGGGAATGAGCTGTCCAAATCCCTTTCCGAGACCTCTGACGAATCCGAATCCGAAGTTTCTCGAAACCTTTCCTGAACTGGGTCCGGTGCCTTTTCAGCAAAATGTATCAGCAGCGCTACCCGGCAGAGACCTATGACCGCGTCGTGGTCGGTGCAAACGGTCCTGAGGAGTTCGTTACCATGGACCAGTGTGTCGGTTGCCATGAAGCCAACCAGCCCAATAACATCACGTACTTGACGAATATGCTCCTGATACCCGGCCCCAACCTTGACAGTCCGGAGTACGACCTGGCACCCGATGCGGAGTGGCGCTGGTCGCCTTTGGGACTTGGCGGCAGGGATGTCGTCTTTCTTGCCCAGCTCGAAAGCGAGCTCAACATAGCAGACCGGCAGCCCGGCCTGGCACCAAGGGAGGCCTGCATTCAGACCCTCTGCCTGAGTTGTCATGGTGCGGCAGGACAGAAGCAACTCGCCATAGACACCGCGGGTCAGGGACCGCCCTATGCATTGTGCAACCCGCTTCTCCCTCCGAGCCTGCGCGGTGATCCAACACAAAACGGCCCCGTTCCTTACACCCGCGACCTGTTGACGTTATGGGACGGCAGCGCTGGCGATCCTGCCAATTTCAAGTACGGGGCACTGGGCAGGGAGGGGGGTACCTGTACGATATGCCACCATGCTACCAGCGAGGGACTGGGTACCTCTGAATCCTTCACGGGCAACCTCAAGTTCGGACCTGCAAACAACGTCTACGGCCCCTTTCCCAATCCAAAGCAGGTACCGATGCAACAGGCAATCGGCACGACTCCGCTGGAAGCTCCGTGGGTCCTGGAGTCCGGTATTTGTGGATCGTGCCATGCGATTTATCTGCCGGTAGCGAACAATCAAGGGGAGGTAATTAAATTCGCCTTCGAGCAGACGACCTATCTCGAATGGCTGAACAGTGACTATGCGTACGGGCCAAACAGTCAGGCGAGCGCCTACGGCCCCAAGAGCTGCCAGTTCTGTCACATGCGCACTTCATTTTACCGGAACGGTCAGCCGTGCATTTATCGAGTTTCGCGTGCTCGATGCTGAAGGGAAAACGCTGTGGGTGTAATCCTGGACGGTGCGACCGGCCAGCCGCTGGACACGGAGTTTCTTTTGCCGAAAAAACCCTGGGGCAAGCCAAAGTACCAACAGCACTACCAGGTGGTTAAAAGACAGAACCAGGTACAAATCTATGAAGACCTGATCAAAGATTCGGACGGGAACTTTACCACCAGCTTTCTCCACCGCGTAACGAATGTCAAAGACAACCGGCTGCGTGCTGTAGGCTGGAGAAGCAATGGCCCCTACGCAGACGAGACCATGCCGGAGGGATACGCCAGGTTTGACCAGGATTATACCGAGAGCCCCAATCAGGGGATCGACCAGATTATATATGAAGTGGATCTCCCGTGGTTCCAGCGGAACAAGATCCACCATGTAGAGGTGAAACTCTTCTATCAGAGTACGCCACCTTCCTATTTGAGACAGCGTTTCGAGTTAGCCAGCGCGGGACCGAGGTCTCAGGACACGAATTTCTTCTATTATATGACGAGTCATCTGGACACCAATGCACCTGACAGGTTCGGCGTGCCTTATCTCAAGGACTGGAAACTTCAGGTCGGAGCTGCACAGGTAAAGGAGATTTCACCCAAAAAACCGGATGGAATTCACTTTTGGAAACTTCCTGAAAGGCTGATAAGATTTCGTTTTTGGTAACTTCACTGATGGAAATTCGGTTTTGAGAGGAGTGATACCAACTACACGGCGCATGAAATATGCAGCCAGATAGTACAATGCAGTTTTAGGCCGGCTGGAAGCCGGCTCTTTTAAATAAAAAACCCACCAGGCTGAATGGCCGCAGAATTCCCGCTGCCTGTACTAAGCCCGCTGACCCCTTTTAGAAGAGGATGTTATTTATTTCCCCTTTCTTTCTAAAGGGTGGGAACGCGGCCGGTGGACATCAGGCTGCCGGGTGCCTGGTTAGTCTCTCACAGGAGGGTCTTCTCGCTCTCTTCTACAACCCGGTTCAATTCCGTTTGCAGTTCCTGCGGCAGGCCAACGATATCGACGGTCAGGAATCCGCGGACAATAGCTGCAATGGCTTCAGCCTCCGGCAGCCCCCTGGCCATGAGGTAGTTAATCTCCTCCTGCGCAATTTTCCCTACGGCAGCCTCATGGGACAGGTCTATCCCCGGCAGATGACCTTCCAGCTCCGGTATCGCCTCGATCATCCCCCCTCCCTCCAGAATCAGGCCGCGGCATTCAAGATGTGCCTTGATATTCTCGGCCTTCCCGACTAAGCGGCCGCGCGCGCGGATGGTTCCTCCCGCCGAAATAGCCCTGCTTACCACTTCGGCCCGGCTGCCGGTGGCTTCCAGAGAGACCCGCGAACCCACATCCAGCTCGGAGCCGCCGGGAGCCACCAGAATATTGTAATATCTGGCCAGGGCATCTTTTCCCTGCAAATAGGTGACAGGGTACATCTGCAAAGACCGGATAGGCTTCATGGAGATATAGTTGGAGATAAAAATGCCGGAAGCTTCGACCACTGCCGCCGATCGAGGCCGGACATCCATATCCTCGGCCCAGTTGTGGATCATGGTAAAGGTCAATCGTGCTCCCTTTTTGACATAAAACTCGGAAATCCCGATGTGCAGCCCTTTTTTCATCCTGGAATGAGCAGCACAGCCGGTGATAACATCCAGTTCCGATCCTTCTTCAGCAATGATGATATTGTGCACGTTCTGCATCAGGTTATCCTGCTCTATATACATGCAGGCCTGGACCGGAAAAGTGGTTTTCCTATCCGGCAGCGCCCGGATAAAGTACCCGTGGTGGGGATGCAGATAGGCCCAGGCTGTATATTTATCCTGATCCATGGGGACCATCTTCCACCAGTAATCCCGAAGCCAGGCATATTTATCCAGCGCATCGTCAATACTCAGGATTTCAACCCCATCCTGCCGGACCTGGCAATGAAGCACCGAGTGGTTCTTCTGTAAATATGTTCCCGACCTGCCTTTTTGCTCCATCACGATACCAGCGGACAGAACCTGCCTGGCCAATTCCGGCGGCAGCCGCCGTAGATCACCTTCATAGGGTGCCTTCGGGGCAGTCAGCGAAAATTGCTCCAAATCGATATCCCGGCCATAGGGTGCTTTCTTGGTAAGAGCACTCCGTGCCCTCGCATCTTTCGAATCATTACGACGCGGGTCGTTATCTTTCGGATCATCGTCTCTCAACCCATCAACTCTCAAACCATACATTGCACACATTCCTCATATCCCACATCTTTGATGCAGCGCAAAATTTCCCGCGGGTTCCCCGTGCAGGCAATGGAGCCGTTCATCATCACGTGCCCCCTGTCCGCTTCCACGTAATCGAGGATATAACCGGTATGGGTAATGATCAGTCCTGCTATCTGACGCTCTTCGCGCACTTCTCGCCTGCACTTGGTTATATCCTGTGTCGGCCAGTTTCTTGAAAGCAACTGATTAATGGCTATGCCCGTCAGGGAAATGTTCTCCAGGTCCACGCCTGACTCCGGCTCATCCAGGAGGACCAGTAAGGGGCTCTGGACCAGAAGCTGTAGCAACTCGGACCGTTTAATTTCTCCCCCTGAAAATCCCTGATTAATATCGCGTCCAAGAAGATCCTGAAAATTTAATTCGTTGATGAAAGGATCTATATCCTGGTGGCTGCGATTGCACAACTCCAGCATATGCCGGGTTTTTACTCCCTTGATGGTCGGAGGCCGCTGAAAGGAAAGTCCGATTCCCCTCTGAGCTCTCTCATAAACGGGAAGATCGGTAATATCTTCCCCCTTAAAGATAATTTTTCCTGCAATCACCTCATACTCAGGAAATCCCATAATAGTCATCAACAGGGTGGTTTTCCCTGATCCATTGGGACCGAACAGGGCATGAACTTCTCCCATGGGTATATGCAGGTGAACACCTTTCAATATGGTCTTATTGAAAAGGCGAACACTCAGATTCTCGATGGCCAGCATGGTCGCTTTATCCTCATAGTATCCTCCCGGTATCTTCCGATTTTTTTCAACCTCTTTTGATCTCTCCCGATCTCCTTCGGCTCTCATATTTTCATACTGCCCCGCGCTCCTCTGTTCCCGCATAAGGTCATATTCTCATCTCGATCGGTAACTTATGCATAATTCCTTGTCGTGAAAAAACCTGGTTTCCCTGGAGTGGAGGCAGAAACGAAATCCCATAATGTGTTGACAAATCTGCCGATTTTTCGCTATATTTGTTCATGGAGGAAGTGAAGTTTTATCATGAGATTATCCCAAAATACCTCTTTGGGGATGGGCTCATTTATCATATGGGAAAGGTACCCGAATTTGAAAATTGGCTCTTTTTTCATGATTAAACATGATATATAATCAATTTAAGTAGTTGGGTTTTTCTTTAATATTTTTATTAATCATTATATATATAAATGAAGTCTATGGAATTAATCTAAATTTATTTTCCGATGTAGATAAATTTCATATAAGCTCATGGAAGGCCAAATGAGAAAGCTGGGAATAGATATTATCCAGGAAGCTCCCTGGGGCACACATTTATGCCAATTCTATCAGACGAAGGAAGATCTTATTGATATATTGGTACCGTATTTCAAGACCGGCTTGGAAGCCAATGAATTCTGCATGTGGATAACTTCAGAACCTCTAAAAAGAGAAGATGCCAGAAATTCACTGATGAAGGCAGTTAAAAATTTAGATGATTATCTGAAAAAAGGCCAGATAGAAATTCTGGACTATAGTCAGTGGTACCTCGATTCTTCAGGAAAATTTGAGTCCGATAGAGTATTGCGGGCGTGGATTGAAAAGGAAAATCAAGCCCTGAGGAAGGGATTCGATGGGCTTCGTCTTACCGGAAATACTTTTTGGCTTGAGGCAAAGGATTGGAAAAGTTTCACCGACTATGAAGCGATCATAGACAGCAATATCGGCCTCTACAAGATGATTGCCCTTTGTACCTATTCCCTCAAAGAGTGTGGAGCATCTGAAATTTTGGATGTGATGAGCAATCATCAATATGCTCTTATCAGGCGGGGAGATACATGGAAGCTTATCCAAAACGTCGACAGGAGGCGAACGGAAAAAGAAATCAGGAATCTGGCCAGGTTTCCTTCGGAGAATCCGAATCCTGTACTTCGTGTCAGCAAGGATGGTGAAGTTCTCTATGCAAATGAGGCAAGCTTGCCAGTGTTGGCTGACTGGAGTATCAAGGTGGGGGGGGGTGTACCGGCCGACTGGTGCCGGTTGATCAAGGAATCTTTCTACTCCGGGCAGGGAAAGGTGGTCAAAGCATCCCGGATCGGGGACCAGATTTTTTTGTTTGATATCGTACCTGTGGCTGATTGCGGTTATCTAAATTTATATAGCAAGGATATTACCGAGCAAAAGCGTGCCGAAGAGGAATTAGAGAAACACCGGTTTCATCTCGAGAAACTGGTAAAGAAGCGCACATCTGAACTTGAGACGGCGAACGAGAAACTTCAGGCAGAGAGTGCAAAGCTTGAATCGATACTTCAGCAAATGCCGTCCGGGGTTATCATTGCTGAAGTGCCTACCGGAAGATTAATTCTTGGCAACGAGCAGGTGGCCAGGATTTTCCGGCATCCTTTTCTTCCATCCGCAAATATTGAAGAATACCGGGAATGGAAAGGTTTTCATCCTGAAGATGGCAGACCCTACCTGCCCCAGGAGTGGCCGTTGGCCCGTTCCGTGCTGTACGGAGAGGTAGTCACCGATGAGGAAGTTGATATCCTGCGGGGTGATGGCTCTTTTGGCACCATAAGCATCAACTCGGCTCCAATCTATAAGGGAGGCAAGATCATTGCCTGTGCGGCTATTTTTAACGACATAACTGAGCGTAAACAAATCGAGGAAATGCGCTCCCGCCTGGCAGCTATCGTAGATTCTTCAGAGGATGCGATTATCGGTATGACTCTGGAAGGCATTATCACCAGTTGGAACCACGGTGCTGAGAAAATATTCGGATATTCAGACAGGGAGGCCAGAGGCCGTTCGATTTCATTTACCTTTCCTTCTGAGCGTCTCCATGAGTTTACGGAAATTCTCGAAAAGCTCAGGCAAGGTCAGGGCATAGGGCATTATGAAACGGTACATGTCAGAAAAGATGGTAAACGAATCATCATTAATCTTTCTTTATCGCCTATAAAAGACAGAACCGGCAAAATTATCGGCGTCTCATCGATTGAACGGGACATTACCGAAAGCAAGAGAATGGAAGAAGAATTACAGAAGATGCAAAAACTTGAATCTATCGGGGTTCTGGCCGGAGGAATTGCCCATGATTTCAGAAACCTCCTTACGGCTATTGTTGGCGGTCTTTCCCTGTTGAAACTGCATCTTGATCCAAAAGGCAATAATCTTACCCTTTTCAACCAGGCAGAAAAAGCGAGTCAGCAGGCTACGGATCTGGCCCAGCAATTACTTACCTTTGCCAAGGGCGGAGCACCTGTCAAAAAATTTACCTCGATCTCCCGCATCGTGAAGGAAATAGGAGATTTCACCGTAAAAGGCTCCAAGACCAGGTGTACATTTTTTCTGCCTGAAGATCTGTGGCCGGTTGAAGCCGATGAGGGGCAGATCAGCCAGGCTGTCACTAACCTGATTATCAATGGCAGACAGGCCATGCCTTGTGGCGGAATGATCAGCATATGCGCTGAAAACGTAACCCTGGGAGTCGAAAGTGGTTTGCCGGTGAAATGTGGAAAATACATAAAGATATCCGTAAAAGATCAGGGAACCGGAATTTCGAAAGAGAATCTCCCGCGAATCTTTGACCCCTATTTCACCACGAAGGAAACAGGGAGCGGCCTTGGACTGGCCACCACCTACTCTATTATTAAAAGACACGGCGGCTATATTACGGTAGAATCTCAAGAAGGAGCTGGAACAACCTTCCATATCTACCTTCCCGCTTCGAAGCAAGAGATTTTTCAGGTGAAACATGTTGAAGAGGAGACATCCCTTTCGGGTGAGGGGAGAATACTGGTCATGGATGACCAGGAAAGTGTAAGAGATGCCATTGGCCAGATGCTTATGTATCTTGGCTACCAGGTTGTATTGACCGCGGGTGGTTCTGAAGCAGTTGAGCTTTACACAAAAGGGAAAGAAGCAGGGCTTCCCTTTGATGTTGTTATCCTGGATCTGACAGTGCCAGGTGGAATGGGAGGCATCGAAGCTGTAAAGATGCTCCATGAGGTAGATCATGAAGTGAAAGCCATTGTATCAAGTGGCTATGCAAATGATCCTATTATGGCAGAGTATCAGCAATACGGCTTTTGCGGAGTGATTGTCAAGCCTTACAATGTGAGAGACTTAGGCAAGATGCTGAAAAAAGTGTTTATGAAAAAGGGAAATATTTATAAAACTAAGTTTAAGGAGGGGGCAAGGTCAACGCAGTGACCCCTGCTTTTTTATTGCCCTCTGAGCAGTAAGAGAGCGGTTTTCAAAATCCAGGGGCTGACCCCATTTCTCTTGCATATGATTGAAATTGATGGTGCCACAAAATCAGGAAGCGGAACGATCCTGCGATACACGGTAAGTCTTGCCTCCCTTTTGGGAGAAGACCTTCACCTGATCAATATCAGGGCCAGGCGGGACAAGCCAGGACTGCGTCCGCAGCACCTTTCCGCCCTTCTTGCCTGCTGTGAGATGACCGGCGGAGCAGTGGAAGGAGCGCAGGTCGGTTCCAGGGAAATTTTCTATCATCCCGGCTCCTCTGAGATACAAAAGCAAAATTTCTTCTGGGATATCGGCACTGCCGGATCGACCACCATGATGGCCTTCAGCATTCTTCCCTTAGCCATATTCTCCCGCACATCTCACAGCTTTACCATCAGCGGCGGGCTGTTCCAGGATTTTGCTCCCAGTGCCTATCACCTGGAACATGTTCTTCTCCCCTCATTGGCCAGAATGGGAGTAAGGGCGGAGCTGAAAATCGTGCAGCCGGGGTATGTACCCCAGGGTCAGGGGAAGCTTGAACTCGTCACCCATCCTGCGGACTGCGCTACGTCTTCAGGGATTTGCCTTCAAGGTACATCCTGCCTTGATCAGGGCAGTATCCAGCGAATGTGGGGCATTTCCCTCTCCTCTCATCTTGATCAACAGAAGGTCAGCGGGCGCATGGCCGAAACCTGCCTAAAGCTGCTGCGAAAAGCCGGGTTTGAAGCCCGATTCGACCTGATTGAGGATACCTCGGCGGTCCAGAAAGGTGCTGCCCTCTTTCTTTCGGCCCATACCCGGACCGGCTGCATCTTCGGTGCGGATATGGCGGGCAGGATCGGGAGAAGAGCGGAGCATATCGGTGACCAGGTTGCCCGGATGCTCCTGGAGGACCTTCGGTCCGGAGCCACGGTTGACCGGCACCTGGCCGATCAATTGATTCTCTTTGCCGGTTTGGCCAAAGGGGTCACCGAATATGTCATCCCCCGCATGACTGAGCATGTGGAAACGAATCTATGGCTGGTTCGAAAAATTCTTGGAGCCAAAACCTTTCAGGAGGGCAGGAAAGTCCGGGTGGAAGGGATCGGCTTTTTGAGGTAACCTTGATCTCGACATGCGGTACAATATCCGATATCTTGCCTGCTGTCCGGCTCGTGCAGTGCAGGCCAATGCTGTGATGGAAATGTCAAAAAAAGCTGTTAAAATCCGGGGTGTTTACAGTACCGCTCTGACCCGCTTCCTTATGGACCATGAATATACCATTGTTCAGCCATCCATCCAGATTCAGGAGCGCTTCAGGCTTTCGCAAAAGGACATGGACAGGGCGGGGAATCGCAGTGCGGATATCCTGATCCATGACAGGGAAGATCACCAGGGAGTGCGGATTGGGGCCGACAAAAAGCATGCTGCCCGGATAATTTCCCTGTTCAGAGACCATTTTCTTGATATGGTGGTGCGGCCGGGTGAATACGGACAGGGAAGGAGGGGAAGGAGGAACCTGGAGCAGGCACAACGGGGAAAAATGGGGGAGGTTGCAGAGAGGAAAACAGACGAGGAAGTGCAGGAGGAAGGGGAAAGTAAAGTGCAAGAGAGAGTGGAAAAAGAAGCGCAAGAAGGAGTGCAAGAGGCGATGGAGATTGAAGTTGAATTTCCCGGAGCATCAAAAGCACACCTCGATGCTATCAGAGCCAGGGTCATTCCAACCGTAAAGGACCATCACCATCTTAAGATTATTGCCTCTTCACGGGTTGAACTGGCGGAAAGCCAGATCCAGTGTTTTCCTTCGGCCAGGGCTGAACTGGAAAAAAAACTTCGGGAGGATGTCCTTCTCGGTCCCATGAGGCAGGGATGCTTGATCGGACTGGTTCATGTCCACCCTGAGGGAGAGGAGCTTTCACTTCGAGAAGGAAAAATCCTCTCGTTGGAAAATGGGCGACTGGTCATTTTAAGGGAATTTACCGGAAAAGATTGCAGACACGGCAAGGATAAAAATGGCCAAAATGGCCACTACGGCCGCTACGATGGTCTTAATCTTCCCATTGAAGAAGGAGACTACGGAATTACCGAGGCCGTTGAGCATGCCTGGTTTTTAAGGCATACTTATTACTCCCGCGAAGGATCGGTTAAGGGCGTCTACTGGAATATCAATACTCCCATTGAATTTTATCCTGACCACATCCGCTATCTGGATCTTCATATCGATGTAATCCAAAAACCCGGGTTTTCCCCTCGGCTCATCGACCGGGAAAAGCTGGACAGGGCCGCAGCTAAAGGATTGATCAGCCCGGAACTGGCCCGGCAGGCTTACAGAGTGGCCGATTCCCTGCTCCGGATGATCGCTCGCCATTGAAAATCACTCTCGCCGCTTGATGGCTGAACTCCCTCCTTCTGATCCCTGCCTTTTGGCTTCTTCTTCCTCATGAGCAGCTTGACTGCCGTTAATCACTGGCTGCTCGCACCTCTTGGGGAGTCCCTGTTTCGAGAGAGCCAGTCTCCACTCTTTTTGGGGCCTGACTGCCCCGGCGCCTGCGGCGTCGTTTCTTCTTTACGGCAGTCCCTTCGACGGGTGCAGTCTTTCGCCCTGCTTCTTCCGGTTTCCCCACGGCAACGACGAGCGCACGTTGAGCGTTTGCGGAACCAACGGCCCCATCGGTACTGGCTGGCACAGGCTTTCTTCTGCTGTGGAATCTGCTGCGCTTGCGTTGATCCCCTTTTCGCTGCTCCTCTCTTTTGTGGTCACCTTTTCGTTGCTCCCCTCTTCTGTGGTCACCTTTGTGCTGCTCCCCTCTTCCTGGAGCTGGTTTACTCTTTTTCCTGGCAGGACGCTGGTAGCGCAGGAAGAGTTCATCATCAGCCCAGGACACGGGAATTTTTCCTTTTATGAATTCCTCGATGTTTTCCAGGTGCAGGGCGCAATTCTCGCAAACCAGGCTGATGGCCTTCCCCGCGGCTCCGGCCCGGGCCGTACGGCCGATACGGTGGACATAATCTTCCCTGTCCTGGGGAAGGCAGTAATTGATGACATGAGTAACATCGTCGATGTGTATCCCGCGGGAGGCAACATCCGTAGCCACCAGGATAGGGAGCTGGCCTCGCTTGAAGCTTTCCAGAATGCGCAACCGTTTTTTTTGCGGCAGATCGCCGGTAATCGCCTGAGCCTGATAGTGATTGGCTCTCAGCCAATCGGTAATCTGTTGCGCTTCGCGCCGGGTATTGGAAAAGATCATGGTCCGGTCGCAACCCATTTTCAGGATACCCAAAAGGAGACTGAATCGTTCATTTTCGCCTACGTGGTAAAGGCATTGTTCCACTCTGTCAACGGTCATCTGATCCGGATTGATCACGATTTTTTCAGGCATATTCATGTGTTCGTAGGCCAGTTCCATGACACGGGTGGACAGGGTTGCTGAAAACAGCATGCTCTGCCGCTGATGGTATGGCGGAAGTTTTCGCATGATAAACCGGATATCACGAATAAATCCCATATCGAACATCCGGTCCGCCTCGTCCACCACCAGAACCTTGAGATGCTTCAGGCTGAACAGGTTCTGATTATAGTAATCAATCAGTCGTCCCGGAGTGCCGATGATAATGTCTACTCCATTTTGTAAGATTTGTGCCTGCTTCTGATAATCAATCCCGCCGAAGATGGGGGCCATAGTTAACCCTGTATACTGGCCAAGGGTCATGGCATCCGCGTGGATCTGGGCTACCAGTTCCCGGCTGGGAGCGATGATAAGAGCTCTGGCATGCTTTCGTTGTTCGGGAGGTGGCTGTTTTTCCAGAAGCCGGGCAAACAGGACGATTAAAAACGCTGCGGTCTTGCCGGTCCCTGTCTGCGCCTGACCGGCGACATCTTTTCCCTCTAAGGCCAGAGGGATCGTTGCCTCTTGGATCTGAGTGCATCTGGAAAAACCGGCAGATTCAATTCCTTTTAAAACGGCTTCCGGTAAGGTAAGTGATAAAAAGTCCATAAGAAATAAATAGTATCCTCTCGTAAAAAACATTCACACTTCTATAGATTTCCATATTATATGGGATAATTACAATCTTGTCAAACTCTTTACCTCATGATAAGGGATTCTCCGGCAGAAGGATACCGAAAAATTGAATCTCCTTAGCGGGGAGATCACTCATATTTGAGCAGATGAATAAGAAGGCGCCTCAGATTTTCCCCGCCACCCTCTTCAACGGCAATCGGTATGGAGTTCTTTATCTCTCCGGATCATGGGAGTATAGATAAGTGCCCGAAGAATGTCATCGGATTCCCATGTCTCCTCGTAACCAAGGACTGCCACATAGTCCCCGCCCAGACTATAAGGATCCCAGAAATAGACAAAGTAGGTACCCGGCTCATCCAGGATTTGGTCAAACTCAGGTCCCTGGTAGTAGCTCTTGCCACCGAAGGGTTCGTAAAATGTCGGACGATCCTCCTCCGGGTCATAATTCTCCACAACCACGGCTCCGCATCCAGGAGGTATATCAACCGGCACGGTATATCCAGGTTCTGGCAGCCCTGGTCCGACAATCGCAAACCAGGGAAGAAACTTTTTGTACCGGTCGCATTCAGGCACTAAAGATTGGATAAAAACCCTGACAGGCGCCGTTAATTCAAAGGTATATACATCGATGTCCTCTGTATAGCTGTCTTCGAACTTGAGCCAGGCATAGACGGCAATTGACTGCTCGATTGATTTGCGAACTTTGAAAGGCTGCTCCTGGGTAAAATCCCTGTGTTCGAAGTATGGGACGTGAGCAAAGACTTCAACCCGGCTTAGAGAAATAGACATCGCCAGTACAGCCACAGCCAAAAACAATCTTTTCATTTTTCTTCTCTCTTTCAGGTTTTTCGTTTCCTTACAGGCTCTTCCTCGATAATATGATTTTTCATTTGGTTTTCTTGTCTTGGAAGTCGGCCATTTTAGAAAAAATCGCCACAGGTAAAGAGACTTTTTCATAATTCACTTTTTCTTGACTATTCATATTAAGTTTGGTATACTCAAAAAAGGATAGGGGAAAAATTGTATTTAATAATTTTAAATATAATTTTTTTATATGCGTTTAGGAGCAATGCTGTAATAATTCTCATCAATTAATTTGATCCAACTAAAACTCATTTTAGATCTTATTCCTTTTCAATTAATTATAATTATTTTTGGCTTATCTATGGATTTAATGTTGTTAATAATACGTTTTATTCTATAAGTATATGTCTAATAATAGAAAGATTAGAACATAAGCCAATCTTGGACAAGGTCCTGGATGCCCACTTTCACGGGAATAACGGCATTTGAGGCTCTTAAGGGGTGTGTTACCTGCCATATTATGAATGAAAAATTTTTTAAGGAAGCACGTAAAAAGTTAGGGAGAATATATCCTGCAATCGTCGATAGATAATAGAGTTTAATAATAACGTAACAGAAAGAAGGAAGAAAAAGGAGGTGCTGTAATTATGAAGAAATAATAGGTCGAGTGTTATACCATTTTTCTAATTAAAATACAGCATTAAGTAAGGCATCCCTAGTTTAGGGTTTCATGTGGCAATCGGATGTGCAATGCTATATTTCAAAATCGCAATGGTGCTATTATTTCCTACTTCGTAATATCGCAATAGAACCGCTAAATTATCTCATTACTATTACTATTGAACCGTACATTAAAAAAAGGAGTACACATTTGAATACAAACTCAATCCTACTACAGACAAATTTACCCTTACTAGATACAGATCCAGTATTACTACAAACAAACTTATTAAAGACAAAATGGAGCTCGTCCATAGCTGCGGGCCTGTTATTATTACTCCCAGGTGGAGGACAGATTTATAGAGGTAGAATTATTACCGGCTTTTTATGGACATTTTTTACTGCTATAGGATACAGTACTTATATTATACCAGGGATAATCCTACATCTAATCAGCATTTCATTTATCAATGGAAACCCACTAAAGGGGTAAAAGATTCCGTCAAGATTAAAGTTTTTATTAAGTAGTTATTGCAAAATTAATTGCTAAGTCAATTTTATTCTAGTGAAAAAGCTCTGAAACTTCCTCCAGGGCTTTTTTAAATTTGGGGGTAAGAGCGGTTTGCGACAGGGGATATCGTCGGGCAGACAGATGCCGGTTTTGTCCCGGATGGTTTTGTCCAATTCTCTGGGTTCTGGGATAGTTTGGTAAGATAATTGCCCATCGGAGGATACCACTTCAATGGAGCAGATGGAGGCAAGTTCTTTGATGCCCTCTTCAACAGTCACATCAACATCATACCAAAGCCTTCTGAGCCGATAGGCAAGCAGATAGGCGAGCATGATGATAAATACATGGGCGCGGGTACGATTAACTTTACGAACAAAGATTGCTCTCATTTCCAAAAGAGTGGCTTTCATAGTGCGAAAGGCAAATTCAACTTCGGTCAAATCTTTATAGCGGCTATGAATCGTCTGGGGGGAAGCGCTATCTGCTGATAGATCCGTTTTGATAACATAGCTTCCATCCATCCGAGCCTCATCATTTCTCTTATCAGGTTTAACCTCCACTGTTTACGCAGTACATAACATCAAAAAGGTAGTGAGAGCAGTTCTGAGAAAAACAGTGTATCTTGGCATGAGGCCAGTACCTCAAACCGGATAACTAAGAGGTTCCTCCAACTCTCAGCCCCATGCATCCAGCATCCCTAAGCATAATTACCACTTGACTTTACGGCATCCTTAATTAATATAGGAAGAAAAGGAAGGAAGTGTAATCATGAATGAACAGAGAGTCAAGAAACAAGAAGTTGTCCAGGGTATGCTCAGGGAGATCGCACGTGCGGCGATCCTTTTTTCCGGAGGCGTTGACAGCTCGCTGGTCTTGAAACTGGCCAGTGAAGTTTTGAAAGAGAACATTCTGGCCATAACCATCGATTCTCCTTTTATCTCCCGCCAGGAAATCGATGAGGCCAGGAAACTGGCCGGAATAATCGGCGTTGAGCATATCGTTGTCTCGATTGATATGCTCAACGATCCGGATCTTATCATTAATCCGGTTGAGCGGTGCTACCTATGTAAAAAGAAAATATTCTCTCTGGCCAAAAGAATTGCGGATCAAAGAGGATTGGCCTGTGTAGTCGATGGTACGAATGACCAGGATTCCAAACTTCCCCGGCCGGGTCTTCGGGCAGCCGAAGAATCGGGTGTCAGGAGCCCGTTGCGGGAGGGGGGATTCCAAAAAGATGATGTCCGGCTCCTGGCGAAGGAACTTGGCCTGCCGAACTGGAACAAACCCTCGAACTCTTGTCTGGCTACGAGGTTTCCCTTTGGGGAAATCCTGACCAGGGATAATCTGCGGCGTATTGAACAGGGCGAGCGGCTCTTGCGTGAATTCGGGCTGTCCTGTTTTCGGCTTCGCTATCACGGCAAGATGGGCACATCGGGCAATCTGGCCCGGATTCATGCCTCTTACCAGGACCAGAAAGCTGTCATCGAGAAGGGGTCGCAGATAGCAAAGATACTCAAAGAGGTCGGTTTTGCCACAGTGACTCTGGACATTGAGGAATATTACCCATGAGGTGAGAAGATGCCCTTCGTATGAGTGACTTTGATCCAAAAATCCGAGCTATTTGGATAATTGATATGGCAAAGCAGGTTTAAGGGCCCGTTTGAAAAACAGGCTCCATTGATATGGCAGAGCAGATTTAAAAGCCTGTTTGAAAAACAGGCTCTTTAGGATTTGTTAAGGGCTTAAGGAGTAAGATGAGGTGTTGAGAAGGATATTGACCCCTGGGCGCAATTGCTGGGGCATCTTTGATGTTCGAAAGACCGGGCTCCTGGTTGATGCCCGCGATTATTATCGGGCCTTCTATCACGCGGCAGAAGAGGCACAGCGCTATATTCTGATTACCGGCTGGCAATTTGACAGTGAAGTGGAATTGCTTCGGGGAGATGACAAAAAAGGAGCTGATCAGGAAGTCCGGTTCTATCCTTTTCTCAAGACTCTTTGTGAGCGAAACCCCGTGCTGGAAATCTACATTCTCGCCTGGGATTTCAGTATTGTCTACCTCTTGACGAGAGAATGGTTTCAGCAGTGGCGATTCACCTGGGGGGCCAGCAGCCAGATCAAATTCCATTTTGATGCCCATCATCCCATAGGTGCCAGCCATCACCAGAAATTTGTTGTGGTGGACGGCTCCATAGCCTTTGTCGGAGGGATGGACATCTGCTCCAGCCGATGGGACGACCGCCGGCATCTGGCTGACCACCCGGACCGTAGAAACCTGGATCAGAAGCCGTATGAGCCTGTTCATGATATTCAATCCTATCATATAGGGCGGGCGGTAGCCGGGCAGTTAGTCGAATTGTTCAAGATTCGCTGGCAGCGTTCCGGCGGAGGCGTTCTCGACCTCCCTCCACCGCTGGAAAATCCTTACTTCAAGATTGACCAGGGCATCAGCATCGTTGCTGAACAGGTAGCCCTCAGCCAAACGCAGGGGAAGAGTGTTTTCCCGATTCAGGAGTCCATTCAGGAGATCCGCAGCCTCTATATTGATGCCATTCATGCCGCCGAGAGGCTGATTTATATCGAAAATCAGTACTTCAGTTCCCAGGCGGTCTACACGGCCCTGATAGAGCGGATGGCGGACCCGGACCGCAGCAGGCTGGCAATCGTCATAATCGTGCCTGACCGGATGCATGCGTTCTTTGAGGAGATCGGTATGGGAATCGCGCAGGTAAAGATGCTCCGCTCACTCGCCGAGGTGGCATCCCGGAATGGTCACCTTTTGGGTATCTTCTACCCTGCATCCAGCACTCAGAACGGCAGGGAGATTTCGACCTATGTCCATGCCAAGCTTTTGCTCATTGATGATCGCTTCCTGACCGTAGGCTCGGCCAATATCGCCAACCGGAGCATGGGACTTGATTCTGAACTCAATGTCTCCTGGGAGGCCACTTCCGCAAGACAGGGTCAGCTTATCCGTTCGATTCGTCAGGCCCGCATTGACCTCTTGGCCGAGCACACCGCTGTGCTTGCGCCAGAGCACCGACGCGACCTGGGCAGGGTGCGAAGACTCGTGGATAACCTTAACAGCCTGGCTGACAGCTCACGGTGCCGGTTGCAGCACCATAAAATGGAAAAATCCTACCACGATGGCGAATGGGTGTCATCCCTCAATCTTGACAGCATTTTTTTCGATCCGGAAAAGCCGATCATCGAGGAGAACATCTACGAACTTATGACGTATGATCAAAACAGCCTGTTCGCCAGAGGAATTACGTTCCTGAACAACTGGCTGTTCAGTAAAGAAAAAGCTCAGGATAAATAAGACAGCAGGTCAAATAAGACAAGTGCCTTTCTCAACGGATGCCAAAAAACAAGTCATCTTCAACCTCAGTATCTTTTTAACAGGACTCAAAGGAAATGAAAAAGTTGTTGAAGTATAAATAGTTAAGTCCTATAATGGAGAT
This sequence comes from bacterium, assembly GCA_040752695.1. Lineage (GTDB taxonomy): Bacteria > SZUA-182 > SZUA-182 > DTGQ01 > DTGQ01 > DTGQ01. Next base: position 18,177 of record JBFMGO010000082.1, read on the forward strand.
TAGGAGGTGATAGTGATGAGCACTATGACCGGACTGGACGTTTTTGATACCACAGTTCATAAGGTGAATGCCTGGCTCAGGGACGTCATGGATGAGCTCGGATGGGAGGATCGACATAAAGCCTATCTCGCTTTGCGCGCCACCTTGCACGCTCTTCGAGACAGACTTATGCCGAATGAGGCGGTAGAGCTTGCAGCACAGCTTCCCATGCTGCTTCGCGGTATCTATTACGAAGGCTGGCAGCCGAGCAAGACACCGAACAAGAAACGGCATAAGGAAGAGTTTCTGGCCAGCATCCTCAGCTACTTCGAAACCGATCCTGACGTGGATCCCGAGGAAATCGCCAGGGCGGTCTTCAGGGTACTCACCAGGAGAATCTCTTCTGGTGAAATCCAGGATGTCAAGCACCTCTTCCCGGCAGAACTGCGGGAATTGTGGTCTGAAATGCCGAAGTCGATGTACGCTTAAGATCATGAGAAAAGCTGGAAAGCCCTGTGCATGAGGTTCGCCAAAGACCACCGCACAGGGCTCTTTTTAAGCCGAAGCAAAAGGGTATATAAATTCTAAGCCGAAGCTTAATGTCAAAGAAATGTCCCCCTCTTACAAACGAAAAACATAAAATTAACATATTATATAATTGTTAGCGGTTAAATGAGACATTTTCCTCATAATAAATTTTTATAGTATATTTTTTGTATTGACACAGCGTAAGACTATAGGTATATAATTATGCAAAATGAACAATGGGATTCTGATGAAATGGTGATTTGTTGGAAGGCAGTCAAAGTAACCAGAGGAACCGGGAGCGTTCTTCAGTAAGTTATTGAATCTCAACATAACAATCTTTAATTTTTTTCTATTCACAATTTTCCATACTGTGTTTTGCGACCTCAATCTTCCCCAGTTCTTTATTGTACTGAAGTACCCCCCTGGTACAGGGAATACAGACATTTATAAAGAGTAAAAAAAACCAATGACGGTTAAGCTGTCTTGTACGTATTATTATAGCCATGAGGTTCCTGACGGGTTTCGCTGGCGTTGACTTTCTCTCTGTTGCGGGTTTTCTCTTCACCTTGCCTGTGCCGAAACTGGAGAGTTTCCGCATCAGGCGATTCCCTCTTCAGAGGGAATTGGTTTTGTGGATTTTGTCCTGATTTTTTTTGGGATTTTATTCTGACATAGTCAGTAGTGAAGGAGGAGCGATCTTTTCTTAATCAATGTCACGGGATTATGGATAAAGGAGGTGAAGCGATCGGGATATTGCTTTTTTGAAACCAATATACTTACATTAAGGTTAGAAAAGGGAGTAAGCATGAAAAAAATACTGACTGGATTACTGAGTTTTATCTTTATTATAGGCTTGACAGGTGTGTGTAGTGCCGAAGACGCAGCAGAGAAAAAGCTTTCCTACGGTGGAGATATCAGGATTCGGGGTCAGGTTCTGACTAATAATAAGGACCTATTCAATGATAAGTATGATGATGAGCAATATTACACCCACCGGACTCGTCTGTGGGTAAAAGGGGAATTTGAGGAAGGTTATACCGCTTATGTCCGGCTGGCAATTGAGCCTCGATGGGGCCACCCGGATACTGCTTATAATGACAGCACCACTGATAGTGATGGTAAAGCTGCGCCTGAAATAGGCAACCACCTTGTTATCGACAATTCCTATATCGAAGCTAAAAAATTCCTGGGGATCCCGGTAACCTTAAAGATTGGTCGACAGGATATGAGCTACGGTGAAGGATTTCTGGTTCAGGATGGGACAGATGGTACTAATTTTTCTGACGGATCCCGTACCGGCTATTTTGATGCCATCAAGCTCACCAGTGATTTTGGCATCATCGGTGTAGATTTATTCACTGCCAAGGCTGATGAAGGGGCTTATAATAATCAGGATGATGAGGATCTTTATGGCCTGTATGTTACTATCAAGGCTCTGAAAGATCATACATTCGATGTGTATGGGCTACGGCGGGACCAAAAGGCATACAATTATCACAAGGGATTAGCTGATTCTTCCATTACGAAAAGTTATACCAATGCAATTGGTGTCAGAGCCACTGGTATAATTGTCGAAAATCTCTCTTATGGAGCTGAGTTAGTCGGGGAATTTGGAAAAATCGATAAAGCTGACGGGATTGATCGCGCTGCTATGGGAGGGCTCGCCCACTTGACTTATGCCATGCCTCAGGCTCCTACTCAGCCCAGCATTACATTGGGCGTATACTATACTTCCGGAGATAAGGAGGATACTGCTGACAAAAACGAAGGTTGGGACGGATTTTACAGTGACTTTCCCAAGTATGGATATGGGGATGTATTGGCCAATATGGGCAAGATTGATCCAGATGAAGGAGTATGGGCCAATCACACGATTTATGAAGTTGATATCAAAGCAACCCCTCTGCCCAATCTGACTACCAGCCTGGGATACCTTTACCTGATGGCCAGCGAACAGAATGACGCCCGGAGCAAGGTTCGCGGCAAATGCCCGCAGGCTAAACTGGAATATCGATTCACCAAGGCAGTTTCCGGACGTCTGATAGGACAATATTTCCAGGCTGGTGACTACTATCGCGGTCAGTTGCCCTATGGTAAGAACGATGAAGCCAAGAACTATCTTGACGCCGAAGCCAATGACGATGCTTTATGGGGCCGGGCTGAGTTGAACATTAAATTCTAATCCGGCTTTTTACTCCATGGCTTATTACCCATTGAGTTATTCACTCATTGGGTTATTTACATGGTTTACACACAGGATGGGCTTTATTCTAAGCCCATCCTGTCCCTTCTTTCGGATGAAACCTGCCGATAAGAATAAGAAGTTATCTCTCGGAAATCCCAGCATAAGTGAATAATAAAAATAAACTCGGCAGGAATTATGAGAGCACACTTCCTGCTGATGCTGACAGGCTCTTTATCTGTATAAAAGAGAAAGATTCGGATAGAACAGAGAGTCTCTTATGAGATTATTCAATCTCTCTGAAGAGAGTCTCTTTACAAATGAAAACACGAAGAGAGTTTGAGTATTGATCACCATACAATAGTTTACATTTAACACCTATAACTCATATCTAGCTCGTCTTGGAGTCAAAAAAGATGAACGTGCTGCTGTCAGGAAATGAGGCAATAGCTCGCGGGGCTTATGAATTCGGCGTGGGTGTCGCAGTAGGATATCCAGGCACACCGAGTACGGAGATTCTGGAGAATATCGTCCGGTTTCCGGAAATTTACAGCCAGTGGTCGCCCAATGAGAAGGTGGCTCTGGAGGTGGGCATTGGAGCGAGTCTGGCGGGAGCCAGAACTCTGGTTACCATGAAGCATGTAGGGGTGAACGTGGCGGCCGATCCTCTGATGACCCTGGCCTATACCGGCGTGAATGCAGGGCTGGTTATTATTTCGGCTGATGATCCGGGAATGCACAGCTCCCAGAACGAGCAGGACAACCGCTTTTATGCCAGGTTTGCCCAGATTCCCCTCCTGGAGCCTTCGGACAGCCAGGAGGCCAAAGACCTTCTCGGCTTTGGGTTCGAGATAAGCGAAAAATTCGATACGCCCGTCCTTTTGCGGCTTACCACCCGGATTTCGCATTCCAAATCCCTGACCGAAGTGATCGACCAAAGGATCACCGTACCTTTGAAGCCATTCTCCAAAGATCCGCAAAAATATGTCATGATACCAGCCTATAGCCGAAAACGGCACACCATGGTCAAGAAGCGGACTGAATCGCTGAAGGAACTGGCGCAGAGTACCGTCTGGAACCGCTACGAGATGAATGACCGAAAAGCAGGGATCATCACCGGAGGCGTCGCTTATCAATACACGCGGGAGGTATTGCCTGAGGCGTCTTATCTGAAGCTTGGCATGAGCTGTCCCCTGCCGGAAAAGCTGATCAGGGACTTTGCCGCGCAGGTCGAAAAACTGTATGTCGTGGAAGAATTGACCCCGTTTATCGAGGAGCAGGTCCGGGCCATGGGCCTTTCAGTGGAAGGAAGATCCCTCCTTCCGGATACGGGCGAGTTGACCCCGCAGATCATAGCCCAGGCCTTTTTGAAAGAATCCCCAAAGGAGGGATTCAATCCCGGTGTAAGCCTTCCCCCCCGGCCTCCGGCCATGTGTCCGGGATGCCCTCACCGCAGCCTGTTTTATACCTTAAACCGCAAAAAGATCCGGGCCATGGGTGATATCGGCTGCTATGCTCTGGCTGTTCTGCCTCCCCTTGAGGCCATGGACATGTGTGTTTGTATGGGAGCCAGTATCGGGGCTGCACACGGATTTAACAAGGCCACTGAAGGGTCGGATATTCAGCCGGTGGTAGGTGTCATTGGAGACTCCACCTTTCTTCACTCCGGGATAACCGGCCTTTTGGATATAGCGTATAATCAGGGGACCACAACCACGGTTATTCTGGATAACCGGACTACGGCCATGACCGGGTTTCAACATCACCCCGGCACAGGCTGCACACTCAAAGGGCAAAAGACGCGGGCCGTGGACCTTGAGGCTCTGGCCAGGGCCATGGGTATCAGCCGGGTGGAAGTGGTGGACCCCTATGATCTGGCCCGGTTGAGCCAGGTGATCGATCAGGAAATCAAGGCTCCTGAGCCTTCCTTGATCATTTCCCGACGGCCCTGTGTATTGCTGGATAGAAATGCCAGACGCATCCAGCGCCAGGTGGATCATGAGGTTTGCACCGGCTGCAAGATGTGCTTGAAACTGGGATGTCCGGCCATGAGTTCTTTGGGGGAAGGAAAAGTGCTTATTGACTCACTTCTGTGCAGCGGCTGCCCGGTCTGCGAGCAGGTCTGCAAGGCCGGAGCCATCAAACCTGTCAGCCCGCCTGACAGTCCGTAAGGAATAGAGACTTGTCGGGTTATCCCTCTTAAGGCTGTCACGCTTCCTCACCCCACAGGAGGAAGCGTGACAGCCTTAAGAAGAGAGATCTTTTCGACCGCCTTCGAAGACTCCCCCTGCTCCAGGGAGACTGATCATTTTTTTATCTTAAAGGATCTTACTCTTATTTTCATTTTAAAAGGATTTTACTCTTGCGGGTCCCTAATCTGAGAAAGTATAATTTTAAAAGGTAAAATGCCATGAATGAAAAAAAAGATATTTTAATCGTTGGTGTAGGTGGCCAGGGCATTATACTGGCCAGCGAAATCCTGGCCGATGCAGGGAGGGACGCGGGATTTGAGGTTAAAAAGAGCGAAGTCCACGGTATGTCTCAGCGGGGTGGAAGTGTTTCCACTCATATTCGGTTTGGTCGCCAGGTTTTTTCTCCTCTGATCAAGGACGGAGAGGCAGACCTGCTCCTGGCTTTCGAACTGCTGGAAGCCCTGCGCTGGGTAAATTATGTCCGGCCGCTCGGCTGCATTTTGATGAATAATTTGAGAATCAATCCCCTTCCGGTCAGCACAGGCCTTATGGAGTATCCTGAGGGTATCGAAAACCTGCTGACCCGCAGCGGCCGGCAGGTTCAACTGGTCGAGGGAGGAAAGTTGGCCGATCAGGCCGGTAATAAAAAGGCCATAAACATGGTTCTTTTGGGTGCTTTGTCTCATCTTCTGCCGGAGATTCCTGAAGATACGTGGCTTCAGGCAATTCAATCGCGTGTTCCGGCCAAGACGCGGGAGGTCAATGAACAAGCCTTTCATCTAGGGCGCAAGAGTATGGGGAGAGGTATATGAAAGAGGATTCATCTGTTGGATTTTACGATGAAAAGGTGGAGTGTTTGGATCGAAAGGGGATGGAAGAGCTCCAGACGGAGCGCCTGCGTGACCTGGTTCAGAGGGTTCACGCGGCTGTCCCTTTTCATCAAAAGCGATTTGCCGAGCATGGGGTGAAGCCTGAGGACATCAAGAGCCTGAAGGACTTGAGCCGCCTGCCCTTCATGACCAAGCAGGATCTGAGGGATACCTATCCTTTCGGCCTTTTCAGCCGTCCCATGCGTGAGGTAGTGGAAATCCACTCCTCTTCGGGAACTACCGGTAAACCCATCGTGGTGGGCTATACCCGGAACGATCTGGATTTGTGGGCTACGGTCATGGCCAGGACACTGAGAAGCGGCGGGGTAACCGAAAAGGACGTGGTCCAAAATGCGTACGGCTACGGATTATTCACCGGCGGTCTGGGGATCCACTATGGCGCCCTTAAGTTAGGTGCCTCGGTAATACCCATCTCCGGTGGAAATTCCAAACGGCAGATCATGGTTATGCAGGATTTTGGAGCCGATGTCCTCACCTGCACTCCCTCTTACAGCCTGTGCCTGGCTGAAGTGGCTGAAGAAATGGGAGTAGATTTTGCCTCGCTCAAACTGCGCGTCGGATTTTTCGGAGCCGAGCCCTGGTCTGACGGCATGCGCCTTGAAATCGAGAAAAAACTGAATATCATGGCCCTGGACATTTACGGACTGACCGAGATCATCGGCCCTGGCGTAGCCAGTGAATGTCCATCTAAAAAAGGACTGCACATCAACGAGGACTTCTTCCTGCCTGAGGTTATCGATTCCGAAACCGGTGAAGTGCTGCCCTTTGGAGAAGAGGGAGAACTGGTGATTACTACCCTGACCAAGGAGGCGTTTCCGGTTATCAGGTTCAGAACACGAGATATCACCGTCCTCAATCCCGAACCCTGCGAGTGCGGCAGAACCCTGGTCCGCATGAAGAGAGTTACCGGCAGAACCGACGATATGCTCATTATCCGCGGAGTAAATGTCTTCCCGTCACAAATCGAAGATGTTTTGGTGAAAATCGATGGCGTGGCCCCCCATTACCTCATTGTCGTCGATCGCAGGGGAACGCTGGATGACATCGAAGTCCGCGTGGAAATCTCTGAAGGCAGCCTGTTCGATGAGGTCAAAAAGTACGAGGAGATCGAAAGAAAGATCAAGAATGAACTGGAAAGCGTTCTTGGGATCAGCACCAGGATCAAACTGGTGGAGCCTCACTCCATTGAGCGCAGTATGGGAAAAGCTGTACGAGTGCAGGATAGAAGGAATTTAAAGGAAGATTAGGGAGACTGAAGGGGAAATGAGGGGAATTCAAGGGAAGGACAGGAGAATTAAGGGCAAGTTATAGGAAAGTTATAATAAGAAAGTTATAAAACGATGAAGGGAAGATCGAAAAGAGGGAGAAACCATGATCGTTAAGCAAATCTCCATTTTCCTGGAAAACAGAAAAGGTCGTCTGGCCGAAGTAACTAAGCTTCTGGGAGATCAAAAGATCAATATCAGAGCTATTTCCCTGGCTGATACCTCTGATTTTGGAATTGTTCGCTTAATTGTCAACGATATGGACAGAGCTTATGAGGTGCTGAAAAATGCCGGGATAACGGTAAATAAAAACGAGGTCATTGCCGTGGAAATCCCCGATAAACCCGGTGGACTGGCTTCTGTGCTCAATGTATTGAAAGCAGCAGGACTGAATGTAGAATACCTGTATGGCTTTCTGGAAAAAAAGACGGATAAGGCCATCATGATCTTTCGCTTCGATGACATGAATGAGGCGCTTCGCGTATTGAAAGAAAGCGGCGTTTCGACCATAAGCGATCAGGAGTTGAGCAACCTGTAGTAGACTTCCAATAACCCGGGAATGCGCTGTCGCGCTTGAGGAGGTTATTTTTGTAAACCTACTATTCCGCACATTTGGTATGTAATTTTTTTGATCTTATTGGTTTTGTCAAGAATAAAGTGCAAAAACTGCTAAGAATTAACACAGTATTTTCAATAGCTTAAGCTAAGACTATTAAACAAAAAAGTTTTTCGGACAGCCAACCCTTAAGTAAGGGAGGTACTTAAATGGCATCACTGAAAGAGGTAACCATTGAAACGATAAAACGGTTACCTGACGAGTGTTCATTAGAGGATATCATGTATGAGATAGACTTTGTCGCTCAAGTTTTAGAGGGATTAGAAGATGCCGAGGATGGAAGGTTACTGACTACAGAAGAACTTCTTAAAAGAGTCGAGCAATGGGAAAAATAAAATGGACTGAAAAGGCAAGCAGCCACTTACAAGCAATTCACGGTTATATTGCCAAAGAGTCTAAAACATATGCTATACGATTCATAAGGTCTCTCATTAAGGCTACTTCAAAACTTGAAACGATGCCTCACATTGGTCGTATCGTTCCAGAGCTTGCAAATTATGGTTTCAGAGAAGTCATTTATCAGAACTACAGGATTGTTTACAGAATTACAGCCAATGAGGAAATAGAAATACTTGCCGTATTGCACGGTGCAAGAAACTTTAAAAAGGCTTTTTATGAGGAATGGGAATTAAGATAAATTTATTATGAATCATAATGATACTGAATAAACTGAATAATTTCTGGCTTGAATAATTTCTGGCTTGCCAGAAACGTGTTAGTGGTATAAAGAGGATGTGGAACAGTATGTGGGATAGTTATCTTCCCGCAACTTCCCAATAGTTAGGTTAGGATAGTGCCCGCCATGGGAAAACAATGAGGTAAATTCTATTACTAACAGGAGGGTTTAAGATGAAAAAACAGAACCTTATATCGATCTTATTGATTTTGGTTTGTTCGAGTTTGCTTTTGACCAGCAGCGCTTTGGCCAAAGATACTGAAAGCAAAAAACCATACAAGATCGGAGCCATTTTCGATATCTCAGGCAAGGCATCGGCTCTTGGCATTCCGGAAAAGCAGTCAGCCGAGATGGTGGTGGAAGAGATCAACAAGGCTGGCGGAATCAATGGCCATCCTGTAGAGCTGATCTTTTACGATACAGCCACTGACAATCAGAAGACCATCGAGAGCGTGAATAAGCTGATCAAGAAAGATAAGGTTTTGGCCATCATCGGACCCAGCACCAGCGGAGAAAGTATGGCTATTATCGAGACCATCCAGAATAACGAGATTACGAACGTTTCCTGTGCGGCCCGAATCGATATTACCGAGCCTCCCAAAAAATGGATCTTCAAAACTCCCCAGACGGACAAGCAGGCTATGGCCAAGATCCTGAGCTATCTAAAAAAGCAGGGGATCAAAAAGGCTGCCTTCATGTCGGTAGAGGGAGGGTTCGGCTCCGGGGGACTGGTCCAGGTCGATGCCCTTGCTCCTGAATATGGAATCGAAATTGTGGCCAGGGAAAAGTTCAACGAGGATGATACGAACATGACCACCCAGCTTACCAAGATCCGGGGGACCGGTGCTCAGGCTCTGATTGTCTGGTGCACGGACAAAGGATCAGCCAAGGTGGCCGTCAATGTCAGACAGCTAGGCATGGACATTCCTATTTTCATGAGCCACGGGATCGCTACCATGAAGTTCATCGAGCAGGCCAAGGAAGCAGCCGAAGGGGTCATATTCCCGGCAGGCCGCCTCATTGTTGTTGATGCACTGCCGGAAAGCGATCCGCAAAAGAAAGTGCTGGCCAAGTATGCTGCTGATTTTAAAGCCAAATACAATGCCACGGCAGACACTTTCGGCGGCCACGCCTTTGATGCCATCAATCTGGTGATTCAGGCAATTCAAAAAGTGGGTGACAATATAAGCGGTATCCGGGACGAAATCGAGAAAACCACACACTTTGCCGGAATCGGCGGTGTGTTCAATTTTTCCGACAAGGACCACAACGGCCTCGGCCCTGAGTCTTTGGTTATGATCAAGATCGTGAATGGAAAATGGACCTACCTGGAATAAGGTGAGAGAGTCGGAAAAGAAGGAGTCAAGGAGTCAGGATTCAGCTTGACTCCTTGACTTTTAGAATGCTTAAGAAGAGGAAAAGGAATAATAAGAGGAGGAATAATGTTGAATGGCCGGTACGGGTACGCGGGGCACGGATGATGCTTTTTACCACCTGATGCTTATTGGCGGGGAGGCGGTTCTTAAATTGCTGGGAGTGAAAGATCCAGCCGGGTACGAGGCTAAGGCCGTTGTGCTGAAAGGAAAAGAGCTTCGTCCAGACATTCTGGCTCTGCCAAGAAGCTCCGGCCAGGAGGCTAAGGAGTGGGTCTACATCGAGTTTCAGGGCTACAGAAGTGAGATGA
>JBFMGO010000083.1:0-27582 GCA_040752695.1 bacterium
CGGTTTTGCTGGCCAGGCCAACTATGCGGCCTCCAAGGCAGGGCTGGTTGCTCTGTCCAGGTCCCTCTCCAAAGAGGTAGCCAAAAGAGGCATTACCGTAAATTGTATTTCTCCCGGTTTCATTGATACCGAATTTATTCAGGACCTTTCAGAGGAAAGGCGAAAAGCCTACCGTGAAGATATTCCCATGAAGCGCTTTGGAACCCCCCAGGAGGTGGCTCAGGCCGTACTGTTTCTAGCCTCCAGGGAGGCTTCCTACATTACCGGAGCAACTCTCGAAGTGACTGGAGGACTGTAAAATATGATTTCTGAAATGGAGGAGATTTCCGAGGAGATATATCAGGCTATTCCTCATCGACATCCCTTTTTGTTTGTAGATACCATCTGCGAGCTTGTCGAAGATCGAATAAAGACAACCAAAAAAGTGCGGCCGGAGGACTTCTTTTTTCAGGGTCACTATCCTGGCAATCCCGTTATGCCGGGAGTTTTGATTTGTGAATCCATCTTTCAAACGGGAGCCATCCTGATTTCCAAAAAGGTCGGGACTGGAATAGATCATCAGGGCGTGCCGGTGCTTACCAGAATCCAGGATGCCAAATTCCGGAGCATGATCAAGCCGTATGATGTGCTGGAAACAGAAGTCGAGATAATCGAAGCTCTTTCGGGTGCCTACTTTTTGAAAGGAAAAGTTACCGTTTTGGGCAGGACGGTCGTGACCGTCAAGTTTGCCTGTACCCTGGTTCGAGATAAGGGGGTGAGTGAATGAGCTTCCTGGACATGGAAGGAAAAAAAGTTCTCGTCTTTGGAGTAGCTAACCGTAAAAGTGTGGCCTTCCATGTAGGCCACGCACTGAAAGAAATCGGAGCTGAAGCCCTGTATGCAGTAAAAACCCGTGAAATTCAAGATGTTGCCCAGAAGTTTCTCCCTCCGGGCAGTCCGATTTACGTCTGCAATGTGGAGAAAGAGGGAGACATCGAAAAACTGGCTTTCGATATCAAACAAGAGCACTCCAGCCTGGCCGGTCTGGTCCATTCCATTGCCTTCGCCAACTATAGTGGAGGGATGAATCCCTTTCACGAGACTGCAAGGAGCGACTTTTTGCAGTCCGTTGATATTTCCTGCTACTCTTTGATTCATATTGCCAGGGTCTTTGCCCCTCTCTTAGAGCGGGATGCTTCGGTGGTAACCCTGTCCATTTCAAGTACCCGCATGGCTGCCGAAAGCTATGGATTTATGGGGCCGGTCAAGGCTGCTCTGGATTCAACCATCTGTTTTCTGGCTAAATCGTTCAGTAATTTTTCCCGGATACGGTTCAATGCCGTAGGTGCAGGGTTATTAAAAACCTCCTCTTCGGCTGGAATCCCTGAATACATTGATTATTATCTTTTCGCCGAACAATTGACCTTACGGAAAAAAGCACTGGCTACCCGTGAAGTGGCCAATGTCGTGGCTTTTCTCTTAAGCAGCCGCTCAAGCGGCATAAATGCTCAAACCCTGGTCGTGGACGCCGGCATGTCGGTCAACTATTTCGACAGAAGTGTCGTCCGAAAATCCATTCGGACTAACTCTGATTTCCATTTGTGAACATTCACGAATGAACATTCGTGAATGTTCATCCAAAGAACGAACATCCAAAGAATGAACATCCACTTCATGGGAATAAAATTCACAACGCATAAAAGATAATGGATCTGGCTTCCCTGAATCCTGTTATTATACCGGTTTTGCATCCTGCACCTGACAGGCTGTCCGGTCGTGAGAAAAACGCCCTTCTTCAAAGGACTGCCCGGCAGGCACTATTCATCAGCGCACAAAGAAGTGGGGTAACTCTGGGGCCTTTGATCAAGGATGAGCGGGGTGCTCCTGTCCCGACCAATGGGGTGTACTGGTCTTTATCCCATAAAACCTATTGCGTGGCTGCGGTAGTCAGCGGAGAAAAGATCGGCATTGATATAGAAGAGATCCGTCCCCGCAAAAGCCGGGATCTCTTTTCCTGTCTGGCTGATCAGGATGAATGGCGGCTTGTTCCTGATCCTGACTGGGATCTTTTTTTTCGCTACTGGACAGCAAAAGAGGCAGCAACGAAAGCTACGGGAGTCGGCCTCAAGGATTTCAAAATCTGTAAGGTCGTCGCTATCCCTGATGAGAGACACCTCGTCCTGGACTATGCACACCGACTATGGCATATTGAGCATTATTGGTATCAAAACCATATTATTTCAGTAGTTGCAGACGGCAGGCATATTCGGTGGAGTCCCGGTATCGAGGGAGGATAATGGGAATTGAACAGCCTCTGCTCTTGGATTGCTCTCAGATAAAAGTATTTTTTTGTAAATTTTAGTTTGACAAAATTAACACATTGTATTATTTTCTTAAGAGCCCTTATTGTATCATGTAACCTTCGCAGCGTGCTCGGTTTCAAAGCCCGGATCGTGAATGAGAAACAAGGGAATAAGGGATACCCTGTCGTTCCGCCGGGCTAAAGATGGGTGAGAAAAAATCAGGCTATTCTCAGGATCAAAGAGTTAGGTTATGGCGACTGAAAGACATCAAGTTCTTCTTTTCACTAAAAAGCTGGGTAAAATAAGCCAAGGGGATTAAAAACTATGGATGCGAAAGATCAAAAGGAGAAAGTATTTATCTTAGATACGACTCTTCGGGATGGGGAGCAGGCAACTGGAAATTATTTGGTTCCCACAGAAAAACTGGATGTGGCTCGGCAACTGGCCCGACTCAAAGTGGATGTTCTTGAGGTAGGCTCACCCGCAACAAGTCAGATAGATTTTGAATCGGTACGACTGATAGCCCAAGAAATCGATGGACCGATTATCTGTGCTCTTTGCAGTGCCGCCAGGGAAGATATCGACCGTTGCGCGGAGGCACTGGCCGCAGCCAAGAAAAAACGTATCCACACCGGTATCGGAGTATCGGATATCCATATCGAACGGAAGCTTCACAAGACCAAAGATGAGATCCTGCAATTGGCTGCCGAGGTGGTCAAACATGCCAGGCAATATACGGATGATGTGGAGTTTTACGCTTTCGATGCCACCCGCGCCGAGCCGGAATTTTTATTCACTATCCTGCAGGCGGTAATCGAGGCAGGGGCCACGGTCGTGAATATTCCTGATACCACCGGTTATGCGATACCAGGCATGTACGGCGATTTAATCAGCAGCATCAGGGAGAATGTTCCCAACATCAGCCAGGCCATTATCAGTGTTCATTGCCATAATGATCTTGGGCTGGCTGTGGCCAACAGTCTGGCCGGCCTTCTGAACGGTGCCCGCCAGATAGAGTGTTCGGTAAACGGGATCGGTGCGCGGGCCGGAAACGCTTCCCTGGAAGAAGTGGTTTTGGGAATCATGACCCGGAAGGACTATTTTCAGTTCACGCCCCAGATTCAGACCAAAGAATTGTACCGGACCAGTCGCACGGTCGCTCATGCCTTCGGCCTCATGGTGCCACGGAATAAACCGATCGTAGGGAGCAATGCCCTGAGCAATAGCTTCGGTTTTCACGTAAACGGGGCCAAAGAGCGTATGACTTATGAGATCATCAACCCCGAAGATATCGGATTTCCCCAGAGCCGGGTCATTCTTACCGCCAGGACAGGGAGACATGGACTGAAGCACCGGTTAAAAGAGCTTGGCTATCCGCCGTTTTCTCAGGAGAGACTGGAGAAGGTCTATGGAAGGTTCATGGAAATCGCGGACAGAAAACAGACGATTTACGATGAGGATCTTGTCTCCATTATGGAGAATGAGATTCCCAACATGCCTGAAATATACTCTCTATCCTTTTTACAGGTAATAAACGGAACACATTCAATTCCCACTGCTACGGTAAAGATCAAAAAGAGAGAAAACGGCGAAGAGGAAACCATCCTGGAATCCGCTCTGGGCGATGGTCCTGTCGACGCTGCTTATAAGGCGATTGACAAGGCTGTCAAATTTCCCGTCAAACTCGACGACTATACCGCTCATGCAGTCACTTCCGGCGGTTCGGCTATGGCCGAGGTCCTGGTCAGCATATCCAGGGAAGGAAAAAAGGTTTTCGGGCATGGCTCATCTACCGATATCGTCGAGGCCAGTGTCCGGGCTTATCTCAACGGGATCAATAAGCTCGTAGATAAAATGGCCATGGTAGAATGCAGCAATGAGGTCAAAAGCCTGGATTAAAGCGGGGACTGATCGGATTTTAAAAAAGGGCAGGATCAGTTCATTGGCAGACCATAGGAGGGGATATGGCGAGTTCTAAGGACATCATTCATTCGTTCTGCAGTGCCATAACCTTCTCCAATTGGGCGATGAGAAACGGAAGGTCTTCAATAACCGTTTCTCGAACCATATCCAGATTCACATCAAAATAACCGTGAATGAGCCGGTCGCGCATACCGATCATCTTTTTCCACGCGATATCAGGGTGAGCTTCACGAAATGCCGGAGAAACACCTCTGGCGGCCTCTCCAACAATCTCCAGAAGACGAACAAGCGACAGGCTCAACATTCTTTGGGTGCTTAGATCCGCGCAAGAGTGGCTACTCCTATAGAGGGCGACTGCTTCTTGAGCAGCATCAAGAATGTGATGCAGGCGGACGGTATCATTTTTTATCATATTGCACCTGCGCGTTTGCCAGCACCTCATCCCGGAAATACCGGCTCAGATCTTCGGCGGTCCGAAGATCTGCCTTGCGTCCAAGCAAGGATGATAATTCTTCCTCCATATCGAATAATCGAAAGAAGCTTGGCACATGGCCTGGTTCAAATTCAACCAGGATATCCACGTCACTGTCCGGTTTAAAATCCTCCCGCAGGACGGAACCAAAGAGGGATAGTTTGCGGATGTGGTTGCGTTGACAAAAATCTGCAATTTTACCTTTGGGTATGCTGATCTTTGGATTTGAATTGCGCATCACGCGTATTTGTTTATCGTGTGGGTGGTCTTTTATTATGCCGGGGACCACAGTAGTTTTTCTGTATTAGAGCCACAGTTGTTGTTTCAGTGCCATGGCTGCTGTTTTGGCAATCTCGATAAATGGCTGGGGATATACGGCAATGATAACGGTTATGACCAGGGAAATGCCGACGACCAGTTTCATGAGTTGAGGGATCTCCAATTGACTGGCTGCGGATGCCTTTGCTTTTGCGGCTTCGTCTCCTCGCTCTACATAAATATAGCGCAGTACGTTGACATAATAGTAGACGGAGATCACGGAATTAATAATTCCGATAATAGCCAGCCAAGTCATTCCCCGGTTGATGGCCGAGGCGAAGAGGTCGAATTTTCCCCAAAAGCCGGGGGTTGGAGGTATTCCGATCATGGAGATAAGGAAAATGGCAATGGAAAATGACATAAGAGGGGATCTCTCTGATAATCCCGCCAGTTTTTTAATGTGATGGTCTCCCTGCATGACTCCGGCGACCACGGCAAATGCTCCGATATTGACAATCCCATAAATCATAAGGTAAAAAATGGCAGCACTGAAAGCCATCTGGTCAGCAACGGCAAAAGCCATAAGGACATATCCGACATGGGCGATGCTGGAAAACCCGAGCATCCGTTTGATATTCGTTTGAGAAAGGGCTACGATATTGCCCACACACATACTCATGACGGAGAGAATGATAAAGAGGATTCTCCACTGAGCGATCAAGGGGCTGAAGGCAGTGGTTACAAGACGGATCAAGGCGGCAAATCCGGCAACCTTCGGGGCTGTGGCCAGAAAGGAAGTAACCGGTGTCGGTGCTCCCTCGTAAGTATCGGGGACCCAAAAATGGAAAGGAACTGCCGCTATCTTGAAGGCAAACCCTGCCAGGATAAAAATTACCGACATCAAAAGGATAGGCTGGCTGTGGATATCAATGAGGCTCAGTTTCCAGGCAATGGCATCAAAGTTGGTAGCAGCCGTAAGCCCATAAATAAAAGTCATTCCATACAGCATAACCACCGAAGCCAGCATACCAAGCATCAGATACTTATAGGCAGCCTCATTCGAGCGGGCATCTTCCTTATCGATCCCGGACAGGATGTAAAGGGGAATACTCGTCAATTGCAGACTCAGGAAGAAACTGATGAAATTATCGGATGAAACCATGAACATCATTCCGACCACCGAGAACAGAATCAGGCAGTAATACTCTCCCTTGCGGGTGATGGAGGAATTGAAATAATCCACCGAGAGCAGAATGACCAGGCCGGTACTCAAAAGCAGGATGATTTTTATGACGTGACCAAAAGAGTCGATGGTGAACAGGCCATTGAAGGACACCGGATTAAGAGAGAAGATTCGTACGAGTTGTATGACGGCCATGACGGGACCGGCCACTGCGGCTATGCCGAGGATCCTTTTCGATTTTTCCTGCATGAACAGATCTGCGGTCAGGATGATCGTGCCGGTGAGGAAGATGATAATTTCTGGCAAAAGGAGATTTAGATGCATATTTTTGCTTCTCCGCTCAGAAAAAGGGTCTTCTGTGTGCTGGGATTTTGATCGTTTTTTAAGACCATTCGCTGTATCATGGCAATTGAATCCTCGCAATGAATTGGGCTGCATAGTTATGAAACGTAGACAGCAGCAATTTCGGGTAAAAACCCAGGAATATGATGATAACTGAGAGGGAAATAAGAGAAAAAATCAGCTTTTTATTGTAGGCTGCTACCTGGAGAGTACCCGCCTGATCAGATGATGGCTGATGATGACCCAGACCACTGTCACTTGAAGTCCCCCGAAATGAGATGGCCGGTAACATCGAGAAAATATATCCTGCCATGATTACGGTGCCGGTCATGGCTATGATCCCGAAAATAACCTGGCTCTGGAACGCACCGGACAGGATATAGAATTCGGCGATGAAACTGCTCATGCCCGGAAGCCCGAAAGAAGCCAGGAGGAGAAGCCAGAACAGCATGGCACCTGTCGGAATGTAGTGAACGATCATGCGTAGTTTCCTGATTTCAATCGTACCCAGGGTATCTTGAATCATGCTGATGGCCATGAAGATGGCACCGGCAATGATGCCATGATTAAACATATGGAAGATGGATCCTTCAATGCCTATTTTATTCAAGGCTCCGACACCCAGCATAATCAGACCCATATGCCCCAGGCTGGAATAGGCGAACATCCGTTTGAGGTCCGTCTGCGCCGCAGCACACAGGTTGGCATAGATGATGGTAGTGACCGCCAGGATGCAGACAAGCCAACTGAAGGTTGCGCTTCCCTGCGGAACCAGACTGTATCCCACCCGGATAAAACCGTATACGCCCATTTTGGCCACTAATCCTGAGAGCAGCACCGTAATCGAATTGGGTGCCTCGACATAAGCATCCGGCTGCCAGCTATGGAAGGGAAAAAGAGGTACCTTGATGGCCAGGCCAATGAGAAGGAAGATGAAGATGACCCTCTGGAATCCGATCGAAAAATTGGCTGTAAGCAGCGCAGGGATACTGAAGGTGTGCATATCGGCCCGAAAGTAGATGGCAAGGATGGCAATCAACATGACCAGGCTGCCCAGGAGAGTATACATCAGAAATTTGATGCTCGCCTTTTGCCGGTTCGGACCGCCCCAGATGCCGATGAGGAAATAGCCGGGAATCAGAACAACCTCCCAGAATACATAAAAGAGGATTAGATCAAGAGACAGAAACACCCCCAACAGCCCGCATTCCATAAGCAGAAGGCAGGAGTAGAATGCCCTCAGCCGGTACTCCTCCTGATGCATGGCCATAACCACCAGAAAGCTCAAAAGGCTTACTAAAAGCACCAGGCTTAAGTTGAGCCCATCCACTCCGAGGAAATAGGACACTCCAAGCCCCTTGACCCAGATTACATTTTCCACAAACTGGTAATCCTGGTTGAGTTGAAAATGAAAAAGCAGATATATGGAAAGTATAAGGGGAATAGCCGTGCTTACCAAGGCGATTTTCTTCGCAGAACTCTCTTTGCCCGGAAGAAAAAAAATCGCGATTGCTCCGAGTATCGGTGTCCATATTATTAACGACAAGAGAGGCAATTTTTTTCTCCTACCATTTCAGGAAATCTATTTGGTCAATATTAATGGTGTTTCTTAAACGATAGAGATTGAGAATAATGGCCAGCCCTACGCCGATTTCTCCTGCTCCTACGGCAATAGCAAATAAGGAAAAGATCTGCCCGGTCAGGTCCGATCCGCCAACATAGGCTGAAAAGGCAACCAGGTTAATATTTACGGCATTCAACATGAGCTCTATGGATACGAGAATCATAATCGAATTCCTTCTGGCCAGTACTCCA
Organism: bacterium; assembly: GCA_040752695.1. GTDB lineage: Bacteria > SZUA-182 > SZUA-182 > DTGQ01 > DTGQ01 > DTGQ01. The sequence goes on from JBFMGO010000083.1 coordinate 8,276, forward strand.
TAGACGCCAACACAAAAAAGCACTGCGGAAAAGGTCAGGTAGTAGGAGAGCGATATCATGGTTCTTCTTTCTCCTCATCAGGTGTATTCTCCTCTTTGCCTCCGATAACGACGGCCCCGATCAGGGCTACCAGCAAGATTATGGACACAATCTCGAAGGGGAGAACATAATGAACGAACATAACCTTGCCAATCGCTTCCGGCGCCATGATGATTGACGGCTGATGGGCCTGCACCGGCCACTTGGTGGTTATGATGCCGAACATCAACAAACCGAAAAGAACAACCGAAGTAATGAAGGCAGGCACTCTTTTAGGGTGATCGAGCGCCCGGACCACACCTTTGGCCGGTTTGGTAAGCATCAGAGCGAACAGCAGCATGATGGACACCCCGCCTGCATAGATCAATACCTGCACCCCTGCCATGAATTCGGCATACAAAAGAATGTAGATGCCGGCTATGCCCAGTAAGGCCAGAACATGGGAATAAATACTGCGGGCGATATTATCCGCTGAAACCATGACGATTCCGGCGACAATAGTAATAATGGCTAAGATAATGAAGATAAAAAGTTGCATAACTTCCCCTGGAGCTTGATCATGAGGCAATCAAAGGGCCCCACGACCCTTGAGCTCAAACGTCCACCATAATCTTATCTATGGTATAAATCAAGTCATTTTTATCGTACGTAGCCAATTCATACTCATGCGTCATGATCAAGGCACCGAAAGGACATGCCTCGACACACAAACCGCAATACATGCACCTTGCGACATCTATGGTGTATTCCTTGGGAAACTTCTTTTTTTCTCCTTTTTCCGGATCGCCCGCTCCTGCAACAATCTGAATGATATTATCCGGACATGCCCTGGCACAGACTCCGCAGGCAACGCATTTCAATTCACCGGTTTCCTTGCTGCGAACCAGCCCGACCCGCCCGCGGAAACGCTCCTTCAGGACCGGTTTTTCCTTTGGATACTGCTGGGTAATCGGCTTGTCGAAAAGGTGGCTTATGGTAAGCCTCATCCCGGTTAAAATCCCTTTCATGGTTTCATTACTCCTTATCCTTGCTCCTTATCCTTTTGCCTTTTTAATATATCTTCAGCATGATTAACAACCCGGTAATGACAACGTTCACCAAAGCTGCCGGCAGCAGAATCTTCCATCCCAGGGACATCAACTGGTCAGCCCGCACCCTTGGCAGGGTAGACCGGGTCCAAAACAGGATGAATATCAGGCTGAAGGTTTTGATGAAAAACCAGACCAGCCCCGGCAGCACCGGACCGTACCATCCTCCCAGAAACATGGTCGTGCAAATGGAGCACAGGGTAAAAAGACCGATGTATTCGGCCATGAGCAGGAGGGCAAACCGCATACCGGAATACTCGACATGGAAACCGGCGACCAGTTCCGACTCTGCTTCCGGCAGGTCGAAGGGAACCCGGCAAATCTCGGCATTTAACGCGATAAAGAAAATAATAAAAGCCAGCGGCTGCTTGAAGATGTACCAGTTGAAGATATTCCAGGTGCAGCCCTGAGCATTGGCGATATTGTTTAAATTCATGGTCCCGGCCATCATGATGACCGCCAGAGCGGATAATCCCATGGGCAGTTCGTAGCTGACAAACTGACCGATGGAGCGCATGCAGCCTAAGAGGGAGTATTTATTATGAGATGACCAGCCAGCCATCATATACCCGACGGTGGATATGGATAAAACAGCCATCACGTAGAAAATTCCCATATTCAAATTTGCTGCTTTTATGGTGGAAGTGAACGGAATGGCAGCCATGACCATGAAGGCAGGAATAAAAACGACAAATGGCGCGGCGGTGTAAATAATGTAATCGACACCGCTCGGTATGCTCATCTCCTTGACGACCATCTTCATGGCGTCGGCAATGGGCTGAAGCAGGCCGTGATAGCCGGTCCTCATCGGCCCCAGGCGGTACTGGAAATGGGCCAGCGCCTTTCTTTCCAGCCACATGGAAGAAAGCAGAATGATGAGCAGTCCAACAAGCATGCCAATGGCTACGAGAAACTGTATTCCGATGCTGACCATTTAGCGATCTACCTCCCCCATGCAAATATCCACCGTGCTGAAGGTAGCAATTACATCGGCTACCAGCACACCAGGCAGGACATATTGCAATATCTGCAGGTTTACAAAGGCAGGACTGCGGAATTTGATCCGGTAAGGGGTCTTATCCCCGGCGCCGATAATGTACACTCCCTGCTCTCCTACCGAAGTCTCGGTTCGAAAGTATCCTTCCCCGTCAATCTTGATCACCTTGGGAACCTTGGCACAAATCTCTCCATCCGGCATCCTCTCGGCCGCCTGACGGACAATCTTGTTTGATTCCCTCATTTCCTGTAAACGTAAGTTATACCGGTCAAGATTATCCCCCTTTGTCCCTACCGGAACGGAAAATTCAAAATCCTCGTAAGAGGAGTAGGGTTCGGCCTTGCGGATATCGTACTCGATCCCGGTGCTTCGCAGGATAGGTCCGGTGATTCCCAGATTTACAGCCAACTCCTTTGACAAAACGGAGATTCCTTTCATTCTGGATAGGAATATCTCGTTTCCTGACAGAAGTGCTTCATATTCATCGACGATCTTGGGAAGCCGTTGGGTGAAAGCCACTATCCGATCGAGAATCCCCTCAGGCAGGTCCTCTTTTACGCCTCCGATTCGAAAATAGTTAAAGGTAAGCCTGGCCCCGGAGATTTCCTCCATGAAGTCCAAAATGGTCTCCCGGTCCTTAAAGGAATAAAAGAAGGGAGTCAACGCGCCAAGGTCCATGCCCAGAGCGCCAAAGAAGATCATGTGATTTTGCATTCTTGATAATTCAGCCATCATGACGCGGATGTACTGGGCTCTTTTGGGAACCTCGATACCGAGCAGGCTCTCGACAGCCAGACAATAGGTCAGTTCATTCTGGAATGCATTGGCATAGTGTAACCGATCGGTAAGGGCGATGATTTGCGGATAGGTTCGAGTCTCGGCTAATTTTTCAATCCCACGATGTAAATAGCCGAGATGAGGCTGGCACATTACCACTCGCTCCCCATCAAGCTCCAGCATCATGCGGAAGACACCGTGTGTGCTGGGATGCTGGGGACCCATGTTTAAAAACTGCGTTGTCTTAATTGCCACGTGCTCTATAACCTCAATAAAAGCAGTAATAGTGATTATGGAAAGTAATTTATGATTGATTAGACAACAGGAAATCCTTTCTTAATGGAAAACCTTCAAAGTCCTCTCTGAGCAGTAAATGCCTCGGATCAGGATGTCCCGTGAAGGTGATTCCCAGCATCTCTGCTGTTTCCCGCTCATGCCAGTCCGCTCCCTTGAAAACAGGATAAAGGGAGGGAACTTTCGGTTTTTCCCGGGGGATTTTGACCTTGACCGTGATCTTATGCTTTCTGGTTATTGAACAAAGGTGATAAACTATTTCCAGGCATTCTCCTCTGTCAACACCGCACAGGCAGCGGGGATGATTGAAAGCCAGTTCCGATTCTTTGAGGAACGTGCACACCTCAAGGAGATTTTCGGCAGATACCCAGATGGCCAGTTCCTTGTTGATCACCTGGGATTGTTGAATCTTCTGGCCGAAAGCTTTGGCCAGGGCCGCCTCTATTTCCTCAGGGCTCAATGGCTTTGCGGAAAAAGCATCCGCCTTGTCGTCAGGTGTCGGGCTTGTTTTGATCTTACCCTTCAACTTCTTATCCCCCAGGCAGAGTTGAAAGCGCTTTTGGCGTTATTCATGATTTTTTCCTGCAATTTGACTACCCCGTTCATCAAAGCCTCCGGCCTCGGCGGACAGCCAGGGACATAAACGTCAATCGGCAGAACCTTGTCTATGCCGGGCAGGACATTGTAAGAATTATAAAACGGACCTCCACTGTTGGCACAGCTTCCCAGGGAAATGACCCACTTGGGCTCGGGCATCATCCCATAGAGCCTTTTGACTACCGGCAGCATTTTATAGGTGACTGTTCCGGCTACAATCATCAGATCCGCCTGCTTCGGTGTAGCCCTCGGCAGCACTCCGCTTCTTTCATTGAAATCGTAAGTGGCTGAACCCGCAGCCAGCATTTCAATGGCGCATCAGGCCGTGCCAAAGGTAAGCATAAATAAGGATGATTTTCTGGCCCATCCGCGAACAAGCTCCAGGGTGCCGGTGATGATATTAAAATCCTGCCCTTCTGAATACGCGGTCTTATCAAAAGTAATGATAGGCTGATCCTGCTGTTGATCCATGCTCTTTATCCTTATTCTCTTTATCAGTTTTGTCCGTATGCTTCTCTTGTTCGAGCTTTTCTCTCTTAAGTGTTGCGGTTTTCTCTCTTTACGTTCTTCTTTGCCCGATCCTGAATTTTTCTTAGCTTAAACCCACCTTAAGACGTTCTTTTTCCAGGCGTAAACTAAACCCAGAGCTATGATGGCAATAAAGCTGAACATTTCGAAAAAAGCTACCCAGCCCATGTCTCGAAATACAACTGCCCATGGATACATGAATACCGTTTCGACATCGAAGAGTACAAAGAGAAGGGCGAAAACATAATACCGAATGTTAAGTTGCCCCCAGGGTTCTCCAATAGGGACAAGTCCGCATTCATAGGGAAATGATTTTTCTTTTGAGGGACGGTGAGGGGCAAGGATCCTGCTGACCGTAAGAACTATCATTACATATAAAAGACCGACCAGCGCAAAGATCGCTATATAGGAATACTCTTGCAGGAATTGCTCTACCATTTTGCTACACTCTCCAACCTTTAACTTTCCCCAACCCGCCTTTACTTTCTTTAACTCATCTTAACGTTCTTCAACCCACGTTTTATTCGAAACCCGAGCCGTCCTTCCTTGCAGGTTTGAATGTATTTACATCATAACAGCACCTGAAAAACTTGTCAATCGAAAAATCAAACGAAGTTTTAACATAATGAGATTATTGCCATCCAAAATATTGGAAACGAAAAAAATATCATGTAAATCAAATAATTAGTCAGATAAAAAAGTGAAAAAAAATCCGCTACCTGCGTGATTTTTGGATAGTGAATTTTTTAAGTTTGATATAATAAAACAGTATTTGAAATGTCGAGATCATAGCATTATAATCGGATGTTTTTCTAAAAAATCGTTACTCCATGCTTTTAATATGCCAATGATGGAGGGAGAAATGCGATAGATACAAACGGGTAAGAATGGGTAAAAATACGGCTTTTCATCTATTGCCTTCGTTGCCGGGTGAGAATGTGCCTGTTTGTGACTGGATCTTTTCCATGAATATTAATATAATATATATATATCTTATTTAATTTTGAATAGTGGTATAGTGTTGCCTCTTGTCTGGCGAAACTCAGCATCTTAAGGGCACACGAGGCCCGCTTTGGTAGGCAGTGCTTCGACAGGCACCGGAACATTATATTTTAAAATACCTCACTACAGGCAGAGAGAAGGAGGTTAGAGCGTGTGTAAGGGTAAAAAAATTCCTCTCGTAACGATTGGGGTCAGTTTCCTTGTTTTTTTCTGTTTTCCCCTCCGGGTTTACTCATTCGATGGATCTTTGCCGATCTATAAATCCGATACGTGTCGAGAATGCCATTGTAATCCTGAACTTCCTTCACCCCTTCCACCGCAGATAAGGAAAGATCATGGCAATCATCCATCAGGCAGAAAGTGGGCCGATACGTCCTGCGCGGTTTCAGGGTGCCACAGCAGTGGCTCTTGTACTGATAAATTCAGGCTGGATGGATATGAACACAACGATTCAGAAGTATCTTTCTGGCAATTGAAACCTCTCCCTTTTCATGAGCGAAAATTTGATTGCATCTCCTGTCACTCATCTCATCATGAGAACAATGGAGAAGACCCTCTTGTTTTGAATGGCAATCCGAGCCACTTACTCTATGCTGATTTTCAAAATGATAATCCCGCTTTTTGCGAGTACTGCCATGGCGGTTGTAAGGCATCCCCAAAGGGCGCACTATCTCACCTGGCAGCGAATAATGGGAAACATTACAAAACGATAGATAATTCCCCTATCGTACGGACAACTATTACTGCCGCAGGCGAAAAGGTTGTACGCAGATGCGGTGGGTGTATGTTCTGCCACTTTATTCATTTGGATCAGGATGACCCGCGGGATGTACCTAAAACATCATGGCCGGAGGATAAGGCGGGGGAGACCTTTATCCAAGCGGACATCAATGCCTTGATGCGGGTGCCGCCCCGGCCGCTCGAGTGGGGAAATCAGGGTACCCCATCGGGAAGTAATCCGATAGGCCGCTATGAGGCCTTATGCTATGGGTGTCACGGCTATCCAGCCATAGTTGGCGGTTATGGCGAGAATGGAAGCTTGCTGAAACCCGAAGGGATGAACTTCAGTCATCGTTTTGCCTGCAAGCCTTCAAGTGAGAATACTATTACCAATACCGGTGTGGGAGCGGGTAAATTCCCATTGGCGGATGGCAAGCCCGGTGCACCTGGCGGTATCATGGATGACTACGGTACGGCGGCCGGGCAAATCTATTGTGGTACGTGCCATGATGTGCACAATAATCAGAAGCCTCCCTATTTGTATCAATTAAGTCCCTATGATGTTGCCTCACCCTATAAGTCTGATGATGGAGGCAGTGTCGTGACTTCCCAGGCTGCAAGAGATGGTTTTTGCGAACAGTGCCATTGCTCCGTAGATAATCCTGATCCAATGCATCGAGGCGCAACCCACCCAGTCGGAAAAAGGGTTCTTCCTCTTCCTCCCAAAACGGTAGAAAAATTTACGGATATCTTCTTTTGTGGAGGGAGCGGACTTCCTTATGGCATTACGTATTCTCAGAGCGGCGGCAAGGGTGGGGTGATCTGTTTGACATGCCATAATGTACACGCGGCATCAACCTCCTGGAATGGGACAGTGCCTGGTGAGACCACATCTGCCGGCAGGCCGGGAACTCATGGCCGTCTGCTCGTCAAGGACAATAATGCATCGCCTCCTGGCGGTAACCTCTGTCAGGGCTGCCATAATCGATTCTCGGTTGACGGATCACCGCTCTATGGCGGGCACTTGTGTACTCAGCGCGATACCGGAGAGGAAATCCAGGTTTGTGCTGCCTGCCACAGGCCGCACGGAGCGAAAGGGAATAAAATCTGGGCGCGTGATTTATCCCCGGCAGGCACGGAAATCAAGACAAAAGACCTGTGCGTGAGTTGTCACCATCGGCCGAACAACGAGTTTTGCAAAATCTCTTCCGGCTTAACGTTCAGGGATAAGGGAGGGACACCCCAATGGGATGGCATACCGAGTAAGGATAGCAGTTATAATAATAAAAATGGAAATGTTTTTGAATTGCAAAGAGGTGAAACTGACCGCAGCGCTGATCATGTCATGGGAGAAAAAGCAAGGAGGGGTGTTGAAGGTACTTCGATGACTGCCGAAGTGCCTCATGAACTCCGTCACTTCAGTGAGGATGAGGGCTTTTATTGTGGATCGTGCCATGATCCACACAAACAGCCAAATGGAAAGATAGATGGAAACGGTGATTACCTGCGGGTTATGTATGGCGTGGATGCAGGGACTACTCACAACCGCAGGAAATTTTGCAGGCAGTGCCACCCCAGCAAAGGGGCCAGGATTAGGATCCATGATGAGGGCTCAGATCCACAATGTGAAGCATGCCATAGGCCCCACGATGGGTATAAATATGAAAATGATGACGATCCGAGAGAAAGACTCATCTTTGTGGATTATCTCCCTTTAACAGAGCCTTTCCAATTCCCGTATACTCCTGAGCTTTTTGACCTTTCCTCACAGACAAGTGTCTTTTACAAATCCACTCATTGTACATCGTGTCATTTAAGCTACAAAGATCCTGACGGCAGGTCTCTATGGCCGTGTGCTCCAAAACTTAGCAAGACTCGCGGCCATCATCCCATGGGCCGCCCCTGGCAGAAAACCTCTTGCGCAGTTTCCGGGTGCCATACGGTTAATTTGCCTGCCGCCCTTGGTCTTTTCAGATTAGACGGTTACGCTAGAACCGCGGATGGTCAGGTTCAAGACCCGCTTCCAGACAGCGATCCGAGAAAGATCTTCAGTTGCATCTCCTGTCATGCAGCTCATACCGATGCGGTCCCGGGCAATGAAAAGTTCTTGCTTTATGATAATTTTAAAGATGATGCTACTGCCTATTGTGAACATTGCCATACTTCCGCATCAGAGAGTACGGCAAGAAGCAGATTCACACCGCATGCTAAAACGAAAGAGGTTCTCAGAGGGAAGCATTTACAGAGCAAGTCAACAAGTCCCAATGGGCGAGGGGGTTGTATGTTCTGTCATTTCACTCACCTGAACGATACAAACGACCTTGGCGGAAGATCCAGGGCTCTTCCTGAAAAGGCCAGAGTGAGTCAAGTCCCGACACAGATCAAGGCCCTGATGCGAGTCCCGGCTAAGCGCCTGGACTGGGACACTCAAGGAATGAACATCACCCTCATTCCTGATTCTCTGGACCGCTATGAGGCGCTGTGCTACGGGTGTCATGGAGATCCTTCCATAGTCAATAATTATGGAGAGGGCGGTTCTTTATTGAATCCATCGGAAAAGAATTTTCATAGTCATCGATTCGCCTGCAAGCCTGAAAAAGGTAGCAATACTCTTTTTAATCTCGGCAGGCGTATAGATCAATTCCCAATAGGTGATGGTCAGCCTGGTGCACCTGGCGGAGTAAGGGATGATTACGGTACGGTGGCAGGGCAGATCTACTGCGGTACGTGCCACGATGTGCACGACAATGGCAAGCCGCCTTATTTGTACCGTCTGAGTGCGGATGATATGGCTTCGCCATATAAGTCTGATGATACAGGCATTACAGTGTCATCCCAGGCCGAAAGGGAGGGTTTTTGCGAGCAGTGCCATTGTACTCCAGATAATCCTGACCCAATGGGGGAAGGTGTAACTCACCCTGTTGGGGAAAAAGTAATCCCCAATCCTCCCACCCTGTCACCATTTCCTGAAACATTTTATGGCGGAGGAAGCGGATCGGAGAGGGGCATTACCTATGGAAATTTCAAAAATGGCAACCGGCAAGGGGTAATATGCCTGACCTGTCACAATGTCCATGCAGCCACGACTCCCTGGAGCGGGACTGTCGGCTCCACAACGGCTGAGCCGAACCTTCATGGTTATTTGCTCGTTGAGGATAATTATCAGGGACCTCCGGGCAGTAATATGTGCCTGAGCTGCCATGACAGCGAGCAGCGCTGCAATGGAGACGCTAACCAGGATGGCGGGGTGACTCCTGCTGATGCTTTACTGATTTTCAAGTGCTACCTTGATATCGGCATCTGTCCTTCACAGTGCGCAGATGTGAATAAAGATGGCGGGGTGACTCCTGCTGATGCTTTATGCATTTTTAAACGCTACCTTGGATTACCCAGTTGTCTGGATTAGGGAGCTTATACCATTTCTCAATTAAATTAAAGCATTAGCAGCATTAACAAAATAAGGGTAGCCAGTTAAAGATTCAATAAACTTGGCAGGGAAACTATTTAAGATACCAGCAACTCTAACTGGTGCGTGTCCCCGCCAATATGCGCAGGGCTTCTATGGCCACGCGTATGGTTTTTTCTTCGGCAGTGGGGATGATCTTTTCCTGGATGTGATTTTCGATCAGGCGGTTTGTTATGACTCCCAGAATGCATCCAGCGCGAAGCCCGAAGGTGCTGCACACCGTAAAGAGGGTTGATGATTCCATTTCATAGTTGAGGACACCCAGTCTTTGCCACTCCATGAGGCTTCCTTGAAACTTCCTGAGGACACATCCGGAAAAGGTATCATACCGCTCCTGACCGGGATAAAAGCTGTCTGAGGAGGCGCTGATGCCTGCATGGCAAGGGACAGCCAAAGACCTGGCTGCTGTAATCAGGGCCTGAACGATCCCGAAATCGGCTGCGGCCGGGTACTCGATTGGTGCGTAATGGGTGGATGTGCCGTCCAGCCTGACCGAGGCCGTGGTGATAATGACATCTTCAAGGTGGATATGCTTTTGGATGGCGCCGGTAGTGCCGATGCGGATGAAGGTATCCACTCCGAGCATGGCCAGTTCCTCGACCACGATGGCGGTTGACGGCCCCCCGATGCCGGTGGAAACGGCCAGTATGGGAAGCTCGTCCAGGTATCCGAGCCAGGAGGTGAACTCCCGGTGGCTGGCAAGCGGCCTGGCCTTTTGGTCATAGGAGCAGGCAATCTTGGCCACCCTTCCGGGATCACCTGGCAAGAGGGCGTATCGCGCCCCCTCCAGCATCTGTTTATCAAGATTGAGATGATAGAGCACTTTCATCCCCACTCGGTTATCCTCGCTCGATTATCCTTTCGGGCCATACTGAACGAGGTGCTCCACGCCGGAGAAACGGGAAAAATTTTTCCTGAACTTCTCGGCCAGGGCTTTCGCCTGCTGATCATAGGCAGCCTTATCGGCCCAGGTGGATTTGGGGTCAAGGATCTCTCTGGGAACGTTGGGGCAGGACTGGGGCACCAGGAGATTAAAGATCGGGTTCAGTTTGTACTCTGCATGATCAAGGGCACCGGCCAAAGCGGCATTGATCATGGCCCTTGAGTAGGCGATCTTGATTCTTGATCCGACGCCATAAGGCCCGCCGGTCCATCCGGTATTGATCAGCCAGACGCGGGGTTTATGTCTGGCAATTTTTTCTCCCAGCATCTCGGCATAGATGGAAGGGGACAGGGGGAGAAAGGGCGCGCCGAAGCAGTTCGAGAAGTCTGCCTGGGGCTCAACGATACCCACCTCGGTACCGGCGACCTTGGCCGTATAGCCGGAGATAAAGTGATACTGAGCCTGTCCCTGCTCGAGTCTGCTCACGGGCGGAAGCACGCCATAGGCATCGCAGGTCAGGAAGAAGATATTTTTGGGATGACCGCCGGTTCCATGGGGTACGGCACCTTCAACATAATGGATAGGAAAGGCTCCACGGGTATTTTCCGTGATGGATAAATCGTTATAGTCAGGCATCCTGCTCTGCTCGTCCACGATTACGTTTTCCAGGATAGAGCCGAAGGTGGTGGAGTTCCAGATCATTGGTTCGGACTCTTTTTGCAGCCTGATATATTTGGGATAGAGTCCTCCCTCTAAATTGAAAATGCCCTCATCATCCCAGCCATGCTCGTCATCGCCGATCAATTTGCGTTCAGGGTCCGCTCCCAGCGTGGTCTTGCCGGTGCCGCTCAGACCGAAGAGAATGGCCACATCGCCCATCTTGCCTACATTGGCACTGCAGTGCATGCTCAGGATATTCCTCTCAGGCAAAAGGAGGTTACAGATATAAAAGATGATTTTTTTCATTTCACCGCCATAGGCAGTCCCGATAATATAGACCACCTTTTCGGTCAGATCGGCCACCACCGCCACCTTGGAGTTCAGTTCCTTGAGCTGGGGGGCCTCCATATCGGCGCAATTGATAATGGTCCACTCGGGTTTGAAGCTCTTAAGATCTTCTTCTGTCGGACGTACAAAGAGATGATGGGCAAACAGGGCATGCCAGGCCTTGACCGCAATGACCCTTAAGGGAATTCTATGGGTCTTTTTGGCTCCGGCGTAACCGTCGAAGATGAAAAGGTCATGGTTCTGGAGGTTAACCTGGATTGCACGGTAGAGTTTATCCTTGACCTCCCTGGAGATGAGGACATTGCGCTTTCCCCAGTCTATCTTATCGTGATAGGGGGAGCCCTCAACGATGTAGCGGTCCTGCGGGGAACGTCCTGTTCTTTGACCGGTTCGTACACACAGAGCGCCATTGGCCGCCAGGAACCCCTCCCCCCGGCGGATTGACGTCTCTACCAGGTAAGCAGGAGACAGATTGCGAAAAACATATCCAATGTTCCGGATGCCGTAGCATTGACTCAATTCTTGCAACAACTTCATGGATTACTCCTCCCTTTATTGCCTGATGGCGTAATGGCGTAGTACTGTCTTGTGTTCTGATTTTCGATAATCCCTGGAGGGAATTTCTTCCAGGGAGGGAGCGCTTAGTTCTCAACACTTTTCTTTATGGTCTGCCAGAGGTCATTTTCGACCATGTGAGCATTTGGCAGGAAATCGACATACAGGGAATGACGGTCCTGGTTCTCTCTATCGAAAGGAACAATCATACAGAGCCTGGTTCCTGAGCGGATGATCGATTGATGAGTGATTCCGGTAACGATACCTTCGAGTGGAGACAAAATATTTCCCGAGTCGAAGCTCATGGGGTCCATGATATCTCCGATTTTTTTCCCCTGATGAACTATCTGGCCAAGGTGGATGTCCGGCTTGAAGATGCCGCCGCTTGGGCTTCGAATCCATTCCTCGTTGGATTTGAGAAGGATCTGAAATTTGGGAATGAGGGCCACTCCTTTAATCATACCCAGAACCTTCATGACGTTTTCACAGGCACATAAGCCAACCTTGACGTTGTTGCTGCTGATCAGTCCTGCTGCTCCGATCTCGATGGTCAGACACCGGATGCCGATTTTGGCTGCCTCCACTTGCAGCATACCATTGACTGCCGGTCCCTGCCAGATGACATTAATGCCGGTGGAATTCATGAATTGGTTATGGGCTTCATCCATGCCGGATTCCGAGCGCAGACGGATATGGGGAATCATCTCGTCCGGGAATTCGGCTGAGTGCAGGTCGATGATATAGTCAGCATGAGGGACGATGTTTTCAAAGAAAAAATGGGCTACCCGCTCGGTCAGCGTTCCATTCCGGTCTCCGGGGAATACCCGGTTCATATCCTGCCGGTCGATAGGATCCCAGCGATTGCCTGCATTAAAGCCCATCGGGTTGACTACGGGGACTGCCAGAACAGTGCCGCACAGTTTTTGTGGGTTGATTTTATCAACCAGTTTTCTGATAACTTCAACTCCAACCACCTCGTTTCCGTGGACCGCTGCGTTGAGCAAAAGGGTTGGGCCAGGGCGGCATCCATAGATACCGAAAAAACCAAGGAAAATTTCCTGCCGGTAGGCGTTTTCGGCGATAATGAATCGCCGGTACTCTTTGGTCCCGGGTTTAGGAGTGAAGAGTGAGTCCTGCTTTGACACCATACGATTCTCTTTGCTTTTGAACCTTTTGATTTATAGTACCCAAAAAGTTATTTCTCGATTCAGGGGTATTTTCCAGAAACTGTACTTCGAGTTTTGACCGCAGTTCCTCCATAGACAGAGAGTTGGCTATGATCAAGCCGGATATGAATTCCGGAGCGAGGCCATACTGCTGCTTAAGGTAGTGTATTGCACCATACGCATCAACACTGCTGCTGGCAGCCAAGGCAAAAAGCGAGATGTCATTCATGATAGATGGACAACGCAAAACCATCTCGGTTTCCCTCTGAAATATTCCATCCGCCACTTCCATGATCAGAAATTCACAGCCGCTCAGGCTGAAGTATCTTTTAAATACCTTGAAAATAGATTCCAGATCCGTCAAAGAGCATTGGTATGTTGCAGGATACCCGATGTCCATAAAGTCCAGAACGGCATGGGCACCGTAAGCCTTCATGCAAAGGATGTCTTTCATCCGGGAAGTCCCGGTGAGTTTTCCCCCGCCGACCCTGAATCCGTTGTTAGTGAGAATATCGATGATTCGTCCGGCAGTGAGCGTTTTTCCGCAATCCATATCTGATCCGAAAACAGCGATAATTTTCAAGGCAGACCGCTTTTCCTGCGTGGTTATTCCAAAGTGCGCGGTATTCAATTTTTTCCCCTGATCATCGACTGCATGGCCGAGGTAAATCAATTTCGTGGGTGCCTTGGCCACCGTGTTCCGACTCAGTGCCTCCCCGGCGATTCCTCCGACATTCAGGAGGTCAAACTCTGCGCCCTGCACCAGCTTGCGGGGCACTCCTCCATGAAATTCCCGTGTGGAGTACCTTCTGCCCAGAACGACGGCTACCACGTCTCCGATCTGCAAGGTCATCTCCCTGCCTTCCGGCTCCTCAAACCTGGTATGCTGGCCAAGCTCGGAGACTTCTCCGATGACCACATCCCCACTTTCCGGGTTGCAGCCAAAGCCTGCATCTGTTTCTTGAGGTGAGGAAAGGGAATAGACTCTCCGTGTCGAAGAGGAACGGATGTTTATATGATACCGTATGGACATAAAGCAGTTTTCCGACTGTTGTGCAATCGCCTTTTCGTACAATCGTTTTAATTATACTTGATTGTCTTTATATGTCAAGGAGGGAAGATCCAGTATCCTCTCGAGAGATTCAAGCAGGCAGGTAACAGGAAGACCGACGATATTGGTATAACACCCTTTAACCTGAGTGACAAAGCGGGCTCCTGTGCCCTGAATCCCGTAGGCCCCGGCTTTATCCATCGGCTCCTGGCTGACAATATAATCGTCGATTTCGTCCTTACTCAAGGTCCGAAAGGAAACCTTCGATTCAACGGATTCCAAAATCCTGCGGCCGCTTCTGGTATCGATGACGGCAAGCCCGGTGATGACCGTATGAGTGTTGCCGCTTAAGAGGCCGAGCATTTCCCTGGCATCTTGTTCATCCCTTGGCTTGCCAAGAACCTTCCCGTCGAGAACGACGATCGTGTCAGCTCCGATTATGATTCCGCTGCGCCTGCGGCCAGCCACAGCCTCGGCCTTGAGCAGGGCCCAGGTGCGTGCTTTCTCTTCGGGCAGTCCCGGTACGTCATTCTCCTCCACCTGACTGGGAATAACCTCGAATTTCAGACCCAGAAGGTGCAACAGCTCTTTTCTGCGCGGTGAAGCGGAAGCCAGAAGGAGGGGGAAATGTTCACCAGGGAAGTTTTCATCGAGGTGCCGGTTTATCCGTCCGGCCCGGCTGGTTTGGTCGGCCAGGTCAGCTTGGGTGGCCCGGTCGGCTTGGGTTGTCTGGGTTGTCTGGTCAGCCTGGGTTGTCTTGTCGGCTTGGCCGGCCTGGTTGGTTTGATTCATTCGGGCAGTTCGATTGATATCGTAAGGTATCTTCAAAATGATAATTACCTCGTTCGTGTAATTCTCTCCGAGATGGTCGAGCATGTTGTACTGGGCAGATGGTTGAGCATTATGCATATTTCGCCTACTATACATCAAACGACCAGATTTCTCAGGTAGCGATTCCTATAAAGCAATACTATCGATAAAAGCGCAAAGATATAAGCGGCAATCGGATAGATGATGACCCAAGATGTACTGAAAAACAAAGGCTTAAGTGGTTTAAGCATATTTATAAACAGAATATGCGATACATATACTCCCAAGGTATATTTTCCCAGCGCGGGGAGATACGTACATTCTAAGAAGTCCTTTTTAGCGAGGGCAAAAAGCATAACGCCAGTACCATAAAGCAGCGTCCCTATCAAACAATCATGAAACAGGGGAGTTACATTGTAAAATTTATAGAGCAATAAGGCCTCTGTCGTATGCAGCAAAAATCCTACGGACGAAATTATACAGGCGGTAGATGCTTTTACAAAAAACTCGTTCTGTGACAACCACCAACCGATTGCAACAAAAATTGTACTAAAAAAGGGGCCATTTCGTGTATTGAACGGGAATTGAAATCCAAGTGGGGTAAGGGAATAAGCACCTCCGAGTAAGCCAAAAACATAAAGGGAAATCGATACCATGGGAACTGTTTTATCCAAACCATGAGAAATCAGCACCGTCAAGATACCAAGGGCAATTATCAGGGATACGAGAAACCAGAGGTGACCTGATGTCCCTTCTAACAAAAGTCTCCCTGGGTGATCGATTATCCAATAATGAACTTTACTATAGAGTGCTCCTGATAAACCCTTTTCAGCGATTTCTTGAAGACTTATTGAGATAATGAAATAGATAATTGACCATTTAACTAAAATACCTGACAGGCGCCTGGCATACCGAATAAAAAGAGGTCTTGCCCCGATACCTGACTGCAATTTTTTTCCGAAGAAATATCCAGAAGCTATAAAAAAGAAGGGTACCGCAAAACGTGCTCCTTGATTGGTAACAATTGCGAGCAGCCTGGATAGCTCTCCCTTATATTCATTGATATTTAATGTCATACTATGCAGGTAGACTACAGCAAAGATAGCCAGGACCCTCATCGAATCAATACTGGCAATGTATAAACTTTTTTCTTTTTCTTCCTGCATGAACGTATGTTTGATAGTAATAGACCCGTGAAACGGCGGTAAGGCAACGTCTTCTAACAACGTACCTTATGTCCAAAAATACAAAGCTGCGAACCTGTAAAAGAGTATATAAGCCTGAGAGGAAAAGGTCAACGGTTGTTTTTCAACCATAAGATCAAGCCCGAACTGAGAGGGTTCCCCGAAGGAAATAGAGAGCAATGCAATTCCGGGTACGAGCGAATCTTTATCATCAGCTAGTGCCTTGTCAAGTCTGATTATGATGCGTAACTGGATTCCCGCTTTCGCGGGAATGACGCTGGGTAAATTGACCCCCACAGGTTTTTTCCTTTACCTATCAATTGCGATTTGACAGGGTACTAGAGTATCAGCAGCCCATATGCTGTTGAGATGCCATATCCCGGCTATTGGACGGAGATAACGGGCTTGCGATGTCGAAGAGGCATTGCGAGCCGCTGAACAAACAATTACGATGGGCTCAGAGCGTGTTATAAGAAAGCATTGGAACCTCTTCCGGGATTGGCTGTCCTTAAGGAATGAATTCAAGGATAGAATTTACCTGAAAAACTTTGGCAGTCTGAAAAAAAAAGCAGGCCCCTAAAAGGGGCCTGCCTTGAGCGTTCGGTTTTTCGCAGCCCGCAACTATTCGTTATCTTTTTTCCCCCATTTTTTCTTTAATGGTGGAAGCACCAATAAGCTCGTGAAGAAAAGCAGTGCAGTTGATGGCACCGGGACAGGGGCAGCTTCATTCATTACTCCAAAAACAGCAGTGTTATCGACATACTGGCCAGTCCAACTGCTGTCAAGACCATATATCGCGGCCAGATTGCCGTCCGTACCGACAACGTATTTTTCGAAAAGATCGCTTCCAGCGCCTTTGGCGAAAAGGGGTACCAGTGCGTTGGTGTGACCGGTGGAGAAAAATTCCCCGCCGGGGAGGTTGCCCGCTCCGTTGTCTACGATCTGCTTGTAAGCAAGGAAGGTATCGATTCCGCTGTCATAAATCCCATTATCATTATTGTCGATAAATTCCAGACCGCCGGTTCCCCACAGGTGTCCGCACTCGTGGTCAGCGGTGACGATCAAAAGGGTCTCGTCCCAACTGCTGTTCATGGTAACCCAATCAACAACAGCCTGCACCGAACTGTCAAAGTCGATCTGCTCTTCGATCATGCGGCCCAGTTGATTGGCATGATTCGCCCAGTCAACGGCACCACCCTCGATCATTACGGCAAAACCGTTCGGGTTGTTGTCGAGCACGTTCAAAGCTGCCTTGGTCATGGTCTCCAGGGTGGGCACATGGGCATTCAGGGGATCATCATAAGGCGCATCGCCCGTATTGTAGCCGTTTCGTGATTGCTGCAAGGTGGTGTTGATCTGGGCAACGCCCAGCAGCTTGTCCGGATTGGATGTGCCGTTGGCCACGGCTTCGAAGCCTGCCTTGGTATCCACATAAGTCCACCCATTTGGTGCGCCGTCTTTGATATCGTTCCAGGTTGCGGTGCCGCCGACATAATTATCGGTTCGTGATGGGTCGTATGCTCCATTGTCGTCGTAATCACCGTGGCCTGCACCCATGAGCACTTTCAGGTTGCCGTTGTAATTCTGTGCATCATAGTAAGCATTATGTGAATTGGCGTTGCTTCCGTAGATTCCCTCGTTGGATATCTCGGCGTAGTTATTTCGGGAGGTGTTATGGGCATAGACAGCGGCAGGGGTGGCGTGAGAAAACTCAACGCTGGAGACAGCACCGACGCTCTTGCCAACCATGGCAGCATTTTCGAAATAGGTAGTGATAGGCTGTCCGGTGGTCGTCATATTGATCACACCGTCATAAATCTTCTGGCCGGTATACATGGCTGTTGCGGCCGAGGCAGAGTCGGTGGCTCCGGATTTGGCATAGTCGAAATCTGCCGCCATTCCGGCAGAGCTATAACCAGCAGGGTTATTGGCCGAGTTTGTCTTCATAGCGTACTTGACGTCAAAATCCTCGTAGACTGCGGTTGAACCCGTGTAGTAGTTGGTAGCTTGAATGGTATTGAATCCCTGACCGTCGCTGATCATTAATATAATGTTCTTGGGGCGCTCTGCAAGAGAAGCACAAAGAGCGGTATTCACTGATAAAACGAATAAAAATGCACCTGCTGATAATCCTAAGAATATCTTAGCCGTTTTCCCTCTCATTACTTTTTTCTCCTTCGTACAAACCATAAAATACCCATTGCCCTGCTGAGGCGGGTCTTTGGTATTTGACTTTTCCTTCAGCAACTTACTTAAGCGTGTAGCGGATATTGGAAAGATGTCCAAATTGGTAAGGAATTACTCGTACGACCGGTAATGCTTATCTTGTTCCCCTCTTATCACCACCTTTCTTTTTTCACTCCCCCCATACTGAAGCTTAGGTGCTACGGTTGCAGGTATTCCCTGCTGCGGGTATGAAAAACAGTTATAAAAAAATCAGGTCTCCCTGCGAGGATATCGAATGACAGTATTCTTTAAGAGACAACAGGATAGAAGAAAAGGGGACGATCAGCTTTTTGCTGCTTTTTGCTCCCCTCATGTATAAGTTGCCAGGGCACACGATATTGCCGGAATCGGTGAAAGCCGCTTGATCCGTAGAACCTATCCCAAAACCCCATTTAGGGTAACTGGTTTACCGTCTGCCGGAGGTTTTGGGATGACCTCTTAGTTATTCGCACAAAAGCGAGCCTATCAAGCACTAGGACGATTCCTCGGTTATCCTTGGAGAGAGAATAGTATAAAATGATTAGGTGAGTTTTAAGATAAGCTTAATTATTTGTTCATTTTTTATTAAAATTACGCAAAATTTGCAATGGCTTGAGCGCAGTGTAATTTCACCATCTCTGCACATCACCAAAAAAAATCTGAACCTGCCGAGATGTCCTGCCGATAAGATCATGAGAGGTTAGGAAATCTTCATGATTAAGTTTTCGTTGACAATGATAACTTAACTGAATTATAATATTCTTTATACTTTATCAACTAAACCCTTTAACCTCTATTTCGTTGAGAATGCTTACAATGTCAAAAAAAAAGCTTATTATTCCCGTCCTCCTTTGCCTCCTTTCATTTACCCCTGTGGCTGGCCGTGCAGATGACCGGGCCGGTCAGTATTTTAAAACCGGAGTTTTCTCTTACGATA
>JBFMGO010000084.1:0-27218 GCA_040752695.1 bacterium
AAAATGGATTCGTCTACACCGACCTGAGAAATTAGCCAAGGTGATTGAAGGGGTTAAATTCGTCAACGGGGAAGAAATTGATAGGATCGCCGCCTAATGCTATACACAACATTTGACAATAGCTCGGGCTATTGTCCTATCTTTGTTGAGTGATCCAAGATAAAGCCTAAATAAGTAGTTAAGATTCCTTGAAAACGATGAGAGCTTTTCAAGGGTAGCTTGACCTCGAAAACCCTTGCTGATAATTTTTCCCATATTATCAGCATCCATCCTTAAAGCCCCTATAAGTTTTGCCCCTCTTGAACTTGCAGCCAAGTGCTCAAGCATAGCAGCATTTTTATCTCCCAAGGAGTCAATTTCATCCTTTAGCCATTGTTTTTCTTCCTGATCCTCTGTCGCTGATAATTGGGTATAAAGCTCCTCTTTTTCTTCAGCTATGTCTTGACGTATATCTTTAGGTAACATATCAACTGTTGTAACATATGTTCTCGCAAAAAGGGGTATTGCCGAAGTACCAAGATCATTCAAAAAATCAATGCGTTCATCATAAATGACCCAGCGGCATGGAAGGTCGTAACGGTGAACCTTTGAAAGAAGATAGTAGGAATTCTCTATTTGAAGACAATGGCCTGAATCTTCATTAGAAATTTGCACATACCTTATTTCTGGAATAACATTACCAAGACGTACAAGTCTATCACAAAAACTACATCTTATAGGTTCCTCGTAATCCTCTCTCCCCTTAGGCTGTGGCAAGACAGAATCTCGAAAGCAGATTTCACAATGTTGAGGGCTTGGATCTGTTTCATTAATAAATACAAGGTCCCCTTTTTGAATAATAGCTTGGAATTTCTGATTCTTTTTAATAAAGGCAGCCTTTGCTATTTCCTGCAAGGTAGATGAGATATCGAATTTGAGGTTTTCGTCAGATGCTTCTACTGTGGAAAATGTAATGTGTAACCTGCCATTAAACTTTTCTAAAAGCCAAGAATTTATATTATAGTCAATGCTGCCTAACAACTCATTGTAGCCTGGAGGTTTGCTGGATAAGATGTATATGTTCCCACCACCATTCATAAGGATATTAACGTCATGTAAATTAAAGGCATCAATGCAACGGTCAATAGCATGATTACAGAGTAATTCTATAAAAAAGGAACGAGAACGGAGGTTTTTTAATGCTCCTTGTGAAGTGATGTTATAAATGAAACTTTGTATTCCCGATAAATCAAGATTGATTATCAAGTTTCCTGGATCATGTTTAAATTCTTTCCTATTTCTAGCTATAATTGCTTTGGCTGCCCTAACTTTATACGTATCGAAGATCGAAATATTTTCGTTTCCCTCAATGGGTATAGTTCCACCAAATTTTTCCAATAAAAACATAAGCTTATTAACGGTTAAAAGTCTAAGGTAGTTTTCATCAAGACTCTCATATCGGGTTTTTATTTCATTTAATGTTCCTGCCTTGATTTCATCGAGAAGGACATCCTTTACCTTTGTTGGGTAAGATATGTTAGATGTGATGCTAGTTGGCTTTACATAATAGGCACTTATAGTTTCATCCTTATCCTTAAAACCTACTTGATCAAAAATGGATCTGAGGTACGGAGCATCTTGTTTGTGGAACCAATCTCTGACTTTCAGTAGTCCTTCAATGAGGATAGGTTTTAAGACATCTTCGCTCTTATAATATTCATTTCCTGTCATTCAATTCTCCCCGCGCTGTACAGATGCTCTGAGAAAACATGTATGGCTATTCGCCTTTTTATTTCACCTTCTAAATTAAGGCGCATTTTCAGCTATATATCAACTTGACTGCTAAGGTAGCGAAACCTCAAACCTCCCCAAGCCGAAGCTGCTGCCTTTGCCTACGTGTACATACTCTCCCAGCCTGATATATGGCCAGAAGGGAGAAAAATCCCCCTCGTAGATGGCCTCGCCCAAAAGGCCGCCCATCTTCATCCGCGTCTCCTGGCGATTGGAGTAGCGCTCCCAGTCCTCCCAGTGGAGGTTCCGGCTGACTGTATTGATCTTCGTGGCCTGCTCAATGAGATCCTTGAATCCGCTGTCTTCAAGTTTCTGGCCGCAGTGAAAATAGGAGAGCATAGAGATGCGGCGGAGGAGGTTCCTGAAAAAGACATGAAATTCAAGCTCTTTGGTCAGGCTGTTTTCATACTTGATCCGGGTTGGAGTGAGAAAATGCAGGCGAACTCTGGATGGAGGTGGAGAATTAATAATGTCCGGCCAGTGCACGGGGCCAAAACCTGTAGCCAGCATTTTATCATGGCCGCGATAAATAACCTTTTGGTGATTTTCCCCGCCCTGAGATGAGTGTTCCAGTAAAGGGCTCTCCTCAGCCACTTTCACCAGATGGTATTTCCCCTTTCCTCTACCGATGCCGATACGGCCAAGCTCCTCAAAGGCGTAAATAAAGTAAGGGAGATAGTCGATGGCCCGGCCAATAAGGACCAAACCAAAGCTCATCTCCTGCTCTGCCCGGTATGTTTCCAGGTCCTCCATCGGTGGCTCGATGATAAAAGGGTGTGGGGCGGCAGTGTATTTTTTCATCATCTCGGCCTCACTTGGCACCGGTGTCTCGAAAACCCAAGAGTACACGCACTGCTGCCTAAGGAGGCAATCTGAGCATTCCTTACCTTTAAACACGCAGACAACGCGCCGGAAGGCATGCCCGAAGCCTCCACGGAGCGTGGAACCCTTATATGCGGGCAGAAGGAGTGCTGTCTCCCCCTTGATGGTGAAGATAAACCGAGAAAAGCAAAATCGTTGCATGGTTACTCCGATGTGAGGAAAGATATATCGGGAAAGCCTTTATGAAAAAAATCCCATGTTTAACTGAATATTAATACAAAATCGGTTTATGAGCAAGGAATTTGTTTTAAGAAAAAATACGTTATTTATACTCCGCGAAATTAGGCGGGGTTCAGGATGCTGTAACGGTAAAGATTTATTTGGGGAAGATTTTGGTTGGAGCAGATCTCAAGCGTTGAACTTAAAATGCGCTTCCGGCTCTTATCGCAATCTCTTCTTCATCAGGTCACTGTTTCCGAGAATAGTGATCGAATTTGGAGTCTAATAGGCGCCAAAAATGGAGAGTTGCAATCCCCTTTTTCGCATAAGTCTGCTTCTTTGCAAGGTCTGCTTCTTTGTACTGCCTGCTTCTTTGTACTGCCTGCTTCTTTGCAAGGTCTGCTTCTTTGCAAAGCCTGCTTCTTTATATTGCCTGCTTCATTACAAAAACCGCTCGAAAGGGGATAATATCGAAAAAAAATCTAATTTATACATATAAAAGTATAAACTTATATAAAAATGAACACGTTTCTTATGGGGCCGGGGAAATTCTGATATTCAAGTCCATTTTCCAAATGGTTAAATACCAAATCCATCGACTTATCCACAAATTTTCCACATTTTCTG
Source organism: bacterium (assembly GCA_040752695.1). Taxonomy (GTDB): domain Bacteria; phylum SZUA-182; class SZUA-182; order DTGQ01; family DTGQ01; genus DTGQ01. The sequence continues at coordinate 3,439 of JBFMGO010000084.1, forward strand.
GGGAAAACAGGGTTATCATCCTGTTTTTAAAAGCTATAATCTGTGGGGAGCATATACACCAACCACCACTAATCATCGTAATTAGTTACCTTCTATGCAAAGGTAACTAATTACGCGGATATCCGTCTTGTTTATTAAACTTATCATGCTTTCGCATGCTTATTTCGCTTTCGTACAACCAGCCGTCTCAAATACTCATCCACATTGCATCGATTATCTTATTGAGCTGATCTGTTCAAGACGCAACTTTTGAAAATTCCTCATCCCCTCTGGGAAGCGGTAGCCGTATGCTCAAAATAAGCCAAGAGGTTACCATTATTAGGAGAGGGAAGAATGGTAAACGATGAAAAAGCAGTGCGGAGGCCGCTTGAGTGCGACCGCTTTTCCCTTGACATCTCCAGGAAAACAGATAAAATTGGAGGTTATTTAAAGCTTATGCTAAACTAAGTACTGGCTGCGGGAATTCCTAAAGGCCAGTAATTGAATGGAGCCAGGTGTCGAAAATCCCCCTCACCCCCTGTATAAAAAGGGGGAATAAAAATTCTTTAGAAAAGATAAGGGAATAACTTTACAAAAGGATGGGAATATCCTTACCGAATTCATCACTGAATTCGCCGGCGAATTTATCAGAAGGATCGAATTTATCAGCAGAATCTCATTTTATTATCGGGCTCTCTTAAAAAAATGAGAGTAAGCCGTCTTTTTTGAAGGTGAGAGTAAGCCGTGAAAACATATGAAGAAATAAACGAGAAAATCAAGGAGGGGAAAGCTGTCGTAGTCACAGCCGATGAAGTATGTGATCTGGCTGATGCAGAAGGCATTAAGGCCGTTGCCGAAAAGGTCGATGTAGTTACAACGGCCACCTTTGGACCGATGTGCTCATCCGGTGTCTTTTTAAATTTCGGGCATGCGGACCCTCCGGTCAAAATGAACAAGGTCTTACTGAATGACGTGCCCGCTTATGCGTCTCTGGCTGCGGTGGATGCCTATCTGGGAGCTACCGCCATGTCGGAGACGGAAGGGATCGAGTATGGAGGGGGGCATGTGATCGAGGATCTTCTGGCAGGAAAGGTCATCCGCCTGGAGGCAGAAGGCTACAAAACGGACTGTTATCCAGGAGAAATGGTGAAAGCCGAGATTACCCTGGAAAGTATCAATCAGGCCATATTGCTCAACCCCCGCAACGCCTATCAGAACTATACGGCTGCAACCAATTCCTCGGCCAGGACGCTGCATACCTACATGGGCACCCTGTTGCCCAAGTTTGGAAATGTCGCCTATTCCACCTCCGGCCAGCTCAATCCGCTGATCAATGATCCGGAATACCGCACGATCGGCCTCGGTACGAAAATTTTTCTGGGCGGAGGAGTAGGGCACGTCCTCGGAGAGGGAACCCAGCATAATCCACATCAGATTCGGGCCGTCAATAAAGTTCCGCTCAGCAGTGCCGGAACCTTGATGCTCATGGGCGATCTGAAGCAGATGAACCCACGCTATATCCGGGGAGCGACCATAAAAAAGTACGGTGTAACTCTTATGGTGGGCGTTGGCATTCCGATTCCCGTGCTGGATGAGGGGATAGCCGAGTCAGTATCCATTCGGGACAAGGATATTTTTACGACTATTTACGATTACAGCGTGGAAAAGTTATCCAAGCCGACCTATGGCAGGGTTAATTATCAGGAATTGAGGTCCGGGTCAGTCCAGATTAATGGAAATCGGGTGCCGGCAAATTCCGTCTCCAGCCTTTTTATGGCCAGAGAAATTGCCTCAATCTTAAAAGATTGGATCAGGCGGGGTGAGTTTTTCCTGGTAGAGCCGATTCAGCTCCTCTCGCGCGATACCCGATTCAAGAACTTACCGCAAAAAGAAGGATCTAAAAAGGACGGCTTAAAGTTATGACAGTCACCAGAAGAATTGTTTTGACCTTTCCGGCTAACCTCGTGGAAGATACAGCTATTTATCACCTCATAAAGGACTATGACCTTATCGTCAACATCCTGCGTGCCAAGATCATACCGAAAGAGGGCGGGCGAATCGTTCTGGAACTGCGGGGGAAAGTCGAGAACATCAAAAAAGGGGTGAATTTCCTCGAAAGCAAGGGCATTGGTGTCAAATCTCTGGCCCAGGACATTCAACTCAATGAGGATAGGTGCGTCAGTTGCGGCATGTGTATGGCCGTATGCCACCAGAAAGCTTTATCCTTAAATCCGGTCTCATGGAAGATAGAGTTCAACCGGGATGACTGCATCTTATGCGAACAGTGCGTAACGGTTTGCCCCCTGAAGGTAATCCAGGTGTCCTTTTAAACACATTACAAAATTCCAGTAACTACACTACAGCGGACCAGCAAAACTACGGACCATTAAATACATTACAGCGGACCAGCAAAACTACAGACTAACAAATCAATGAAGGATAAAAACATACCTTGCAGTCCTGGCGATTACTCGATTTAGCTGCCTACAATGCCTATGCAAACATGGCTATTGATGAGGCCGTGCTGAGAGCTTGCATCCAGCAAAAAGGCTCTCCGGCAACCATCCGGTTTTATACCTGGGTTCCACCGGCTGTTTCAATCGGACGTTTGCAGAAAATCGGAGGGAATCTCGATCTTGCTCAAGCCAAAGAGCTTGGTCTTGATGTCGTGCGAAGGCCAACCGGAGGAAGAATGGTGTTGCATAAGGGAGATGTTACCTACTCCCTCATTTTTACCGAGAATAATCCTGTCATTCCCAGGGGGATTCTGGCCAGCTACCAAAAGATAAGCCAGGCTGTTCAGCGCGGACTATGGCTTTTAGGGATACCAGCACAGATAAGTCTGGAGCGGAAAGCCAGTCATTCTCCTTTTTGCTTTTCAGGGGTGGCAAAACACGAAATTCTTGTTCACGGAAAGAAGATCATCGGTAATGCCCAAAGGAGAGAAAAAGGCGCCTGTTTGCAGCAGGGCTCAATGATGGTGGAAGACCAGCAGGCAGTGGTCCGCCGGTTGCTTTCTTGCGCCCGGTATTCTTCATTCCGGCAGGGTTTCCCGAATCCGGCTGAAGGTGCGAATCCGGCTGAAGGTGCGAATCCGGCTGAAAATGCGAACCTGGCTGAAAATGCGAACCCGGTAAGCAACGGGAACCCGGTAGACAGCGGGAGACCGTTAGACAAGGGAATCCTGGCCAGGGGAGCGAACCTGTCCGGTGAAGCGAATCTGGCAGAGGGGCTGAACCCGGCAGGGGAGTCCAATCTTTCGGCAACTGCGGATCCGGCCAAAGGACTAAGCCGCTCCTGGGCGCTCGGATCGAATCGAAACGGCTGTGGAATGCCGGAATTTATCTCTCTCGAGGAGGTATTTTGTAGTCCCGTTGCTGTATCCCTGATCAAGGAGGCCCTGATCCGCGGATTTGAAGAAACGTTTCACATCTCATTTACTTACGGTTCATTGACTGACTGGGAGGAAGAAGAGGCCGCAAGACTTATTCAGGAAAAATACTCCCGGGATCTATGGAATAAGGAGGGCCATGTGTGAGTATTACGGCTGCCATTGCGACTATTGACGAGATCGATCCATCCTGGCGGGAACTGATGCAAAAAGCCGGTCAAGCCAAAGAGAAGGCCATCGCCCCGATATCAGGATTCAGAGTAGGTGCAGCTCTTCTCACCGCCGGGGGAAGGTGCTACCTTGGCTGCAACATCGAAAATATATCTTTGAGCCTCAGCATCTGTGCTGAACGGGTGGCCTTTTTAAAGGCACTCTCCGAAGGAGAGACCAGTTTCAGTGCACTGGCTATTGTAAGCGACAGCGAGTCGGTAGTAACCCCCTGTGGGGCCTGCCGACAGTTAATATGGGAGTTTGCTCCTGAGATAACCATCATCATGGGTAATCCGGGAGGGGATATTCAGTGGACCAGGATAACTGACCTGCTGCCGCAAGCCTTCCATTATCTTGACAGCGCCTGTCCACAGTAAGGGCGGGTGCGATTAGAATCCAGGCAGCACCTGCCCGCATTAAGGGCGGGTAAGATCCGAATCTTGACAGTGCCTGTCCGGCAGCAAGGGGCGGGTAAGATCCGAAACGTATGAAAAGAGAGAGGGTTGATATTTTAAGATGAGCGAAAAAAAATTCCATTCGCCGGTCTTGACGCTGGTGGTGACCGGGCTTCTCCTAGGCCATATCACAGCAGGGTATCTGATTGCATCCAAAAGCGTGTGTTTTGCTGGACCCTCACTCTATGTCTCTCCTCAATCCAAACCACCCTGGGGAGATGAAGATAGCTGGGGATCAAGGCCCGTTATCGTGGGAGACCGCTTATACCTTTATACCCTTACCCCGGCGGGAAAGTGCCGACTGTGGCGAGGTGGTCCGAAAAAGGAGGATGACCCGAATCTGGTCTGGAGCGAGATTAACCTGACAGATTTAAACAGTCCTGATATTACGGCTCTCGGCTCGCATAAAGAACATTTATATGTGGCTACCAGGGAAGGAGACAGCCCTCGTTTGAGGTTGAGAGAAGACCCCAATCAAGGGGAATGGATACAGGTCAACCCTTCTGAGATGAATTCAGGCACGATAACCTCGATCTCTTCATTCAATGACTACCTCTACCTGGGAGTGACGGTAAAGGGGACCGAAGACACAGCGGACTCAGTCCGGCTATGGCGATCCAAGGAAGCTAAATCGACCAAAAAGGTTGCTTCTACTGATTGGAAGCAGATCGGCCAGAGTCACGCAGGTCTTATCACCACCAGCAACTTTCAGGAGTTTGAAGACAAGCTGTATCTTGGGGTTAAAAACACTCAAGATAAAGCTGAAGTCTGGATGCTGGACAAAAGCGACAGTGACCGCACTATCTTTTCACCCTGGTCTGAAGGAGCGCTGAGCATTGCGGATATGGCTGCCTCGGACCATACCCTCTCTGCGATTATGCTGGATAATGACGACAACGGCAGTGCCGGCGGCAGTGGCAGTGACAATAAAAGCACCTGCCGGATATGGTCTATGGCCTGGAATGAGGCGAACTTCAGCGAGGCGCCTTCCTCCTGGGAAAAAACCATCGACCCTAATCAATCCGCATCCCTTTCGATGGAGAGCCTGGGCTCTTACCTTTTTCTTGGCTTTAACAATACTGACAAGAAAATGGAGATATGTCAGGCATATCATGATCCGAACCAGGTGAATCAAGAGAACAAAAAGGATCAGGAAGATACGAAAGAAAAGCGGCTTGAGCCGATTACCGTCAATGACATGAGTAAACCCCAGGAGCAGACTGCCCTGGATGCGTCCTCAAACCATTTTCGCTGGCTCTATGCTGATCACAATCAGGGGTACCTCTATCTGGGCACCGAAGACCCCAACCAGGGGATCACCCTGTGGAGATCAAACAAACTTCCCATTATCACGATCATCTACGATCCTTCTAAAATCGATGCTAAGAATCCTGAAACCGGGAAAGCTTACCCGTATACCTTCCTGGGCACTTTCAATTCGAAAGTGCAGGAGAACATGTCGGTTGAGTGGAAGTCTACCAAAAAGGGCTCTTATACGGTTGACCTGATACAGTTGAAAGATCCGAATGATGCGATCAGTCAGGATCCCGACTTTTCAATCCCCAGCCAGCAAGTCGATAAGGAAGCAAAGGAGATCCGTACCATCCTTCCTGTCCAAAAGCAGGGGACCTATGTTGTTGAAATTGCCTGGCATCCAGACCCAAACTCTTCGGTTGAAAATAAGGAGCGGTATCCTGTACTGTTTTCCCTTATTAATGATACCGCCCCTCCGGAGACAGCACCTTCAGTGATCAGTGTAACCTCGGGAAACGAAAAGTTATTGGTGAAATGGAGTGAAGCCCACGACAAACTCTCAGGCGTGAAACTGTATCGGGTTCAATGGGCACAAGTGCCGCCGGAGGTCGATGCCGGTTCGGACCCCAACACTATTGAATTTCCCGGCGAGAACATCCATGAGCAGTCAAAAGATGAAAACTGTAAATATACCATTGACAATCTTATCAACGGTCAGAGATACGTAGTATTGGTTTCCGCAATAGATGCTGCGAATAACGCCACTTCCCGGTCGGCTATAACGGGCAAAAGCTTTGGAACTCCGGTCAAGGGTCTGGGTCTGACCGACCTTGTGGATGAGAGCGGCGGATGCTTTTTGGAAACCGTACGGAAAGATCAGATCATATTTCGAAGGAGAGAGAAGAGGTAAAAGAGAGCATGACCATGAGATCGAGATTTTCTTTATTGGTACTGTGGTGCTTTGTATGGGTGTTTATTTCTACTCTTTTGTTTTCTCCCGGGCATAAAGTCATGGCCGAAAGCCTGCAGGGAAGTTATTCCGCTTCTCTGTGGGGAGGATATTACCTGCCGAAGAATTCCACCTTCCAGGAGGTTTACTCCGATGACGGGGAATTCGCCGGATTTTTAGAATTTTCCAAAACCTGGAGCAGCCAGATCGTGGTAACCCTTGGCGGGGGCTGGATCCATTTCAGTGGACGTCAGGTCAATCCTAACGCATCCCAGATCGATACCGACAATGAAAAGTACAGTGCTGATAGTGCCAAGATGACTCTGGTTCCCGGATATTTACAATTCTCATACCTCTTTCGCTATTCACAGGAGCAGAAATTAGTTCCGTATCTGGGCGCCGGTCTGGATGCCTGGGGATTCCAGGAGAAAATGAAAGACGGCGATACCGTCACGGGTGCCAAGTACGGCTACCATGGCCTGGTCGGGGTCCGGTTACTCCTGGATTGGCTCGATCCCGATGCAGCTCAAAGTTCGCTTCAGGAGTATGGCATTGATAATACTTACTTGATTCTTGAGGCACGCTGGCTGCGGATTGACGATTTTGGTGGAATTGGACTGGACTTAAGCGGTCCACTCTACCGCGTAGGATTGCTGTGGGAATTTTAATTTTATTTGCTTCGCTCGTATTGGTATAGCCAATAGCCATGGCCATAGCTAAGGCCCGCTTATAACGTAACTCAAGCCTAACCTGGCTGCTGGCTAGAGCCTGGCTTTGCTGGCTAACCTGCTAGCTAAACCGGAGCGCTGCACTAAGGAGAAATATATGCCAATATCCTGTCCCAAATGTGGTGTTCTTAGCCCCAGCGGGGCTGAAACGTGTGGCGAGTGTGGATGGACCCTCGATTCCAGCCCTCTCTTTTCCCCAGAGAAGGTAACCAAACCATCCACCTCCACTTCCCAGTCATCAACGGCGCATAAGAATAGTTCCGAGACTGCCGGTAAAGAAAACAAGGGAGTGCACAGAGAGGAGAGCAAAAACCTGTCTGGCGCTTCTATCTTATCAAAAAAGGAAAAGAAAAAGGCACCTGTCTTCGTTCAAATTTTATCTGGGATACTATGGGTTTTGAGTGCCGCTATGATCGCCTTTTCCATCTTTCTCGTAAAGCCGGGTAAATCGCTTACCCTCCCGGTTTCCTTTCTTCCAATTCCATTGCTTTCACCCGATCTTCCCCACCGTTCCCGGATATTTCTTGCTCTTTTGGTTCTTGCTTCCGGAATTTACACCTTGATTACCGCCTATGGGATTTCCAATCTAAAAAAGTGGGCTATCAAGGTTTACACAACATGGGTAATGATTCAAGTAGTTTTGGAGATTCTGGCCCGAATGTATCATCTGCAATACGGGGTAAATTTTTCAATCGTTGTTTTAGTTGAGTTGATTTTCATCCTCCTCCTGTGGAGGGTTAATAACCAGTTCCTCTACTAAAACCGGTTTTTCACCTGTGTGCATACTGCACATAAGCGAGAATATCACTCCAGGAGACAGATTATTGGCCGAGCAAAAATTGGAAAATAAAGACAAACAATGGTGGGATGCCCTTTATGACTGGGAAAAGAAATGGAAGGAGAGAAGGCAAGAGGAACGAAGAGATGAAGCCCTGCTGCTGAAGGAAGCCGAAGAAGAATATGAGCGTTTTTCCAGACCAATGAAGGTTTTGGATCCACCCAAAAAGGCAAAACTGATCCTGGCTACGCAGAGCCGCGAACCAGGATGGTCGAAGATGCGCCTTCGCAGTATGAAGGATTTCCAGGAGGGGCCGCCTTTTCTTATAAAACGCATTGACTATTATGGCCATCAAGATAAAGATGCGGATTGCCATCTTACCATTCGCATCACTCCCTTGTCGGAATTTCAGGATATGGGATTACCGGTTAAAAGAGTACAGGGATGGCAGGATAAAAGATTGCAGGATAAAAAAGGGAATGCCTCGATGCATCTTGCCTTCAGTCTTAGAAAGGCCCTGGAATTTCAAACAAATGAGAAGATCGACTCAATTCTGGAAGAGGCAGGTGCTGGAGAATTTTCAATAAAAGCACTCGATGGGGCCACCTTTATCCCCCTATGCCGGGTTTTTTGCTCCCCCAGCCAAATAAGACTTCCTGACCCGCCCGGCCAGGGTCTCGACAATCCTGACATGACTGAAGATCCAGCCAGGTCTGCCAGGCATGACCATCACGAACTGCCTGTCCGCCCCGGCTGCCAGCCTTGTGCAGAAGATCAGATTATCATTGAGGTGCAGACATCTTCTTTCCCCTATTTTCATAATTACTTTTTTTCGATACAGGAGATCGTGCAAAATTATCTTGTCTGGCTGCATTCTGCATCTCATTCTTCCCCTCAAGAATAAAGCATCCCACCCTTTACCTGAAAGCAAGATCTTGCTGGAAAAAATTTTGAAGAAAAATGTACAGTTTGATATAATTTATGTTTCAATAGGATACAGGAACATGAATAACGTGAATGGATGATAGTATTGAAAGAGGAGAGAAAAATCCATGATCAAGGCGATTCGGGGAGTTAAGGATATACTCCCTTCAGAAATTGAAATCTGGCACCACCTGGAAGAAACCAGCCAAAAAGTACTCCGTAACTATGGATTTTTGGAGATTCGGATTCCAATCTTTGAGGATACCGCTCTTTTTATTCGGAGTATCGGAGAAGAGACGGATATCGTCTCCAAGGAAATGTACTCCTTTCCTGACCGTAAAGGACACAGTCTGACCCTGCGGCCTGAAGGAACTGCATCTGTCGTGCGGGCCTTCGTGGAACACAAGCTGTATGCTCAAGGCCCTTACCAGAAACTCTACTACCAGGGACCAATGTTCCGCTACGAGCGGCCGCAGGCCGGACGGTCCCGTCAGTTCCACCAGATCGGTGCCGAGGTTTTTGGTCTGACTGAGCCGGGCATGGATGCCGAGATGCTTGTACTGCTCCATGACCTGTTTGCAAAACTTGGGCTTAGCGATGCCACTCTTTTCCTCAACTCGGTTGGGTGCCGGGAGAATTGCCGCCCTACGTACAAAAGAGTGTTGCAGGATTTTTTGCGGAAAGATCTGGATGATTTATGCCCTGACTGTCAAAAACGCTACGAGAAAAACCCCTTGCGCATTATGGACTGCAAAAATGAAGCCTGTCAGGCCAAACTAAATAAAGCACCGGTCATCCTGGAGCATCTGTGCCCTGACTGTCAAAGACACCACCAAGAGGTAGAACGCCTGCTCAAACTGGCTGGCATCCCCTACCAGATTAATTACCGGCTGGTCCGGGGGCTTGATTACTACACTCGAACCGCCTTCGAAGTGACTGCCAGCGGGCTGGGTGCACAAAACGCCATTGCAGGCGGAGGCAGGTACGATCATCTGGTGGAGGATTTCGGAGGTCCACCGACACCTGCTATCGGCTTTGCTCTCGGGATGGAACGGGTAGTCCTGGCACTACAAGGACAGGGGATTGCCCCACAGCCACACCCTCTGATCTATGTGGCCGCTCTGGGGCAGGCCGCCCGGGAAGAGGCTTTCCTGATGGCACGAACCTTGCGGCAAAGTCATCATCTGCGGGTAGTCATGAATTATGAGGACCGCTCACTGAAGGCTTTGCTCAAGCAGGCCAGTCAAATGGGTGCCCGGTTTACTCTCATTATAGGAGAAAACGAGCTGGCCAGCCGCCAACTGGTACTGCGGGATATGGTGCAATCCCTGCAAGAGGAAGTCGCTATGGATGATATTGCCGCGGCGGTACAGGCAAAAACAAGCTGTTTGGTTTGATTACCACATTGTTGACGAACCTATAAGTATAATAATTATGGGATATAAGTCAGGTATAATAATCAGGTATAATAATAGAGGAGTTGAAAGGAAAGCATCATTGTATGTACCCAGTAACAAAAATGCCCCTTCGAGAATCTCCCTTGACGATGAGAGGTGATTAACTGATGGAAATTAAAGAAATTAAAAGGATTATTAGGGAGGAATTGCCCAGGATAATGCAGACCGATGAGGAAATCGCACGGTTTATTCTGCGCCTTACCTCTCAATATTATGCAGGGAAACCTGAAACTGAAGATCGGTTTGATCGTATGCTCAAAGAGCTCCAACGGGATAGGGAAGAGCAGACCCGTAAGTGGGATGAACAAAACAAAAAATGGAAAGAAGAGAAAGAGGAGCAGAACCGCAAGTGGGATGAACAAAACAAAAAGTGGTGGGAGAATCAAAAACATATTGATAAACAATATGAAGAGATCAAGTCTTTAAACCGGAAACATGATCAGACAATTGGAGCCCTCGGTGCCCGTTGGGGCCTTTATATCGAGGAATCATTTAGAAATGCCCTGGCGGGTATACTCAAAGATTCTTTTTCGGTCCAGGTAACACATATTACTGAATTTGACGACAAAGGAGAAGTGTTTGGTAGACCGGATCAGGTAGAAGTAGATCTGATTATTAAAAACGGGCTCTTGATTATCAGTGAGATTAAATCCTCTATGAGCAAATCAGATATGTATACCTTTGAGAGGAAGGCCAGATTCTATGAAAGATCTCATGAATGTAAGGCTAACCGGCTCATAGTTATTTCCCCGATGGTAGATGATAAAGCAAAAAATGTTGCTTCACAGTTAGGAATTGAAGTATATTCCCATGCTGAAGATGTGAAAAATATATGATGCTTTTAATGCTTATCCAGTGAAAATTAATTGCCGTCAGCCGGGTATTTTGGATTATCGACCAATAGTGACTATCTCGCGCATACCGGTACCTGGCGGATTCATGAAAACCGGTATCGCTGATCCTCGGATGATACAGAAAAATGATAGAGAAAAATAATCGTTTGACTTCCTGGAAGATTCGGATATGATTAAAAGAAATGCCGGTATCTATCTCCAAAGCTTTGCTCAAGCCGTCTTAAGCGAGTATTATGCAAGAGGCAAGGACGGGATAATAAGAGCTGTTCCGAAGGACTGCACTTACCATAAAGACCGTATCGTATATTAATTTTCTACATCTCATTGTTAATTATTAGGATACTGTTTGGCATAAGGCCACTTATTGAGCCTATAAGAAGTATGCACTTCATGATTCGACCAATGAAACAGCAAAAACGATTAAAATCTCGATAGCAGCATTATGGCTATCCTTTTTGGAGGGTTAAGAAGGTGGATTATTTAGATGGATGGAAACGGACAGGGAGTTGCAACACTCTCAACAAATCCCACGTAGGCCAAAAGGCTACCCTGATGGGCTGGGTACAGCGGCGAAGGGACCATGGGGGCGTTATCTTTATCGATTTACGGGACAGGGAAGGGATCACTCAGGTTGTGTTCAACCCGGAGCACGCACCGGAAAGCCACTTGAAAGCCCATGATGTCAGAAACGAATATGTAATTGCAGTTAAAGGGAAAGTATCCCCGCGGCCCGAAGGGATGGCCAATCCGAATCTGGCCACCGGGGAAATTGAATTGATGGTGGAAGAGGTCAAGATTCTCAATCAAGCCAAGAATCCTCCCTTCCAGATCGAGGATGGGATTGACACGGCAGAAGATATACGGCTGCGCTACCGGTATCTTGACCTTCGGCGGCCATCGCTGCAAAAAATCATGATGATGCGCCACCGGATCTGCCAAAGGGTCCGGCAGTATCTCGATCGGCAGGGTTTTCTGGAAATCGAAACTCCGGTGTTAACCAAGAGCACCCCGGAGGGGGCGCGTGATTATCTGGTCCCAAGCAGGGTCAATCCTCACTGCTTTTATGCCCTGCCCCAATCTCCTCAGCTTTTTAAGCAGATACTGATGGTTTCCGGCTATGATCGATATTTTCAGATCGTACGCTGCTTCAGGGATGAGGATTTGCGGGCGGACCGCCAGCCGGAGTTTACGCAGATCGACCTTGAAATGTCTTTTGTAGAGAGGGAAGATGTCATGCAGCTCGTAGAAGGAATGGTCCGCGAGATCTTCCGGGAAGAAAAGCAGCTCAGTTTCAATGCTCCCTTTCCACGGATGACCTATCAGGAAGCTATGAGCCGTTTTGGCGTAGACCGGCCTGACACCCGGTTCGGGCTTGAATTGGTGGACATCGGCGATCTGGTCCAAAATTCACAGTTCAAAGTCTTTGCCGACGTTGTTCAAAAAGGAGGGCAGGTCAAGGGCATCAATTGCAAGGGAAGCTTGGGGTGTGGAAAACTCTCCCGCAGTGAAATCGATGATCTGACCAGGGTAGTCAGTATCTACGGGGCCAAGGGGCTGGCCTGGATTAAGATCAATCCGGACGGGATTCAATCGCCCCTCAAAAAATTTCTCTCTGAAGAGGAAGTATCCAATATTCAAAAGCGCATGCAGGCCGAGGTCGGCGATATCCTCTTCTTTGTGGCTGATGCTCCATCGGTTGTGGCTGCAAGCCTTGGGGCTTTGCGTCTCACTCTGGGTCAAAAACTGGATCTGATCGATCCCGATAGATATGATTTTTTGTGGGTTACTGACTTTCCCCTGCTGGAATACGATAGTGCGGAAGGCCGCTACGCGGCCATACACCACCCCTTCACTGCACCGCTGGAAGAGGATCTGCCTATGCTGGACACCGACCCTTTGAAAGTTCGCGCTCAGGCATATGATATTGTCTTAAACGGCCAGGAAATTGGCGGGGGAAGCATCAGGATTCACACAACGGAATTGCAGGGCAGGCTTTTCGGCAAACTTGGTATCAGTGAGGAACAGGCCAGGCTGAGATTTGGTTTTCTCTTAGAGGCATTGGAATATGGAGCCCCGCCACATGGAGGATTGGCACTGGGACTGGATCGGCTGATCATGATTCTGGCAGGCACCACCTCCATCCGGGACGTTATCGCCTTCCCGAAAACTCAAAAAGCTACCTGCATGATGACCGATGCGCCAAGCGAGGCCATGCCTGAGCAGTTGAAAGAGCTTCGAATCAAACTTGACCATTCATAAGGACTGGTCATTCTGGAAATGGGAGGGGGACAAAAGACACCCTCCCTGCTCTTCAGGCACTCCTTGTTTTCATTATTGCTCAAGAGCAGGTCTTCATTATTACTCAATACCAGTTATACAATTACTCAAGAGCAGTTAATGGTACTGCTCGTATTGCCCTGAGGATCGTTATTATTAATCCACCTTGAGGACTTTTCGCACCACCAGGCCAAAGGAGATGGCCAGAATGGGAAGCACCAGCAGCCAGTGCATGTTCCAGCCGAAGAGGATGCATTTGAAGTGTTTTGGCTGATAACCGATTTCAATGCTCTCAAGGAGCCCTTTTTTGGGGAGTGCAGGTTCAGCGGCATTGACAAAAGAGGCCCAGAATCCCTGCCTTATGAGCTCTGGGCAGAAAGGATCGGAGATCTTGCCGATGACGATCTCTTTGGTGTAATTCTCGTCGCAGGTCTGAATGCCTATCCGATACTTACCCGCTTCGGATGCCCGCAATTGCCAGCTTACTTCGTTTTCCCCTCCAAGGCGAAGAGCAGGCGTAAGCGCCTCGAATCCTTCGGGCAGGGTAAGCAGCGGGTCGGGACGCCGGTCAGCGTTCTGACCATAAGTGACTTTTACATCGAATGGTTCCCCAGGCATGATGGGATCATACCCATAGCGCAGGTTTATCTGAGAGAGTGTGACCAGAAATAAGAGAATAACAGGAACCGCTCCTTGCGTATTATAGGCGATATACCGGAAATTATTTTTCAGAATTTCCTTCTGGGCTTTTAATACTTCACGGAAATCGTCTTTGTAGATCCTGATTTCCAGAAAATGGATCTTGATCTGGTTTTTTACCGCTTTAATTTTTTTCTGGTTGGATACATATTTGAAGATAATGACAACAATCGTGCCCATGACAAAACAGATAGCCATAAAACCCCAAAAGGGTTCAAGGCTTTGAAAGGGCATGGCTACCAGATCCAGAAATTGCCCGATGAATTGTAAAATTGTCAGCATGATGGCCTCATACTCTGTAAAATAAATATAGGTTGCCCTTTTACAGGGAATTCTACCTTATGTGAGCCTGAGCATAGTCTTATGTCAGGAGATATAGCCAAGCCCTTGTAATTTTTTCTTCAGATCTTCCTGCGACTCAGAAGACTCGTCCTCTTCCCGCATTTCTTTTTCCAGCACATGGCTAATGAATTCTTCGACTGAAGAATACCCTTTTCGGCTTGCATATTCTTCGGCACGATTCAATAAGTCCTTATCGATTTTTACCTTACTCCCGAACATACTGAAAACTCCTTATTTAACTGATTATTCCTTTGATTCTGCTGGTAATAACTGGAGATAACTTTTCCACAAATAGTATTGACGATAAGGTCTATCTCCTTATCTATAGGTGACTTACTCCCTACCGTGTCCACCAAGGCGTTATATCTCCCGCAATCTAAAATATCACCCTGCCGGTCATTTTCGGTTGCTTTTTCATCTTGAATTCGTTGAGGATCGTAGGAGCCAGATCGATAATGGCCGGATCATCGACCTTGATCTTCTTATTGGCCAGAACAATCCCCGGTACCAGTTGGCCGGCTATGCAGTGATCGCCGCTCCACTTGCTCGTGTTGTCGCCCAGGATATCCGCAGGCGCCTGTCCCAGGGCTGTCCACCACGAAGCGCGGTATCCCCGGTTGTAGCCGATGATCAGGTCAGGGGCTTTATCCCGGTATTCCCCCTGATAGGCTGTCGCCGGTACATCCACGTAGCTGATAACCTGCTGGCCGTTGTTCGGGTCGCGGTAATTCAAAAGTCCCTGCCGGATTTCTTCGAGCAGCGCCTTGGCTCCTTGGCCAGGATCGACGATTCCATGACCTTCCCTTCCCTTGAGATTGAGATAAAGGGCGTTCAAGCCCATGGCGTAGGCTTTGGTGCGCTTCCAGTTCACATTTTCGAAAAACTCGCCACTTGTCCTTTTATATTCATCGACATAGGCCATATATCCATTCCGGTGCAGCCAGGTGTTCAGGTTAAAATATCGGCGATAGCTCGTAAATCCATGGTCTGAAAGGATCAAAAGGGTAGTGCCCGGGTCCATCTCTTTCATGGTTTCACCCACGATTTTATCCATCTTCCGATACAGTTCAGGAATGACCTGGCCGTACTTTTTGTTATTCTCCTCGGTATATCCGGGGAACTGGGGGTCCATACAGCCGGTAAACATGTGCTGGATGGTGTCGGTAGCGGAAAAGTAACAGAACAAAAGTCCTGTTTTTTGTTTTTTCAGGTTGGCCAGCTCCAGTCTGTACATTCTCATCCGCTCGGCTTGTGAGACTTCGCTCTGCTGCAGGAACTCCTCCTCATTCAGCCGTTCTTCATTCAAGGCCCAGGTATCCTCCGGTATCCCCTGCGTGTGAAACAGGCCGATTTTCTCTGCCAGTTCCCTGGCGTAGTCTTCAGGGCAGGAAATAGTGAAGGGGGGCTCACGAGGATCGACATTGACCGGGCTTAAATAGAGTTGGAACACGGGGCGCACCTGCTTGAGATAAAAGCGGCCAATGCCTGCGGCTTTGGAGAAACTCATCTTAAAGGTCAGCGGAAGCCATCCGGACCAATCTCCCTCTTTCAGAATAAGGTTTTGATCGCCGAACTTGAGTCTGGCTATAGGATTTTTCGGATCGAGCGTGATCGTTAACGGTATTTTGGATATTGGGCGATCTTCCTTGAAGGTATTGACCGGTCCCTGGATCTCGGTTTCAATTGTATTGTTTTTGACCTCTACCTGATAAACCCTGCCACCCTGTTCTTCTCCTCCCTCACCGGCTTTCGAAGTATAGAATTGAAAAGTTCCATAGGTGCCGATGAGGTCCGGAGTTCCCATCCCGCTCAAGGATTTACCCTTATGCTGCACCGGCGGGAAATTGGAGGGAACCTGAAGAATCGTGGATGAGATACCACCCTCATCCAGGTATTCCCAGAAGGTTTTCCCTTTCCGGTAAAGCTTTGCCTCTACCTTGGAAACAGGAATAACCCAACGCAAAAGAGGGATGGTTATTTCCTTTTTGGGAGGGCAGATCTCGCCAATGGAAAGGTATGGCAGGTAGGTATTGGGATCTCTGGCAATAAAGTCGTAAATATTGGTGCCTCCGGGATCCTGACCGGTGATGAAGGTGGCCCAGGCGACCGGGCTTTGGGGTGGAATCGTGGTAGCAAGGGGCTTGAAATCACCGGTTTCGGCCAGCTTTTTGAAATTGGGGAGCATCCCAGCGTCCATATATTGTCGTAATAATTGCGGATCCATACCATCGAATCCCAGGACAATCATTTTAGTGCCGGCCTCGGCCACCGCCGTAGTGCAGGACCAGGCAAAGGAGAGCAACAACCCAAAGAGCACTGCCAGTATGATCAACCTCTGAAGTATGAGGTGTGATTGTTCCTGTTTTTTGATGAATCTATCTCTTTTCATACCTTTCCTCTCAATCGAAAGCTTTTCCTCGCCTTCTCTTCGAATCACAATCTTTTCCTCAATCAAAGAGCGGCTTTCCCTCTACTAAAGAAGGAGCTTGCAAATTGAATTCTCGTAAGATAGTTGGAGCGATATCAATTATACGGGGTGTGGCAGCCTTGATTTTCCGGCTGCAAAAAAGAACTCCCGGGACTGCCTCCGGATCAATGCAGTGATCGCCGCTCCAGCTCTTTGTATTATCTTCGAATATGACAGTATTGACCTTGCCCACCACTGAGTCCCAGGACATCCGGTATCCTTTTGCATAACCGATGACCAGGTCCGGGCCATTATCGGTATACGGTCCCTGATAAATGCTCTTGCAATCGTACACCTGATTGATGGCGACTTTCCCTTCGTCCTTGTCCATCAGCCCGGTCAGCCGGAGCGAAATTTCTTCCTTCAATCGCTTGAATTCAGCGCCCGGCTGAACAATGCCTCTGGACTCCCGGCCCTTGAGATTGACGAATATCCCTCCAAGACCCAGCGCATAGGCCTGCGTTTTTGACCAGTCCACCTGGCTGAACCATTCACCGCTCTCTTTGGCCCCTTCCTTCAGGGCAAGGAACCGGTTCAGGTAGAGCCAGGAATTCAGGTTGACGCAACGGCGGAACGACTTAAACCCATGGTCGGACATGACGATTAAAAGGGTATCGCGGTCGATTTTCTGGCGCACCCGGCCCAGGAGATCATCCATGTTTCGATATAACTCTTCGATGGTGTTTTCATATCCCGGATCGCCAGCCACCTGGTGAGTGGGGTGATCCTTTTCCAGATAGCGCCAGAACATGTGCTGAATTCGGTCTGTGGTGTCGAAGACGCAGGCGCATACCCCTTTGCGCACCTTGTCGAGCTCGTGGAAGAACATCTTTTCCCGCTCTTTATGATTTGCATAGGCCTGGTCAAGAAAGCTTTTTTCATTCAAAACCCGCTCGTTCAATGCCCAGGTATCTTCAGCCAGGCCCAGCGTGGCATAGCTATTTATAACCTTTGACAGATACATGGCGTAGACGAAGGGGTGTGAAATCGGCAGCACCGGCTTTTCAGGATCGATATTGATGGGAGTTACATACATTTCAAATTCCGGCGTTATTCTTTGAATCAGAAAGCGGCAGATACCGGATATTTTTTTTCTGCCTATCGGGAAAGGAATCCGGATCCAGGGAGAGAACTCTCCCTGCTTCAGGGAGAATTTCTGGCCCGCTATCTGTAACTCTGCATCATAGCCACCTTCAGTTCCGCCCCTTTCAGCTCCACCACCTTTCGTTCCGGCGCCGTTCGTTCCGGCATTCTTGCCGCCGGCATTCCTGGACAGGAACACCTCGAAGGGAATCCGGCTTTCCGGCGAGCCTTTCTTTTGTGGATCTTCCGGTCCATAGAGGAAGGAGGAGATTTTCCCTCCCTGGTTCACAACCTTGAAACAGACCCCACCCGTGCGCTTTTGCAGCAGGTCGTCACAGGTGGTATAAAAACTGAAAGTTCCTTGAGTCCCTTTCAAATCAGGGACACACATGGCAGACAGAAGCCTGCCGGCAAACTTTACTGGTGGAAAAGTGATCGGTACCCGGATAATGGAGCTGCAAATGCCGACGTCTCCCAGAATTTCCCAGAAGGCCCGGCCCTTTTTCAGTGACTTGATTTTCGGCCCGCTCAACTTCCCGGCAGATTTTTGGATGTCCACCGAAGAGAGGATCGGCAGGTAGGTTTTTACATCGCGGGTGAAGAAGTCAAAAATAGCGTGCCTGGCAGGAGTCATGCCAGTAGCAAAGGAAGACCAGGCCACTGGAGAAATGGCCGGGCAGGTAGTCTGAAGCCTGCTGTAGCTGCCCTCTTCCTTCAGTGCAGAAAAATGCGGCAAAATGCCCTTTTGCATATACTGTTCAGTCAGGACCGGATCGAGGCCGTCAAGTCCCAGGATCACTACCTTCCTGGTTTTGCTGTGGGAATTTTTATCAAAATATTGCCTGTACTTGAATCTGCGCTTGACAGACTGCCAAAAGAGCCGTACAGGCCAGAACAGAATGATTAAAAATGCAAGAAGAAACGTAGCCAAAAGAATGAAGAACGAACTGAAGAACGCTATCCCGGCTCCCGGGCCAATATAAGCGGATGCATCCCGAACCAGGACAGGAAAAAAGAGAACCACCGCTGCCAGCAGCCAGACTGCAACAACCATAGAGCTTTTTAATTTTTTCACCGCATCTCCATGAATTTTTTAGCCTCAAAACTCTTATTTTCTTGGAACTTGTAATAAGAATAAGTTTACCCTGTTTTTCGCCTGTGTCAAATTACCGAACTGAAAGCTTTTTAAGATGAGAAACGGGGTCACGATGGGGCAAGAGGGGCAAGAAAAAAGTGGAGCGGAGAAATTATATTTCCATCTTTTTAGGAACCACTACGATTCCTGATGTGGTTACCGTATATTTCTTAGCATCCTCTTCCAGATTATAGCCAATGGTCGTATTGGGAGGAATCATAACTTCTTTATCAATGATTGCATTTCGAATCCTGGAATACCGCCCAACCTCGACCCCTTCCATCAGGACTGACCGATAGATATAGGAGTAGCTGTGTATATGCACATTCTGTGACAAAATCGAATTCTGAACCCGGCCACCACTGAGAATGCAGCCGTTTGAAATAAGGGAATCTACTGCTACTCCGAAGCGGGGCTCATGCCGCTCGCCATCACCAAACTCCTCGGCAAACACAGTCTTGGCGGGGGGAGCCTGCAGGTGATGAGTTCGGATGGGCCAGTCCCGGTCATAAAGGTTAAAATGCGGATTCACGGATACCAGATCCATATTGGCCTCCCAATAGGCATCGATGGTTCCTACATCTCTCCAGTATTTTGCATGCTTTTTATTCTCATCCTTAAAATTATAGGCAACCACATGGTGAGTGGGAATAGACATAGGGATGATATTCTTGCCAAAATCATGTTCCGATTCTCTCCAGGCATCTTCCTTCAGGACATCCCGAAGCACTTCAGTGGAAAATACATACACTCCCATGGAAGCGAAACAGAGATTGGGATCATTGGGCAGTGTTTTGGGTTCGCGGGGCTTTTCCTCGAAACCGATAATCTTGTTGTCAGCATTGATCTGGACAATCCCCAATTGCAGGGCAGCCTGCGATTTTTCCACCTCTATGGCGGCTACGGTGACATCTGCCTTCTTGTCAATGTGGTACTGGATCATTTCTGCATAATTCATCTTGTAAATGTGATCACCGGAAAGGATAAGGACATATTCAGGATTCTCTTCGCTGAGGGTATAAAGGTTCTGAAAAATGGCATTGGCTGTTCCCTGATACCAGTTTTCATCAATTCGCATTTGAGGTGGAATCGAGATGATGAATTCTCCGAGCTCCGGAGAGAAAATGTTCCAGCCCAGCCGGAGATGGCGCTCGAGAGATTCGTATTTATATTGGGGTAATATATAGATGCGGCGAAGGTTAGAATTGATGCAATTACTCAGGGTAATGTCGATGATCCGGTATATACCGCCAAAAGGTACCGCCGGTTTGGCTCGATCTCTGGTCAATGGATAAAGCCGTTTGCCCACGCCTCCAGCCAGAATATAGGTTAAAATCTTTCTTAAATTCACTCCGAACCTCACTCTCCTGCATGTAAGTATTCAATCAATTGTGGCCAACTTCCTAAGAAGGCCACAGGGATTTTTCAAAGGATTCCCATTTTTTTCTATAACCTTATCACATGCGCAGAACTCATTTTACCACAAGAGAAAAGACTCCTGCAAGGGAAAATCTCTGGCTCAGGACGAGGGGTAATTCGATCTGCCTGTTTTTACGGCGATTTCGAGATGATCACGAGGCAATATCGAGATCATGGCCTTAGACTGGCGATAAAACACCCGAACGTATTTTTACCGGATGAATCCTTGGCTGTGCCCGGTATCGCAATCGAAATATCCCTTCGAAACAGAATGGGAGGATCGGATGCATCATAGACGGTAATGATATAGATATATTTCGTATTTTCCTGGACCTGGTGATCGGTATAGGCAATAACAGATGACGATTCTACTGGTGTTTCCTCACGAATAACGGATGACGATTCAGACCCTTCGATTTTTCTGTCAATCCGATAAGCCGCGATGCTTGAGTCAACCTCAAATGAAACCTCAACCGAAAAAGGGGCGGCAGCGGTGTTGTATGCGGCCTTGAAGTTATGAAAAGGCAGAGGTTGAGTCGTTACCTGGATGATCTCCGAAGAGGAAATTTCTGTATTTTTGCTGATGAATTTCACCTGGTAAAGGTATGGTTGATTTTCGTCGAGGGAATGATCGCTGTCTTCCCAGGAATTGCTGTCCTGGTAGGGAGTGTCCTGATCGTTGCTGTCCCGATAAGGGAATGAAAACTCCTTCGATTGGAAAACCATCGTTTGATACTCCCCTTCTCGTCCCCGAAAGATCTGATAGTGGCCAGTTTCCCTGACGGGTTCAAAGACCAGTCGTACCGAGAGGTAGCGATCAGCGCTGATCGTCGAGGTGTAGTCCGTAATGCGGGGTGCAGAGGGTAAAGACCCAATGGGCACCGCTGTCAGGCAGTATCTGGATGTCTGCATATCCAAAGGGATGTTAATGGGGGAGGACAGATTGATGGGGATGATGACCAGCTTTGAATAGTCCGGGTTCTCCTGAAATGAGAAATCATACGTCCCGTCATGATTTGTACCTGGGGGAATGAGTTGAGGCGTACCGAACTGAGGAGAAGATTCCGGCAAGGATCGATAGGAACCAGCCGGGATGGCCAGAGCGATAAGATCCGCCGGGCCCTCGTTATCGAAATGGATGCGAAGAGCTCCCGACGAAGGTTTCTCGAAAGGGACATATTGACAGCTCAAGGGTGCAAGTTGATTTGACAAGCTGTCATCATGGCGCGGGATAGGGTAGTTCTTTCCCTCCTCATAATCCCGGCGCAGGTTGGCCAGTTTAAAGTGAATAAATTCCTGAGTAAAGGACGTTTTTCCAGCCGTGAACTCTTTCACCGACTGATCGATAGCCATAAGAACATTGTACGATGAGGGAAGAACCTGTTCGAAAATGGACTTAATCATATCGTTTCCAAAGCGCTCGGAGAGAAATTTAGCCCAGATGACCCCTCCGTATTCAAAGCCTGGGCAGGAAGAGCCTTTCCCGTACAGGGCCATCAGGGAGTCACCGGGATAGTCGAACCAGCCCTTATTTCGCGAACCAAACCCTTGAGCGGAAGAAAGCGTAAAATAGGGCTCGCCGGTATCCCACTGGCCGTTATCGTTTTCGTCCGTATAGGGCCAGCCAAGGTAGTTGCGGTGATCATCGACCGTGGGGTAAACTGCATCTTCGATCCAGACGGCGGTATTTTCCTCCCACCATGTACTATCTACCGGCGACTTCGGCCAATGGTCATAGCCCGCCTGGACCACGTGAAAGAATTCATGAGCTGCCGTTACCTTCATAGCCCCATTTTCCCATCCTTCCGGGTCAAGGTTTTCTCTGAAGCCAGAGTAATTATTCTTCACCATGATATACAGCCCGGCGCCATCGGCGCTGGTAACTCCATAGGCCTCGATTCCCAGGATGAAAACCTCGGTCTTTCCGCCACCGGCTGGACTGTAGTGCAGCGTATCGGTCAGGTAAGCATAAGCGTATTCAAAATAGCCTCCAAAATCGCTTACGTATTCAGGGACGGTCTCGGGATCTGCATCTGAATCCTCAACTGCATCTCCATAGTTGTTATCGAGGGTATAATAGAGGCGAAAATGCCCTTCCGGGGTATCATAATGCAGGGGTGTAAGCCCATAGTAATCCTTATCTCCGAAATCCGTAGGGCGGTGGAGGATGAACTGGTTTTCCGGGTTCAAGAGCTCTGGATGTTTCATCGCCTGCCGAAGCAAGGGGGTGGCGCATTTTCGTATGGATGACGATGGAAGGAGCAGGGAACCTGATCGCAGCACACTCTGCTTTTGCGGTCGGAAAAGGCTGGAAATTTCCCGGTTCAATTCCTCACGAAACAGTTCCGGTGATGATTGCTGCGCCTGCACGCTTTGGTTCGCACATGAGAGAAGAAGACAAAGGCCGGTGAGGAAAAACTTCAGATATCTAGCCTTGACTTTTAATGCTTGGGCGAAATTGTTCATGCCATTCCAGATAGTTCGAGTTGTCATGTCAAGATTACGGCTTACTGTTACAGACTGATCGAGGTTACGAACTCAAGATTACAGATCAAGGTTAGGAACTCAAGAACGCCGTAATTGTTTATAGAAAACACAGGGAAATGAGCCGGTGATGCATAAAACTAAGGTATCCGTTTAATTGACCGAGCTTCTGAAAATCTTAGACGGTTTGAAAGTAACAACCTTTCGGGCAGTAATTTCAGCTTCCTCACCTGTCCGGGGATTTCTTCCTGTCCGCGAGGTTTTTTCGCGGATGATGAATTTACCAAATCCACGGATTTCGACCTGATCGCCTTTGGCCAAAACATCTTTCAAGGTATTGAAAACAGTCTCCACCACATCCTTTGCTTGTTTGTTGCTGATGTTTAATTCAGTCCAGACATTTTTAACGATATCCTCTTTGGTCATCTGGCTATCTCTCCTTCTTTCCGGGCGTGAAATGAGACAATAAAATATTTAAAAAGCAGGAATCAAGTCGTGAAAAGCTATTACAACTTATAACAACTCATTTTCCATTGTCAAGTTTTTTATTGTTTTTTGAGGTTATGAGATAACTGTCTGATAATGATAAGGAAAAATGAGCTTGATTTGTTCTGCGGAGTGTGTCATAATTCAAAAAAAATTATAATTATTAGATAGTTAGCAAATCAAAGGGCCGGTCTGACGCTTCTTTGCGGCCTTATTCATCAAAAAACAATGAATTATTTTTTTCAGGGAGAAAAAAGCTTTCACTTCGCGGTGCTGATCCTTTGGTTCGTGATGGGTCTATTCTGGGGTGGAGAGGCTCTGGTGAAAGCGGACCCGATGCGAAAACCCTGGCCGGAGAGCGGTTGCGGTGTCCGGTCAGAATTGTTGGTCTCCTCGATGCGGAAAACGA
>JBFMGO010000085.1:0-26785 GCA_040752695.1 bacterium
ATCTGTGGCAGCTTTATGCCGCTATTGTTGCAGCAGCTTATACCCGCGCTTTACTTGAGTCAATGCCTTCCCAGGAATCCAACGAGCATGAAGATATTGCGGTCTACAACCAGCATAATGGAGGCCGCGAGAGATCCTTTGTAGATGAAATCTTCGCCAAAATGACCTGGCATCATCCCCTGATCCTCCTTGCCCAGGCGGATATGGAACAGGAAAAGGTAATCGATGCCATTTTAGACAGGGCCAGGGAAAGCTTTGGAGCAAATAATACCTTTCGTTTTTCATTACCTTGCAGCTCGAAAGCTGACCTTGAAACCTATTTTGCCTATGTTGGGAAAAGGTGTGGCTTCCCTCATTCTGTGACTGGACCCGTTCAACTCCAGGATGCCTTTACAGATCTCATTTCAGCGGGGAAGCGATTATTTCTCCTTGTAGACGAGTTTGAAAACGGGCCAGAGGAAAGTTGCAGGGAATTGGCCGGCATCCTTCGAAACCTGAGCGAAAAACATCATGACTATTTTAACATTGTTATGGCAGGGGGTGAAAAATTGGCTAATCTTAAATATCATCCCTCGCTAGAGCATTCACTGCTCAATAATGCTGAAGTTATGGAGTGGCCTGAACTGAAGATTGAAGATGTCTTAGAAATACACCGCCTGCCTAACAATGGAGCCAGCGAAACACAGACCAGTACCAGTAATGGAACAGGCATTAATGATAATAGGACATGCATCAATAATAAAATAGACCTCAATGAGGCTAAGGCTGATTTCTTCCTTAAAATGAGCGGTGGACATCCGCGCCTCCTCAGGTATTATCTGCAATTCTATAACCAACAGCCTGCCCTTAAAGAGAATGATTACTATCAAAAACTGCTTCAATATGACTTTCTCCGGCAAATTTTTCATCCATTTCTTAAGGACCGGAACAATGCTGACAGAATCCGTAAACTACTTGAAAAGGAAGAGGTCTGGCAGTACTATTTTCCTTATGTTGAAGACCCTCTCATTCGAAAGTTATACTGGAAGAATCTAATTGTTAAGAAAATCGCTATAGGAGGAATGGTTCATTGGGTATGGCGCTGCGAGGCAATCCGTGAGGCGGGAAGACGGGTTTTGAGATGAAATACCCATGCGTCGAAGGGATGCAAAAGCGGGGGAGAATTCCACCCCTGCCATATTCTCATAAGGGGAGACGGAGGTATTTTCCGGCACAGGCAGGAAATTGGCTGATCGTTATATTCTGCCTTGTGCTTGTCTTGACAGGTACTGCCTGGGCTAACGATAATACGGCGTCTTCATCCACATCCTCTTCCTCGACAGTCCTTGTACCTGAGGGTGAGATATTTCCTGAGTGGGAGAAGCTTCTCAAGAGCATTCCTAAACAAAATGGTTTTAAGGTTATTGCCTTCAGCCCGGATGGCGAAACCCTGGCCTCTGCCTCTCGTGATAACACCATACGCCTTTGGGATATTTCATCTGGCCGCCAGGTCAAAGTATTCGAGGGACATTTGGATGAAGTCAATTCAGTAGCTTTCAGCCCTGATGGCGAAACCCTGGCCTCTGCCTCTGGTAGTTCATTCAGTTCTGATAACACCATACGCCTTTGGGAAATTGACTCTGGCCGCCAGGTCAAAGTATTTGAGGGGCATTCTAATTGGGTCAATTCAGTAGCTTTCAGCCCGGATGGCAAAATCCTGGCCTCTGCCTCTTTTGATAACACCATACGCCTTTGGGATATTTCATCTGGTTGCCAGGTCAAAGTATTTGAGGGGCATTCTGATTGGGTCAATTCAGTAGCTTTCGGCCCGAATGGTAAAACCCTTGCCACTGCCTCGTGGGATAAGATCGTGCGCCTTTGGGATATTTCATCTGGCCGCCAGGTCAAAGTGTTCGAGGGGCATTTGGATGAAGTCAATTCAGTAGCTTTCAGCCCTGATGGGAAAACCCTGGCCTCTGCCTCTGATGATAACACCGTTCGCCTTTGGGATATTGACTCTGGCCGCCAGGTCAAAGTGTTCGAGGGGCATTCTGCTCCAGTCTATTCAGTAGCATTCAGCCCGGCTGGAAAAACCCTGGCCTCTGCCTCTGGTAGTTCGTCCAGTTCTGATAACACCATACGCCTTTGGGATATTAGCGTTGGCCGCCAGGTCAAAGTATTTGAGGGGTATTCTGATTGGGTCAATTCAATAGCTTTCAGCCCGGATGGAAAAACCCTGGCCTCTGCCTCGTGGGATGGAACCTGTCAATTGTCAAAATGCTAGTGCGAAAATTATCAAAATAGGTGAGAAAAAAATTGCCTGAGATGTTTTATTTTTGGAAAACCACCCCAGGCAATTTTGAGGCAGCCTTTAAATAATAGCTTTTACTGTGTATTATATGAGTAAAAATTAACGTCATTATTACATCTGTGATGACGTTTTAATTGCTGATCAGCAATTCCTTCCCTTCGATCACCTTGTCTTTTGATACAGAATACTGGAGATTTACTGGTTTAATATTGAATTGTTTAAAGGTATCCCTCATCTCTGGCCGGTCGTTGATGCTCAATATAAACTTACCCTTTATATTACCAAGCATATGAGCCAATTCCCGATAGTCTTCGATCTTGGTCATATTAAACTTATAGTACGGTGCTTTCCAGTAAGAAGGATCTAAGTAGAAGAAGGTTTCCGTGCGATCGTAATGAGCCACGAAATCCTGCCACGTCAGATTCTCGATAACTACCCTGACCAGCCTTAAATATGCATCGGAGAGCTCTTCCTCCAGACGCAAAAGGTTAATTCTCGGGCTTCTGTTTACTTCGGTGCCGAATGTTCTGCCTTTAACACGGCCGCCGAAGCTGTGTCTCTGGCAGTAGTAATAGCGTGCAGCACGCTGGATGTCGGTAAGTCCGCCTGCCTCCTGCTGTCTTTTCCAGTCTTCGAACCATTCGCGCGAAGACAAAAGCCACTTGAATTGTTTCAGGAATTCTTCCAAGTGGTTTTGCAGAACACGGTAGAATGCGATCAAATCGCTGTCGAGGTCGTTTATGACTTCGAATTTTGACGGATCTTTCCGGAACAAAACCCATGCTGCACCTGCGAACACTTCGCAATAGGTTTGGTGTGGAGGAATCGATTTGATAATCGATTCCGCGAGCCTACTTTTGCCTCCAACATATACTAATGGGCTATTCATCCTTTTTTCTCCCCCCTATAAGTAGATAAAGTTGATCACCCATGCTGTTTAGACAACAGCTCATCGTTTTTTTGCTTGAGACTATCGATCTGCTCTTTATGCAGGTCGATCTGCTCTTTATTACGGTCGATCTGCTCTCTATTACGGTCGATCTGCTCTCTATGCAGGTCGATTTGCTCTCTATTATGGTCGATCAGGTCAGACAGCCGCCTGATAGCTCCCATACATAAGCTGATCATGGTCCTGAGCGATAGATACGGTTTATTGTCAGGGTCTTTCAGAATCTTTCCAGTTTTGTCCCTGGAAAGCAGCCATTCCGGTAGCGTATCGTCATCGATCAGTTCCATGCCGGTTTTCGGATCAAATACACCGCTCGGTTTGATGGCCTTAATCACTTCCACATCGTCAACAGGGACAATTTTTTCACCATCCTTCCGATGGTCCAGCCAGAAAAAATCTGCCACATTGTTCCAGTCATCGGCATAAGCATTATCCCAGGCTGCGGCCGCACCTCCCAGGTCGCAGGTTTTGTGATCAATAGGAGTAAATTTTGTATGCTTGAAGAGATATTGTGCGAGTGTCTGGCTTGTCTTGTCGTAGAGGGTAACGGTAATGACGGGTTCAGAATCCATTACATCGCCGTCCACTTCGATCGCTGCCCCGTTTACCGCACCTGTCCAGTCACCGCAGGCAATGAAGCCCTGTCGTTTCGCATAGAGCCGGATGTCACGAAACCGGGTGTCTTCTTCACCCCACCAGGCACCATTGATTCCGATGTGGCAATCGACGGCATTGTTCGTGTCTGGTTTAATCAGGAACCGGTTGCCGTCGGCATCCCCGCCGATCTCGACCGAATAGCTGGTGCCTGTGAATTTAACTCTGCCAGGGTCAGTATCGCTTCCTTCGAGGCTTATGTCTCCGCCTCCGCTAACGGATATTCCGCCGTCAGAATCGACTTTGACGGTCAGTTTGGCGGTTGACTGGTCCCATTTCACCCCCCTGCCATTATCGTAATCCCCGATAATCACGTCTCCCTGGTCGGCTCCGGCGTAGACAGCCTTGAACCTCACCTGTCCGCTCGTGTTGTAGCAGGTAAGGTGTTCATTGGTGGCCTGGAACCCGCCTTGACCTGCCGGATTCGAATTCGTTGCCAGAATTCCGCCTGCACCTATCATAACGGTCTGGGTAATAACATTCGCCGTGTTTTCGCCTGCGGCCGCTGCCGTGGCGTCGGTCGGCCCCTGGTACACGGGGCTGACTCCGCGTTCGGTGTTGGCATCTCCAATGGTTATATCAGATGCCGTAACATCGTCCCAGTCGTCCAACTCATCGCTAAACTTCACGCACTCGACATCCACGCTCAAATCTTCTCTTATGAACATACGGGAAATCAGACAATCGTACGATGAGCCTTCAGCTCCGAAATTCTGGGGGCTGATGGTGATCACATCTCCTGGCTCAAGGGCAAGGATCTTGCTATTTGCTGTAAAAGTAATGGTTTTGTCCCTCAGCAGTATCCTTTGCAGAGCCAGTTTCCCGCTCTTTTGAGCTTTAATCGAATCCAGAATCCATTCCGCTTCGATGGTGGTATCGGAGCAGTCATCCGTGCTGCTCTTGACCGCCACCAGGGTTTTATTTACTTGATCAACCGGCTCATCGGATGTTTGCCAGTTCACGTATCCGGAATCTTTTTTCCTCCGGTCATAGGTCCTGCGGATCTGGAAGGAACCAGGATCGGCCATATCCTCGGTGATAGTCATCTGGCTCGTTGTAGTCAAAACCTTAAAGTTGATCTTGTCACGATAGACCGGGATCATGCCGGCCAGGGTGAACAATTTGGCAATAAACTTTTCGCGGGGCATGCGAAACCACAAAGCTATGTTCAGGCTGACTCCGCGTGCGGTAAACACGGCAGCGGCTGCAGCTCTTGAGGTATCGTCGATTTCACCCGACGGTATGCCCCAATCCTCGAATACCCATTTTGCGATGTCTGCCGGATTGGTTACGGCTGAAAGATCGCTTCTGGAGAAGCGTAACGGCATATCGTAGATCTCTTTGCCAATGATACCCCAAAAGCCATTGGCGTCATTGATTCCGTCTTTGTCGGCATCGTCACACAAAACCTGTACGGCCCGGTAGCTTTCTCCATCTCTGCCAGTCAGAGAGTCCTGCTTGAAATCGTAATCTGCCGGCAGATAGGTTGTTTTAAAGTTGACTTCACGGGGGGTTCGTGCCCGGTCTATGGTATAGGTTTTATCGGCAGGACCGAGCAGGTAATGATCTGTTTGAACGGAGACGAGATTACTGGTCAGCGCGCCGGATGAGGCAGTGAGGGTGATCCGGGTAGATGGATCACCATGTCCGGGTGAAATAGACCCCATCCCTGCCAAATTTCCGACCGTCCAGTATAATGATTTATCCCCGTTAAAACCGCCATTCGTTAAAAGATTAGGGCCAAGAGACCAGTCTTCCTCTATTTTTTGTACCGCTGCATCGTCGAAAAAAGCACCATGCCCAAACGTAGAGGTCGAAACCATGAGCAAAACATACATAGTCGTCTGAGAAGCGACAACATCCATCGTCTGCAAGCCCCAACTGCTGGTGGCCTCCCAGGTATGGGTAGTTGCCCCCGCTCCTCCGGATGAGGTTGCAAACCACATAATCAGAGTAGCCTCTTCTTTCATTTTGCCGTATACCGATATTCGATATGTTTCGCCCACTTCGCAGGATACTGCCTGCCAGATGTAAGGGCTATTGCCTCCTTGATGAGACACCAAAACCCCTGAATTCAAAAGGCTGTTACTGCTTACCCATCCAGCCTTTATTCCGTCTGTACCGCAGTTTGCCAGAAGAAATTGGCCGATAGAAAATAAGGACCGCTGATCTCCTGGCACTGCAAAGGTATTGGAATCAACGTAATATTCTACCTCCTGACGATTGATAATCCACCGCACAGGGAAAAAGGGAGTACCAAATATAAGAGGCACACATGCCCCATCATTTTTCATAATATCTGCCGGAAATAAATCGCAGATCAGCGATGTATTCGGATAATCGCCATCCATTTTAAGCGTGAACCAGTCCTGGCACTCCAGGGTTAAAACCTGGTCCACGGAGGTGGCCATAATCACCTGAAAGCGCCAGCTCATCAGTTCCGCCTCATCTGCACCTGCTGCGCAGACCAGGCGCACCATAATAGATGCGCCCTCGAAATCGCTGGCATAAATTCCGCCAATATTGGAATTCTTGAAACTGGCCTGGATAGTTATCGTGGCAGGTGAGATGATGCCCAGTTCCGGATTCCCGCCGGTCAGGGTAAGCGGCGTAAAAGATATGATCCTGGCAGTATAGGTATGGCTGTCCCAGGTGCGGGTTTCGGTGGACCAGTAATAATCGACGGTGCCATCATTATCCCGGTCGATCTCGAACAGCCAGGATGGTTTCTTGGTGCTGGCACTAATGATTGCGGTTTGGGTCGGCGTCAATCCTGTTCGCATTTTTCTCTCCCCTTTGCCAGCGCATCATGAGGACGGCAGCCCCGCTGGCAGCCGATAACCTCTGCCATCTGGGCTTCTGCCACGGGGGCTTTCTGCGTCTGGTTATCGGCTACGATGGAATTCAACTTTTGCGCTGCCCGATTCAAAAATGCCTCGATAATCCATTCATTGAGCCGGTTCCCGGCATTATCGGAGCAGAACTTTTGAAGAAAAAGGAAGAATTCCTTCTTTTGCTGGTCTGTCATACTGGTTTTCTCCCCGCAACATAAAGCAAAAGGTTTGCTATCCCATAGTTTTTGTAATTCTGCATGAACGACTCCCACCGGCAATCGAACCGTACCACATAAACGTGGCTGGTCTCATACTGGGCAGGAGGCTGCCACCAGAAGGTTCTGCCCGTCCCGCACCCCTTGGCAGGATCGTGGTAGAAATCGAAGAGTGTGCTGTGGTCAGCCTCACTCAAGACCCGCCATTGCAGCTTGACCCAGAATCTCGATTGATCCGACAGGATAATCCGCTCTTCCGATCTGCCCCTGCCCCTGTGGATCTCGACTTCCTTCTCCCCGCTGATGGTGATAACGTCCTGCGGATCGACCGACAGGGTAGCCGAGTAATCAGCGGTAACATCGGTAAGAAAATCATACATGGTCATGATTGGCATTAGACCCTGCTCCTCGTTTTCTGGACTACATCAGGATCGTCCAGGCTTTTCATTACTGTCTCCTTGATTATCTGACCGTCCACGACCATCTGAATGGTTACAGGTCCCAGAGATTCCTTGATGTCCAGCAGCATCGGGGACATCGCTTTGGCCACTTCCGTGCCGATATCGGCTGCCGTTGGCGTCAACCCCTGAGCTTCTGCCACCCAGGGCATGGCTTCGACCCCGGCCCGGATCGCTGCCACATCTTCACCATAACTCTGGCTGGTCGATTGCAGATATGGCAGCCAGGAGGATGTCATGAAATTGGCGTATTGCTGGAATTTCGAGGGGTCAGCAAAGGCATCGGTGTAGAATGAACTCTCAAGGTTCGCCATCCTGGCAATACTCTGCACCGGAGCCAAAGGCCCGGTATCAAGGCTGGCCAGGAAACTGTTGACTGGTCCCAGCACGGCGTCGGTGTTACTCTGAACTGCCGTCGTATTGAGCCCAAGTGCCTGCGTAAGACCCTGGAAGGCCGTGTTCAGAAGGTCCCAAACTGGCTCGAACCCCTGCAACGTTGTATTCAGCTCACTAAATACCGAACCAAGATACCCTTGAGCCTGGTCAAGAGTAATATCCCCGGCCTGATATTGATCCAGTATCTCGGTAATAACCGGATGGCCGGAGCTCCCATAGAGCGGCTTGAAAATAATCGGGATAAGGTTCTGCTCGGCAAAGCTCTGGATAAGACTTTGCTCTACCGTTCCCATGATGCTCTTCTTGATATTCTGCTCGAAGGTTTGGAACGCCCCTGTTCCCAGCGAATCGGCAAACGCCTGGCCCATGCCGGTAGTGACCATGTTAAAAATGTCCGTAATCTGCTGATCGACACCGGTAAAAAATTCCGTCCAGGGCGTCTGGCTGTTCTCAGAACCCAGGGCAATTTGTCCCCGTGTAAACCAGCCCGGAACTGCCGTTTTGGCAAACTGTTCCAATTGCTGAAAAGTCTCCGGGCTGTTAAAATCTGCATCCGGATTGACTGACTGGAACAGGTCGAATATAGTGCTGGACCGTATTCCTGGCCTGCCAATAGGCGAGAAGATGGCCTGGCCAGCCATCCAATCTTCGAATGCCGCCATAGCCTCCTCTGGCGGCATGGAGGTAAACTGACCGAATTTCCAGTTCATATAATTTTGGAAAACTTCCCGGTCATTACCAAAAGCAAACATGCCTAGATTCTGGCCCAGGGTATTCATGAATAATGTCTGGATCTGCCGGTGAAACTCGGAGCCAAAGACCTCCTCAAGATTGCCCCATTCGCCAAAAACAGCCTTTATGACAGCCTGCGCGGTAGACTGATTTAAGATGCCTTTTATATCGTCTCCGATCCCATGCATACCGAACGTCCAATCGGGCATTTCCAATTCGCTATTGCCGGCAACGGTAGACAGCCGCTTAAAAAAGTCGGTCGTAGACTGCACGAATTCCTGTGCGGCATTGAATACCTCATCGTTTTTGGCCATATGGCTCCAGGTATCAGCCACGTTTCTGACCTTACCGTCGATGACTTCCCAGAGCAGATCGAAGGAAGGTATTTCAGGGTTTGATTTCCCTAACGCCTCCTCTAACTCACCTGATATTGCAGCAGCCATCATTCCTAATCCAAACCCACCCCCTGCGCCACCAAACGCAGTTCCAAGGCCAGCTCCTGCTGCACTCCAGGGACCGGAATACTGATACGCCAAAATACCGGCACCGATACCGGCCAGTGCTGATCCGGGGGTTATGAGGGGTTGCTGTACTATTTGATAGCCCAGGCCATTTTTGCCTGGATCGTCACCTATATACATATTGACAATATCTATACCGCTGCCTGTGCCTGCACTGCCGGCAGCGCCTCCAGCTCCGCCATAACCGAATACTCCGGACATCGAATTGATGAGCGGCATGATAAAAGGCTGGGTGACAAGCCGGTGGACCCATCCCTCAAGAACCATTTTTACAAGGTTTTCTCCAAGATGCTTGAATGCGTCCTTATCTCCCATGATGCTATCGACGAACGTGTCGGTAAAGGAATGCCCGATAGAGGAGGAGATGGAGGCCCACTCTCTTTGTTTTGCTTCGAACGCTTCTATCGTATCTATTTGCTGTTTCAGTTTGGCATCGGTTTTATCCAAAAATCCAAGATAACTATCAGCCAGACCATTGACGTTCGGTTTGATCGCTGTCACGATTTCATCTTGTTGCCTTAATTCGTTGTTTATCCCCTTCCAGTAGTCCATGTAGGTTTCATACCCATGAAACCCTTCGGGATCATATGCCGGATTAGTTATTTTTTGTATCTCGTCATTGGCTTTTTTTACCGTCAGAAGACCGTAAGTGACCGCAATTTCAC
Organism: bacterium; assembly: GCA_040752695.1. Taxonomy (GTDB): domain Bacteria; phylum SZUA-182; class SZUA-182; order DTGQ01; family DTGQ01; genus DTGQ01. The sequence goes on from JBFMGO010000085.1 coordinate 9,715, forward strand.
CGATTGTTTTTTTCAACGACGAAAACGATACCCCCAGACCTCCGGTTGTTTCCTCCAGTCCCTTCAGCTTACCCCGTGTTTCTTCGGTCTTCTTTCCGGTTTCGTCAATGGTCTGGTTAAAATTTCTGACTACTGATGAGGAGCCCTCATCAGTAGTCCTGATCCGTAGTCGTAACTCCTCGTCCATGATTATTTCTCTTTATTTTCCCGATCCTTATTGCTGTTTTTCCGTAAAAAGGTTTCCACGCGGCTTATCTTTCGTATGATGTCCACTTGTTCTTCAGCTTCGATATCCATAAGGTCCATGACTTTTCCCAAAAAGCCGTAATCAAGGTTTCCGCTCAGGCCGCATCTGGCCTGGGAGCACAGGTCGTATACCTCCTGGCATAATTCGTTCGCTATCCAGAGCTGCGGAGGTTGGCGTTTACACCCCTTGCACGGAGGATTACGGCTATCTTTCCGGAATTTCTTCCGGCAGGGCTCACAGTAGGCGGGGTTTTCTCCGTCCCGGTCCGTGCGCCACTGCCAGAAGTCGATCAGTTTTTTATCTCCTCCTCCATCGCCTGCGCTGCCTTGACTTGAGCATCCAAACAGGCAGATGCGACCAGGTTGGTGAAAACGGGGAATTGTTCGACCAGCATCTTTTTGTTTTCTTCCGTGAACGGGATCTGCCTGCCCTCCTCGTCCTTGAGCTCCCAGCCGAGGCAGCAATCCATGAAGATCTTCGGCATGGCGATATCATGATCGAAGCTCCTGGAGTCGGTTTCCGCTTCCCTGCGAACCTTGCGAAGCTCGGTTCTGGTCAAGGGTTTGATCTTGACCCGGAATTTGAGCCCCTCGAATTCCGACCGTTCAAAAACCCTGTGGCTGCCGTCGATCCATACTCCATCCTTTTGATTCAATGCGAGCAGTAAATCCATGCTTCTGTCCTCCTTAATAGAAATAGAGAATTAATGGTTAAGGTTAAGATTAAGGTCATTTTTGACATCGCGCCGCCCGCCATTTTTTGCTCGTGCAACCATGGTGGCCCTTGAATCAAATATAGGGATGGACGATGCCGAAATAATTACGCGTAGCTTGCCTGGCTGTTCGTGAGAACGACCCGAAACTCGCTGGCAGCGGACGCATTGTAATAAAAGCCGACGAAACTCAGGTTCAGGTAGGCACCTCCAGGGCCGTCAACGGGAGGAGATTCATGTGAATACTGCACTTCATCGCAGATGAATTCGATGGAGCTGGTTCCCGACTCGAGTAGAACATCAAGAGAACTCGTCGCGTGGTTCCTACCCTTGGAGATAATGGTATCCACATCGAACATGCCCTTAATCGTCCCGGTAAGGGAAGGCTGGCCTTCCGATGCGATCGTGCCCTCTCCGTTTCCTGCCAGGCCGAACCCCATAACTGAATTATTGGCAAAGTTGATCTGCAACTGTTCGATAGTATCGGTCGGCGTTCCGCCTTCGCTTGCGACAGCATCGCAGTTATGAAAAATGGTGGCCGGCTTACTGACATCGCTCGTAGGTGTCTCCTGATACGAACTGCTGCTATACGCTTCCTTTGCACCGATAATCGGCACAGTGTAGACGAGCTGCCCATTGCCGCCGAATCCTATTTGCAGGCCCGTAGCTTTGCAGCCGTTATACAGGTAAAATTTGCTGTCATTAGGCCACCCTTTTTCCAGGAGAAAAGACGGAGCGCTGGCACCTATTTTAAAAGCATGCTCATACGGGCCTGTGCCGGTCGTAGTTGGTGTACCGAAAACCATTTTCAGAACATAGCCAATGGCTATCAGGTCAACAGGCCCGGACAGGTTTCCGGTTACGGGTTTATTGCCGTAGAATGGCTGGCCTGCATGCCTGCCAGCGCCAAGAGTAGCAGACTGCTGCGGCCGCTGGTCAACTTTCAGGTCGCAGGTGTTAAAGGGTAATTTGATGGCTGCCGCACTGACTGGATTTGTCTTGAACGCTGTTTCAAAATCCAACAGCAGTTGACTGTTAGCATTACTGATCCATGCCATAGGTTCCTCCTTGTCAAAAAATATTGCGTGTATACTCCGTCAAAAAATATTGCGTGTATACTCCAAAAAGATCGTTTTTCTTTGAATTTTAGTTGTTTCGCCGATGATCATGATCTGACTGGCGGTTTCACCGATCGGAAAGACATTCATAACCTGCCCCGACCCTGTCAGAAAGCCGAGTCTGTTGCCGGTCAACAGGGTGTTGATAACTGCGGCGATAGCCAAAACCCCCTTGGTGCCCATAAGAGACTGCTCCGGCTGCATGACCCTCTGGTAGACGGTTATCTGCACCTGAGCATATTGAACATACCGTCCGCCGATCTGCTGGTCATTTTTAATCTGGCCATCCTTGATTTCTATGGCCGGATACATGGTTGAGGGAGGAATCTCCGTTTCGTCCTCCGTGATGTAAATGTCCGCGTCCCGGATAGAAGCCAGGCTCTCTGCCTCCTGTAATGCCGTTTTTATTGCCGTCAGCAAATCTTTCATATCATGCCTCCTGTAATTTGACTCTGAGAACTGCCTGATCCGGAAAATACATATCTGGCAATCGACCGCTTTAGATAAGCCGTATCGCTGGCCTGAACCATTAAAAAGCGTCTTTTGGGAATATCACCCCAGGGAACCTTCTGTTTCCTGGGGTGTTCTTTGCGCTCATGCCCCTTGACCGGCTTACCTTTTCGCAGGAAGGGCTTGACCGAATGAGTCCTGACCCTGGCCGTTACCGTGCCGAACGATCCTTTTTCCGCTCCGTACTGATGGGTTTTGGCGTATGGCACGTTAGTGGCGATCTCCAAAAAATCAGTGCCCGCGGTATAGGCTCCAGGTCCGGTTACGCTATTGAGCAGGATGCCTCTTTGGCGGAGCGTCTGGCCTGTTTTCCCGGCTCCGCGACCCCTGTTCAGTGCGCGTTTCGATGGCGGCCAGGGATCTGGACGCCCTCCTCGCTGGAAATTCAACCCGATGGACCGCTGCATTCTGCCCTGAAAATCCTGAAAGACCGGACGCAGGTCCTGCAACCTGGCCGCTACCTGGGCAAACATGGCCTTTACTTCAGGGCAGTTGTCCGTGAGGCTGAACACCAGGGCACCCCTGCCACTGCCGGATGATCCTCCTCCTGCCTGTGATGCCATTAAAACCCCTCCATGTTCGTGCGGGTGAAAAGCCCTGTATTGGATGTGATAGACACCTCGTTCGGCGGAGAATCTGCCACAGGGGTGGCTGCCCCAAGGGCCGCTTTTCCTTCCGTAACCAGTTTAAGATAGCTTACGACCTGCTTGTACCTGTCAATCCTGATTTGAGGCGGATCGTTATCGCGTCTGGCATAGAGATGATAGATGGCCATGTCAACGGCATACTTTCTTATCAATTCAGGCACGGGAGAGAGCGGGACCGTATACAGTTTCTGACAGTAGCCATCGATTTCAGAGCTTGCATCGGTTATCGCTTTGTCCACGATAGCCTCCAGGGTCGCATCCATTACCGTTTTTGTGCCGCTATCGTCGGAGAGTTTAATTACCTGATCAGTCGAGATCTGATCAGGGTAAATATCGGCTTTCGTACAATATGCAGACATTGCGTTTCCCTCCATTTAATACAGGCATTGTAATAAAAAACACTGGATTCTAAGCTCCCCGCTTAATGCCTGCTCAGGACAGGCTCCGCGGAAATGACAATTGGATAATATCACAAATGATAGTACCCTCATTTTGCCCCCTCCTGTGTATCCTGCGACAGGAGAGAGCGGAATGAGAGGCCCCTTACCATGTAGATAAGGGGCACCGCTTCCAGTTATTGTTCGGATCGATGCAGACATAGATATAATTTGCATCCCAGCAGATATCACCCTTGTTGCCTGCGGCCGTTGCCGATGCGGGTGTTTTCGTCAGACGCAGCCGGATAACCTGCATATTGGCATCGAAATACGCGGTTGGTGAGGTTACGTTGATTCCGAGTTTCCCGCTCGTTTTCAGGATCATTTTCGTAGTCCAGCTCTGTACCGCTGTCCCGGAGCTTCCTGCATCGGAAGTTTTGAATATGATATCTCCGCCTGCTGCGCTGCCCGTGGCCCTGCCTCCTTCCAGTGTCAATGATGTGGCAGCCTGGTTGGTTCCGGCTTTCCCGTCTGGAGCATGGATCGTCGACGCCTTGAAACTCTGGGCATAGGCAGTGCCGTGAAACGAACGGGAGCCCCGCTGGCAGCCGTTAAAAAGAAGAAATACGATCAGGATACTGATAAACAATGAAAGAAGTTTAGCTTTCATCTTTGGATTCCTTCCCCTTATCTTTTCCCTTTTTCTGTCCCGGAGCTGCTTTTCGTTCCGGATCGGCAGCCTCGCTATTGATGTCAGCACCTTCAGCCATTGCCTGCGTGGTTTCATCCTGGCCTGACTTCGGTTCGGGGCCCGGCATTTCAATGACAACCAGTTGCGGCTCTTCTTTCAACCTGCGAATCTGCTCATGGGTAAACCTGCCGTCAGGATAATCGGTGGGGGTTGTGGAATGTCGGATACCGCACCGGTAAAAACCGTTTCGCTTGGAAATAATTCGAATCATAGTGTCGTTTCTCCTTCCAGGTGATTTATGCCCTCACCTCATGGGTGTTTGATTATGTCAGCCAGGGAACTACCAGCAATTTCGCTGTGTCGCGCCAGGTATTGGTTGCTCCGGCCTGGTTCCTCTCAGTGAGCAGTATCTCTCGTGCATTAGCTTCGAGGGATGGCGGTACTACCAGGAGATCAGGGACGATGCCCAGGGGCATCCCATTATCGTTGGTGAAGGCCATCATGGCAGACCTGGCTGCCGAATAGTGACCAGCGTCCAGATCGTTCTTGCTGGCATAGGCCAATTGCCAGAATCCATAACCGACATTACCACGGTAATCCACTCCATAGCGGTATTTCTTGCGCATGAACACGTTCTCATCCGTTATGGAATCCATGGATACAAACTGTGGAGACTGCCGTTCCTGGTAGATCAGCGGCTTGATCGACCTGCCGGTACACATCAGGTACCAGGCCGTCCCAGACCCGGAATCATAATTGCTGACCGTGCTGCTTCCCACCGGGTGATCGGTGTCGAAAAAGTACTGCCCATCGTAACAGGCGGTAGTAAATCCGGCAGCCAGCAGGGTGAAGATAAGATAATCAGGGTGGGTTTTTGCGCTTCTCCCCAGTTCCTGAATCGGAGAGCGATAGACACCAAGATTATCATCCATGATGTCGTTGCGGTCGATTTCGATCGTGCCTTCAAAATCCTTGTTCGTAATGCTGTAGCCGTGCAGCAGCAGGTTTTGCAGCACCCTGTCTCCGATCCATTCTCTCAGCATCGGGAATGCACCGAGCCAGGCATAATCTTGCGTCTTGCTGGTCGATGGTGCCAGGCTGGCCACTTGCGGCCAGTAGACCTGGGCGCTTTCGAGCGCCTGATTGAATAATAGCGAGTTGCTCTTATACAGCGAAGCCAACATGGCCGCTGTAATGGTTCCTTTAACGATCATTGCTTTCTCCTCTTGAACTATGACATGGGTGCCTTACCCTGTCTTGTTAACTATGACGATGTTTTTATCTCTGGTCGATATCAACCCATACGGATGTCGAGCTTTCCACCTTGACAATTTTCCCTATCACTACGCCATTACCGGCTGTAGTGGTTACGGTGCCACCGTCGGAAGGATAAACGGTTTTTCCGATATCGGTTGCCGCTGCCGAGGCCATGGCGAAAAGGAAAACACCCTTACGCCGCACCTTGACGTTTATATCACCGTTAGATCCGGAACTGTTATCAGCCGCTGCCAGCGACACCCCTGCCATAAGATAACTGGCAGTATTCACCGCTTCGACAGCATAGCCTGATGTGTTGGTAACTACCAAGCTGCCAGCGTAAATCGTTGTAGACGCCGCAACCGGAATTTCCTCGTCAATACCCTCTTTTTGCAAAGTATTACGATCAGCGGTCAATGCCATGAGTTCTTCTCCTTATCAGTCAAAAAAAACGGCCCCATCCAGTAATTAACGGCCTCAGCCGACAATTTTTTGCGCTAAAAACTCCTTGAATTCTTCCTCGCTGATACCCATCTGCTTCATGACGATGCGGTCGGTTTCCGTGATCTGCTCTTTTGCAGGGGGCTGATCAGGTCCGGCTCCTCCGATTTCCTTCATAGTCACTACCACCGGGGCCTTTTCGACGAACACCTTGAATCCGGCGGGATCGGCCTTGGCGTACTCCGTAGCCCATTCTTTCTGCGCTGCCGTGATTTTGCCTGCCTTCATGGCCTCGGTGACCAGGTCGTTTGCGTCTCTCTGCGCCAGTTTTTCTTTCATGGCCTGGAATTCAGCTACCGAAATTCCCGTTACCTGGGTCTGTTTCAATGCGCGGATAGTGGCAATGGCATCTGATTTGCTAGCTGCCGCAGACAGACCCAGTTCTGACATGACTTCCTGACAGGCCACGGTTGAAGAAGCCTCCTTCAGGGCATTGATGGCTCCCATAACCTCCTGGGAGGTGGCCGTAGATGAAACATTCAGCGCGGTTGCCAGTTGCGACTTCAGGGCCTCGTGGCCAGCAGCTATGTGCATCCTGGCAGACATGACCTCGATGGCCTTTTCCTTCGATGTGCCCTCAGGTAATCCCAGTAATGTCAAAAACTCTTTCATACCTTCTTCCTTTCCGGTGAATGAATCATGATCTCCTTCACCTGATTTTTTGATATCGTTCGCACCGGCATCTTTTGCAAGGCCAGAACTGACTGCCCTTGTTTCAAATGGCTGGTTGGACGATGCTGAAGATTGTGCCTCCAGTGCTTTCATAACCAATGGCGTCAGGTTATGGCCCTTTGGCAGGTTAGTAAGCGCTATACTCTGGATGTTCACCAGATGACGTTTCTTATCCAGCCCGACGACCGGGGAGAAATACCGGTATTCCCGGTTCTTGATAAATTCTTTTGCTTTCTCTGTCCAGTCAACCCGGCAGGCCAGGCCGCTGCCGTTATTGAAAAACCCCTTGATCCACCCGGCAGCCGGAGCTATGCCTCCGGTCAGAGTCTGGTGTTCGTAATCGATAACTCCATCCCTGCCTTTTGCCTGGTGATCTGCTCTGACCGATTCGATAGATGCAGCATCCACCGTAAAGGGCTCCATCCCGGTGCCTGTGACAGTGCCAAAGGGGAAAATGAGAAATTCACCGGGGGCCTCCGGGGAGGCATCCATAATTACCGTAAAATACTCGTGTTCTCCACTCATCTTAAGCCTTTCCTATTTTTCGATATCGTTCGTCCATTCATTACTTGCCCGTGCAATACTGCTTGCCCTTATATGGAATGCCGAGATGGCCGATGCCGAAAAGAGCCTCTCAGAGGCCCAATAACCTGTTTTTGTGTTAACCATATAGGAACCATGCTCCGCGCTACTGTAAATGCTTTTTCCCTTCTCTCGTGCGCGTTTTCCCTTCTGTTTTGAATATGGCTGCGGCTTGACAAGGCTTATTGCGAATGTGTATAGTAAAAACGGTCCAGAAATGAGGAGAACTATACCTTCGCATTTTTAAACATTGCGAAACTATTATTATTTCCAGACACTTAATAAAAAGTGCAAAAGCATAAAGGAGAAGATAATGGACAGAAGCAAGATTCCTTTTTATGCTTCTCAAAAAGCTCAAAGCTTCATCAATTTTGAGTTGAGCACATACGAGAAGGAAAACATCACTACCGATCCAGGCATGGTCGAGCATCTCATGAAATCCGGCTATACCGTAGATGATATTGGGTTGCTCGATGCCGTAAACATTCTCTGTGCTCATAATGTCGGCAAGGCCAGACAGGCAGCCAGATCGATCCAGCATCAAAGTGCCAGGCAATCCGCCACGCGTTCCATTCTTTGTTTTGAAGATCGCTGTATCCGCTGATATTTTTGTCATCGGCCCATCATGCATTTAAAGTATTTTCCCTTTATCTTTGCCCAATGCTTTCATATGCTGACCGATAACATCCAGCCATTGTTCACATTTTTCCGAAACATTCATGCCTGTTCCTAATTTATCAGCCGGTAATGTCACACCGGGTACTAATTCCTGAATTTTATCCCGTATCAGCTTTTCATATTGGTCAGGATCATGCGACAGGTTTAAATTCCAGACCAGGTCAGATAACTGCTGCCGGTCCATACCGGCAGATTCCATAAGCCGCATGAAATTTTTCACCATAGGCTGATAAAGGGAATCTCTTACCTGGAAAATCTGCTCCGCATATTGATCAACATCTTGCAGGTTCATGGCCTTACAAAAATCGGGGAAGAAAAACCGCTCCCAGACTTCGTTCACGATCTGGGACAGATTGCGGTAACTGGTGTCATTTCTGTCGTTATATCGCATGGTATCGATCTGCACGCCCAGGCTATGACCGAATTCATGGCAGAGTGTAGCCAATGAATCCGCCTGCTCAAGCGAGGTGATCTTGCCTTCTTTCACTGCGGTTTCGACTTGGATATACCGGATGGGGTTTAATTTGATAATGCCATTAACCTGATCCCACTTGCCGTTAGCATCTGACTCGAACCCGAACTTTTTCACCGGTACGGCATCCACCCCCATCAGCTTGAAATTTTCCTGCAAGCCGTTGAGCCGGTCATTCAACTGGCCCATGGTGCGCACCGGGCCGAACCGCTGTTCATAAGCCCGCTCGAAGAGCTTCCGCTCCTCGTCGGAGAGTTTGCTCAGGTCAGGCTCCCAGGCCACTTTCCCCGGATTGACTGCAAACCCTTCAGGCGGCATGAGCTTTTCCGGTTCGCTGGAAACGCTTCCATCCGGCAGGACCGGATAATATTCTGTCCCGGTGAGATCTTCGGTCAACGGTGTGATTCCTTCTTCTTCCAACTCGTCACGCGAGAGGTCATCCACTCCGGATCTTCACCCAAAATGATTAGGCGGGTAATACTTATCCCAGAATGGATGATCGTAACGGTAACATACGGCCGGTCTGCTTCCGTGTCCGCCCAGTTCGTAGCATAGAGGGGTGGTCCCCGAATCATCAATCGAGTTGTACACCCAAAAGGGCCGCAATTCGGCCCGCTCCGTCTGTTTCGCATAACGACCCACGTTGTAGGAGGTCTGGATATTCTGACGAAACACGATTTCAATATGACGAGGATTCGCCGGAGCATACCCCGAATTACGAAGAATGTCATTGAACGCCTCCTGGAACCCTTTCAGGGTCCCTCCATCGGTCAGCACTTTTTCAACCTCTGCGTGCAGGTCTTTCAGAACCCGCAGGGACGTGACATGAGACACGGAAAATGCCTTCACCCTGGCTTCGGCAGAAAGCCGATAGAATTTGTCCGGATGCAGGATCTCCTTGCCTGCAAAAAACCTGATAGCTTCCGTGAAGGCTCCCTTGTTACTCATCACTTCACCGTTCTCCGTCCATACAATTCGGCCAGCAGCATACCCCTGGCAATCAGCAGTTCCATATCATCAGAAGCAATATCGCTGAATGCCAGATAGATCCGGTCTCTGATCTGGTCCAGAGAACCAGCACTCATCACGATGTTCGTAAGCTTCGCCTCCATATCAGGATAAAGCTTTGCGTACTCCTTCAGCAGGCTCCCGCCGATGTCCTCCACGCCCTGCTGCCTGGGGGAGAAACGACCAGAGTGCTCTGATATGATAGTCCCTTGTGCCATCTGTGACATGGCCACATAGGTACCGTCCGCATCCTGCTTCATGAGCACTGGTGTCCGTCCAGGAAGGATGACGATCTGTTCGTCTTTGGCAGGTTCCGGCAGGTTGTATTTTTGGCGGAAGTAGTTCACTCCGATCGGGACTCCGGTTTCCACCAGGGTTTTATCCCGCTGTGCTTCGGCAATGAGGTCTTCCGCCGGCTCGTAAGCGGTTTTATATCGCGGATAGACTGCCTGCGGTCCGAAGTTAAAGATAACGAGCGGGACCACGAGCTGCTGGGTGATGGTCTTGTCGAGGGCAATGCAATCCGCTTCGAGCAGATCCTGCCGAACTTTATCATGCACCTGAGCAGCGGCCCGCGATCCCTCTTTAACCTCTGTGGTCAGATTCTGACCCAGGATGACAATCGAAATTTCCTGGTTGACCATATCGATAAAGGTCTTATAGACATCGCCATTGGCCGCACCATTCAACGCGGAGACGAACTGGAGCTCCGTCGATTTGGAAATGATGCCTGCTCCGTCAGCGCCAATGGACTGCACTGCTGTTCTCAGAGCAGCCCGGTCTGCCTTCGTGGCCGAAGGATCGTATTTACCCAGACGCAATGGCATTCCGTAGACCTCGCAGAACCGTATCCAGTCCTTGATATTGTAGGACTTGAACAGATAGAACCAGGCCAGGGTACGCAATAATCCTGCCCTGGCAGGATATCCTGATCTGCCTTTATATTGGTGGATGATAAACTTGGCCGGATAATTGGCCAGAGACTCACCCTTACTCGGCTCTGCATCGGTGATCAGCCGCAACTCCGTCTGAGTGTCATTCCAAACGAAGCGCTTCTGATGTCTCCATTTGATCGCTGCAATGACGTTTCTACCATCCCGGATATCCCACATAACCTCGACTACAGCATACCCTTTGCCTATGGCGTCGAGCAGATCAAGCTGCGCTTCCTGAAAATTGGATATACCAGACATTACTTCTTTAACGAATTCGGCCTGAGCGACTGAATTCCTGTCCTGCTCGTCCGCCGGGATAATGTCCCAGTCCAGGCCGATTACGGCCTGTTTGCGAGTCTGTAAACAGGAGAAAATGCGCGTGTCCTTTTCTTCGATTTCCTCGAACAGCTCCATCTGACGGTGCATGATTCCGGCATCCGCCTCTTTGAGGATGCTGGCCAGTTGTGTGACAGTCAGCCCCTGGCTGGGATATTCAGAATACACATCCTGGAGCCTGACCACCCCCACCTCTTCCATATCCGGCTTCACCGGCAGGTAGATTTTGTTGCCGTTGGCATCGTAAATGTATTTTCGTTCGATTGAACTCTGATATGGGTTCTTTACCCTATCTTGCTGGTCTGGCATTGAAAATCCCCCTAATAGGCTCCTCGTGTAGAAAAGCGGCCATAATCCCGGTCTTTCTGGCGACGTTCATCATCCCAATCACCTTCAAGATCCCTCCTGGACTCCACGGTTTCATACTCGATGGGCTGATATTTATTCCCGCTCCAGGCATTTACCGACAGGGCTTTTGCCCAGAAGTGATCGGCGTGGCCGGTTTCCTCCGAGCGGTCTGCATCGAAACGGAAATGCCTGGTCGGTGACGGATACCGTTTGATGCTGTGCAGGCTCTCACGGATGACCTGGTCAACCGGGATCTCGGAGCCCCTGTCATCGAAGTTCTTTTTCAGGCCGCCGGCCATGACTTCTTTATTTTTTGTATTGAACTCTATGGCCTCTACTTTATATTCACCGAATTGCTCGATGGCTTCTTCCGCTATCTGGGCACCCAGACCTGTGGCATCGATGCAGGCCCGACGGCATGCAGGATGAGCCAGGATCGACCAGAGCATGCGCTGCTGGACGAAAAACGGCTGCGCTTTCAGGTTGATGACCGCCGCTGTTCGCAATCTGTTTTCCACCAGGTCATCGACCCAGATGATGGAAAAGTCCCTCTTTCTGGCGACATCGTAGCCTATGTACAGCTCATGAAATGGTGCCCCTTTCAGAATATCGAAAGCGTCCCACTCCGGCACTTTCTTGGTAGCCAGGTATATAGCGTGATGCAATTTGGCCATGGCCAGAAGCAATTCTATCCAGTCAGGATAAGGATCGATGGTTCCATCCTCGACGGAGTTGATCAGATCGTAGGTGAGATAGGCCGTAGCCTCGTCCAGGAATTCGCACATATACTCCTGCGCCCAGGCTTCATCGTCACCCAGTGCCTGGCGAAGGTCTTCCGGAGTGCAGATCGTTCCGTCTTCATTGTGTAAAATAAGCCCCTGTGATACGGCATCCAGGATAGTGGTCAGGTGCTTTGAGTATTTTTGATTGTTCCACAGCTCGTAGAACTTGTTTTTTTTGCCCTGGGGTGTGGATATGATCCGGATCTTATACCCCCTGGTTACGGTCGGGAAAAGGGCCGTCCAAATCTTGCGGGAATTCTGATGAAAGGCGAACTCGTCGAGCAGGATATTGGCCGAGTGCCCACGGGCCGTCAATGGATTCGCCGGTAACCCGATTATTTTTGATTTATTGGGAAAATTGATTTCGAGCTGCTTGAATTTTCTATCTTCGATCGTAAATTCATCTTCCAGGATCTCACATGCCTTGCCATAGGCCAATGCGTGAATCTGCGCTTTAGCCATCAGCTCCTTCGACTGCCTCTCCCCGGCGGATAAAAACACCCACTTGGTGCGGGTCTCACAGCAATTATCAACAGCCTCCAGGGATGTGCCGAAGGATTTACCGGCCTGGCGTGACCACATGCCGATCTTGAACCGGGCAGGGTCCGTAATCCACCGCTTCTGATAATCGTAAAGCGGGACCGGGACTCCTCTCTCCAAGGAGTATTCAATCGCTGATTGTAATTTCAGATCTTTACTTGAAGATCCCATAAATTTCTTCTCGAATCGTCTTGAGGGTTTCCGGATCGAGTCCCTGGTTATTACGTGTGGTTATTACTCCCAGGGACGAAAGGCCCGCGCGGATCTGATCGGGGCCGTAGTGCTCAAGGAGCGTGGCAAGCTGGCTTTCCAGTGCCTGATTTACTGCCAGCGGAGCTCCCGTCGTCATGGTGCCGGTGGCTTCCTTATCCTGCGCTGATCTCCGCACCTTTTCTTCCGCTTTTTGAAGTGCCTGCTTTACCCGTGACTCCCAGAGCAGCTTTTCCCGCTGATTGCTGACGCGGCCCATCTTATAGACGATATCAGTCACTTTGTCGATAGGCAGTTCGTTCAGCCGCTCCTGCATATCGCAGGACGTAATGAATGACACCAAATCTCCTTCGATTAAATTCGTGAGCAGCTTGCCGGTATCGACCTCCGGATTTTCGCTGGCCGCTCCGACGATGGCCTTGGACCATTCCCTGGTTTTCTGCATACGTTCTGCGGCCAGGTCGAACTGCTCTTTCGTCATACGGTTATAGCGACAGATCGCGGCGCTCGATATCTTCTCCCCGTAGACCTCGGCAACAATCCTGGATATTTCTTTATAGGCCACTCCCTGATTCATCAGCTCCAGGATTTTTTCTCTGACCTGAGCCGACATTTCGTCAACCCTAAACCCCCGCCGGCCTATGATTCTTTCCCCTTTTCTCAGCTTGCCCATGATAATCAGTCCTTTGAACTATGACATGGGTTCTTCACCCTGTCTTGCAGCGGGTCTTTGGAAGAGTAATTCCAGGATCTTCGCTTATGCTGGCCTCCAGAAGATCGATCCCTTTCGATGTAATTTCCGCCACGACAATCTTTTCATTGCATAGCCTGGTGTCACATATTTCCCGTACCTCTACATACCCCTTGGACTTCAGATAATTGAGCTGTGTAATCACGTCTGAATCCAGGACCGGCAGTCCGGCATTGCGGACAAAATCGGCAACGAGCAGGGCGTTTGAACCCTCCCCAGGGTAAAAATTTAAACATTTCAGAATGTACCCCCTGGCACGCTTGTGCATGGCGGCTTCAAGCTGCTCTTTGGCATCCATCAGTTTTTCTCTCCTCCCTTTGTACTGGTGAATAATTTTTCTATGAGTTCAGTAACCTCTCTGAACTTAAACTCCAGGCTCCCCATGATCCGGATTAAATCCGGTTTCGTGACATAGTCTTTATAGACTTCACCTCTGAGAGCTGAAAGGCTTTCTTCGATTCTCTCGAACCGCTCTTCACCTTCCTTCATACGTTTTTCAACCGATGTCTTATATTCTTCTATCGTTTGCCTGAGCTGTTTGAAATAAAAAGCGCCGAGTGAAATAACAATGGTGAGAAGAAGCTGAAATACGATCAGCACTCCGCCCCAGAACATGGTAACCATATTACCTTCCGGAATTATTGGCATCAGCAGGATTCCTTTGCTGCCAGCGAGGTTTCTGCCATAGCCACGGCCATAGTGATGATTTCAGGAGTGACCTTTATTCCCTGGCTGGTTAATAACTCGGTGATCGCGTGAATAAATACATCCTTTCTGCTTCGCTTCGGATCAGGATCTATAAGGAGTGCATTATCGACGCACTGGCAGGCTACGGGCACCCATTTCTGAAGAGCCTCCATAATTACCCATGCCTTTTTGTTTCGGCGGCGCGACCATCCCCAAATCAAGGATGCTGCCGGTACAATTAACGATGCAATAATATAGGGGGTCATGATTCGCTCCTTTATACAAACATCCGCCTGACCATATCCATATTGATGTTCGGGCAGGTCTTGTTACTGGTTAATTCATAGTGGCCGTAAATATCCTTTGGCTCCAGTTCGAACTGGAGCATCAATTCGACTAAAAGGTCCTGCAAGCTCTCCAGAAGCTGCTTAGCGGAAAACAGCCGCTGTCCGATCAGGCAGATGCCAATGGAATCATCGTTATACCCCACGCAATGAGCGCCGACCTCATTAACAGAACGGCCTGGCTGCAAAAGACCGTCCAGCTTTGGGTTGTAGATCCAGTTCGCCGGATCTGAATAGCCATTACAGATCACGAAGTGATAGCCAATCTTTTTGAACCCTCTCCTTTTATGCCAGTCATCGATGAGGTGTTTATCGCCTCCGCGACTGTCCGAACAGTGGAGAATGATTCTTTTTATATCTCGCATATAAATCCTCCTTCGTTCTTCCCGCGAGTACTGAGGATACCATTATTTTTTGTTACCGTAACGGCTGTCCTTGTTCCGATTGACGGCTTCCTTCAACTTGGCTCAATTTGAGTCTAGTTGCAAGCTGTTGAATATGCTGGTTTCTTTCAATAATATGCCGAGGTGGACGATGCCAAAAAAATTGAGTTTAATGAAACTATAGCAGATTTAAAAATTCCATGTGTCCATGGTTGTCATACAAAATGCATGATGCATGATTTTTTTTGGGGGGGGAGACTTGACAAGAAAAAAGCGAAAGAGGGCAGAAAAAGCAAAAGGGGACAGGTTTAATAACCCTGTCCACCTTTTATTGCTATTCTTTTATTGCTATTGCCTTCGCTCTTATGTATAAGACAACACACCAAGGGCTTCAAATTCCGTCATTCCCGCGAAGGCGGGAATCCAGAAGCCCTGGTATACTGGATTCCAAGCGATTCTCGGGGCCTTCGACGAGCCTTCGCGGGAATGACAAAGAACAGTTGTGATGGCTACTATATATGAGCGATTGCCTTTATTGCCGATCGAACAACGGCAATTGCTCAGAAGTTGATTTCTTCCTAGATTGACAGATTCGATGCAGCCCCTTGGTGTAAACAGTGATGTCGCCGGACGCATCCTCAAAGCTTACCAGAACCTTTTCACCTACATGCAATCCAAGGGTTGGATGGCAGTAGATATTACCAGCTATACAGATTCTTCCTTTATTTACTTTCCTTCTCAGCATGGTTCACCCTTCCATCAATTCGGCATAGCCAGGGGGTTTACTCCTGCTATAGTAACCGGTTCTATGGTGACCGGGGCCAGATTAACATCGTGGTGGAGCAATCGCGCCAGATCGCGGATTCTTAAGTTCCGTAAGGATATAAGCTCCTGTATTGCATCCTCGATCCGGGCAATGTCATTGATGATTTCCTGCTTTTGCTGCTGTTGACCAGTGTTTTCCTTCATGGGTTACTTCCTCCATCGTTTTGCACCGGACCATTTTCACGCCGCAAGATGGCGACTTTCTTCGATAACCCCTCCAGCCTGGCCCGGATTTCGAGCAGGAAAATCTGAAACGCTTCCGCTCTGCTTTCATCCGACATGAGAAGGAATAATGACTTGTAATATTCCAGATCTCTATCGATCGCATCCTGGAGAGCCAGAAGCTTAAGCTGCATACGCTGATCTGCCATCGGCCCTACCTCCTGTGATATGTGCAATATCATCCCCATGGAGCCTGTCCTTGTTATTCCTGCTCTTCTTTCTCCTGCGGTCTGTAAGGGCCTCGGCGTGCGCATCCTCACGCGCACGCTTGCGATAAAAGTATACGTCCTTGTGCCTGATCCTCTTTGTCCTACTCATGGGCGGGGTCCTCCTGTGCTCTGTCAAGGGTGTTGATTTTTTCCGCTCCCTTTTTCTTTTGTAATACCAGCCTGTTATAACGGCATAAGGCAGCACCGGAAATTTTTTCATCGTACTTCTGCAATATAATTTCCGCCACCTTTTTATAGGCCATTCCCTGCTGAAGCAATGTTATTGCTTCAGCTTTGGCCTCTTCGGAGAGCTCATCAATTTTGAATCCGCATCGGCCAGGTATCCTTTGCCCTGTTGGAAGATCATCGGAAGACGACAATATCTTGCTCCGGATCTTGATCTTGGAAGTGCTCTTGGAAAATGATATCTCAACTTCAAAACCAGAATACTGCATCACTTCTCTGACGACCTCGATGGCTGTTTTCTCCGGATCAGGATTGAGCGGCGTACTCTTCTTTGCACCAGGCATGGTATAACTGCCGGTTTTGCGAAGCGAGGGGAGAACTTCGGATGTGACCCATTTCCGGAAAGGTTTGGCTTGCGGTTTGTTTGAACGAAAGATGAGTGTATAGAGGCCGGATTCATTGATGACCGCCATTTCCTGGGGACCACCAAGGGTGTGTATCTTTAGCGACTCCCTTTCATCATCATCTAATTTTTCAATGGCATGTCTATATTGAGATATTTCCAATATCGCACATACGTCCTTTGCCACCCACCAGGGATTGCCATGCTCATCAATTGCTGTCCTTACTGCATGCTCTCCATAGTTGAAACATATTAACGAGAAGTTATCATTATTGGTGGATTGCTGTGAAAAAGGTGAGTTAGAATCGTGCCCGTTTCCGGACGGAATGGTTTGTATAGACATGGCTACACCTCCGTTTAGTTGCGAGAATGACCGCCAAAAGAGAAAGCCTGAGTGTTTGTCACGACCCTAAACGGACGGCCGCCCCGGACCTCGCG
>JBFMGO010000086.1:0-26670 GCA_040752695.1 bacterium
TCCTGAGAAATTTACACACAATCAATGCCCATGCGATTTATACTTTAATTCGTTCCAGACAATCGCAGCCTTGCGACTTTCAGCAACTTAAACGGGCTGCTTGAGATAAAACTTTTAACTGTCGAGTTAATTACATCAGCAAATAGGTTTTCTTCCTCAATGTCTTCTCTCTAACTGGCTGCTCGGCTGGTTGAAATATCCCAGTTTGAGGTGGGGGAATCTTTTGCGGAGCGTCTCGACTATTTCCCAGACAGGCACAAAATCACCGTTATCTTCCTCATCTATCTTCATTCTCTCGATATAAAGATCAGGATCGATGTTGAGGTTTCGCATCTGGATGAGGTCTACGCCCACTTCTTCGATAAACTGATAGAGCCGCTCGCATTCCTTTTTCCGGTCGGTAAGGCCAGGGAATACCAAAAGGTTGATCGAGGTAAATATATCCAGCTTTCTGGCCCTCTCCACGGTCTCGATCACATGGTCGAACGTATACCCGCATGGAGCGTAGTAGCGGTCGTAGGAAGTTGAAATCAGGCTGTTGAGGCTGACCCTTACGCTGTCAAGACCGGCGCGGTAGACCTCTTCGGCTCTCTGTGGGAGGCTCCCGTTGGTATTGAGATTGATGACACCTTTTTGGGTTTCCCTGCGCAGCGTACGGACTGTTGCGGCCAGAGTGTCCGCCTGCAGCAGCGGCTCTCCCTCACACCCCTGGCCGAAGCTCACGATGGCGTCTTCTGCTGCGCTCAGGTGGGGCAGGGCAACCTCCACCAATTCATCCACTTCCGGGACAAAGGTAATCCTTTCCTGAGATGAGGGGCAGCACTCGCCGGGCTGGAGCGAGAGGCATCCCAGACAGCGGGCATTACACACGGGCGAGGTGGGGAGAGGGCACTCCCATCGCTTCAGAAAAAGGTTTTTGGCTGCAAAGCAATGGTATTCCAGGGCGCAGCGGCTTAGTTGCCGCACGAGCCGGTTATCCGGCATCTGTTTTACAAACGAGCGCACAGCTCTGGCCACCTGTTCGTCATTTTGGAAATATTTCGGGTGCCAGTGGGGATTGGGATCAATCTGAAGGGCAGACACCCAGAACCTCCCATCCTCCCAGCCCACAGCGGTATAGGCCCACAAGGGCAGGTCAGTTCCAGGCCCCTCTTGTGCAGTCCGGGTAGCTGGAAGCAGGGTCCGCAAAAATCCCGGAGCAAGAAAGGCAGCTACCGGGAAACACCGCTTTTTGTGTCCGTCGAAGGAAAACTGATCGCCGGGTACAAACCTTTGCGCCTTTTTGTCCCAGCCAACAGGGATGCGGCCGGGCATGGTAAAAAGCTGGCTGCCGAAGGGCAGGGGGATCAGGTGCCTGCGATCGGGCCTGACCATTCTGCGGCCAGACTGGGCCGCAAGCTTCAAATATGGATGGTCGTAAATCTGTCCGGATTCATCCGCTACTACCAGAGCCGGCATTGTCTGTTTTTCCTCCTCCTTCCCCTTTTCTTTTCCTTGTATTATGCCTCTTGTATTTATTCTTCTTGTACTATGCCCCTTGAGACCATAAGGCCAGGCCGGTAACGCTATCCTCGTGCCTTTGGAGAACCTTCCCCTGAAGCTCCTGGATCTGAAATTCTGCGGCAAAGATGGTTGTTTCGGACATCAGATGTCCTCCCCTGGCATTACCCTCTTCATCAGACAGGGTGATATGGGCATGGATAAAAACCTTCCCATCCTTGAAGGAAATATTACCCAGGCAGCAGAGGATTTCAGACGGATTCGGGATGGTAATCTGCTGATAACGCTTCTCCCGCTGATGGTAAAAACCGACGCAGGCCCTCTGAACAGCCCCGATGACCTGAAGAGTGCCCATCCGAATACTCTCACTCTCGCAGACGCGATGGAGCTCGGCCAGTAAATCCGCTCCATGTTCGAGACGGCCAAGAAATAGCCTTCCCAATCCGTATTGTTCAATCACGATATCTCTCCTTCATGGTATCTCTCCTTCATGTTTCACTTCGCTTAAGCTTTTTTTTCTTGAGGCTCTCCCCTTGATGAGCTTACCCTCACATTGACCGGACCGATCCCCTGGCCCAGGGGCAGGGATGATTGAATGGCCTCCTTAATGAACGCTTGCGCTTCCTGTACAGCCTGGATCGGCTCAAGGCCATGAGCTAAATAGGCGGTGATGGCTGCGGCCAAGGTGCATCCCACACCGTGGGTATGCTGATTGCTTAGCCTTTCCTTTTCAAAAACAACAAATTCCGCTCCATTGAAGAAAAGATCGAATATCTGCCTCTGGCCGGACAAATGTCCGCCCTTGATCAGAACAGAGCTGGCTCCCCAGCGATTCACCATTTCTTTGGCTGCATTTTTTATCTGCTCCATGCTCTGCAGGGGCGAAAGCCCGCTCAGCACCTCAGCCTCCGGGATATTCGGCGTTACCAGGCTGGCCAGGGGAAACAGCCGATTTTTGAGAGTGGGAACAGCCTCAGGGGCCAGCAGGGTCTCCCCCCGCTTGGCTGCCAGGACAGGATCTATTACCAGAGGGAGCCCTTTCCCCTGGAGTGTATCCGCCACCACCTCAACAATTCCCTGGCTAAAGAGCATGCCTGTCTTTATGGCATTCGCGCCTATGTCTTCCAACACCGACACCATCTGCTGCTGCACAAAATCTTCCGGAACACCCATGACGCGGTGCACACCCAGAGTATTTTGCACGGTAAGTGCAGTGATCGCCGAAAGGCCGAAAACCCCAAGGAGGGTGAAGGTTTTCAGATCTGCCTGTATGCCTGCTCCACCCCCGGAATCTGACCCGGCAATCGTGAGTGCTCTGACCTGACTGCTTTGCACTTAACGGTTCTCCCGGCCAAGGAGCTGGCGAATTTTCCGGATTGTCTGCCCGACATCGCTCGATTGGTACAAGCCGGCGCATATGGCTATCCGGTTAGCCCCGGCTGTCAGGACAGGATGCAGGTTTTGAAGCGATAGTCCGCCAATGACGAAAAAGGGAATCGTTAAGGTCTGGCGCAACCGCGTGATTTCCTCAAAGCTGATTCTGGGAGACAGATCCCCTTTGGTCGAGGTCGGATAGCAGGGGCCGTAGCCGAGGTAGTCTGCCCCTTGTTGTTCCGCTTCATAAGCCTGGGCCAGGGTATGCGTGGAAACACCGATTATTTTTTCAGACCCCAGGATTTTCCGGGCATCCTCAATGGGAATATCGTCCTGCCCGAGATGGAGGCCGTCGGCCTCCAGGATCTGGCAAAGATCAAGCCGGTCATTCACGATCAGCATGATGCCGGTTTTCAGTGTCAATTGCCGAAGCTGGCGGCCAATCTCCAGGATCTCGCGATCGTTTTTCTCCTTAAGGCGCAGTTGGAGTGCGTCGATTCCCTGCTCCTGGCTCCCCCGGCTGATGATGGATTCTCTAACTCTGTCCAAAGCCGAAGTTCCCCCTCCCAGGTCGGGAGGGGTCAGGGCGCAGAGGTAACAATCTTGAATCGTTTTCATACTGCTTCATAATTCCTGTACATTATTGCCAGGGAGTGCTGCCTCTCTGCAATGAATGCCTCTGCAGTGAGTGCCTGCGGCTACGGTATGGTAGACCGTAAAAATTCTTTGACCTTACTGATGGCGCAAAATTCTCCACACATGGTGCAGGTGGTATTTTCTTTGGGCAGGCTGGCCTGGCGTAATTTTTTCGCGGTTTCCGGGTAAATGGCCAGCCGGATCTGGGCGTCCCAGTCCTGTGATTTTCTGGCCTGCGACATCTGGTTGTCCCATTCCATGGCACCTGGTATTTTCTTGGCAATATCAGCAGCATGGCCGGCTATGCGGGCAGCGATCACTCCATCGCGCACATCTTCAGGTGTAGGCAGCCGAAGGTGCTCCGAAGGTGTGACATAGCAGATGAAATCTGCTCCGGCCCGTGCAGCAATGGCTGCACCGATGGCTGAGGAAATATGGTCATAACCGGGCGCGATATCAGTCACCAGGGGACCAAGCACATAAAAGGGGGCGTTTTTGCAGAGCCGCTTCTGCAACACGATATTGGTTTCGATCTGATCCAGGGGTACATGTCCCGGTCCTTCGATCATTACCTGAACATCCGCCTGCCAGGCCCTTTCTGCAAGTTCGCCCAGGGTTAAAAGCTCCTGAACTTGAGCCCGGTCCGTGGCATCGGCCAGGGCTCCGGGCCGCAGGCCGTCACCCAGGCTCAGGACAAGATCGTACTGTCTGGCCAGATCGAGGAGGCGGTCAAAATGCTCGTATAGGGGGTTTTCCTTTTCATGATGAACCATCCAGGAAACGAGAAAAGCCCCGCCGCGGCTGACAATGTCCATCAGCCTTCCCTGCTTTTTCAGCCGCTGCACTGCTTCCATGGTCAGCCCCGCGTGCAGGGTGACAAAATCCACGCCATCGCGGGCCTGTTCTTCGATAACCTGGAAGAGTTTTTCCTCCGACATCTTGACCATAGCCCCAAATTCCTCGATGGATTCGATGGCAGCCTGATAGATGGGCACAGTACCGACAGGGATTGGGGAATTGAGCAGAATTTTTTTTCTCAACAGTTTAATATCCCCGCCTGTGCTCAGATCCATGACCGCATCTGCGCCTGCGTCAAGAGTGGCACGCAGTTTTTCCATTTCCTGATCGAGGTCAGGCCGGTCTTTGGAAGTCCCGATGTTGGCGTTAACTTTAGTGCGAAGTCCGGCACCGATGCCGCAGAGGCTGACTTTCGGGCTGATCCGATTGCAGGGTATCACGATGGTCCCCTGGCCGACTCCTTCCATGATGACCTGGGGAGATAATCCTTCCTGCCCGGCCACCCGCTCCATTTCCGGAGAAATAGAGCCGGCTCTTGCCTGCTTCATTTGCGTGGTCAAGGCATACGCCTCCTTATTTGCGATATTTACGATTGGTTTCAGCTACAAGGTCACCCGCTTTCAATCCTGAAAGAAGCATCCCGCCAAAGATAGGCCCCATCCTGTGGGCCCCAAATACGGCGTTAGCTGCCATGCCCACCACGTATACGTCAGGGTAAACTTCCTTCGTATTGTCGAGTATGTTTTTTTCTCCCAGATCAGCCCACATCGGCTTTTCACCCATGATCTCGCCAGTTTCCGTGAGCAGTTTCGCACCGAATTTCTGGCGCAGAATCTTGACCAACTCGGCTGCATGGCCGGTAGCGTCAATAATCTTTTCAGCCTTAATGCTTAATGGGTCTATGTGTAAGCCTGCCATATTCACTGACGACCAGTTCAGCACCAGGCCTATGACCTGCTCATTGCGTACCATAACGTCTTCAACCGAAATCAGGTTGAATACCTGAGCCCCTGCTTTGGTTGCACACGAGGCCAGCGTGGTGACTGTCTGGACAGAATCAGCCGTATAGTAGCCGGTCTTATATTCTCGGCTGACCACTCCGAGTTCATCGAGAATTTTTTTCCCTTCCTCCTGGACAACGATCTCGTTAAACATCATCCCGCCGCCCCACATTCCTCCGCCGACGCTCAGCCTTCTTTCGAAAACAGCAACCTTCAATCCCTTTTTGGCTATAGCGTAGGAGGCCATCAGCCCGGCCGGGCCAGCTCCAACGATAGCTACATCAACCTCTGAATAGCTCAGTAATTTTTCGGCAAAACGCTCGATAATAGCTTTTGAAACAATGAGATCATCTAGTTCCATACATTCTCCTGCCTTGCGCCTGAAAGGGTACTCATTGAGACTCGTTGTTCGAGGATACTCATTGAGACTCGTTGTTCATCTGGATCGTTTATTGAATTGTTCATTAAATTGTTTATTGAATTATTCATTTTGGGCTGTTTAATTTGGATTGTTTAATGGGATTGTCTATCCATGCAGACTGTTTACTTATTGAGATTGTTTATTCTTTATTTATCTTTGCCAACATCCAGGTCTTGGAAAAAGATTTCATCTTTTATAGCAATTAGCAAATAATATCAAATACTTTCCTGCTTGTCAATTACCTAAACGAACCAATCTCGGTATTTTATACACCTCAGCAGAAATTTTTACCGTTTTTATTCCGTTGAGAGACACTGTTCATTGATATCAGCAATAGTTCAGCAATAGCTAACCACAATAGCCAACCAAAACGCCTCTCGCCGCCATCCTTGTTGAGTCTAAGGACACAGCGTGGTAAATACACAACCGGATAGAAGCAGCAAGAAACATGGAGGGTAAGGCGAAGAGTCCTACCCTCCATATTTGCAATAAATTGGTACTCATGAAACTGGTCGCGTAATTCCTGCGGCCTGTACTTAGCGAAGAAACTCCTTAAAGCTTATCCGAAAAGTCCTGCACTCAGGAGCATGCTCCTGGCAAATTCATGGATGCTCTCCATCTTTCAGGAGTATGCTCCTGGCAAGTTCACGGCCGTTCGCCGTCAAAAAAGCCTTATCGATGACGGCAGCTATCTTCTCTTTGTGTACCGGCTGTTCCTGTATCTCTTCCTCAAGGTTGGTGATGAGGTCGGCATCGTAAACCGCCTTGAAATTTGCCGTCTCCTCGGCTCTGGCATGATGGTGGTGGCCGACAATGTCGGCTACCTCGTCTATCAGTTCCTGACAGGCGCCGAGCCGGCTCAGGATGTCCCTGGCTATGGGTGGTCCTTCCTCCTCCTGATATCGGGCAGCCGTGCTATTGTACTTTCGCTCAGCCTCTTTGATGCCGATATCGTGCAAGTAGGCTGCTGATAGGACTACGGCCAGATCCCCGCCAGCCTGCTGCGCGATTCTCTCGGCATAGCGGGCCACCTTGGATGCGTGGCCGATCCGTTTAAAGTCCTTTTTGAAATAGTTTTTCATCTCTATGGCTACCCGGGATTTCAAAAGGTCGTCTTTCCTGCTGGGCAGCATCAGATCTCCCAGACACTGCCTGGCAAATTTGCAGTAAGCCGCACACCCAAAATCCATCTTCGGGTTGATCACCTGATGGCCGCAGTGCCTGCACTTTCTCGTGGATTCATCCTTGAAAAACTCAACTGCCTGACCACACCCAGGGCACCTGACCTCAAATATGGAATCAGGCTTCCAGAAGCGCGTATCCTGTCCTGGACATCTCATCGTCGATTTCCTCCTCCATTCCTCCCTTATCCAAGGCTATTTATTCCCCTGTTACCCATGGCTCATTATTCCTCTGTTATCCAGAGTTAATACCATCTCTCTCTGTTATCCGATACCAGATTTCAGGCAAGGCTGCCCTTTGAGTAAGTTTGCCCTTCGAGTAAGTCTGCCCTTTAAGCAAGGCTGTCCTTCGAGCAGGGATCAGTCATTGCCAATTTGATATGAATGGCAAGGACTGCCTCCCAACGACGATGGCCAATGGACAGAGGTTACATTATCATAGAGAGCAGGTTGTAGAGGGCATATCGGGTGAACTTGGTTATAACACTTGGGTCACCTTGGTTGGCCGAGGTGTTTTGACTACCAGAAACCGAAAGGCTGCTTTGCTGTCATTCATGAGACGGTGAGGAATACTGGCCGGGCTTTCGATGAGCATATCGGCAGATACCCTGGCCTGCTCCTCTCCAATTTCAACAATACCTTCACCTTCGAGGATGTAAAAAAATACATCTACAGGAGTAATGTGTCTTTTAAGCTCTTCCCCAGGCAAGAGGTTGATATGCATAACCTGAGCATACTCGGTTTCATGTAACTTACGAACGTCCACTCCATGAGGGGTTTTCACCTCCGGAGCCTGATCCGGTCTAATACTTTTAATCATGAATAGCCTCCTTTTTTATACAAGAAATTATTATAGCTGTTTGCCCTTTAACCCGCAAGGCAATTACACCGGAAACAGACGTTCCCTGCCTTTATTGGGGAGGCAGAACTATTGGGGGTGCGGAGGTGGGGGCATACCTATTGGTGATCATCACTATGGTAGGCATTGCTGTTAGGGGGCATTACTATTGGTGGGCATTGCTGTTGGGGGTATAACTACTGTGAATTCGGAATGGCTACAGGCTGTGTATACATCGTCATAATGGGTATTGTCTTTTTCCTATTTGGAGGTAAATATCGGGTCAACTATGAAGAACATTCACAGGAAATTTGTCTGGCGCTTACCTAAATTCCCCGAAGATTGTAATATCCCGAAGATTGTTTTTTATGTGGATTATCTGTAGTCTTCAAGTTTATCTTGACATTTTTAGTAATTATATTTTATCATGTTAGATAACGATATATTAAAAACAGGCTAAAT
This sequence comes from bacterium, assembly GCA_040752695.1. Classification (GTDB taxonomy): domain Bacteria; phylum SZUA-182; class SZUA-182; order DTGQ01; family DTGQ01; genus DTGQ01. The sequence goes on from JBFMGO010000086.1 coordinate 8,212, forward strand.
TTTTTTGATTATCCCCCCACCTTACAGCACCAGATTTCTTGCTATCTTATGCATGAAATAAGGGCAATATTTGATATATCAGCCTAAATTTCATGCTGTCAGAGAACCTAAGTAACAATATATATTATCCATAAATAATATAATTTATATTAATTCAATATATAATATTTATAGATCAATTCAAAAAGGAAAAAAGGGAATCATAACATATCCTGGAATGCCTTATTTATTAAGTAATATTGTAGTATTATGTATTAAATAAATGATTACCTATCCCTCTAAAATTTTATTATATCCTTGAGGGAAATAGAAAAATATTAACTAAAAAAGGGGGAATTATTATGAAAAAAACGTTAAATTTTATTATTATCTTTTTGTTTGTTCTAATGCTTGGAATATTACCAGTTAACGTTCGCTCTAATGATGCAGCGGGGTTGGGAAATAGTTCCTGGCCATGCTGGAGGCATGATGGAAAACACACCGGCCAAAGCCCATATCTGGGGGCACAAAACGGCACTCTGAAATGGAGCCGCCAGACAGGAGATTATGTTTTCTCCTCACCAGCCATAGGAGCGGATGGTACGATTTATGTCGGCAGTAGAGATCATAAGGTTTACGCCCTTAATCCGTATGGCAGTGTGAAATGGAGTTACCAGACGCAAAGTTATGTTGAATCCTCACCAGCCATTGGCGCTGATGGGACGATCTATGTCGGCAGCGGAGATGGTAAGGTTTACGCCCTCAACCCGAATGGCACGCTGAAATGGAGTTACCAGACGGGAGACCATGTTGAATCCTCACCAGCTATAGCATCTGATGGTACGGTCTACGTTGGTAGCGGAGATCAAAAGGTTTATGCCCTCAACGCGAATGGCACGCTGAAATGGAGCTACCAGACAGGGGGTTATGTTTTTTCTTCACCAGCCATAGGAACTGACGGTACGATCTATGTCGGTAGTGGAGATAGTAAGGTTTACGCCCTCAACGCGAATGGCACGCTGAAATGGAGCTACCGGACAGGAGGTTATGTTTTCTCCTCGCCAGCCATAGGAACTGATGGTATGGTCTACGTCGGTAGTGGAGATAGTAAGGTTTACGCCTTCAACCCGAATGGCACTGTGAAATGGAGCCGCCAGACAGGGGGTTATGTTTTTTCCTCACCAGCCATAGGAGTTGATGGTACGATCTATGTCGGTAGCGAAGATGGTAAGGTTTACGCCTTCAACCCGAATGGCAGTATGAAATGGAGCTACCAGACAGGAGATTATGTTTTTTCCTCACCAGCCATAGGAGCTGATGGTACGGTCTATATTGGTAGTAGAGATCAAAGGGTTTACGCCCTCAACGCGAATGGTACTCTGAAATGGAGTTACCAGACGGAAAGTTATGTTGAATCCTCACCAGTTATAGGAACTGATGGTACGATCTATATCGGTAGTGAAGGAGGAAAGATCTACGCATTGAGCACTACGCAGACCTCTGTCCCCGTATCGTCAAAACCGATTGTTATCTTTTTGCTGATGGCGGGGATGACGGGCCTTATGTTTGTAACCAAAAGATATTCAGCCATTATACAGCATTAAAACAGTTATGGGATTAAACGGATACGGCATTAAAGCGGATAAACAGCATTAAAACGGATACAGCATTAAAACGGTTTCGATATCTGTGTGCTTTTTGTAATTTAACAGCTTTTATAGCGGTTTCCACTTGATCAAATTCAAGGCACTCATTTCCTTCCCCTTTTTGAACGAGACTGATCGATCCCCCACTTTATAAAGTGGGTTCAGAGAGAATTTGAAGGGGTGTTAACCTCACGGTCGCTTGCCTGTAGCCATCGTACACAATTGAGAACCGCTATAGAAATCTCTTCAAACTAATCCATAATTTTAACCGCTGCACAGAAGGAGGAAGTTTCATGAAAAAGTTATCAATGATTGCTCTCATCATAATTGCGGTCTTTGGAATGATGTCGGTTATAGGGGCACCAAAGTCTTTTGCTGATTTGAATGACGGATTAATAGCTCATTATCCAATCAAAGGTAATGCCAATGATTGTATAGGTGGAAATAATGGGATAACGTATGGGGTATCCCTAACGACAGACAGGTTTGGGGAACCTGACAGTGCCTATCGCTTTCAAGGAGGAAGCTCAGAGATTATACGGGCATATCTCCATAATCAATCTGAATTACACTCTTTGGGAGCGATGGAAGTTTCTTATTCGGTTAGTAGTTGGTTCAAGACTAATCAACAAAATGCAAAAATGCAGATAGTGGGAAAGAATGACGGTTTTAGCCAATATCCCTTTTCAATTGATGTGCTCTATGGTTACATTACATTTTATATGCAAGCCGATTCAGGCGATGGATTGTCTTCAGAAGCACCTTTTCGAATAAATACTAATTACTATGTTGCGAATAATGAGTGGCACCACATAGTAGTCGTAAGAGATAGAGTTCTTATTTTTACGAGAATCAGTTTATACCTGGATGGATTGAAAATAGCTGAGGTTGATGACTTACGTCAAAATGCCGACAATTTGGATGACATCAGTATTGGAAATGGCGGGATTAATTATTCTCAATATCCTTTTACGGGTATGCTCGATGATATACGTATTTATAAACGCGCTCTTTCCGAAGCCGAGATTCAGGAGCTTTATAGCTACACGCCAGGTATACCGGATACAGATAAGGACGGGATAGACGATAACAACGATAACTGCCCGGAAATATCAAATTCGGATCAGGCAGATTTAGACGGAGACGGCGTTGGTGACCTTTGCGATAATTGCCCTTATATCAGTAATTCTGACCAGATAGATACCAACAACAACGGGATTGGAAATGCTTGTGAAGTATTATGTGATGAATGCTATAACAGCTTAACTAATTGCCAAAGCGGTTTAACTGTTTGTGAAAAACAGTTGACCATTTGCCAAAATGAGCCGACGGGTTGTGGATCTGATCTATCTATTTGTCTAACCAGGTTATCTACCTATCAGACAGAGTTATCAGCCTGTCAAACTGATTCATCAGCCTGTCAAACTGAGTTATCAGCCTGTCAAGCTGAGTCATATGCCTATCAGACAGAGTTATCAACCTGTCAGACTGCATTGTCTGCCTGTCAAACTGATCCATCTACCTGTCAAGCTAAGTTATCCGCCTGCCGAATCGCTTCATCCGCCTGTCAGGACAATTTAACTGCTGCCAATGCTGAAATTGCAAGGTTAAGGGCAAAGGTCGCAGGGCTGGAAGATGATTTAAATGATGCTAACGCTACCATCCGAAAACAAAGGGATGAGATCGCTGGATTTACTGTTACGATTTCCAGTCTCAGGATACAGAATAAAGATCTGCAAGATAGATTAGACACAGCCAACGCTACTATTACTGATCTGGAAATACAGAATGCATATTTACAAAGTCAATTAAACACAGGGACAACGAACGCTGACATGAGTAAACTAAGGGCTGAAATTGCACGTCTAAAGAATGACTTGAACCAGGGAAACCAGGGACTGCAAGAAATAGGAGTTCTTCTTCGGATGCCTACAGGCCAAAGAAAAAGTAACTCATCATACACAGGGTTGATGGGTGAACTCCTGAATAAGATTATAGAGATACTGACTGAACCCCCAGGTCAAGCTATCAGTGGCGGCCCACAAAACAGAAAAAGTGGCAAATAATCTTAAAACATTGATGACAGACACGGCAGTCATTATTTGCTATCCTTAGTGCACTGCCGGGGTATTACAGCGCACTGGACGGCGATTGCAGTGCACTGCAAGGGGTATTACAGTACAATGCACGGCTATTATAGTACAATGCACGGGTATTATGCGGTAAGAACAATGCGCTGGAATTACTCGGCTGGTTGATTTTGTCTCTTGAGCGGACATTTCCCCGCTTAAAACCAGCCAGGACAAGTTTTAAGAAAAAGGCCTTCCAACCGTCATTTCCGCTTTCGCGGGAATCCAGGCTTTTCAGGGGCTTTTTGGATTCCCGCTTTCGCGGGAATGACCAAGTGGCCGAAACAATGGCGAAGTGGCTGAAACGAAGATCGATGTCAACAATTTATCTGGCCGGGTATTGAGCGCGGCTTATTCTTGGCCTGGTGCTGGTGCTGGTAATGTTAATGCTGGCAGGTAAAGTTTTGTGCATGGAAATCAACAACCTGTGCGAATGCTGCCTGCACGGAGGCTAATGTATGAACGACGAGAATTAGGAAGGTTAACCTATGCGAATATCGGTTATACTTGGGCACCCTGATAAGGGAAGTTTCAATCATGCCATCGCAGGGGCAGCACTTCAAACCCTGCACCGCAACGGGCACGATGTCATTTTTCACGATTTATACCGGGAGCGCTTTGATCCCATTCTTCCAGCAGAGGAGATTCCTTCAGGGGCCGATGTCGACCAGCTTATCAAGATACATGGGGATGAAATTTCTTCAGCCGATGGGATCATTATTATTCATCCAAATTGGTGGGGTCAGCCGCCTGCTATTGTAAAGGGCTGGGTTGACCGGGTCTTTCGTGCAGGGATTGCTTATGAATTTTTGGATGGTGACGGCGGAGAGGGGGTCCCGATCGGTCTGCTAAAAGCGGAGACCGCCATTGTCTTCAATACCTCAAACACACCAAAGGAAAGGGAACTGGGGGTATTCAAAGATCCCCTTGAAACCCTTTGGAAAAACTGTATTTTTGATTTCTGCGGTGTCAGGAATTTCCACCGGAGAATGTTCAGGATTGTGATCACGAGCACTCCAGAGCAGCGAAAAAGCTGGCTGAGAGAGGCTCAGGAAATCGTCGACCGCTCTTTTCCTGGATGATTGATGCATGCGTGATGCATGTGTAATTAATGCATAATGTATACGCCATGCATGCATGATACATGTATAGTGTATGTATAGTGCATATGTAATGCATGTGTGGTGCGTGCGCGATGCATGCGTGACGAATGCTTGATGACGGAATGCGGGTGGGGAAGGCCGGGCGGGGCTTATGATTATAAATGAACCGGGGATTCATGGAGAAGGAATTCCATCCCAGGTTTGGCAAAGAAGGTATCTCATTCCAGGTCCGGTAAGAAAAGCATATCATCCCAGGTCCGTCAAAATCTCATCCCAGGTCCGGCCAGGTGAGGAGGAATCTCATTCCTGGTCAGGCAAAGAGGGTATATCTCATCCCTGGTCAGGCAAAGAGGGTATCTCATTCCATGTCCGACCTTCCAGAATGCGCCCTGCTGCCTTTCTCCGCATGCCTCCCCACTGCTTAAAGAAGAACGGGATGCCAGCGCTCTGGCACTGATCCCGGATATCGAGAACCCATTCAGGAGACATGGCTCTGGCCTTCGGCCCGGACTCCCCGCCAACAATGATCCAGTCGATTCCATCGAGGTTGAGGCCAGGCATCGGCCCAAGCAAAGGCTCCAGGGACAAAAATTTTATCCTGGCGGCAGTCTGCCTCAAATGATCAATGCGGAAAGCATAATTGGCATTCTCGACAGTTACACCCATCCATACGTTTTCATACCAGGGCAGTTGAGGACTCAGCTCCAGCAGGCGCTGCGACCGCTTGGTAAGGACCTGAAACCGGTGATGCCCGGCCTGGCACATGATGTCGAACACCTTTTGGATGAATTCAAGCGGCACATCCTTGTGGAACAGGTCACTCATCGAATTGACGAAAACCATCTGGGGCCGCTTCCATTTCAGGGGCCGCTGCAAGACATGCTCGTGCATGGTCAGCTTGAAGCCATTGACGTAGTTTGGCTGTCCCATTGCCTTTAGACGTCGGGCAAGCCTCTCCGCATAACAATAGTTGCAGCCCGGACTGACCTTGGTGCAGCCCGTAAGCGGATTCCATGTGGTTCCGGTCCACTCAATACCTGTATTGTTTGCCATCCATTGACGCCTTTCAGTTATGTCTCACGGTTATATCTCGCGGTTATGTCTCGGTTGCTTTGCAGCAGTCTCGCGGTTTGTTTCGCCTTATGGTCCGGTTGTATCTCAAGGGAATGCCATTGATCGATACCATCAACTCAAGATTATCAGCTTAATACTATTAATTCAATAATTTTTTTGCATCTATTAAAAAAATTGGCCGATATACTCAGATGGTATAACGCAGATATAAAAAAGGCAACACAACATCCTAAACGCGATAATACAATCTTGCACTCAACAAAGAGGTAAAGGATACGTTATGTACGAGCAGAGCGATCGATTTCCCTTAATCGGGGAAAAAGCACCCGAATTCGAGGCCGAGACAACACAAGGGAAAGTCCATTTTCCCAGAGACTACGAAGGAAAGTGGGTCATTTTCTTCTCTCATCCTGCCGATTTTACTCCGGTGTGTACAACCGAGTTCATGACATTTGCCGTCATGGCTGAGGAATTCAGAGCATTGAATTGTGAGCTCCTTGGGCTCTCGATAGACAGCACCTTCAGCCATATTGCCTGGCTGCGGACAATCAGGGAGAAGATTGAGTACAAGGGAATGCAGCATGTGGAAGTAACCTTTCCCGTAATCAGTGACCTTACGATGGAGGTTGCCAAAAAATATGGAATGCTGCAACCTTCCGCGAGTACGACTCAGGCGGTGAGAGCTACCTTCATGATTGACCCGAAAGGAATCGTGAGGGCTATTCTTTACTACCCGGCGCCGAATGGCCGAAACATGAACGAAATCAAAAGGCTTCTTCTTGCGATGCAGCATACCGATGAATATAAGGTCGCAACGCCAGCCAATTGGAAGCCCGGAGAAGATGTTATCATTCCTTCACCGGCCTCCTACGGAAAAGCCGAGGAAAGGGTTGAAAAGGCGGGCAAGGAGTATCAGTGCCTAGACTGGTTCCTCTGCCTGAAATCGTGCCCTCATGGGGAGAAATAACAGCCAGAGCGGCAGCAGCCGGAGGCAGGGCTAAAGGTGGCAGCCGGAGGCAGCAGCCGGAAGGGGGTCCAAAGGTGGCAGATGGAGGCAGCAGCAAGATACAGCAGCCGGAGGGAGCGGATGCAGGCAGCGGTCAGAGTTAGCGGCTAGCAGCCAGCAGCAGCCGGAGATATAGGCTGGAGGCAGCAGTCAGAGGTAGCATCCGCAGATAGCTGCCAGGGGGGCGGCAGCAATCAATATCATCAACGTCATTCTCGCGAAGGCTTAGGATCCAGTTTTTTCAGGGCTTCTGGATTCCCGCTCCTTGCTTAAATCTGTGGGGGCAGGCTTCGCGAGAATGATGAATAAGGTAGTACTTGGATGATAATCAATCTGGTCCCGTACTTACCGCGTCGTATACTTTGAATCCAGAAGTGATTGCCATCTCCTGGATTCTAAGCCTACGCGGGAATGACTGAATCTGGGGTCTTTTAATAAGGTGTGTTGTCTGACATATATGAGCGAATTCCTTTAATGGATGGCATCGTCGTCATTGATTTTCTATAACTAATTCTGAATCATTGACATTCTCAAAAGGGTAGTGTTACCTTTACTTACGGATTCCCTGCAAATAAAAGAGAGGAGATTTCTATGTCTAAATCATTAAAAGTCATTTATGAAGATGGTGTTTTTAAGCCGCTTCAGAAGGTAAATTTCAAAGAACATCAAAAGCTGGAATTAACAGTCAAGAAAACCATTCAAGACACTCCTTCTGCCAAACAGGAATCACCTCTCCGTTTGATAGGATTATTCGAAAGCGATATTGATGATCTTTCTGTTAATCATGATACTTATCTTTATAGTCAGCCCGAAGAGATATGAAAGTTTTTGTTGATACTGGAGCTTTTTGCGCTATCGCTCATAAAAAAGATCAATGGCACCAGGAATCAAGTAATATCCTGAAATCATTAGTCGATAATAAGGCTATTTTTTATACTTCCAATTTTGTTCTCTCTGAAACTTATACATTGATACGTTTTAGATTGGATTATCGCAGTGCTATCAAATTCATGGATGAGTTTGAGCTTTCCTCTGTTAAGCTTCTTCGTGTATCCCAGGGCATTGAAGACCGGGCGAAAGAAATATTTAAGCAGTACAAGGATAAAGCCTTCAGCTTTTCCTTCCTAATCTTATTGATCTCGCAGATCATACACAATACGAAGAGCGTTTGTCAAGGCTGGGCGGAGCGGAGTGCTTTGGCTCTGGCCTCCACTTCTGCTGCTTCGGTATCCCTGTTTGTCTTGCGGAGCAGATCGGCATAATTTTCAAGGTAGACAGCCATATCCGGGTGGTCCGGGCCAAGGATTTTTTCCCAGATCGGCAGTGCTCGGCCATAGAGCTGCTCTGCCTCCTGGTACCTGCCCTGGCCGTAGTAGAGTGCGGTCAGGTTGCTGATGCTCTGGGCCAGATTCGGGTGGTCCGGGTCAAGGAGCTTTTCCCACATCGCCATCGCCCGTTTGTAGAGCGGTTCTGCCTCGGCGTGTTTAGCCTGGACATGATAGAGTATGGCCAGGCTGTTGAGACTTGCAGCTATGTCCGGGTGGTCAGGGCCGAGGATCTTTTCCCTGATTGCTAGGGCGCGCCTTAGGAGCGGCTCTGCCTCGGCGTATTGGCCCTGGCTGCGGTGGAACTCTGCCAGGTTGCTGAGGTTTTGGGCAACGCTCGGGTGGTCCGGGCCAAGGGATTTTTCCCAGATCGACAGGGCACGCCTTGAGATCGGCTCTGCCTCGGCGTACTTGCCCTGGCTGTTATAGATCGCCACCAGGTTGTTGAGGCTGGTGGCTACATCCGGATGATCAGGGCCAAGGGCTTTCTCTCTGATGGCCAGGGCCCGCTTATGGAGCTTTTCCGCTTCTGCGTATTTGCCCTGACCGCTGCACAGTACAGCCAGATTATTGAGACTTTGGGCCACATCCGGATGATCAGGGCCAAGGGCTTCCTTCCACGCTGCCAGCGCCCGCCTGTAGAGCTTTTCCGCTTCTGCAAAGTCACCCTGGACATAGTAGAGCCTTGCCAGATTATCGAGGTTTCTGGCCACATTCGGATGCCCCGATCCAAGTACATCCTGTTTGATCGACAATGCCTTCCTGTAGAGCGGCTCTGCCTCTGCATACCGGGCATGGTCATCGTAAAGTACAGCCAGATTGTTGAGACCTTGGGCCATATACAGGCTATCATGACTCAGAGTTTTCTGCCACGCCTCTGCTGGCGAATGTTTACAGAGTACGCTGGGAAGCAGCTCAGCTTCAACCATGATGCTTCTGCTTTGGATATCGTAGAGCGCCCTGAAATTACTGAAACGTGCGGCAATACTCGAATAAGACGCGCGTGTGAAGGACTTATTTGATGGAACGGTCTTATCTGGTTGGGTTCTGTCTGACGGGGCAGTGCCTGGCTGGGCAATGCCTGGCGGGGCTGTGTCTGGCTGGGTTGTATCTCGCGAGATTATGTCTGGCGGCGTTATATCAGGCAGGGTAATGCCTGGTGCGACTGTGTCTGGTAAGATTACATCTAGTGGGACAATGCCTGACGGGATTATACCTGGCCATGTAATGCCTGGCGGGACTATCCCTGGTGCGGCTATGTCTGGCGGGGCAACGCCTGGATGAACAGGGCCGGGGATTTTCTTTATAGTGGCCTGTCTTATCCAGTGAGGCGGTACTGCTTCACCGTACATTGCCTGTCTGCCGCTGTGCACCGTTAATTTATCAGAGCCTGTATCTGCTGCTGCATCTTCGTCTCTGCCTGTGTCCGTGTCTTTGTCTCTGCCTGTGTCTGCATCTGTACCTGCATCTGTACCTGTCTTTGTGCCTGTTTTCATGTCTCTAGCTGTATCTGTGCCTTGGCCTATGCTTTGAGGTGTCGGCTGGGGATAATCACCAAGGCCAAGGATCCTCTCCCAGATCGCCAATGCCTGCTTATAGAGAGGCTCAGCAGCAGAATATTGGTTGCGCTTATACAGATAATAGCCTGCCTGGTTGAGGAGACGTGCTGCTTCCTGGAATGTAAAGCGCAGATTCTCAATGTCCTTTGCAGTACTCAGTGTGTGGGGAAGGAGACGATCACACAAAGGCCAATGTGATGATCGCTCAATATCCGGAAAGACCCGATCCAGTGCCCGGACAGCACGCTCAGCCCAGAGTCGATAATTGACTTTATCCATGCCGCTTCTTAGCACTGCCTGCACGAGTCGGTGGACGCTGAAGGTATTTGAATCAGGTTCGAAGCTGATCAGGGAATAGCGGATCAAAGGCTCCAGCAGCGCCCGGTTCGCCAGCAGATTCATCGCCTTATTGCTGATGCAGGCACCAGGCTCTATAGGCCGGGCACTATATGCCTCGCTTATATCTTCTGTGTCTGCAATATTCTCTCTATCCCCTCTATTTCCTATGATTCTTATAGCCCCTATAGCTCCTCCTCTGGTTCCTGGAGTTCCTATAGCCCTGGCATTTTCAGTATCCCATGCATCTCCTGCATTCCCTGTATCGCCTGCATCATTTCCTGCGTCGTCTGCATCGTGTGTGCCTGAATCGGCCAGTGCAGCACAGAGAGCAGGGCCAAGCTGCGATGCCCCGTTGGTCAGAAGCTCAGAGGGAATGCCATCCGGAGCCAGGAAAGCACTAAAGCGCAAAAGGTCTGACGCAGCCTCGGATATTTTTCCCACCTCCCGAAGGTTCATTGCCAGGGTAATAGCAACCGGTGCAGGGTAATCATTTACTCTCGCATAGGTATAAGCGTGAGCTTGCGCTTTCATTCCTGTGCGTGTTCCTGCTGGGGGGGGTTCTCCTTCTGTCGATGTGGACACTGGTCTTTTGTGCAGATTCAAGCTGTACATGCGATAACGGGCCAGGCAATCCTGAAAACTCATCTTCTTGGCCACAATGTAAGCCCCTGCCAGCTCAAGGGCCAGAGGGATGCAGCCGAGTTCATGGACAAGAGCAGTGGCAGCATGCTTCTCAGCAGAGTCATTGTTATCGACATAGCTATTGACATCGTTATCGATACCACTATCGGCATCACTGGTGATATTACCATTGACATTGCTATCAGCGTCACTAGAGGCATCGCTAGCGGCACCATTGGCGGCGGCGTCATCTTCCCCTCCATCGTCACTGCCATTTGCGTCGAAATTTGCACCGCAAATTCCACTACAAATTCCATTGCAAATTGCACAGTCATCTGCGCTTCCATCCGCACTGCTATCTGCATCACCGGCATCACCTGTACAGTCGCCGGTCTCATCGGCATCGTCAGAGGAATCGATGCCAGCATACGCATCAGCATCGGTGCTACGGGCCTCCCCGGCCCGTCCGGTGCGTATGAGAAGGAACTGCACAGATTCGTCTGGCTGCATTTCTTTCACTTCGACCTGCCTGACTGCTCCGCCCGCAGCATCAGCCGGAAGATTGAAGGCTTGAGCCCGGGAGGTGAGCAGAATCTGGCCACGCAGAATATGAATTTGCGGCTGGCAGGGGAGAAATTCTTTGATCAAATCCGGATGGTCGGCATTATCGAAGACCAGGAGCCAACGGGTATTTTCCTCCAGCCAATGCCTTACTGCGGCCACTATAAGGCTTTGATTCTGTGCATCCTTTTCGTATAGGTTTAATAGTCTTGCCAGAGTGGCAATGTCCCGCAGCATTGTCTCACGCGACAAGGCATTAATCCAAAGTACACCCTTATAATGATTCTTATAACGGTACGCATACTCGATGGCTATTTGCGTCTTGCCGATTCCGCCTGGACCGTGAATAACCAGGATATAGGACTGTGTCTGGATCTGGTGCTGTGTCTGGATCTGTGACTGAGTTTGGGACTGTGACATAGACTTTGTCTGGGCTGGTTCCCCGTTAAGGGTGATCGCAGCATGCAATTTCTGGAGAATCTCCTTGCGGCCTGTGAAAAAAGAATCCGGCAGTGGTACATTCCATAACCGCCAACTCCTGGCCTCGTCCGAGATTGCCACGCCCGATGTTGCCTGACCTGAGCTTGCATGGCCTGAATCCGCCTGGTCTGAATATATCTGGTCTGAATTCGCTTGATCAGGGGCTATCCTGCCTATGTTCGCCTGGTTTGAATTAGTTTGGTTTGAGTTTACTTTGAGCTTCTTATCCATATTTATATCCATTCCATATTTATATCCATTTTAAAAGGTGCCTCTCTTTGGCTGGCTCGTGGCAGCCATCTATTGTATAAGTCTGCGTAGGTTTGTCTTGTGCCTTCGGGATATCATTTTTTAAGGATATCATTCTGATAAGGGGATTCTGCCAGTTCGAATATATACTATAGATCTCAGGGTCAATAGTTTCAATAATCTCAACTATCGCCCCCTCTCGATCAGGGAATATGCCTTTTCTAGAGCGGCTTCCACTTAACAAAACTAGAGAAGACAAAACCCCCTTCCGTCCCTTTTGGAAAAAGGGGAGTGATAAATGCCCTGATAGCGGTTTACGCTTGGCCAGTCTCCTTGAGTGCATACAACTGGTGACCGCTATAAAAAGGGGGCGCGAGGAGGTCTTCAACTCCAGGTTAATTTCTGGAAATCTCTACCTTGGCAATGTTAGATCAGATCACTATCCGGGGAGAGATGCCAGCCTTTGATAAAGGACATTTCTCATCGAATGTCAATGATTGACTCAATATAACACCAGTTAACAATAAGTATTATCACCTAAAGTTACTGAAGTCAAATCAGCTATACTTAAATTTGGTAGATAATCTTGGAATTAATGAAGTAAAAAGCGGAGCGAAAAATTATTCCACGAAGCAGCAGCTTGTATCAGTTTAAATAAGCGCCAGGATGGCGCTTTCACTTGTAGCGCCACAAGTGCATTGACATCAATGGGTTATCATGTATATATGTATCATGTACATGAAATAAGAGGGATGGACGCTTCCAGCCCGCTTAAATGAGCGCCAGGGATGACTTGAATACCCAGCCATATAAACTCTGTCAACTGTCCTTGGCTGGCTTCTGAAGTATAGATGGACCATTTGAAATGTTCAAGTGAAATGCTTAAAGTGGAATAGTTGATTGGCATATACAGCAAATTATCCAGCAAATGGAAGCAATATCGTGCGTGGTCATTGGAATGGCAATGATATGATTTTGATTCCAAAAAGAACTTTGGGGCCTTTTAGGAGCCTCAATTTTTAGGGGTATTAAAGAAGATAACTTATTGATTTTTATAGCTAATGAATAAGCGGGCAACGGGATTTGAACCCGCGACTCCAAGCTTGGGAAGCTTGTACTCTACCGCTGAGTTATGCCCGCTTTTTCAAGTTTGGATTATACAAAGGGGGAGAATAGATGTCAATAAAATTGTAAGAAATAACGAACAGCAATATGATGAGCTCATCACAATTGTAGGGAAACAAGGAGTGAGTAAAGCATCTCTCACGAGAGGGAATAATATCTTTTATGAAGAGGCTGAGCGGCTTTTCCAAACGGAACGATACTATATGTAGGTAGAAACTAGAGGAGAGGTAATTAGGATAATATATAGATCACTATATAGTAATGAATAATAAAATTATTAGCAATATCCTAAATAGCATAGTACTGGATAGGATAAGGCAGTATGGCATCGGAACAGGATAAAGAGGCATGACCATAACGAGTCTGTATACTCATGAGATTGCAGGCAAGGGAAAACTGTAACCCTGTTTTGGGTAACTGATTATGCCGGTTACCGGAGGTTTTGGGATGACCTCTAAGCTGAAATGATGAAATGACCTATTAATATCAAATAGTATCATAAAACAGTATAGAAATATTTATACTATAAGTGTAGACTATAAGTAGTGCAGGAATAGGATGCAGGAACGGGATGCAGGAATAAGATGTAAGGTGCAGGAATAGGATGCAAGAATAAGACGCAGGAATAAGCGACTGGCATTAGATACAGGCATACATTTTCAGAAGTAGTATCCAGGAATATTATCCGGGAGTAAATTCCAGGGATAAGATCCAGGAATAAGACACAGAAATAAGATAGAGAAATTACGATACAGAAGTAAGCCAGAGAAGTAGATCGTAGCAATAAACCAGAGCAGTATGCCCAGAAATCAACCATAAAATAAGCAGTAACCATAAAATAAGCGGTAATCATACAAGAACCGGTAATCATATAAAAACGAGCGATCAGGCATAAGTGACAATCGCAGAAGTGCGATATAAATTATAGTACAGGCCGCGGGAATGACGAATAACGTGCGGAAGTAGCAGGAATGACAAATAACGTACGGAAGTAGCAGGAGTGACGAATAAAGTGCGGAAGTGGATGATAATCTATCTGGTCGCGTATTTACCATGCAGTGCAATTGAAATATAGGCGTACGATGGAAGTCTTAGAGCCGAAATGGAAGTCTCGAAGCCGAAAATGTCAGAAGGGAGATTCCGCAGGATGGGATTACCCGGGATGAAATTGTTCAGGCTGAGGGTTTTAAAATCAAAATTATCCAGACGGTTATTACTATTCTGCTCCCTGATCGTTTGCTTTATCCTTGGGGGGATAACGGCCGGGCTGGTCACTGTCTATCTTTCGCAGCTTCCCCAGCTTGAGTGGCTGGAGGAGTATTTTCCTCCTGTTTCAACCATGGTTTATTCGGATGACGATAAACTGATCTCTCAGTTTTATCAGGAGCAGCGGGTATTTACTCCTTTGGCCGAGATGCCGGAATATCTCATCAATGCCTTTCTGGCAGTAGAAGACGAAGATTTTTATTCCCATCGCGGTGTCGATTTTACTGCTATTTTACGCGCTTTTTACGTCAATTTCAGGGCTGGAAAGATTAAAGAGGGGGGGAGCACTATCACCCAGCAATTAGCCAAGGTATTGTTCCTGACGCCTGAGAGGAGTCTGGCCCGCAAGATCAAGGAGGCTGTTCTGGCCGTTCAGATCGAGCAAAGGTACACCAAGAACGAGATTCTGGAACTGTATCTCAACCAGATATATCTGGGAAACGGGGCCTACGGCGTGGAATCTGCTGCCAGAGCCACGTTCGGCAAAAGTGTCAGGGACTTGAGTCTGCCCGAATGCGCGATGATTGCGGGGTTGCCCGGGTCACCAAACCGCTACTCTCCCCAAAACAATTTTTATCTGGCCCTGGAGAGGAGGAACCATGTTTTGCGCAGGATGCTGGAGGCGAAATCCATTTCGCAGGAGCAGTTCCATTTCGCGGTCTCTTCCCCTTTGCGCACGACCTCGAAGCAGAGGGAAGAGCTTGCTTCGCATTTTATAGAACATATGCGCCAGTATTTGGAAGAAGAATATGGGGCCAACCTGTTGTACAAGGGCGGGCTTCATGTGTACACTACCTTGAACGAAAAGATGCAGAGAGCTGCCGAGAGGGCCGTGACTGCGGGGCTTGAGGCCATTGACACGCGCAGGGAGGAGAGCGGTTTGCAGAGGTGGGGGGATCAACTTACCGAGGCGGCCCTTTTAGCCATTGATCCCTCCAATGGTTTTGTAAAGAGCATGGTGGGAGGGAGGGATTTTTTCCGCAGTAAATTTAACCGGGCCACTCAGGCCAGAAGGCAGCCGGGCTCAGCCATAAAACCGCTCATTTTTACTGCCGCTATCGAGAACGGGTATACTCCGGCAGATATCATCCTTGATTCACCCATTATTGTGGATGGCAGCGATAACGGCGGGAAAAAATGGAAGCCGGAAAACTTCAGTAAGCGGTTTTACGGGCCTACCACTCTGCGTACAGCCCTTGAGGAATCCCGGAATGTAGTGACGGTGAAACTGGTCTATCAACTGGGGATTGATACGGCTATTTCCTACATCCATAAGATGGGCGTTACCAGTCCTGTAGACAGGGTCCCGTCCATAGCGCTTGGCACTTTCGGAGTCTCCTTGCTGGAATTAACCTCGTCTTACGCCCCTCTGGCCAATGGCGGGGAGAGGGTGGAGCCCTTATTTATCCGCAGGGTGACTGACCGTGAGGGGAGGGTGCTGGAGGAGAATACTGTCCGAAAAAGCAGTGTGATTTCACCCCAGACTGCTTATATCCTGACCAGCATGCTGCAAGGGGTAATTCAGCGGGGAACAGGGCGACCCGCCAGGATACTGCCCTATTCTCTGGCAGGAAAGACCGGAACAACGGACCGGTACGCGGACGCCTGGTTCATCGGCTATTCACCCGATCTGGTGGCCGGTGTCTGGGTGGGACTGGATAACAACCAGAGTCTGGGGCCGGAGGAAACCGGATCCCGGGCAGCCTGCCCGATCTGGGTAAGATTTATGGGTCAGGTCCTGGGTGGTCAGGTCCTGGACGGTCAAAGCAAAGCCGGCACTTTCAGCGTACCGGAGGGGGTATCTTTTGTCTTTATCGATCCTGAAACCGGCCTTCTGGCAGGAAATGACCAGCCGAATAAATTCCTGGAGGTTTTCAAAAACGGAACTGAACCGAAAGAATACAGCTCTTCCAGGAGAAAGAAGGTTAAGATCAGAGAGCACGACTTTTATTTGAATTTTATCGAGTGAGCCTTGTTTTTGATGATGGCTTGCAGCTCCGATGGAGCTTTTTGTCCTGTCAAAATCAGAGGGTGCAGCCAGGTGTAGGACAGCCGCCAGAGTATTCCCCATCTGCCACTGTGTACTCGGTTTCCTCTTCCAGGTTCGCCTTGCCCTGTCCGGGCAGGGAAAGGACCTGCTCCGGCTTTGAGCCATAGCGATAGATGGTAATCCCCTTGCATCCAAGCCGGTAAGCATCAAGGTAGATTTTTTTCACCTCTTCCACCGTGGCATCGGCAGGCAGATTGATGGTTTTGGAAACGGAGTTATCGGTATATTTCTGAAAAGCCGCCTGAATCTTGATGTGCCAATCGGGAGAAACATCGAGGGCAGTGACGAAAACCCGGCGAATTTCGGCTGGGATCTCCTGAATCTCCTGAATCGAGCCGAGCTTGGCAATCCGGCCCATGAGGTCCTGGCTGTAAAAGCCGTGCTCTTTGGCTACCCTTTCAAAGACGGGATTTACCTCGGTCAGCCTGGTTCCTTCCATGATAGTGCGCATAAAACTCAGGGCGAAAACGGGCTCTATGCCGCTCGAGCAGCCTGCAATGATGCTGATGGTTCCGGTAGGGGCAACCGTAGTGGTGGTGGCATTTCTGACCGGCTCGCCCCCTTGTCGGCGGGCATATATGGATAAGGGGAAATGGGGAAAAGCCCCCCTCTCCCTGGCCAGTTGGCGTGAATGGTCCCAGGCTGCCTCCTGGATGTGCTTCATGATTTTTTCAGCCATCTGGACGGCGGCATCAGAGTCATAGGGAATACCAAGCTGAAGAAGCAGGTCGGCAAACCCCATCACGCCGAGGCCGATTTTACGGTTTGCTTTGGTGATCTTTTCAATGGCAGTGAGAGGAAACCGGTTCACCTCAATGACATCATCGAGAAACTGGACACCCAGGCGGACAATCCGGGACAGCCGCTCCCAGTCTATTTCTCCTTCTTCTCCAAACTTCACTGGCTGCTGCCCTGCTTTTTCTGCTTCTTCCCATGGCTTTTCTGCTCTCTCCCCTGTTTTTTCTGCTTCTTCCCACGTTTTTTCCGCTTCCTTCGTCGGTTTTTCCGGTTCCTTTCCCTCTTTCCCTCCCTGCGCTATCCTGCTCCCCCTTTTTCTTACCAGGCGGGCGAGGTTGATAGAGGCCAGGTTGCAGCTCTCATAGGGGAGAAGGGGCAATTCACCGCAGGGGTTTGTAGCCTTCATCCGGCCAAGCTCAGGTGTGGGATTGAAGCGGTTGATGGTGTCCACAAAGATCATGCCCGGGTCTCCCGTCTTCCAGGCCATGTGGGTGATCAAATCGAAGATCTCCCGTGCTGGAACACGTTTGACTTCCTGCCCTGTTCTGGGGTTGATAAGACCATAGTCCCGGCCTTCTTCAAGCGCCTGCATGTACTCGTCGGTAGCAGCCACCGAAAGGTTGAAATTCCGAAACTTCCCCTCGATTCCCTTGGCAGTGATAAAATCCACGATATCAGGATGGTCTACCTGCAAAATGCCCATATTGGCACCGCGCCTTCTGCCTCCCTGCTTGATCACGCCGGTAGCTGTGTCGAAAACCTCCATAAAGGAAACCGGTCCTGAGGCTACGCCCTTGGTGGAACTGACAATATCGCCTGCCGGCCTGAGGTTGGAGAAGGAAAAACCCGTTCCACCTCCGCTTTGGTGGATCATGGCCATGTTCTTCAGTGCATCAAAGATGCTCTGGATGGAATCTTCTACCGGAACGACAAAGCAGGCCGATAATTGCCCTATCGGAGTCCCTGCATTCATCAGGGTGGGAGAATTCGGCATAAATTCCCGGTTGACCATCAGGGAATAAAACTCATCCTCATATCTTTTCGCATTGGAGGATGGGCCATACACCCGCTCGGCCCTGGCCACGGTTTTGGCTACCCGCCGAAACATCCGGGCAGGGGTCTCGATCAGCCTCCCCTGATCATCTTTCCTGAGATACCTGCGCTGCAAAACCCGTATGGCATTGACCGGCAGTTTTAATTCGTCCTGCA
>JBFMGO010000087.1:0-26355 GCA_040752695.1 bacterium
TGGCCCTGGACATAGACCATGCTCTGGTCGTAGAGTTCTCATTCCTCTCTGCTCATATTTGATCTACTGGCTATATCAAAGGCCTTTTTGAAGATATCAACCTGAAGGCTTAAAGATCCTCTTGAACCCGTAATCAGAGCAAGGGTCAGTAAACTCTATGGCTTATATCCCTCCTTTCCTACCGATTAATCGTCTCATCTACCCCTTACTCCTTTATATTCAAGCTACTATTAACTGTACTTTGAGTCCAATCATACGGGTAATTTTACGCTTTTAAAAATGCATCATCTAAAACTTCAGCGCGATAATCAAGATTAACTACCGCCTCATAGACTACTGATTTATGCTTTTTCTTGAAACCCGATACCTTTGCACGATTTAACTCATATAGTGTCGCGTCCTTCCACGCTCCCTTTAGCCTGTTCGACGAATCATTTAGAAAAATTGAATCAGGTCCTCCTACAAACCACACTTCAAAAGGAGTTTCTTCAGGTTTCTCACCTCTAAAAGGCTTAAACCGCCAAGTACTTGCCGCTTTGGCTAAGAACTCAGGAAGTTGAGAAAATTGCGCCCCAACGATAAAACATGTACGCGGTTTTTCCTGCTCAAATGATGCTGCGAGCACATATCGTTGATTTATCGTAATTGGTAACACTTTGTATTGAGGAATTGACATTACGAGCCGAGGATCATCACTGGCCAATCCAGTAAATTCTATGAGTTCTTTCGCTAGGTCAAAATAGTTGCTTATCCATTTTGAATCGGAAGCAAGTTGAACATATTTTACAAGTTTTCTATGATCATCTTCGTTAGCTTTTTTGATCATCGAGACATGTCTATGTCCATGATACGCTAATGCTAATTTTGAGTTAATAGTTGGACCAAAAGAGGTTATCTTTTTTTGGTTTTTATCCCTATTATCTAATTGCTCTAACAATATGGACTGGATATACTCTTCCAATTCTCGCTCGTCGACCGAACGATTCTCATTCCATAGACTGTCAAACCAAAGAGATAATTCCTCCACCTGTGGCTCCTGATCGAGCAGAACGGCAACTTCAGCTCGTTGTCTAATTCCCTTATTTGTAAAATTAGCTGATCCAATTATTGCTTTATCTTTAGCAATTATGACTTTTGCGTGAAGAGCTTTATAGTGATGGATATAATTATTATACCTATCAATAAATTCCTTGATTCTTATCTGATTATTTTTATCCTTCTGAGAAGAAATCCACTCCTCCAAATCAGTTAGGATTTGCCACGAGCTACTTAATTCAATTAACCTTTGGATATAAGTAAGGCCAAGGTAAGGACAAGCTATCCGAACATGCTCACCTCTTACAATTTTGATAATTTCCTCATCAAATGGTGAAACGCCGCCAGATGCACTTTCCGCATTATGGTATATTAATTTAATTGCCATAGTAGCACTGCAAGGGTTCTGAATTTTTCATAAGTTACTATACTTATTTCCTTATTTCCAGAGAACATCCTTATTTAAAATCAATATCCAAAGACCCCACAACCACCTACTTGAGTGGTTAACCTTGCGGAAAATAGCGGTAAATTTCTCTTCTATGCAAGAGCCTGACAAAGATAACTGTCTCGCCATCTATAATCAGACCGAGCCTGTAATCTCCAAGCCTTAGGCGATAATAGTATCCCCCTGTCCTTAACCTTTTAAGCCCGCTAAGCTCCATGATATTTGCACTCGCTTCAATTGCCTGGATTTTCTCCTTGATTTGATTAAGCAACTGCTTATCCTGGATATTCTTTAGGTCTTTGGCAAAGCTCGCTCTGAATTCCAATTTCATGCTTTGCCTTCCAGCAGATTAAGAATATCCTGTTTGCTTACCGGCTCTGTGCTTTCGCCTTCTTGAATGGCGTGAGCCAAGGCAATATCCTCTAAAGTCTCAGCTAGCAATTCAGAAAAGAGGTCTTTTCGCTCTTCGAGAACTTCGACAAGAGCCTCCTTGAACAGTTCCTTAAGCCTGTCTTCATCGATAAGCGTATCTATCACCTGCCCTCTAATTTTAATCCACATCTTTGCATTGACTTATGGTTCCTTAAATCAGCGGATCTTTCGCCTTTCAGTCCGCTTTTTACTCATCTTCCCCAATTCCTCGCCAGTCCTCCCTTACCAGAGGGGGCCTCCCGCCCCCTCCTCTCTTTGCGTACAGCCCCTTCCTTGCTCGCCGCTTCTCCTCAGTCCGCCCCTCACTCCCACTTCCTCACTCCGCCGCAACTTCCGGCCTTGGCCACAGTCCGGCGTCCTTGACAATGGTGGGCACGATTTCTTCCCATTCCACAGCCATGATGTGCACGCCTTTGATGCCAGGGATCTCGCGCATCTTATGGATCATTTCGACGCAGATTTTCGCGCCCTCGGCCTTGGCGTCTTGAGCCCCCTCCATTCTGCGGATAAGGTCATCCGGGATGCTCATTCCGGCCACATTGTTCTTCATGTACTGGAGCACTTTCGATGATTTGACGGGCATTACTCCGGCCAGGATAGAGACCTTTTCGTGCAGGCCCTGGTCGGTCACCATCTGCATGAAGGTCTTGAACTTGGGCAGGTCGAAGATGCACTGGGTCTGGACGAAATCGGCTCCTGCCTTGATTTTTTTGGCCAGCCGCACCACCCGGAATTCGAACGGATCGCCAAAAGGGTTGGAGGCGACTCCCAGAAACATTCTCGGCTCTATGATATCCGATTTTTTCGTATTGCGGATCTCCTCGCCGCACTGAAAGACCTTTTCATCCCGCATGTTCTTGCACATCTGAACCAGTTGGATGGAATCGAGATCATAGACGTTCTTGGACTGGGGATGATTGCCGAAGCTCTGATGATCCCCGCTTAAGCATAAAAGATTCCGCAAGCCCAAAACGTAGGCACCGAGAACATCGGCCTGCATGGCCAGGCGGTTTCTGTCCCGGCAGGTCATCTGGATAATTGGCTCAAGGCCCTCATCGAGGGCGATTTTCCCGGCTGCAATGCTCGATACCCTGACGATGGCGGTCTGGTTGTCCGTGATATTCACAGCATCGGCAAATCCGCGAAGGATCGAGGCCTTTTTCTTTATTAACTGGATATCCGCACTCTTTGGTGGCCCCAGTTCAGCGGTAGCCACGAATTCCCCCTGATTCAATAATTTTTCAAGACGGCTACCTGCTTTCATAGACACATATCCTCCCTGATTACCTTTCGCGGTCCTCCGTCCCTGCTCGTAGACCAGTTTTTGACAGGCATAATCTCGGCGAGGCTCTCAAGTCTGTTCAGGGCTTTCAGGCGCTCGTAAATCAAATGCCAGCCGCAGTCGATGTCTTTATTGATTTCACACTTGCCGTTTTGCGATCCTCCGCAGGGACCGTTCAAAAGGCTCTTCGAGCAGCGTGAGATCGGGCAGACTCCGCCGGTTTTATCCAGAATGCATTGGCCGCAGGCCTGGCAGCGCTCGACCCAGACGCCTTGCTTTTCCGGCAGGCCCAGGAGTTTGGTATTCAGGGCAGGTATGACCGGCAGTGAGGGGAATTGCTCGGCTATGGTCTGGACACCGATTCCGCAGCCTGTCGAGATGAGAAGGTCATGTCCTTTGACTGCACTTTTCAAAGCGTCCACAAACTCCTTCTCACACTGACGCTCGATACTGGTTTCGTGCACCTCGGCCTCTTTCCCCTGCACCTTTAAAGCCAGACGCAGACCAGAGGCTAAAATGGCCACCTCCTTGGCTCCACCGGCAAGACAAACCGTAACGCAGGTATCGCAGCCGATCACCAGGATATTCTGGCAGCCTTCGATCATTTTGACAATTTCCGTTATATCTTTCTGTTCAGCAACAATCATCGTTTCACCTTATTTACTTCTCCACTCCCCCTTTTTTCGAGGGGAAGCGCGAGATTTTTGCCATCTAGTCTAAGGTTCCTTTTTTACTGGACTTGGCCCCAGGTTCCTGATACTTTCATTGCCCAGTCGAACCATCTCCACAAATGCAGTCCATTCCAGTTCGGACAGAAAAAAGAACCGCAGCCGCTCTTTCTCGATCCCGATCTTCTCCAAAAGGGTACTCGTATGATCGATTCTTTTTCCTGCCCGTACGTTCCCCAACAGAAACTTGCAGCTATCCGGGTGACAGGCAAAGACAAACACCCCGTCAGCACCCTCTTCAAAGGCCTTCAGAATATGGATTATCTCCAGCTTTCCCGAGCAGGGAAGCCGGCAGATCCTGATGTTGGAAGGGTATCCTTCCTGCTGTGCCCCCGCTATGTCCGCAGCCCGGTAAGCGGAATTTTCGCAACAAAATGCCACAATGGCCGGCGTAAAGTCCATTAATTTTACCTCTCAAGGGTTAGTTCGGAAAAAATCTGATTATCTGAATAATGCACCATTTCAATAGCCTTGGCCGGACATTCACCGGCACAGATCCCGCACCCCTGACATGCTTCAGGGATAACCTTCGCTCCCCACTTCTGCCCCAGTTCGACCTCTCCGATTTCTATGGCCTGATGCGGGCAGGAGCGGAAACAGGTCAGGCACAGGGCGCATTTATCGGTGTCGATGACTACCTTTTGCTCGGTCTCCAGGTATCCGCGGGACAAGGTGGAGTAAACAGCCATGGCTACCGAACGTACATCACCGAGAGCCTCGCAGGTTTCTTCCTTCCCGTGACAGGAGCCGGCCAGGAAGATTCCCTTCTTGTTCGAAAGATTTGGCTTTAAGTGGATGTTCGCTTCCTGATAGAAGCCGCCCTTGTTCAGATTGACTCTGAGGGCATTTTTCAGACACTCGGTATCTTCGCCGGGAAGGATTTCATCCTCGAAGACCAGAAGGTCCGCATGGATGATGACAGGACGGGCTGCCCCCTCACTTTCCTGGCTGCCACATACCCCGGCATTTCCCGATGCCGCCTTGGCTGAAGGCCGATCCAGGGCAGGATCATGAATCCGGACCGTGATAACGCCCTTTTCGATGCTGACCGTGGGCCCGGAATCTTCCGTAGAGCGGAAAAACAAAATTCCCGCCTGCCTGGCCTTTTGGTAAAGCGTTTCAATCTGTGTTCCTGAGACGATGATGTCTCTGGCCGCGATCACGACTTCCGCCTTAAACTGCTTTTTCAGGGCAATCGCTTCATTCAGCGCCATAACGGTGGACCTTTTGGCAAAGCCCTCTGCTTCACCGAGGATAAAGCAGACATATTTGGTCCTTTTGTCCGCAGTAACGAGGATCTGCTCAAGCGCCCTTCGCTCCCGCGTGACCAGGTCACTCAGGCCTGAAAGGCTGACGATTCTGTGGGAAGGACGCAAAGCGGTCATCTTTTGGACCGCCCTTTTTTCAGGCTCCGTACTGACCACAATGCTGCCTATATCCAGAATCTTTTCCTGGCCCGCAGTCTCCAAGGTTACCCGGAAGGCACCGGGGCCGCCTTTTACCTGCGTAACCTGGCTCGAGGTCAAAATCTCGATCTTTTTATCATCGAGCTCTTTGAGCTTTTGCGTAATCCAGCCAGAGGAAAACACCTCATCACTCCCTTGTGCACCCTGGGTACAGGGATTCATGAAAGATGCATCCTTCGGGCACACCTTTTCCTGCTTCTCGACGAGAATGGGCCTTAAGCCCAGGCCGTGCAGCTCAATGGCCATCTGGATACCCGAAATCCCAGCTCCGATCACCAGAGCCGAAGATTCCACCTTTCTTCTCACCTTCTCCAGGGGCTTGGCCAAAGCCACCCGCTTTATGGCAGATGAGAGTATCTGCCTGGCCTTTGGCATGCAGCCCTCTTTGTCAGCACATGCCCAGGCGCACCCTTCCCGGATATTGGCTATGGTCAAAAAGGAGCGGTTCAACCCCGCTTCTTCAAGCACGTTCATGAAACGCACTTCGTACTGATGGGGAGAGCATCCGGCAATAACGAACCGGTTGCAGCCGGAGCGGACGATTTTGCTCCTCAGCCATTCAAGGCCGCTCCTGGTGCATAAAAAGCGGTTTTCGTCTACAAAGGCCACACCCGGTACTTGAGCTGCATAATCCATCAGGGCCTTGACATCGAAATAATCATTCATCATATGCCCGCAGGTGCAGAAGAATACCCCGATCTTTACCGGAATCCCGTTATTCCCGCCAGTGCAGGAATCCAGATGATTATCCATGACATACCTCCTCCAAGCCCTTTTTCTTCAGCCCCCTCAAGAAGGCAACTGCCCGGAGAGCCGCCTCCTGGCCATGCGAAACGGATTCGACCAGGCTCTTTGGCCCCTGGCACGTGCCTGCAAGAAAGATCCCCGGCCGAGAGCTGACCGTCGAATCCAGTAGATTCAAAGGAGCAAAGAATCCATCCCTGCCGGTCCTGAGACATAGGGTTTCGGCTAAAATCTGATTTTGCACAGCAGGGCTGATTCCCACCGACAGAACCACCAGGTCAAAATCAGCACTCTCCATGCACCCCTTATCGATATTCTCATACCGCATTGAAACACCGGCTCCATTTCCCGCCTTTTCGATTTCTACGGGGAGCCCCTTGATTAAGCTGATTTTCCCCCTCACCTGCTCGACGAGTGATAAAAACTCGCTTTCCGTTTTCTGCAGGTCGATGTAAAAAATAGTCACTTCAGCATCACTGATCTGAGATTTGAGTTTGGCGGCCATGCGCACCGCGTATTTACAGCAAACTCTCGAGCAGTAATCCTGACTTATGTGCGGATCGCGGGAGCCAACACACTGAATGAAAGCTATCCTGGGGGGCATGTGCTCTTTCCCCTCCCTGGTAAGCGGACCGAAAAAGGCGCTGGCCCTTCCTGCAAGCAGCCTTTGCTCCAGGTCAAGCCCTGTAATCACCTCAGGGAGTCGGCCATAGCCAAGATGCCCTTTCTTTCGTGCATCATAGGCTGTAAAGCCGGTAGCCACAACAAGAGCCGAGGCATGCAGGATTGTCGTTTCCTCTTTCTGGTTCAGGAAGATGGCCCCTGCCGGGCAATTGTCCTCACACAGGGCACAGCCGGTCTCCTGCTGAAAGGCCAGACAGTGGTTCCGGTCAATGGAAAACACATTCGGGATGGAAGACAGATAGGGCCGGCTGATGGCGATTCCAGGCTTCGGGCAGCTCTGATAGCACAGAGAGCAGGCAATGCATTTATCTTCATCGATGAACCGCGGCTGCTTTCGAACATCAACTTCGAAAGAGACGCCGCCGTCTTTCAGCCTCACCTCGCGCACTCCCACCACTTCGGAGTGGGTCAAAAGGTGAATGTTGGGCGAGGATGCGGCCC
The DNA here is from genome assembly GCA_040752695.1 of bacterium. Classification (GTDB taxonomy): domain Bacteria; phylum SZUA-182; class SZUA-182; order DTGQ01; family DTGQ01; genus DTGQ01. The sequence goes on from JBFMGO010000087.1 coordinate 7,261, forward strand.
TGGTGACCTTATCTTTAGCCAGGCAGACGCCGCAACTGTTGCATTGCTCGGTAGCCTTGCAGCAGAAGCTCAAAGCGTGGCCGCCAATACTTGATTTCTTTTCGACAACATACACTTCGTAGCCATTATCAGCCAGGGAGAGGGCAGAACTTACCCCGGCAATCCCGCCGCCGATAACAATGGCTTTGTCCTGATCGTTCAAGGTCTGAAACCTCCTTTACGAGAAGCTGTCGGCATGTAACATTTTCGTGAAAAGAAGAATTCAAAGAGTCAAGAGCAAAACTATCTTACATCCCCCCCTGCCCCCTTCAAAAAGGAGTGCTTTCCTTACTGCCGGCTTTTATCCTGACCTCTGTCTATACTCATTCAGACTCCTGACTCTTTGAATTCTGACTCCTGTTCTTTGATTCTGACTTCTGATCAATGAATTTCTGTCTCCTGGTTCGTCAGTCCCGCTCCATCCAGGATAGCCGGGATTTTCCCCTCAAGACCTATGGCCATGATGTGCACACCCGCGCACATACCCTGCACCTTTTGTATCTGACGGCTGGCTATCCGGATTCCAGCTTCCAGGGGATCGGCCGAAGATTCCAATTCTTTGATCAAATGATCCGGCACCGTTACACCGGGGACATTCTGATTGAGATACCGGGCCATGCCCGCAGACCGCAAAAGAAGAATCCCTGCCAGGATTGTGGCGCTAAGGTCATTGGCATATTTCATAAATCGTTCAAATTTCGTAAGGTCATAGATAGCCTGGGTCTGAAAAAATCTGGCTCCAGCGGCAACCTTTTTAGAAAACCGTACAAGGTGCGGCTCTAATGGGGAGGCTTCCGGATTCACCATGGCTCCGGGAAAAAGGTCGGTACTTCCCTCCAGGGCCGTGCCATTGGGCAGGGGCTTGTTCGCCATGGACCTGGTAGAAAAGTCACGCCCCTCGTTCAGGCGTCCGATGACCTGCAAAAGCTGTGTGGAATCAAGATCGAATACGGGCTTAGCCTGCGGATGGTCGCCCACTTTCGTGTGATCGCCGGTCAGAACCAGGACATTTCTGATACCCAGCACGCTGGCACTGAGCAAGTCGGATTGCAGAGCGAGGCGGTTTCGGTCACGGCAGGTTATCTGATAGATAGGATCAAAGCCCTCCTCTTTGAGCAGATGGCAGGCAGCCAGGGAGCCGAGTCTCATAACCGAGCTCTGATTATCGGTCACATTGATTCCATGCACTCTCCCTTTCAGCTTATCTGCATGGGCCAGCATTTTTGAGACGTCGGTACCCTTCGGAGGGGCGATTTCGGCTGTAATGGTAAACTGTTTTTTTTCCAAGGCTTGCTGAAAGCCCATCCCAACCTCACTTACTTCTTATTCACTCTCTCTCACTTCTTCTTATTCACTGTCAAAACCCGAGGTTTGATGTTTTTGGAATAATCCTTGGGAGCAAAGACTTCCTTTATCGCCTCTACCTTTCCTAACTCTTTCAAACGCTCATAAATCTTGACCCAGGCACAGTCCCTGTCAGGATCAACCTCGCATTTGCCGTCACTCATGCCGCCACAGGGGCCATTCAAAAGCCCCTTGGAGCAGGTTGTCACCGGGCAGATCCCAGCCGTTTTGTCCAGGATGCACTCTCCACATAAAGAACAGCGCTCCTCGAATTGCCCGAATCGCTTCACCGTGCCCAGAAAAAGGCTGTCCAGTGCAGGTACAGCCGGTACCTCCTGAAGTTCTGAAATCGTCTGGACACCGGCACCACAGGCCATGACCACTACAGCTTCGGCTTCGGCCAGTTCGGCCTTTTTAAGCCGCAGCTCTTTTTTGCTGCTCAGAACATGGCAGGCAGATTCAAGTACGCAATAACCCACAACCTCCCTGCCCTCTCCCGCAAGGAGTTGCTTCATCTCCAGAACCTGCTCTTCTCCCCCGCTCTGACAGGTGGCAGCGCACAGGCTGCAACCGATCAAGAAAACCTTTCTCTTCCCCTGAAGACTGCTCAGAATTTCATCGAAGGGTTTTTGCCGGGTGATGATCATATCAGTTGTACTCTTCTTGCAGGTACTGCTGGTATTCCTCCTCGTCGAGCAGGTTATTCAGTTCCCCGGGATTTTCCAGGAGCACCTTGATAATCCATCCTCTTTCGTAAGGATCCTCATTGACCAACTCCGGCTCGTCATCGAGGGCTTCGTTTACCTCGGTAACGGTGCCGCTTACCGGAGAGATCAGGTCAGTTACCGCTTTGGAGGATTCAATCTGGCCAAAAGAGCTTGACTGCCGCACCTTTTTACCAGTAGTTTCAACCAGTAAAACGTCACCCAACTCCTCCTGAGCATGATCGGTGATTCCAACTATTCCCTTATTCCCCTCCACTCTGACCCACAAGTGCTCTTTATTGAAGTATAATTTTCCAGCCATGATCAATCTCTCCTTCATTTTCCCTCATGAGAAGACGGCAAAAAGCATTCAAAAAGCCTGCCCGAAAAAATCCTTAGAAAGACACTTCATCACCATGAGTGCCTTAAAACCCGCTTTTCGGACAGGTTCAGGAGAAAATCTCCGCAGATTTAACGGTATTCGCCATAAGCATGGTAATGGTCATGGGACCTACGCCGCCAGGCACGGGAGTGATCGCTGCAACTTTGTCTTTCATCCCTTCAAAGTCCACATCCCCGACAAGCTTTCCATCTGCAAGGCGGTTTACTCCGACATCAATTACCACAGCCCCTTCCTTGACCATATCGGCCGTGATCATCTTCGGTTTGCCAATGGCGGCGATAAGGATATCGGCCCTCTTAGTCTCATCAGCCAGGGATTTTGTTCTTGAGTGGCAAATGGTTACCGTGGCATGCTCATGCAACAGCAGGCTGGCCACTGGTTTTCCGACAATATTGCTTCGGCCTACCACCACGACATTTTTCCCTTTGATGTCGATCTTACTGGCGTGCAGAAGTTCGACCACTCCGGCCGGTGTGCAGGGGGGAAAAAGGGCTTTTCCCAGGACGAGATTGCCAATATTCACCGGATGAAAGCCATCTACATCCTTGGTGGGGACAATCGCCTCAATGACCATTTCCTCGTTGAAATGGCCGGGCAGAGGGAGCTGAACTAAAATTCCGTTGATTTTCTCATCCTGATTCAGCCGGTTGATAAGGGCCAATACCTCGTCCTGACTGGTATTGGCAGGCAGGGCGTATTTCTCGGAATGAATGCCAAGGCTCTCGCAGGCCTTCTCCTTCATGCGGACATAGACCTTTGAGGCAGGATTTTCCCCTACCAGAATAACTGCCAGTCCGGGAGTTTTCCCTTTTTCCTTGAGAGTTTCAATCCTGCTTTTCAGCTTTTCCCGCAACTCATTGCCGATTTTCGTCCCGTCGATAATCATGCCACTCATTCACGACCCTCCTTAATTTCCTTTTATCTTCCTCAATCCTTGAGGCATCAAGGTCTGTTCTTCCTGTATTGAAAACCTTCCTCCCTTGTTTCTCATGTTCTCTTCATTCAAGAAAACCTTACCGCAGAACCCTCAGCGGTTCTGAATGAGTTCCAGCATCTCCGCCCTTGTTTTCGGATTGGTTCGAAAGGCACCCCGTACAGCCGAAGTAATCACTTTGGCATGAGGTTTTTTCACCCCCCGCATGGACATGCACAGGTGTTCGGCCTGGATCACCACCATGGCGCCTATCGGTTTCAATCCATCCATAACGATATTCACCAGTTCCTTGGTCAGCCGTTCCTGAAGCTGGGGCCTCTTGGCCAGTACATCGAGAATCTGGGCCAGTTTGCTGATTCCTATGATCTCCCCGCGGTTGGGCAGATAGGCGATGTGGGCATCTCCAAAGAAGGGAAGCAGATGGTGCTCACAGATTGAATAAAAGGGGAGATCTTTCACCAGCACCATCTCGTCATATTCCTCTCCCTTAATGGGAGTCATGATCTTTCGCGGGTCCCGCTCCAATCCGGCAAAAATTTCCTGGTACATCTCGGCTATGCGGACCGGCGTTCTCTCCACTCCCGGCCAGTCGGCTATGCCGATGCCTTCAAGGACCAGCCTGACCCCTGCCTCTATTTTTTGTGTATCCATTTTTCCTTATTTTCTTGACTGCTGTTGCCTTGCATACACCACGCATGAAATACGCGGCCAGTTAGGTGTTCCGCTCAGGTGCCATGGAGTCCTTGTTTGCACCCTCCCTAATCTGCTGTTTCCTTCCCCGAAATCCTCATATGAGCCGCTTGTTAGAGGCTTTTGAGAGGCCGGTTACTGCCGGGCAGCCAGCCTGGCATCCAGGAATTTTTTGATTTTCTCGATCCCGGCAACTGTTTCCCGGCAGGAGGAAAAGGGGGATTCCCCCTTTGAATCAGCCTCGACCAGTTCCCAGGAGAATGGCAAAAAGCCGATGATTTCAAAATCGGGCAACTGGCTCTGAATAAACTCTTTATCCTCAGGATTTCGCACCTTGTTGGCGACGAGAAAACTTTCCGAAATCCCCAGATCCAGAGCCAACTGACGGATATCCCGGGCGGTCTGAAGGCTCCTTTTACCCGGCTCTACGACAATCAAAAAGGCATTGACCGCTCTGGCCGTTCCTCTGCCCAGATGCTCGATTCCGGCCTCCATGTCCAGAATCAGCATTTCCCCCTTCTTCAATAGAAGATGAGTCACCAGGGTCTTGAGAAAGACGCCTTCAGGGCAATAACATCCGCTGCCGCCGGGCTTGGGTTTGCCAAGTGACAGAAGGCGGATGTTTTCAAACTGGATCCCGAACCGGTCAGCCACATCATCCACAGAAGGGTTCATCCTGAAAAATCCTCCTGCTCCTCCCGGCCTGGCACCCGTACGCTCTTCAATCAGGGAGGATAAGGAACAAAGAGGCTGAATCTTCAGGATTTCCGATTCCGGAAAGCCAATAGCCGATGCCAGATTTGCATCCGGATCAGCATCGACGGCCAGGACCTTTTGTCCCGTTTGAGAATAGAGTCTTGCCAGGACGGCAGATACCGTAGTTTTTCCCACTCCTCCTTTACCAGTAACAGCAATTTTCACTATCCGATATACTCCTTATGAATGATCTCTTATGAACGATCCATGTACACAATCTGCACAACAAAACCTGACATGCCAAAGCCTTAAATAAACTCCGAACCATAGCCTATCCGGCGGGAAATCTCCAGAGCGGCCTTTTTGACCAAAGGAACCAGTTCTTTCTCCACCCTCTCGTCAGACATTCGATGAATGGGACCGGAAATACACACACCGGCCACCACGTTCTCCGTATAATCCCGTATGGGAGCGCCGACGCACTTGACGTCTTCTTCGTATTCTTCATTATCGACAGCGTAACCCTGGCTGCGAACCAGATCCAAATGCTTCAACATCTCCGTTTCCGAAATGATGGTGTTTTTCGTAAAACCCTTAAGCCCTGTTTCCTTGAGCAGTTTCCGGATCTCCTCCGGTGATTTGTAGGCTATCTGCACTTTGCCGGCTGAAGTGCAAAATATCGGGGACCTGCGGCCCAGCATGGGGATAATTCGAACCGGACGGCTGGTTTCCATCATATCGACATAGATAACCTCTCCACGGTCGCAAACGGACAGATAAACGGTTTCCATGGTCTTGGTTGCCAGTGCGTCGAGAATATCATGGGCCTGGCTGACCAGTCCCATCCTTCGCAAGCAGGATTGCCCCAATTCGAAACACCTCAACCCGAGACGGTAATTGCCGGTAGCGGGATTCTGCTCGATGTATCCCTGATAGGAGAGAGTGGAAAGCAATCGAAAAATATTGTTTTTGGGAAGTCTCAATCGATTGCTTAAAGTGGTGACTCCGAGCTCTTTCTCATTACTCATGATAAAGACATTCAAAACGTCCAGAGCATGAAGTACAGACTGAATCAAGTACTCAGAAGCTTCTTTCTTATGCATCACTCTCTAACCTTAAAATATAATAGAAAAGCATTTTGATTGGAGGAACGATACGTGCATTTGCAGAAATCCTGCACAAAATCGGTGCTTTTCTGAATGAAACAGAATCCCCTTTCGCTCTCTTTCGTTAAAAAGGAAGAGGCAGCAAAAAAAAGTTTAACACACTGTTCTATTCTTGTCAACAAAAATACCTGCGTTGTTCAGGCGATCGGAGAATAATTCAAAGACTCGTTATAGACAAGGAGAACAGATACGAATCTATGATAAAAATAACCATAAATTCAATCTGTTATATAGGGTTTGTCTTTTTCTGGAGGGACACGCCGCTTTCTATACAATAGAAAGCTGTTTTAAATTTCTGCCAACCTGACGAATAAGCCAAATCAGGGGAATTTCTCTGGCAAAGGTATGGACAAAGCATTCTTGAGCTTCCGCACCCCCACATGGAGAGGCGTCTGGATTTTCTCTTTGCAAACAGGCAGAAAGAGGCTGAAAATCCCCTGACAAATTCGAAAGGCAGATACCTGGACACTCAAGACACACAAAGAAAAACAAAAAAGGGGGGGATACTATCTGGTTTCTCGAAAGGTACGCTGGTTGTGGCATTCTGTGCAGTCGGTGCCGTTTTCGCCCTCATGAACATCCCGATGGCAATGAATGCATTGATTTTTATCGAGCAGATAGCTGCCCTTCTTATGGCAGGCTTCGCATTTTAAAAGATCATGGCTGCCCTCTATCGGCCATCCGGTTAAGGCGTGATCAAAGGTTTTCGGATCTATATGCGCGATACGATATGACCTTCCATGATGTTCTGAATGGCAGTGTTCGCATTCCCAGGAAACCCTGGAATGGAAACCGGTTTTGGCTTGAATCATCGTTTTGATTTCCTGGTGGCAATCCAGACATTTCCTGGTATCCAGCCGTTTGCCTCTCGTATGGCAGGCCGCACAATCACCGTTTGCATCAAGTTCTTCATGCGCCGAGGAGAGCGGGCCGGGGGAAAACAGTTGAGACCATTTGAGGTGACATCCCGCATACAGGAACACCGAAACGCACGCTATTACGAAAATAAGGAAAAGAGTCCTTCTCGTCAGAAGATCCATCGATACCCCCAGTATGAGGTAACCAGAACATGGGCCAGGGTAATGAAAAAAAGCAGGTAACTGGAAACCTTATGAATAATCTCCCATTTGTTCAATACGCAAAGACATACATCCAGAACGGCGATGGAGCGGATATCTCTCAGCCTCTTGATAAGCTGGTCTGCCCACTTGTGCAACTCACCCTGTTGATCATCGTCATATTTTTCGTTTATGAGATCGAGCAAAGACCCGGTTTCTTTTTTGATCGACCGCCACTGGCGGATTGTTTCGACGAGTCCTGAACTGCACGGGAATCCAGGCGGTTTCAGGTCCATTATTCTTTCGATGACCGGGGAAATCCGGCTGGCGTTTCTTAAATCCCTCTCTATGAGAAGGTCGATTTCATGCAGGGGCTCATAGATAGAGGAAATGCCCCAAAAGCAGTACCCGGCGAGAAACCTTCCGAACACTCCTGAAATCACCACGACAATCATGAGCCAGAACGCCACCCCGACTATCCCCTTAAGGGCAAAAGCGGAATGGAACACAATAAGGACGGGGCCCAGAATACCAAAGAAAACATGGATCTCCAGCCAGAGGGAAAGAGGGCCTAAAAACTCAAAACACTCGACCCTTTTCCTCAAGACATAGAGAGTGTAGGAAAGAAGCATGAAAATGGTTCCCACAACGCCCAGTGCATGACCTACGGTTCCCGAAGGTTTAAATCGAAGGTGCAGCGCAGTGTTAAGATACCTGACCTGCTCAGGGATGAAAATATACGGCTTGTAGAGGAAGGAGAGATACCCTGCCGTAAGGATAACGAGAATAAGCCACAAAAGACGAAAAATCCACTGCCTGTCCCGATAACGAACTCTATTCTCTGCCATTGTTTCCCTTACCTTCGGTCCCTGGGAGCTTTTCCTTCGTCCCCATGGTGAGCACCGTGAGCATGATGGGCATGGTGATCCCCGCTTTCGGCCCCTTCGAGTGAGTACTTTAAGAGCTCCCTCAACTCGACATTGATCGACCCCTTGTTCTTCGAGATAAAGTCTTCGATAGTCATGATCTTGAGAGCCCCTGTGGGACAATTATGAACGCAGGCCCTGTTTGAATAGCCTGCACAGCCATCACATTTTACCGCTACCTTGAACTGGCGTTTTTTCCTGATATTCCGGTCTATGTAATCGAGGGTGATAGCGCCTGTCGGACATATCTTGGCGCATTCGCCGCATCCCGTACATGCCTGGGTAAGCTCAAGGAACGGAGTGCCGATCCGTCTGTTGATGCCGCGCTGTACAAATCCTATGGCGCTTGCCCCGATATTCTGCTCGCAGACACGAACGCAGAGCCCGCACAGAATGCAGGCATCCGGGTCATTCCTGAGCATAAAGCGGCTCTTGGCCACTCCCGCATCCTTGGCCATGTTCTCGATTACGTCAGAACCCGGACATCTGGCCATGAGCAGTTCAAAAATCATCCTGCGGGTTTTTATCACCCTTTCCGTATCAGTCGTTACGATGATGCCTTCCTGCACGGGATACATGCAAGAAGGGTAGAGGCGGGTTATCTTCCCTGCGCTCACCTCAACCAGGCAGATACGGCAGGCGCCCAGAGAACTCACCGCCGGATGATAGCAAAGGGTGGGGATATGGATGCCATATCTATTGGCAACGTCCAACACCGTCTCCTCCCGCATACCCATTACCGCCTGCTCATTGATGGTGAATTGGACCAGGTCCTCCCTCGGCCTGTATTCCAGGATAACCCGCGAAAGAAAGACCGATTCCTGTCTGAGCCGGTCCAGAACCACCAGAGGAAGCCGGTCGATGTAGTCCTCCGTTTTGATTATGCAGTGCGTAGCGCCCAGCCTCAGCGCGTCAGCAGCCATCATCTCATTTCTGTGACCGATCAGAACTATCACGGGCTTTTTGTAGTGCCCCCGTATCTTCTGTAAAACCTCAAGGCCATTTTTCCGGGTAAGCTCGAGGTCAAGGATGATGAGGTCATACTGTATCGCCTTCTCAAGATATGAAAAGCACTCCTCAGCACTCGCAGCAGGCTCTATGATCATGGACCCGGGTAGACCATGCAGCTTTTCCTTGATCAATCTGGCATGAGTAGGATCATCTTCAAGCAGAAGGATAGTATTTATGGCGTTTTCCATCTTTTACCTCTTTCATGAACCCGTTTTCATTCACCTTTTGCCTCTCTCACTCACCCTTTTTGCCCCTTTCATTCCGCTGCCACTCTTTCTGTCCCGCCTCTTCCAGGCTACTGCACCCAGACGGCCTGTACAGGGCATGCCTTAAAGCAGATCCCGCACTTTATGCATTTTGTCTGATCAATGCTGTGGGGTCTTTTTTTCTCACCGCTGACTGCGGACTGCGGGCACTGCCGGGCACATTTCGTACACCCGATGCATTTTGTCTCGTCGATCCCGTACCTGATCAAAGCCCTGCATACCCTGGCAGGACAGCGCTTGTCCTGGATATGGGCCAGATATTCATCCTCGAAATGTCTTATCGTGGATAAGACGGGATTGGGGGCCGTCTGCCCCAGGGCACACAACGAAGCATCTTTTATAACCGCCGACATCTCCTTCAGAAGATCGAGGTCACTCAACGCTCCCGTGCCCTTGGTGATTCCCGTTACGATGTTGAGCATCTGGCTGATTCCTTCCCTGCAGGGGACGCATTTGCCGCACGACTCGCCCTGTAAAAAGTTCAGGAAATAGCGGGCAACCTCGACCATGCAGGTATCCTCGTCCATAACGATCATCCCGCCTGACCCCATCATGGAGCCAGCCTTGGTGAGTTGGTCAAAATCAATGGGTAAGTCAAGCATATGGTCCGGCATGCAGCCCCCGGATGGCCCGCCGGTCTGCACGGCTTTAAATTTTTTCTTATTGGGAACCCCTCCGCCGATGGTAAATACGATTTCCCGCAAAGAGGTGCCCATGGGGACCTCCACCAGACCCGTATTATTAATCTTGCCCACTAGGGAAAAAACCTTGGTGCCCTTGCTTCCCTCGGTGCCAAAAGAGGCAAACCAGTCGGCTCCCCGGTCGAGAATAATCGGGATATTGGCAAAGGTTTCCACGTTATTGATCAGGGTCGGTTTCCCCCATAACCCCTTTTGGGCTGGAAAGGGTGGTTTGGGTTTCGGTGTGCCTTCACGGCCCTCAAGGGACATGATCAGGGCGGTCTCTTCACCGCATACAAAGGCGCCGCTCCCCTTGCTGATATGAATATCAAAGCGAAATCCTGAGCCAAGAATATTCTCGCCGAGCAGATTATACTGCCGGCAGCTTTGAATAGCTGTATCGAGGTTCTTGACAGCCAGAGGGTATTCTGCCCTTACATATACATAGCCTTCCGAGCTCCCTATGGCTCTGGCCGCGACCGCCATCCCCTCGACTACTGCGAAAGGATTTCCTTCAATGATGCTTCTATCCATATAGGCACCAGGATCACCCTCATCAGCGTTGCATACTACATATTTTTGGTCCGCCTGACTCTCTGCCGTGAGTTTCCACTTGAGCCCCGTGGGAAATCCTCCGCCTCCTCTGCCCCGAAGGCCGGATTTCATGATCTCGCCGATGATGTCCTCGGGTTTCAGGTGAAACAATGCCCTGGACAGGGCTGAAAAGCCGCTGAAGGCAATATAGTCATCGATCGAAACAGGATCAATAAAGCCGTTGTTTTTTAATACGATTCTCTTCTGACCTTTGTAAAAGGGAATATCCCTTTCAAAAACAATTTTGTTTCCGCTGAGAGGATCCGTATACAAGAGCTTTTCAATTACCTTGTTCCTTTGAATGGTCTGCTCGATGATATCTTTGGCATCTTCGGGAGAAATCCTGTGATAAAATATCCCCTGTGGCCGAATTACGGCCAGAGGCCCCATTTCACAAAAGCCGTGGCACCCCGATATGAGCAGCCTGACAGACTCGGTCATCCCTCTTTGGGCCAGTTCATCCTTGAAGGCGGTAATGACCTTTTCACAACTGTATGCGCGACAGCCCGTTCCCCCGCAGATAATAATACAGGGCTTGTTAAAATCTGCCTTCTGGTTAACCGACTTTCTGTACTCTTCCAAATCGATCGCTGACTTCAGCACTGACGAAACCTCGCTTTCGATGTATCTTCCTTCAAACCAGCCCCCCAACTACATGTAGCATCTTCATCGAACATCCTCATCAAGTGTTCTCATCAAACATCTTGAGTATTGAGCTGATCTTCTCAGGTGTTACCTTACCGAAATACTCTCCGTCAATAACCATGACCGGCCCGAGAGCACACGCGCCCAGACAGTTAACACTCTCCAGGGTAAATTTCATATCCTCTGTCGTTTCACCTGCCTTGATCCCCAAGATCCGCTCAAGTTCATCGAGAATCTTGGCCGCGCCTCTCACATGGCAGGCTGTACCCATGCATACGTGAATAATGTGACGCCCCCTGGGAATAAGGCTGAAGGCGTTATAAAAGGTCGCCACATTGTAAACCCGGCTGAGCGGAACACCCATTTTACCGGCAACAGCTATCAGGGCCTCCCTGGGAAGGTACTTATATTCGATCTGGATCTCCTGCAAAACGGTCATTAAAGAGCTCGGAACCCTGGGAAACCGATCGATTATTTCGTCTATCTTCCTGACATCCAAAAGCCCGTCGTTTGTATTTTCCACTTCGGCCTTCTGCGGCATTACGAACGAGATTATTTTATCCAGAAGTGTTGTTTCCTGCTCCTGCTTTGAAAACAGAAGAATAGCGCTGTATGGGCAGGCTCTCATACATAAGCCGCATCCTACACAATTTTCCGTGACAACAATATGCCCTTCCTCATCTTTTTCAACCCCATGGCGGTTGCAGGTCTCAATACATTTAGGGTTTCTACATATCTTACAGAGGTTAGGGATGAGGCTGATGCCAATAATGGCCGAGCGATCTCTGACGTGCCTGGAAACATCCTTATGCCTTCTCTTACAGGCTGCGATGCAATTACCGCAGTTAAGGCACTGTTTAATGTCACTTACTACTATCGTTTGAGAATCTGCCATATAAGAGTCTGCCATAGACTGATATCAGGTGAGGCTGATATCATGTTCAGAATATTCATCCAAATGCTTCTTTACCTAAATCGCTCTGTACCTGAATTCAATCTTTGATAAAAATTTAAATATAGATCGGCTATTCTTGAGATAAATCTGCCTTCTCTTTAAGCCTGCTTTCTTTTTATTTTGGATACAAGTAAACGACAAGGATCAACTTACCGAAACGGTATCGATCTGGGGAGTACACTATCACACTGGGGAATTGTCTTATCCTGGGGAGTTTTTTTGGGGGGGGGAGTATCATGTGCCAAAAACACAACAAATGCAGGCTCCCTTTTCCTCTTTTGGAACACTACCTTTTAGCTGTGTTAATCAACGAATAGTAAGTTTTTATTTATCACTTTAGTATACTCATTTCTCTCACAGCGTGTCAAGCTTTTTCTGATGGCTATTTTTATTATTATAGGAGAAGATATAAGAGAAGAAAGTATACAGGAGGGAGTTTTTTCCACCCAATCGGTGAGGAACTGCTGTGCTCAGGAATGGACTGAAAAGACCTGCCTGCCCCAAGACCTGTAGCTTGTATGTAGCAAAGAAGCTCAGACTCTTTTACCGGCAACTCAGACTTGACAAATCATTTAACCATAGCTAAAATTAAGTTTCTGTCGTAGAATTTCATCTGAAGAATATCATCTTAGGTGCAAACTTTTTGAGGAATCTTAAAAACTGCCATGAACAACGATAAAGAGAGCAATAAAAAGTCAATTTACCGCGAGTACGGCGAAGCGATTGTCATTGCCGTAGTTCTCGCCCTTGTCATACGCACGTTTGTAGTACAGGCCTTTAAAATCCCCTCCGGGTCCATGATTCCGACGCTGCAAATCGGAGATCATATCCTGGTCAATAAATTTATTTACCGGTTCGAAAAACCGGAGAGGGGGGATATCATGGTGTTTAAATATCCCAAAGACCCGTCAAGGGACTTTATCAAGCGGTTGATCGGGCTCCCCGGCGACACCCTGGAGATTCGTGATAAACATGTCTATGTTAATGGCATGTCCCTGAATGAGCCGTATACCATTCACGAAAACGACGATGCCTCTTTTTACATTCCCCCCAATCGAGATAATTTCGGCCCCGTTACTATTCCTGAAGGGTATTTTTTCGTTATGGGCGATAATCGGGATTGCAGTCTTGACAGCCGGTTCTGGGGCTTTTTAAAAGAGGACCTGATCAAAGGGAAAGCATTCATTATCTATTGGTCATGGGATTCGGAACGCAAATGGGTTCGCTGGAATCGTTTTGCCAAAATGCTCCATTAGCCTTTTATCAAGGCATTTTAGATCGGAGGAAACCAGGGTATCATTCCTTTCGACAAAAGCTCGGACTATCATTATGCTCTCCAGCTTTGATAGATTTCTCTCTCTTTTCATTGCTGCTGCATACTGCTGTACACTACTCATGGAAATGGTCCTGATGCGGCATTCGTAATCGGGTATTCGTAAAGTCGGATATAGTTCCCCAAAATATTGTATCTTGACTTTTCATTGCCTTCTCTATAAGATAGCATAAATCGTGTCATGGTATCTTGCAATCTATGATATATTTTCGAAATTCTGTAAAAGGAGCGTCCCTGATGAATGAGTGCTCAAATATCAGAAAAGCAATTTTCCCTGCTGCGGGGTTGGGAACCCGGTTCCTTCCTGCCACAAAATCCTCTCCGAAAGAAATGTTACCCCTGGTTGACAAACCGATGATTCAATACGTAGTTGAGGAGGCAGTTTCTTCCGGTATCGAGGATATCACCATTGTTACCGGCCGGGGGAAGCGGGCCATTGAGGATTTTTTCGACATTTCCTTCGAGCTCGAATACGAACTGAGAAAGAGGGGAAAGGCTGAAATTCTCGAACAGATGCAGCAAATATCTCATATGGCCAAAATTTCCTATATTCGGCAAAAGGAACCGCTCGGTCTGGGGCACGCTATTCTGGTACCCAGAAACCTGGTAGGAAACCAGGCATTTGCCGTCCTGCTCGGAGACGATATCATTGATGCCGATATCCCCTGCCTGAAGCAACTGATTGAGGTCTATGACCGGTACAAATGCTCGGTCATTGCCGTGCAAAGGGTGAGTGACGATATTTCTCAGTATGGTGTCATCAAGCCGAGGCATCTGGAGAACAATGTTTATCAGGTTCTGGACCTTGTCGAAAAACCTGCGCCAAGTGAGGCTCCTTCTGACCTGGCCATCATTGGCCGGTATATTTTAACACCCGAGATATTCGATGTTCTGGAAAGGATCGGGATGGATCATTCCGGTGAGATTCAACTCACCAACGGATTACGGGAATTGAGCAAACGCCAGGCTATTTATGCCTGTGAGTTCAAAGGCAAGCGGTATGATGCCGGCAATAAACTTGGCTTTCTCCAGGCTACGGTTGAATTTGCCTTGAAATGCCCTGACGTGGCCGAAGAATTCTCCCGGTATCTGTCAAATTTAAACATCATGATGAAATCAGCTCACGAAAAGCTGGTTGCAGCACATCCATCGTCAAAGAAAGAAAACCGGTCTTCCTGAAAAAGCGCCCGGTAATGAAAGACATTGCTGGCGAGATGAGGGTTGGTTCCGGTCATTGATCGGCCATAAAAGCTGTGGATTATCGATCCAGATAAGGGTAATGTGCATCTGATCAGGGTATGTTGTCCGCTTTTATAAGCCCCTTGTCATGCGAAGCGGCCCCGAAGGATGAGAAGGATCCCGGTTGTATGCCGGTGATTCAAGGTCTTGTCGCATCATTATTACTTCTCATAATGATGGTACTTTATTACGAAGATGCCTCAAAGTCTTCACATCCTTAAAAAGGCTCTCTTATTTGAATTATGGGGTATGAATCGCGGCCTTGAGCTTTTGGGATCTTAAAAGCCCGAGGGATTCTCCTTTCGTTTTTTTGGAGAATAAACCGGCGAAGCAGTACCCAAAATTCTGGCATGAGGAGAAGGAATAGTTGTGCCGATAACAATTATGAGCTATGACAAGCTCACCCAAAGAACGCTATTTCACCGAAATCATCCAAATCAGATGTCTTTCATATAACCGTGAATTCAGCAGGCATGGCATCAGGGTGACTCGTTAATCGAAGGGATTGAAATCTACTAGGGAGGATATGCTGTGGCCGAGGGTGATACCAAAAAGAACATGCTTTTGGATAGCATACCATGCTGTTTGCCACTTTTACCGGTTAGAGATATTGTCGTCTATCCTTATATGATTCTTCCCCTCTTCGTAGGGAGAGAGAAATCTATTAAAGCGGTAGAGCAATCTGTAGCTGAGTACGATCGGAAAATTTTTCTCGTCGCGCAGAAAGATTCAAAAACAGAAGATCCTACACCTGAGGAAATATTCCGGTTCGGTACGGTCGGCAACATCATGAAGCTTCTGAAATTACCGGACGGGAGGCTGAAAATTCTCGTCCATGGGCTGATAAGGGCGGAATTAAAAAAGTACAAAGATGACAAAACCTGCTTCATGGCTAAAATAAAGAAGATCGTCGAGCAGGAGGCTGCCGAACATACGCTCGAGGTCGAGGCACTGATGCGAAACGTCAAGTCGCAGATGGAAAAAAGCCTCTCGCTCGGCAAGGCCCTTTTGCCGGACGTGGTCGTCATAGCCAGCAATATCGAAGACCCCGGGAAACTGGCGGACCTGATCGTATCCAATCTGGTCCTCAAAACGGATGAAACCCAGAGCGTTCTTGAAATCATCGATCCTGTACAGCGGCTGAAAAGGGTCAATGAACTTTTGTCCAAAGAATTGGAAGTCTTGGCCATGCAGAAAAAAATCCAGTCACAGGCCAAAGAGGAGATGGACAAGGACCACCGGGAATATTACCTGCGCCAGCAGTTGAAAGCCATTCAACACGAATTGGGGCAGGTAGATGAGCGCACTGAGGAAATCAACGATCTGAAAGCCAAAATCGAAAAGGCCAACCTCCCTGACGAAGCCAGGAGTGAGGCGGAAAAACAGCTGTCCCGCCTGGCCAAAATGCACCCCGAAGCTGCCGAATCCGGCATGGTCCGCACCTATCTGGAATGGCTGGTTGACCTGCCGTGGAGCGTTTCGACCGACGACAACCTGGATATTGCCCAGGCATCCAGGGTGCTCAATGAAGATCACTACGATCTGGAAAAAGTCAAGGAAAGGATCCTGGAATACTTGAGTGTTAGAAAGCTCAAGAAAAATAAAATGAAAGGACCAATCCTGTGCTTTGTCGGCCCCCCCGGAGTCGGGAAGACCTCTTTGGGAAAATCGATTGCCCGCGCCCTGGGAAGGAAATTCGCCCGCATCTCATTGGGAGGGGTCCGTGATGAAGCGGAAATCCGCGGACACCGCAGAACCTATATCGGTTCCATGCCCGGCCGCATTATTCAGGGGATCAGACAGGCGGGCTCGAATAACCCGATTTTCATGATGGATGAAGTGGATAAAATCGGAGCGGATTTCCGTGGAGACCCTTCCGCCGCACTCCTGGAAGTCCTGGACCCTGAACAAAACTCTGCCTTTGCCGATCACTACCTTGGCTTACCCTTTGATCTGAGCAATGTCATGTTTATTGCCACCGCCAACCTCCTGGACCCGATCCTGCCTGCATTCCGGGACAGGATGGAAATCATCCATCTGTCGGGCTACACGGAAATGGAAAAAGTCAAAATTGCCAGACGGTACCTCATCCCGAAGCAATTGGAGGAGAACGGAATTACCGATAAGGATCTGCATATCTCAGATCAGGCAGTATTGAAAATAATTAACGAACATACGCGAGAAGCAGGGTTGCGAAACCTGGAGCGCGAAATTGCCACTATCTGCCGCAAATGCGCCAAGCGCAAGGCCGAAGGAGGGTCGGGAAAGGTGAATGTGCTGCCGAGAAATCTCCATCATTACCTTGGAATCCCTCTCTACCAGCGGGAATTGGAATACAAATCGGACGAAGTGGGAGTAGCCACCGGCCTGGCCTGGACCGAATGCGGCGGTGATATCATTCATATCGAAGCAACTACCATGCGGGGCAAAGGCGCCTTGATTCTGACCGGCCACCTGGGAGATATCATGAAAGAATCCGCTCAGGCAGCCCTGAGCTTCGCTCGATCCAAGGCCGAGCACCTGGGCATTGAAGGCGCCCTGTACACGGAAAAAGACATCCATATCCATATCCCCTCAGGCGCTATTCCCAAAGACGGGCCCTCGGCTGGCGTGACCATGGCTACCTCTCTGGTTTCGCTCTTTACCAATAATCCGGTCCGTAAAGATGTGGCCATGACCGGAGAAGTCACCTTACGGGGCCATGTACTGCCGGTAGGAGGATTGAAACAAAAGGTTCTCGCTGCCAAGCGGATGGGCATTAACAATATTATCGTGCCTGCCCGGAATAAGAAAGATATTCAGGATATCCCAAAGCAGGTACGCCAGAATATCCACTTCATTTATGCAGAAAGCATGGAAGATATTCTGAACGTTGCTTTGAAAAATACGAATGGGAATGCATAGTGTTTCATATTGCCACTGAGGATGAAATTAAAGCGGGTGCGGTTACTGATGTCTATTTTCAGCGCACCGAACAGATCTTAAGGCAAAAGGGAATCGATCAGCAGGTTGTGGCCGAAGTTACCATGAAAGATGCGCCCTCGGGTTGGAATTGGGGCGTTCTGGCCGGTATAGAAGAGGCCGCCCGCTTACTTGAGGGACTGCCCATCGATGTCTGCGCCATGGCTGAAGGAACACTGTTCGGTGTGGAACAGCCGGTCCTCACTATTGAAGGCAAATATCTGGATTTCCTGAAATATGAAACATCCCTGCTGGGCCTTCTGTGCCAGGCCTCCGGCATTGCGACCAAAGCCTCCCGGTGCCGTAAGGCCGCCGGGGAGCGAATCTTAGCCAGCTTTGGAGCACGGCGCATGCACCCTGCTATCGCTCCCATGATCGAGCGAAGCGCTTTCATCGGAGGCTGCAATGGCGTGGCTGTAACCAAGAGTGCTGAACTCATCCACGAAGAACCCGTCGGCACCATGCCCCATTCACTTATTTTGCTGATAGGAGATACGGTTGCAGCCAGCAGCGCCTTTCATGAAATCATCGACCCTAAGGTGAACCGTGTGGCCCTCATCGACACCTTCTGCGATGAAAAAGAAGAGGCTATCCGTGTGGCTCGGCAGCTTGGCCAGAACCTGTTTGCCGTCCGCCTCGATACGCCTTCCTCAAGGCGTGGAAACATGCGCCACATCCTCGAAGAGGTCCGGTGGGAACTCAACCTGCGGGGCTTTCAGCAGGTAAAATTATTCGTGAGCGGAGGAATCGACGAGTATAAAATTCTGGAACTGAATCCGGTCGCTGATGCCTACGGAGTGGGAACGTATATCAGCAATGCACCGGTTTCCGATTTTGCTCTCGATATCGTCGAAGTGGCGGGGCAGCCTCTGGCCAAAAGAGGCAAAAAATCAGGGCGGAAGACCCTTTTGCGATGCCCGCAGTGCTTCCAAACCTACATCAGGGCCGCATCATCATCCGCGCAGGTGACAGCAACAGCACAGGCCACAGCGACAACGCAGACGACAGCAACAGCACAAACTACAGCAACAAAAAAAGAGGCAGAAACAACACAGGCAACAGCACAAGCCACTACAACAAAAAAAGCGACAGCAACAAAAAAAACAGCAGAAGCAAACACAGCAGCAGAAGCAGCGAATACTCCTCATGCTGCTCCTGCCAGCTCTAGCCGAAACGGCAATTGTTCTTCCTGTGGTACGCCGCTTGAGCCCCTCCTGACGCCACTTATCCAGCAGGGAAAAGTGGTCCGGTCACTTCCCTCGCCTCAGGAAATCCGCGCGGTTGTTCTCCAGCAACTGTGGAGGGTATCATTAAGCTAATCGGCTCTCACTTACCCTCAGGTGCTGTCAGCAGAATGTTCCTAAGATGTCCGCAGGATATACCGCCTTCCTCTTCCTCATCATCCTTCAATCCTTATCCTCATCATTATCATTATCATTATCCAATCATCT
>JBFMGO010000088.1:0-25879 GCA_040752695.1 bacterium
ATTTTGATTGTTACGAGGAACTCTCATGAACAACTCCTTCTGTAAACTCTCTGAACCAAATTTAGACTTGTTCATTATATAACAAATAGTTAACCTTTGCACGCCTTATTTTCATGAATAATCCGGGCTATACCGCAGCCGTTATCTTTTACATACCCTACGGCAAACGCCCCGTCAGGGCTTATTCTGGTGCCTATGGTCAGCACCCTGGTATCGGAAATCGACTTAAGAGCGTGAATGGCATTGATAATCAAGTTAAGAAAAACCTGCTCGATCTGATTCCGGTCCCCATAAATTACAGGGGAATCGGGCAGATATTCTCGTTTTACCTGGCAGTGCTTCGTCTGCCCCAGTGTTTCCCTGGCCAGAGTCAGGACCGTATCAAGGACCTCATGAAGAACCACATCAGATGGCTCATTTTGTGAGGGACGGCCTAAAGAGGTAAGATTTTGGGCAAGTTTCTTGATTCTCAATCCCTCTTTGATAATAAGGTCAAGATGCTCGTTTCCTTCGTTCTGAGTGGCCAAAAGCTGTGCCATGCCTATGATACTGGATAAGGGATTATTGATTTCATGGCTGATCTTTCCAGCCAGCATTCCCAAGGTAGCCAGCTTTTCCGAGTGGATGAGCTGGTCCTGCAATTGCCTCTCCCTGCTCAGATCGCGCTGGTACTTAACGACCAGCTTCACCTCTCCATCTTCATACAGAGGGAATATGGACAGGCAATAGGTCCAATACTTTCCATTTTTTTTCACTACTCGCTCGACCGGAAGCGACATTTTCTGCGTCCTGAAAGCGTGCTGTGCCGGACAATCCCGGCAGGGGGTGGATCTGCCCTGGAAAACATCGAAGCATGCCCTCCCGATTACCGACTGAAAACTGTCTTCACCGCTTATATGGAGACTTCTTAAGTTTATCATCTTTATAGTGTGATTTCTGTCTATAACGACGATCCCGTCATGGATAGAGTCCACGGCTTTCTGCAAGATGGCTTTGGATTTGAAAATAGGGCTGCGCAACTCATTGAGATCGATAATATCCTTCATGACAAAGCAGGTCGCCGGTCTGCCGCGATAGGAGATGGATGTACTTAAAAAACTGGAGCAAAGCCGCATTTCGCCGTTTCGAGTCGGGACACGGAAACTGAAGTCGATCGAAGTCTCTTCGCTCCCCGGTCTCAGATCAGCCAGTACGCGGGAGCGATCCTCGGGTGCGATAATTTCTCTAAATTCCATGCCGATTATCTGTTCTTCCACCTCACCCGCCTGGTAGCCCAAGAGCTTACAGGCCATTTTGTTCATATAAGCTATCTTGCCCTCCTGAACAATAAGACAGCCATGAGGATAATTATTCATTAAAGATTCATATTCCTGGACTTGCTTTTTCAGCCTTTGGTTTTCAATTTCTAACAATGACAGTGGCTTGACGGTATTTTGAACACCGTCCCCAGCACTTTCCGGTCTTCCCATACACCTTTGCATCATCTCTCCCTCATATTCGCATTGATTATTGATTTTTCATCAGCTTATTCCATATCCATTTTAGCCACTACCCTGGATCGATGGGCAACCGGCACTACCTGGTGGATTTTCATCGCTAGCCGACTCAAGTCATCGTCATCGATAATAATTCTATCATAGCTGTCAAAGATCACCTCGTAAGAATAGCTGACCTGATTGGCTATATTCGTTGTCATGAAAATGTTAGTCTTATACTGTGTGTTTCCAAGCAGGATAGACCCACTTTTAATAAGTTTTTTTAACATATGTCCTCCTCGAAGCTACAGCTTTTTTTAATTTTAAACAACGGCATTTTCCGTTTGCATGATTTATGTTGCCTGACGGCAGGTTTTTGTCAGGGTATCATCACTGTTCACTATGTCAAAGAGATTAATTAAAAAATATTATTTTATTGTTTGATTATCCTCTTTTGAATAGATGCAAGTATGATGCCAGGACAGGGTTGATTGGCCAGAGTCACTGTTTTATAAGGAATTTCGAATTGTCAGGGTGCATCTTTGTGGTCAAAGGGGGGATGAAAGGCGGCCAACTTTTTGGCCTATGCAGGTGTTTTTTTCTCATTTTATAGCGATAACATATTGAATATACTTATCTTAAGCCCGTAGGCCAAAATCTTGACCCATAGGTCAAGATTTTGGCCCTTTTTATCCTTTCTCGTCCAGGCCCTTTGATTATGGTGAACCATGATCGTTTTTTATTTCTGGATCGACCGATGTAAGGGAAAGATAGCTGAGCCTCGAGGATGAGGAGAAAAGGCAAGATAAAAAGAAAAAGTAAGGACAAGGAAGAAGTCAAAAGTAAAGCAGGATAGGGAGGAAAAAATGAATGGATCATCAGCCTGCCAAAGAACAAAAGACAGGCTTTTCGAAACGCTTTTGTTAGCAGCCGTAATGATTGCCGCCGCAGCCTTTATCTTCCCTGCTCATGCAGCAGGAAAGGGAAAGACAAAAGATCAGGGCATACAGGAAGCTGTGAGCACGCCTTGGAATCATAAGAAAGGAAGCGAGAAGATGAAAGAAATCATGAAGCATGAAGTACCCCCGTTACCATACGACTACAACGAACTTGAGCCCTATTATGATGAGGAGACCCTGCACCTTCACCACGACAAACACCACGCCGCATATGTCAAGGAACTCAACCATGCAGAGGAAAAACTGGCAGAGGCCAGGACAAAGGGCGATTACTCCCTGATCAGACATTGGGAGCGCACGTTGGCCTTTAATGGGTCCGGCCATCTTTTACACAGCATCTTCTGGACCAATATGGCGCCGAATCAAACCGGGAATCCCCGTACTCCGACAGGCCAGTTGGCTGATCAGATCACGCACGATTTCGATAGCTTCGATGCATTCAAGAAGCAGTTCAGTTCGACCGCTATCAGTGTGGAAGGGAGTGGATGGGCCATACTTGGCTGGATGCCGGAATTCAACAAACTGATCGTTCTGGAGGCCGAAAACCACCAGAACCAGACCCTGTGGGGCGTCAAGCCTCTCCTTGTCGTGGATGTGTGGGAGCATGCTTACTATCTCAGATATCAAAATCGCAGGGCGGAATGGATCGAAAACTGGTGGTATCTGGTCAATTGGGACGATGTGAACAAACGTTTTGAAAATGCACGCAGGTAGGATGTAAAGACCTTTAACAAGGCTGTATGAAAAGGGGATATCCATGATGCTTTTTAAGGATCGGGTGGATGCCGGTCAAAAGCTCGCTCAGCACCTGGTACAGTATCGGGATGAAAGACCGCTGATTCTGGCCCTGCCCCGGGGCGGTGTCGTAGTTGGATTTGAGGTTGCCTCTGTATTGAGAGCCCCTCTCGATGTCATTATTGCGCGTAAACTTGGTGCGCCCGGCATGCCGGAATTCGGCATCGGTGCCATTGCTCCGGGTGGTGTGCTCATTCTGGATGAGCACGCTACCCGTATGCTCGGCATCTCGATGGAAGAGATCGACTCGGTCGTAACCCGCGAGAAGGAAGAAATGAACCGCCGCATCAATCGTTACCGGGGTGGCCGCCCCATGCCCGAAGTCCAGAACAGGACCGTTATCCTGGTAGACGACGGGATCGCCACCGGAGTAACGGCCAGAGCAGCCATTCGGACAATCCGCCAGCAAAACCCCCGTAAACTTATCCTGGCAGTACCTGTCTGTGCGCCGGACACGGCCAGACTGCTGAGGAGCGAAGTTGATGATTTTATCTGCATCGAAATGCCGCCGGATTTTCGTGCCATCAGCCTCTGGTATGAACGATTCCAGCAAACATCGGATGAAGAAGTTATAAGCCTGCTGAATAGTAGCTGGCAGGGACCGAATGCACCATAAACAACAAATAAGATCATACTCTTTTCAGAGTGTGGTCTCTCCATGGTGGGGGGGCGTGGCAGAGTCCAGTACAACAACTGATTCTTTCTAACCACTGAAACTATACTCCCTTCCGTTCACCTGCTTGCATTCGATGCTGTGTATTCGACACTGCAGGTCTCCCCTCCTCGTTGCCCGCATGATAAATCATCTCATCTCGTCTCGTCTTGTCTTGTTTGGCCAACCGTCAGGTATTATTCTCCTTTTGTGAAAAATTATTGGATGACAGGATCTTATGGTATAATAGGCAAACACCCGATATTCAAACACAAAAGCCAGGAGCAATGCGACCCTTACCTGAAGATAGAGAATATCTCTTTGTCTATGGGACACTGCGCAAGTGTCCTGACACCCTGGATTATCGAAACCAGCGAATGCACCATTTTTTGGTTCAACACGCAGATCTTGCAGGCAAAGGAACAATGATCGGCAGGCTCTATCATATCGGGGAATACCCCGGAGCCGTTCTGTCGCCACCAGCCTTCAAGGCCACACCTGCAGCACCTGATAGACAATCTGCCGCACCTTGTGCTGATATCGTGCATGGCGAGCTCTATGTCCTGCGAGATCCGGCTTTTGTGCTGGAAGTCCTTGACGAATACGAGGGCTGCGGCCCGGATGACCAGCAGCCAACGGAGTTTCGCCGTGAGCGCACCACCATCTTTCTTGAAAACGGGCAGGAAGTTATCGCCTGGGTTTACCTCTATAACTGGCCTACGAGCGGACTTAAGGTCATCCGGTCAGGAGATTATCTCTCCTGAACGATATGAAGCTGGAATAACATGAATGACGATAACCATACTATCCACTTTTCCGACAATTCCTTAAAAGGGACCTTTACTGCTGCCCATACCGAGGGGAGGCTCGTTCTTTGCCTTATGTGCCATACAGGCAGGGAATACCGGATTGCCTTCGATTACGGCCGCCTCAGTTTCATTCGCTTGACAACACCCGAAATGCGGGATCGCCGGATATCCCAATTGCTCCTTGAGCGGAGTTTCCTGGGGGAATGGCATCTGGAAAAGGAAATGGAAAACATACCGTTTCAGGAAGATTTCCCTTCTTTTCAAGATTTGCCTTCTCTTCAAGGTTTTTCTTCTTGTGCTCCTTCGGACGGCTCCATCCGGCAGGTAACGGACTTTGCCTACGCGTTACTTCAAAGGGCCTATCGAATAGTGCAGGATCTCCCCTGCCAACAAGACCAGCTCATTTCACATGCCCTTGCCTTCAATTATAAGACGCTTGAAGCGGAAAGGCACAAAGCGCTGAACTTCGCTTTCCCCTTAATCCTTCCGCCTTTCGCAGACCAGCGTCTTTGTTTTCCGGTGATGCAGGGGTGCCAAAAGCTGTCCCTGTACGGGCCGTGCAGCTTTTGTGATACCTTCCTGACGCGCCCTTTCCGCCTTCTTTCTCCTTCCCAGATCGTGCTTCATGCACAAAAGAAAATACGCTGGCTCGACGGAAGAGTAAAGAGCGGGTATGAACTTTTTTTAACCGAAGCGGATGCCCTGGCTGCTCCAATTCAGTCTCTTGAATCTATCATCCGGTTTTTGCGCAGGGAATTTCCCGGGATTCCGCGCATGTGCGCTTTTTCCAGCATACTCAGCATCAATGGAGACGGGGACAAGATCGAAGGGAAATCCCCGGCTGAACTGCAAAGGCTGAGGCAGGCAGGACTGGTCAGAATTTACCTGGGAATAGAATCGGGAAGCGATCAGGTATTGCTGGATATGAATAAGCAGGCTACCCGAAAAGAACAGGTGCTGGCGGTGCGTAAAATACAAGAAGCAGGTCTTGAGGTGGCCTGTATGATCATCACAGGCTATGGAGGAAGGCAACTGTACCAGGAGCACCTGGAGGGCACGATAGAATTTCTCAGTCAGGCATGCCCGGACCGCGTCTTTTTTTCCAGAATGACACCAAGGCCCGGAACCCTCTACTGGTCGCGGAACTACACCTCATTAAGCCGCTCTGAAATGGATGAATGGGAAAAAAAAGTGCAGGCGAAAGTGTCAAACAAAGTGATTTTTAGACCGTATACCCAGTTGAATACTTAAATGCCATCCATGAGGTGAAACTGTATCATTTATTTATGTCGCCATGTACCAGGTACGATAAGGATTACCACCCGGACTTAAAGCTCATCATCTGCGCTGCTTTCAACCTGGCCGGGCAGGAACAAGGTTTTCGCTTGCTGCCTCCGGGCGAGAGCATGTTCTTCCCGCCCCTCTGGCTGGATTCTGCTCCTGCTGCATCATGGGTTCTGTTCTTTTTCCCGCCCTCTATGAGAGCCACGAGTCCGTGAACGATTCTTTGAAGCCCCTCGGCCTGGATATCCATCCCCTTGGAAGCGGCGGCTGACTCCTGGGCGCTCGCCGTGTTCTGCTGCACTGTCTTGTCCATCAGGGCTATGGCCTGACTGTGATCTGAGAGATCCCCTGTGCCTGCTCCTTTGAGGCAGCCGCAATCTCGGGAAGAAGGCCGGATACCTTTTGAGAGCTGCTCTCCACCCGATTGAAATCCTCGTCAGTGGCTACCATCAACCGCGATCGCGGATATTTTGCAGGTTCATATCGATAATCTGCTGGGTGTTTTTGGCTGCCTCAGCGACTCTCTGAGCCAGATTTCTCACTTCATCAGCCACACCACATTCAGCATGCCTTCGTCAGTCATGATATGATTTTTAACCTGATTCCGTCAGGCGTTTTTTCACCCCTGTCAGGAATTGGTACATTTCGCCCTGATAGATCCGCTTCCCTGCGACCATCGCCGTAAAACCAGCGGCCAAAACTGCATTGGCGGTGATCGGCCTCAACATCGAGGTCTGCATCCTTCCCGTCACTTAAAAAGGCGTTGATCTGTTTGACCATGTTGAGATGGTCTAATTCCTTTTGTGCCAAAATACTGTCCAACCGGTTACCGGTGATCATCTCTTGCGCATCTTTGGCAATGCCACCGATACCGGTATAACTCAACTCGCCCACTGCAACCAGGAAACATAAAACTGCACCGAAACCCAAAGCAATTTTTTTCCCAACCGTCAGCTCATTCCAGCTCATCTGTTCAGCTCCCTCTTAATCAGATTTCTCTTTCCCTATCTGCTTCCTTATGAAAGTGCGCCCCTTCGATCCCGCTCATCAGCTCTTTCTTCTGTTCCCTTCTTTGTGAGGTAAGAATTCCCGTCCATTTATTTTTTCGGCGAAAAAAAGTATGACTCCCTGGTTTACGGCAGGCACAAAACCAGCTCACGACCTGTTGAGCCCTGAAGTATTGGTAAGAAACTGTTCAATCTTTTGGTTGACTTCATTCAGAGTGAAGGATTCCGGATCAATACTACCTCCCACCCACTCCAGCATTTCCTTGTGCTCCGGGTGGCCGGGATCTTGAACGGCCTCCAGAAGATGCCGGTAGCCCTGGATTCCTCCGCAATCTTCGGGAGGACAGGCACGCTGGCCAGCAAGGCACACGGGATATCTCGTTCCTTCGGCCACTGGCATGATCTTTTCTATCAGAACTTCATGCTCCCAATTGTCACCGAAATCGTACTCGTAGATAGACCTGTCATTTATTCCGGATACTACCTGGCTTAACCGTATGAGTTGTTCATTTTCCACTTCAGGATCATACTCCGGGTCTGGTTCCGCAAAATACTTTCCGCCAATGATGAACTGATGGAGATGAGAATTAGTCCACCCCATGACTACCTGCAAGATTTCATGAAGCTTATGAAGACTGGTATCACTGGTAACCTGTATCCTTCTCCAGATCGGTGGCTCAATGCCCATGAGGGTGATTTTCATCTGATAGACACAAAGGTCAGATACCTGTTTCCGTAGCGCCATTTTTTTTCTCCTTATTCAATATACGTTCTTTCTTCACCTAGAGCCTTTCGTTAGAGGTAGATACTTTTCGGCAGATTCATACGAAAATTTAGTTAGAATTACGTAAAAAATTGCTAGAATTAGTAAACAGTAGTGTGTGCCTGTTCAAGAACGGTTTTTCCCCGATCACGTTCCAATGACGGTAATTGCATTAGTAAAGAGAGTCGAGTTCGGTATGAGAACTTTTTTGCCCTCTGCTCGTAAGGTGGTATACCTGAGGTCGATCTGGGCTACGATTCCCTCAAAACCCGCCACAAAAATGTGGTCATTTAACTGAAAAGGAGCAAAAATAATAATCAATATTCCCGCCAGGAGATTGGAAAGGATATCTTTGAACGCAAATCCAATGGCAAAGCCGGTAAGTCCCAAGCCGGTGACTAAAGCGGAAACATTGACACCTGCTGTCCCCAATGCCGTGATTGCTCCAAAAGTTAATAAAACGATCCTGGCTGTCCTCTCCATCAGGACAAGAATATCTTTCCTGAAATGACTTCTTTGACAGATCCTGCGGACAATCTTCGTAAAGACAGCAGTTGCAGACCAAAACAGGAGAAAGATAAACAGGCACATCGAAGCTCTGGGGATAAAGAGCATGACTTGCTCCAGTAACTTTTGTAATGGTTCTTCCATGTATCAATCCTTCACCGTTAAAAACCTTTATGCATTCAGATAGGTGCCTTTTTCCTTCCCAATAAAATCGGTACTTTGTGCTCAAATTGAGTAATTGACAAAGGCCATGCTATCTATTAGGATATAAGAAGTAGACACAGGTACGTTATTTTGTGGGGCTCACCAGATAAGGAGTTAAAGGACGGATCGCCCTTATGACCACTGGCCATTGAAGAACATCTTTCTTATGATTCTGGCAGCGGCTGCCCTTTATTTCCTCTTCATGTTGCCGGGGGGGAGAAAGGGTGGAAGTCAGGCTCCAGCCAAAAGGCAGGCGGCTTCAGGTGACACGTATGACCAAAAGGATGCGGAGTTTTATCGATACCGCGAGCAGTCGCTCAAGGGAGGAGCAAAAAGACCGGGGGCTCAGGGTCCGCACGAGTCCCTGAATCTGTCTCCTTTTCTTGATGATACCTTCGATGGGAACGAAAAAGAAGGAATGCCTCCGGAAGGTAATTCGCTCAATACTTCCCGGTGGGCTGATCGTTCCGGAAACGCTCACTATTTCCCTTCGCAAGTCGCTCTGGCCGATATTGCAGACTACGATGCCATCGAGCACAGATATGACCTGAAGAAAATAGACCTTTTTGCCAATAGTGGAGATGTACCGGCAGGTTTATTGCCGGCTTTGAAGGTACTGAATCGAAAAGACATGCCGCAGGATTACTTCACCAGTTGGGATTACGAGCATGCTTACAATGAAATCAACATGTTCTATCCAGACTATTATATCTGGCCCTATTTCACGAACAGGGAGGCCAAAACCAATTTCTTTCTTTTTCTCTTTAATAAGTATGCCAAAGAGAATAAAAGGTGGAGGTCCTACGAAAAGGATGTGTCCGACTGCACCCAGTTCACGCAGAGAATTTACCTCATGCTGAATCCGGGCGAAGTACACATGGATGATGAGCAATACTTCCGTTTTCTCTTTTCCGATGAGGGAACCAGGCAGGAGAGGAAAAAGCTCTGCAACAAGATCCCGCATGTTTTCTATACTCAGCTCGACCCTTATGTTTTAAAGAGAATTCGTTTCGATTCTCCACTTTCCGGCCATGCCATGATCTGCTTTGCACCGGATGGCAGCTTGCAGGATGTGATCATCGCTGAGCCTCAGTCAGGAGATTTCGAACCTATCGAAGGAAACATTGGCCGTATCTTGAATAACCTGGATGAGCCGATAACCCGATATCCCCTGATCTGCCGCTTAGGTAAAATCCGCGGCATAGAAAAGGATAAAAGCCATGAGGCTGATATCGCAGTATCAGGAGTGTATTTTTTCCCGCGGCTTTCTTCATCTTTTGACTCTCAATACGAACCGGAAGATCCCCGGCTGGATTATGGGCAAAAATCGATCCTTTTACAGGATCAGACCTACTATCTTTTCCGGGTCATCTCCTCATACCTGAAAGGGGTGCTGGATGATCGGGCTGTCGACCGGGTTGGCTATCTGCACTCGATCGATGCCATGATGCGGAGTGGAAATCTCACTCTCCCCAACCTGGAGGGTGAACTCAGCGCTTCAATTAACCTAGTCATGCACGGCCTCATCACTTTGGATATTTCGGACCTTCGGCGCATCAAGGATGAGGTGAAAGAGCTGAAAGCCAGTGCGGAAGGACAGCCCAGCATTTCCCCGCAGATCACTGACCTTGTAACCAGGCTCAATTATCTTTTCCTGCTCAAGCTCGAACCCCTCCTCGGATAAGCCGCATCCGGGGGAGCAGTTTTCGTATCATATCTTTTTACCTACACAGTATAGTTTTGATTTCCAACCGAAAGATAAGGTATAGTATAGGCATGGTGGCCAATAAGGAAGGTAATATGCCAGAGCAGAATGAACAAAAACCAGAGCACCTCGAAAAGTATCTGGAAGTGAGATTCCAGCGTATTGACGAAGCCATTATGCATATAGACCAAAAGGTCTCGCACATTGACCAGCGGGTAGAGCACATTGACCAGAGAGTAGATGCGATTAAAGCTGATAACCAGGCAACCCGCCGATGGGTAATAGGCACGGTGGTTGGAACTGGCCTTGTTGTGCTCTTCGGTATCGCTGCTATCTTCCTTACCTTCGCCCAAATTCAGACCTCATGGATACAGCAGATTATTTCTCTTGCGTTAAAGGGGATAAAATAACTCCTCTTTTTTTATATTCCTCGATCATTGCTTGCTTGGAGTCAGTCTGTGACATTTGCTTGATTGTTTGACATAAGTGCCGCATCAAATCCGCTCTGCCCTGACCATATTCGTATTTCCCGGCTTTTTTAATGGTATGCCTGCGGTAAAAACTACTGTATCGTCAGTAAGGATCCAATTATTGTCTTGAGCAATTTTCTTGGCCTTGTCTGTCATGTCATCCAGATCGGAAAAATCGGTCAGGAGAAAAGGATGGACTCCCCATGAAAGCTGGAGACTCCTTTGCGTGGACCTATGGCGGGTAAAGGCCAGGATGGGTGTTTGGGGCCTGTAGCGGGCAACCAGCCGGGCAGTTTGGCCTGATTCGGTGAGGGTGATAATAGCACTGGCTTTCAGGTAGTAAGCCATATCGTTGCAGGCTTCGCTGACTGCCTCTTCGATGGTTAATGCGTCAGGACTGGTCATCCGGTCGAGACTTTTCCAGAAAGGAAAATTTTTTTCAACTTCCCGGATGATATTGGACATGGTTTGAACCGTATCTACGGGGTAGTTTCCCGCAGCAGTCTCTTCGGACAGCATCAGAGCATCGGAACCGTCCAGTACCGCATTGGCCACATCCGCGACTTCGGCCCGGGTGGGACGGGGATTATCAACCATGGATTTTAACATCTGGGTGGCCGTTATGACCGGCTTTCCTGCTCCATTGGCCGCATCGATGAGGTGCTTTTGAATAATCGGCACCTTCTCCAGCGGGATTTCCACTCCCAGGTCTCCTCTGGCGATCATAATACCGTCTGCGACAGCGATAATCTCATTGAACTTTTCAACAGCGCTTTCTTTTTCAATCTTGGCGATGAGCTGAATCGAAGAGCCTTTTTGTTCCAGAATCTTTCTGGCCGGACACAGATCATCGGCATTTCGCACAAAAGAAAGAGCGGTAAAATCAACGCCATGCTCGATTCCCCACAAAAGGTCTTCTTGATCCTGAGGTGTAAAGGCGGGAATGGACGGGGTATCCCCCGGCAGGTTGATTCCTTTGTGAGAGGCGAGGAGTCCTCCAATCAGCACCTGGCAGTCAACTTCCCCCGGCCCCCTGGCCACAGCCTCCAGTTGGATGCTCCCGTCAGCCAGCAGCAGGGTGTCTCCGGCTTTGATGTCCTGAATCATGGCCGGATAATTCACCGATGCTCTTCTGGCATTCCCCTCTATCGGCTGTGCTGTCAGAGTAAAGAGGTCTCCTTTTTCCAGCCGGATCTCTCCTCCGGCGATAGAACCGACCCGTAATTTCGGACCTGGCAGATCCAAAAGGACGGCTATCGGCTTTCCCAGCTTATCCGAGAGCGATCGAATGAGGCAGAGTGTTTGTTCGTGCTCTTTCCTCGCTCCATGAGAGAAATTGAGACGGGCGACATCCATCCCGGCCCGAATCAGCCTTTCCAGAATATCAGGACTGTTGCTGGTTGGTCCAATGGTACATACAATTTTGGTTCTCCTCATCCCTCATCTCCTCTCCTTGCTCTGGTTATCGCTCTATCTTCCTCATCTCTTGCCTTTTTTGCTGTTTTGTCTTTCGACCCTTGGTTCTCTTACCCGGCCTTAACCTTTAAGAATTTTCTTTTTCCAACCTTGATCACGATTTCCCCGTCAATGGCCAGTTCCAGGTTTTCATCCAGTACCTTCTCTCCACCGACGGCTACGCTTCCCTGCTTGATTAATCGGCGCGCCTGGCTGCTGCTCTCTACCGTATTGGAATCCAAAAGGACCCTGATAATCCACATCCTTGTGCCTTGAGGAAGGGTGAACTCCGGAATCTCGTCCGGGATTTCCTTGCGCTGGTGAACCGTCTCGAAGTGCTCTTGCGCATCCTTAGCTGCCTGATCGCCGTGGTACTGCTTGATAATGTATGCGGCCAGGTCCTTTTTCGCGTCCCGTGGGTTTACTGCTCCTTCGGTCATTTCCGATTTCAGCTTTTCGATGTATGAGGACGGGTGGTCAGTGAGCAGATTGTAATACCTGATCATGAGATCATCGGAAATGGACATGATCTTGCCGTACATCTGATCAGGCTCCTCGTCGATGCCGATGTAATTGCCGAGACTCTTGCTCATCTTGTTTATCCCGTCGGTTCCTTCGAGCAGGGGCATCATCAGTACCACCTGTGGCGATTGTCCCCAATCCCGCTGCAAATCCCTTCCCACCAGCAGGTTAAACTTTTGATCCGATCCTCCAAGCTCTACGTCGGATCGAAGCATAACCGAATCGTATCCTTGAATCAGAGGATACAAAAACTCGTGGATACTGATCGGCTGGTGACTGGCAAACCGCTTCGAGAAGTCGTCCCTCTCCAGCATCCGGGCCACGGTCTGACGGGCGCACAGCTTGATCAGTCCTTCGGCATCCAGTTTTGACATCCAGGTGCTGTTGAAGTCGACGATGGTCCGCTCGCGGTCCAGGATCTTGAAGATCTGGCGCTGATAGGTTTCAGCGTTCCTCATTACTTCCTCGCGGGTCAGCGTCTTTCTCGTTTCGGATTTTCCGGTCGGATCTCCGATCATGCCGGTAAAGTCGCCGATCAGAAAGATTACCTCATGGCCAAGACGCTGAAAGTCACGCAGTTTTTGGACCAAAACCGTATGCCCGAGGTGAATGTCCGGAGCCGTGGGGTCAAACCCTGCTTTGATCCGCAGGGGCTTTTGGGTCGCTACCGATTGCTCCAACTTCTTTAGAAGTTCCTCTTCGGAAATGATTTCTACCGCGCCTTTGCCGATTATTTCCATCTGCTCTTTTGCACTTAGCATAGTCTTTTGCATATCCTTACCTTCATGAGGGTTTCTTTCACCTTCCGTTCTTTCCATTCCTACACCTCGATCATGTTCCCGATCTGATGCTGGCTGGCAATACTGAGGGTTACCTTCAGATCGTTTCTCTCCAAAATGGCCTGCATGGCTGTTTGATGGGCCAGGGCGGTATGATTGTTCTTTTCGCTGAGGTGGGCGAGGATGACATTTTTGAGTTCTTCGTGGAGCAATTCCCGCAGCAGAGATTGTGAACCCTCGTTGGACAGGTGCCCGAATCCTCCCCTGATTCTTTGTTTCAGCCACCAGGGATACGGACCGCAAAGAAGCATCTCGGGATCATGGTTGGATTCGAGGATCAAAGCATGGCAGTCCTTCAGCATCTGCCTTACCAGGGTGGTGGGTCTGCCAAGGTCTGTGGCAATGCCCAGCTTTCGGCCTTCCAGAGAAAAGCAGAAATTTACCGGATCAGCGGCATCGTGCGGTACGGAGAACGGCTCTATAAAAAGGTCATGGAGCTTTAGTTTTTGATTGGTTTCGAAAATTTCCAGTTGATGCAGCCGCCCCAGCTTGATGCGGGCTGCCTCGTAGGTCGATGCATTCAGATAGAGAGGGATTCGATACCTGCGTCCGAGAACTCCGGCTGAGCGGATATGGTCGATATGCTCGTGAGAAATCAGAATACCGCACAGCTCATCGGGTCTTGCCGATACCATCGCCATCCGGCTGACAATCTCGCTGGCACTGAAGCCCGCATCCACCAGGATTTTAGTCTCTTTGGAGCATACCAGGATCGAATTACCAGAACTGCCGCTTCCCAAGATACAGAACCGAAGGCTAATTCCTTTCCTCCTTCACCCTTCCCTTGCGACGAAGCAAAGAACCTTAAGCAGGTCCTGATGTCTACCGGCAAGGCGCCTAAACGCCGGTATGCCCGAATCCTCCGTCCGACCTTTTTGTCTCCGGCAGGTTTTCAACCACTTCGAAGCATCCTGCATACACTTTATGGATTACCATCTGGGCGATGCGATCTCCCCGGTTGATCAGGAAAGGGTCTTTACCGTGATTAACCACAATTACCTTGACTTCTCCACGGTAATCCGCATCGATGGTCCCGGGGCTGTTCAAAAGACTGATTCCGCTACGAAGGGCCAATCCGCTTCGCGGCCGGATCTGTGCCTCATAACCGGGAGGGATGGCGATGGAAAAACCGGTCGATACAGCCACCCAGTCACCCGGTAAGACAGAGGTTGGTTCCCTGACAGCGGCAAAGAGGTCCATTCCGGCAGCCAGCTCGCTCATGTAGGCAGGCAGCGGGATGTCCTCACATCCAGCCAGCTTTTTAATTTTTATTTCTACCTTTTCCTTTTTCATCTAACAGCGCAAATCATCGATGGACCATTTCGGCACCGTGGAATCTCCCAGGACAGTCAGGCTCAAGTTTTCGGTCTGAAACAAAAGTCCTGCCAGCGAAAGGAGATCCTCCTGCGTGACTTCATCGATTTTTGAGAGGATTTCAGTGAGCGAGAGATTCTTTTTGAAGTACATCTCCTGCCGGGCCAGTTTACTCATGCGGTTCAGGGTACTTTCCAGTCCCAGCATGAGGCTTCCCTTTAACTGGTCTTTGGCTCTTTGCAGTTCCTCGCAGGTCACCTCCTGCTCTTTGAGGATCGTTAACTCTTCCAGAATCAGGGTGACCGTATCATGGAACGATTGGGGGCGGGTGCCTGCGTAGATGGATACCATTCCAGCATCCTGATAGGACTGAAAAGAGGAGTAGACCGAGTATGCCAGCCCCCGCTGTTCCCGGATCTTCTGAAACAGGCGGGAGCTCATTCCCCCGCCCAGGATAGAATTCAGAAGATAGCTTGCAAAGCGCAGGCTGTGGTTTTGGGGAAGACCACCGAGTGCCAGGCACAGATGAACCTGCTCCAGATTTTTCAGAACATAGGTAATCTGGTGATGAGCCGTTGGCTGGTGGCCGGGCACCCTCTTTTCCCCGGTGGAAGAGACAGCGGCTGAGAGACTTCTCTTTTGAATCAAATCGCACAGGGAATCCTGGCAGATATTTCCTGCCGCTGTGATAATGATCTTTCCAGGAGTATAATTTTGTACGAAATAATCAACCAGGTTTTTCCGGGTAAATCGCTGTACACTTTCCCGGCAGCCGATGATGGACCGGCCGAGCGGCTGATCCGGCCAGAGGTTTTGTATGCCAAGGTCATGGACGAGTTCATCAGGGCTGTCTTCGATGGTTTTGATTTCCTCCAGAATGACATCCCGCTCCCGATCGATTTCCTGTTCATCAAAGAGGGAATTTTTCAATTGATCCATCAGGATATCGATGACCTTGGGGAGATGTTCGTCCAGCACCGTAGCTAAAAGGCAGGTATACTCACGGCTGGTAAAAGCATCCAGGTGTCCGCCCAGAGAGTCCACATCGCGGGCGATATCGTAGGCGGTCCTGTTTGGCGTACCCTTAAAGAGCATATGCTCGACAAAGTGCGTGATTCCGCTTTCCTCACTCTCTTCCGCCTGTGATCCGCCGAGAATCCAGAAACCAATCGAAACGGACCGCACCGATGGAATATGCTCGGTTATCAGCCTGAGGCCGTTTTCCATTACAATCTTTTGGGCGGCCGGCTCAGGGGTCATCGCCGGTCCCCGTGTGTTCGCGTCTCATGTTCCCTTCGCTCTTCCTGTGGTTTTTCAAGCAGGGCCTTATGGCTCAATTTCACCTTTCCCTGTTTGTCGATTTCAATGACTTTGACCTCTATCTCGTCCCCTTCTTTTAAGGCGTCTTCTACCCTGCGCAGCCTCTGGTGTGAAATCTGTGAGATATGTAAAAGGCCGTCCGTACCGGGGATAATTTCCACAAAGGCACCAAAATCCACAACCCGTTTCACCTTTCCCTGATAAACCTTGCCTACTTCAGGCTCCTCAACCAGGTTGGTGATCAATTGAATGGCTTTTTTAGCCGATACCTCATCACTGGAAGCGATAATGATCTTACCGTCATCCTCGATGTCGATTTTGACGCCTGTCTGATCGATAATGCTGCGGATCATCTTTCCACCCGGACCGATGACAACACCAACCTTATCGCTCTTGATCTGAATCGAGAAGATTCGAGGAGCATAGCTCGATATATTCTCCCGTGGGCTGGAAATGGCCTCAATCATTTTTTCGAGGATAAAAAGCCGTCCCTCTCTGGCCTGGGCCAGAGCTTTTTCCATAATCTCTTCACTGATGCCCTTGATTTTCACATCCATCTGAAAGGCGGTAATTCCGTCTCTCGTTCCGGCCACTTTAAAATCCATGTCTCCGTTGTGGTCTTCCATGCCCATGATATCACTCAGGATGGCAACCTTATCTCCCTCTTTGACCAATCCCATGGCAATTCCGGCCACCGGGGATGTGATAGGCACTCCGGCATCCATAAGGGCGAGTGTTCCGCCGCAAACCGAGGCCATGGAAGAAGAGCCATTTGATTCCAGAACATCCGAAACAATCCGGATGGTATAGGGAAAATCCTCCGTCTTCGGCAGAACTGCCTTCAAGGATCGCTCCGCCAACAGGCCGTGACCGATCTCTCTGCGGCCGGGAGAGCGTAAAGCGCCAACCTCTCCAACGCTGAACGGAGGAAAGTTGTAGTGCAGCATGAATGTCTTGGAGGTTTCTCCTTCCAGTTCATCCATTCTCTGTTCATCTTCGGTGGTCCCCAAGGTGACAATAGCCAGCGCCTGAGTTTCTCCGCGGGTAAAGAGAGCCGATCCATGGGTCCTGGGAAGTACGGAAACCTGACAATCGATCGGCCTGATCTGGGTCAGGGTTCGGCCATCAGCTCTTTTTCCCTCCTCGGTGATGAGCCGACGCACGGCTTCCTTTTCTATGGATTCAAAAATAGCTTTGATCTCTTTTTGCTTAAGCTCATCTTCCTGGCCGAATTCTGCGATCGCCTCATCTAAGATTTTGTTTAACCCTTCCTGCCGGTCCATTTTTCCAGGGATGACAATCGCCTTTTTCATTTTTTCTTCAAAAGCTCCCCGAATCTGGCTCATGAGTTCCTCGTTAACAACCGGCTGAGAAACCTCTATTTTTTGTTTTTGTACCTGTCGCTGCAACTCTTCCTGCAAATCGAGCATGGGAACCATAGAGCGGTGAGCAAAGGAGATGGCATTCTTCATCATCTCTTCCGAAATCTCACTCGCCTGTCCTTCCACCATCACCACGGCATCTTTCGTCCCTGCAACCACAAGGTTTAATTGGCTTTTATCCAATTCCTTGCTGGTCGGATTCAAAACCAGTTCGCCATTAATCAGACCCACACGCACTGCGGCTATAGGCTGAGAGAACGGGATGTCCGAAACGGTCAAAGCTGCCGAAGCCCCGATAATCGATAAAATATCTGGATCATTTTCCAGGTCCGCCGATAACACCATGGCGATGATCTGCACTTCATTCCGGAATCCATCCGGAAACAATGGACGAATAGGTCTATCAATCAGCCGGGAGGTCAAAATTTCCTTCTCCGAAGGACGGCCCTCACGCTTATAAAACCCGCCTGGTATCTTGCCTGCTGCATACGATTTTTCCAGGTAATTAACAGTGAGAGGGAAAAAATCCGTCCCCTCACGTGGCTTGGATTCACAGACCGCGGTAACGAGCACCACTGTCTCTCCGTACTGGACCGTTACCGCCCCGCTGGCCTGCTTTGCCATTAATCCCGTAGTGATGGTGAGAGTTCTTTGTGCTAACTCCCCTTGCACAGTTTTAATCATAATAAGGTAAGCCTCCACCTTTTCCACAATCTTTCAGTCCGCTTGTTCTTTTGGGAACACAACTCCATAGGGGTAGATTTTGGAGAAGATCTTTCATGAATAACGTGGTAGTCATCTACTTTCAGAAGGCATCTACTTTCTGATACCAAGACGTGTGATTACTTCTTTGTAACGATCTTCGCTGTTGGTTCTCAGATAATTCAGCAGTCTTCTCCTTTGTCCAACCATTTTGAGCAATCCCCGACGAGAATGATGATCTCCCTTGTGGATTTTGAAATGCTCTGTCAGATAGTTGATTCTCTCACTTAAAAGGGCAATCTGCACCTCTGGAGAACCAGTATCGTTGTCATGTTTACGAAATGAACCGATGATCTCTTGTTTTTTCTCTTTCGCAAGTGGCATCTTTACCCCTCCTGCATGTTAATGAATAATAAAGCTTTATTGAATCAACTATGGTTTTCTTAATCAACATATGGCATAAAATCATATGTTAGCACAAGAAAAAGCTATTGTAAAGGAGGGATTTTTTTAAGCTGATTCAGGATCTTAAATCTTTAGGATGGGTATCAAAAGAGGTGATTTAAAAATACCGACAGCAGGAATAGAGAAAGGCTTTGCGGCATCTCCCCCACTTTTGTACCAGGGAATTCTAACCTCTGGCAAAGGTCTTTTACCAGGCCACAAAGACCGCGAACCAAACTGGTCAGAAAATTCCCACAGCTTACACTAAAGCACCGGAGGGAATCCGAACGGTCCAAGCGGGGGGAGAAACGGAACCGGTAAAGGTGAGCGATACCCCAAAAGACCGAAAGGAGGATATCCGGCAGGTAGTGCAAAAGGTGCCACAGACCCAAGAGGCGCACGGAGAGAAAATGGCGCAAATGGTAAAAGTGACGCAAATGGTGAAAGTGGCGAAGAAGAAAGATACAACCTGCTGGCCTGGGCCATGGCCAGAGAGGATAAAGAATCGAGCTGAGATATGGCTTGTCCAAATCTTGAAAGTCCCAGAAAAGATGCATCCCTGGTACCGCTCAAAAGCTCACCGTTCGGTCCGTAAATAGTGACGAAAGGAGAGGCAATCAGGGTATTGATACTGTTGATGGCCGGTGTATAGCCAATGCTATTGAGATCCACGGCACCGACTGGCGGTTTCATGGAGTAGACGGACTGCACAAAAGGTGTGGTGATTGTCTCTGTATTTGCAGCAGTCTGAGTAACGACTCCGGTATAAACTCCTCCCCGGAAAAAGTTATTGACTACGGCGAAATTATGCGGATCTACCGGTGCGTAAATCCCCATGCAATCCAGGTTGATGTATTTGCGGGTTATGGGAGGAGGGAGAGATACAGAGGGAAGATCGTCGTAATATATCTTGGTGATTAATCCTGTATCCGGAGGTTGATACACTGCCGGTCCGGTCCAGAGAAGACCGGTGGTCGAAGGCGGCGTAATCAAAAGGGGCTGCGGAACAACCGGGATGGTGGCTGTCGTCGGCACAGAGGGAGCCAGCACGGTACTCACGGCCGGATTTACCACCGGTGAAAAAGGCGGTGTGCCGGGACTACTGCCTGGCTTGCCGTAACCTCCCAATCCGCCGTAGCTTGGACCGGTACTTTTCCCTGGGAATCCGCCCGATGAAACAGCACTGAAGCCGCCGCCTGTTCCCCCCAAAGAGAAGCCTCCTCCTCCACTAACGCCGGAGAAGCCGCCGGTGCCAATGCCACCACCGCCAATGCCAACACTGCCGAAGCCGCCGCCACTCAGTCCTGCGCCATACAGGCCGCTGCCGCCAATGCTTCCAGCACCGAATCCACCGCCGCCGCTGCTGCCGAAGCTGCCAGGTCCGCCCAGGCTTCCTCCTCCCCACGTCCCTGATCCAAAAGGGCCGGTGCCGAAAGAGACTGTGGCAGCGAAAAGCTGTCCATACCGGGTTACCGGTGATATGGCAGTCCCTGCCAAAGGCGATACGGGAGTCGCTGCAGGAGAAAAATAGGCGAAAGTGTTCGCCGGGAAGGTAAGCATGACGGTGATAACGGCAAAGATGGCGATCGTGACTGAAAAGATAGCTGATTCATAAACTTTCAATAACCTTGGACTCATCTCTCTCCTCCTTGAAATAATGAAAAAAGGATAAGCCTGCTTTTTTCATAAACCGGCCCTTTAGGGAACCGGAAAACTCCAAATCTATGGGGAAAAAATATACTCAGGATCTGGCACCTATAGCCTTTTTATTTTTTGAATAGTAATGCTTAAGCAGCTTATCGTAATCTTAGTTGTGTACTTGAGTGAATGCCGGCGGGGAGAATTAATCAGAACAATTTATTTTAGTCTAATTAATCTCTTTTGTAAAGAAAAAGTGAATTTTAAGAGGGAAAAACCTGGAGAATTTTTTGCCGATCACCTCCTTCGCTCCTCAGGTCAAGCAGTTATCAGCCCGTCTTTCCCCCGATAATGATTGCCTCATCCCCATTGGCAAAAAAGCTGGTATACGCCTTCATTCCAACGCGATGGAACTCGGCCTCTATCTCTTGCAGGGTTATGGGCATGGCAGTTACCTAATCTTTCAGGTCGCTCCGGCTACAAGGGGGAAAGAAATAATTCCTGGTTACATTTCTCCTTGTTTTGGTGTATGATAGGGATTCTTGTACGTAAAAAAGAGAAATTAGCCGGAGGTACTCATGCTCGAAACAGACACCAAGGAAACAGTCACCAAGTATGACGAGAGTAAGATCAAGACTCTCTCCTCTTTGGAACATATCCGACTTCGCTACGGGATGTATATTGGCCGGTTGGGAGATGGCTCGGATCACGACGATGGAATCTATATCCTGATAAAAGAGGTAGTTGATAATGCTGTAGATGAATATGTCATGGGCCATGGTAAAAAAATCATTATCCGGATTGAAGAAAATCTGGTGAGTGTGCGCGATTTTGGCCGCGGAATCCCTTTGGGGAAATTAATCGATTGCGTTTCCAGGATCAATACCGGTGCGAAATACGATCAGGATGTATTTCGGTTTTCGGTAGGACTGAACGGCGTGGGGTGCAAGGCGGTAAATGCGCTTTCCGAACACTTTGTGGCCAGATCGTTCAGAGAGGGGCAATGCCGCGAGATCCACTTTGCAAAGGGCGTTCTGCAAAAGGATCAGACCTCGACAAGCACCGAGCCCAATGGAACGTATATCGAATTTAGGCCGGACCAGTCCATTTTCCCTCCTTATCAGTTTAAACCGCAGCTTGTCGAGAAGCGGCTGTGGCACTATGCCTACCTGAACACGGGGCTTGTGCTCCAGTATAACGATCAGACCATTGTTTCGAAAAGAGGTCTGTTCGATCTGCTTGCGGTCGAACTCGAAGATGCCGCTTTATATCCGATCATCCATTATTCGTCAGAGCGGCTGGAATTTTCCTTCACTCATACGGATAGCTACGGCGATACCTATTATTCGTTCGTCAACGGGCAGTATACGACGGATGGCGGCACTCATCAATCCGCCTTCCGGGAAGGAACCCTGAAAGGAATCAACGATTATGCAGCTAAATCCTTTAACGCGGCGGACGTACGCGATGGCATGGTAGGAGCCATTGCCATCCGGATCAATGAGCCGGTTTTCGAATCGCAAACCAAGAATAAACTCGGCAATACCGATATCCGCAGTTGGATCGTGGGAGAGGTAAAAGATCATGTCTCCGATTTTCTTCATAAAAATCCAGAGATTGCCGAGTCCGTTCTTAAGAAAATCGCTGCCAACGAAAAAATACGGATGGAACTGCAAGGGGTAAAGAAGGAAGCACGGGAGCTGGCCAAAAAGACTTCGGTCAAGGTGCCCAATTTCAGAGATTGCAAGCGGCACAGGGGCGATAATTCCTCCGAAGGGGAAAGGTCCATGATCTTTATTACCGAAGGGCAATCCGCAGCGGGCTCCATGGTCACCTGCCGGGATGTCATGACCCAGGCCATTTTCTCTCTCAAAGGGAAGCCTTTGAACTGCTGCGATGAAAGTTTAAGCAGGATTTATAAAAACGAAGAGCTGTATAACATCATGAAAGCTCTGGGCATCGAAGAATCGATCGACGGGCTGCGGTTTCAGAAGATCGTCCTGGCTACTGATTCCGATGTCGATGGCCTGCATATCCGCAACCTGCTCCTGACCTACTTCCTGAAATTCTTCGAACCTTTGGTCTTGAAAAGACATGTTTTTATCCTGGAGACGCCGCTCTTTCGCGTAAGGGACCCGAAACGGACCCTGTACTGCTACACCGAAAAAGAAAAAAATGCGGCAGTGAAAAAGATCGGTCCAAGGGCTGAAATTACCAGGTTCAAAGGGCTTGGAGAAATCTCGCCCAGGGAATTCGGCCAGTTCATCGGACAGGACATTCGCCTGATACAGGTGACCGTGGATGAATTGAAGAAGGTGCCGGAGATTTTGCAGTTTTACATGGGGAAGAATACCCCTGAGAGAAAAGAATACATCATGGAAAACCTGATTTAATGAGGGAATTGACAGCGAGAGGAGAACCATGAGCTTACAAGCTTTAATGGGGCAGAATTTTATCGAATACGCCTCATATGTCATCAAGGATCGGGCTATACCGGAGATCAATGACGGATTTAAGCCGGTTCAGCGCCGCATCCTCCATTCTCTTTTCGAGATGGACGATGGGAAGTTCAACAAGGTGGCCAACGTGGTCGGTCACTGCATGAAATATCATCCTCACGGCGATGCTTCCATCTATGATGCTCTGGTCAATCTGGCCAATAAGGATTATTTCATCGAGAAGCAGGGAAACTTCGGCAATATCTATACCGGTGATGCTGCCTCGGCAGCCCGTTACATCGAGTGCCGCCTGACGCCGCTGGCCAAAGAGACCCTTTTTAACAAGGACATTACCGAGTACTCGGACTCTTATGACGGCCGCAACAAAGAGCCGGTGTTTTTACCCTGCAAGCTCCCTGTCCTGCTCATGATGGGTACGGAAGGGATTGCCGTGGGCATGGCCACCAGGATCATTCCCCACAATTTTACCGAACTTTTAGAGGGGCAGATCAAGATCCTGAAAAATGAAGAGGTGGAAATTTATCCGGACTTTCTCCAGGGAGGGATCATGGATGTCACCGAGTATAACAGGGGAAACGGCAAAGTCAGGGTCAGGGCGGTTATCGAGCCTAAGGGGCCGAAATCTCTCGTTATCCGGGAAATCCCGTTCGGAACGACCACCGAATCAGTGATCAGCTCTATTGAAAATGCAGCTAAAAGAGGGAAGATCAAGATCAGCCAGATTAACGATTTTACTGCCGAAAGTGTGGAAATCGAGGTTGTTCCGGCCAAGGGAATAGGCTCAGAAGAGCTTCTGCCTGCCCTCTACGCCTTTACCGATTGTGAGGTCTCGATCTCGGCCAACCTCATTACCATCTGTGATAATAAGCCTCGACAATATACCGTCAATGACGTTTTACGGCACAATACCTTCCGGCTGAAAGGGTACCTTGAGGCCGAATTGCTGATCAATCTGCACCGCCAAAAAGAGAAATGGCACGAGAAGACGCTGATCCAGATCTTTATCGAAAACCGCATCTATAAGGATATTGAAGAAAAAAAGAGCTACGAGGAAGTGCAAGATGCCGTTCTGACAGGCGTAAACGCTTTCCGTCACCTTTTGCAGCGCGATGTGACCATGGAGGACGTAGAGCTTCTTTTGCAGATTCAGATCAAGCGGATCTCCCGGTTCGACCTGGAAAAAAATTCCAGGGAGTTGCAGGAAATCCAAAAGAATATCCTGCAGATTCAAAAGGATCTTGCTGACTTGACTGGTTACACCATCCGCTTCATTCAAAAGCTGCTGAAAAAGTACGGACCTTCGTATCCTCGCCGGACCAGAGTGCAATCCTTTGGAAGCATCGATGCCAAAAAGGTCGCTCTGGCTCATCTCAAGGTGCGCTACGATGAGGAAAAGGGGTATCTGGGAACGGAAGTGAAAGAGGGAAAGCTCATTAATGTCAGTGACTATGACCGGATCTTATATATCCAGCGCAATGGAACCTACATCGTGACCTCGGTTCCGAAGAAAAAATTCATCGGCGAAGACCTGCTCTTTGTTGATAAATTAGATAAGAGCGTGATATTTAACCTTATTTATAAAGACCCTGATTCGGGTTTATCCTATTGCAAACGGTTTCAGATCGAAAAATTTATCCTGGATAAGGAATACCCGCTTTTTAAGACCGGAGGCAAGGTTCAGGCCTTTACGACAGGAGAGCGGTTCCGGGTGCGGGTGAAATATAAACCACAAAAGCGGATCAAAGTGACTTCCGAAGCGTTTGATTTTAGTGGCCAGTTAATTAAAGGGGTGGCCAGTTTGGGGAACCGGGTATCAACAAAAGAAATTGTTCAAATAAATCTGGAGAAGTATGTCCAGGAAACAATATGTGAGGAGTGAGGGACATGGGACTGCTAAAAATTTTTTCCGGTAAAAAGCCTGAAGAGTTCGAGCAAAAAGGGGACGCTTTGTTCGAATCGAAGGAATACGGAGCAGCCAAGATCGAATACGAGGCTGCTTTAAGCAGGCTGGAGAAAGTATCTCCGGATGATGAAAACCTGAAAGGCAGGCTTCAGCAAAAACTCATACAGGCCAGGGACAATCTGGCCCGGATGCATCAGCAGGCAGCAAAAGAGATGATGGATGCTGAAGAATACGACCAGGCAGAGGAAAGGCTCCGGCTGGCCCTGGAATTGGCCGAAGATCCGGAGCTCACGGTCAGTATCGAGGATCAGTTGCGGGAAATCGA
Source organism: bacterium (assembly GCA_040752695.1). Lineage (GTDB taxonomy): Bacteria > SZUA-182 > SZUA-182 > DTGQ01 > DTGQ01 > DTGQ01. The sequence goes on from JBFMGO010000088.1 coordinate 24,934, forward strand.
CAGCCGCTTTACCGTGGATATGGATGGAGGTTTATCCCCTCTCGATCTTCGCGAAGGGGATGTCGAGGACCCTGACTATCAGGAGCGGGTGGATGAGTATTTTGCTGTCCTGTGCGGCTCTCTGCCCGAAAACATGATGGAGGCTTACCAGGCCTATGGAGATGATTTCAAGATAGGTTATGTGGCCTTGAATCATGGAGATTTCGACCTTGCTCTGGCCAAGCTGGAACAGGCCATGAAGGAGACACCCTATCCGAGCTTTATCCCTCTGGAGCTGGCCAAAGCACACCTTAATCTGGACCAGTACGCAGAAATGATTCCTCTTTTGGAGAACCTCCTCAAGGTTCATAATGATTTATTTCAGGGGTATCAGCTTATGTGCGAGGCCTATTGGGGAATGCAAAAGTTCGATCTGGCACAGCAGATTCTCTTTTCCTGCCCGCCGGAGTTGGCCGACTCACTCCCGGTCCATCTGCTTCAGGGCGAAACCCTGTTCAGAGCCAAGAGTTATGCGGAAGCCGAATCCTTCTATCTGAAATGCATGGAATCGTTCGGCTGGGACGAAAATATCGCCCGCCCTCTGGCCCTGACCTATGAGGCCATGGGGGAGAAGGAGAAAGCCCGTGACCTCTATGGCGAAATAATGGATGAATGCCGCGGCTGCGGATTTCGGGTGGATCCTTTTATCAAGCAAAGATATGCAGACCTTTTGTTTGAGTCCGGAGACTGCTCGACCAAGCTTCTGGAACTGTATATTTCCCTGGTTCACGAGGACCCGGCCAACAGGGTTTATTATTACCGGAAGGTCAGTCAAATTTACTCAACCAGGGGGAACGAAAGCGAAGCCCGGAGGTATCAGGTGTTTGCCAGAAAGCTTGAGGCAGGAGAACCCGGGGAGGCTGAGGAACCTGAAGAAACCGACGAATACGAAGGAGTTGAACAAGGC
>JBFMGO010000089.1:0-25550 GCA_040752695.1 bacterium
TTCATATAAGCTTTTGAGCTCATTTTCCAACCCCTCTCTTTCCATACCGGTAAGCTTTTGCAATCTCATTTCCAGGATCGATTTCGCTTGAATGGGGCTTAAGGCAAATTCATTCATCAGTATTTCTTTGGCCTGGTCTACCGTTTTCGAAGAGCGAATGATCTCGATGACCCGGTCGATATGATCGAGAGCCTTTTTCAATCCCTCTAGAATATGAACTTTCTCTTCCGCCTGACGGAGTTCAAACGTCGTGCGCCGTATAACGATTTCTTTTCTATAGGAGATGAATATCTGAAGTATCTGTTTGAGGTTTAAGATCTGGGGTTGATTATTTACCAAAGCCAGCATGGTAATTCCAAAGCTCATTTCAAGGGGCGTATGCTTGTACAGGAAATTCAACGTGGCCTGGGCAATTTCATTTTTCTTCAGTTCAAGAACAATCCTCATTCCTTCCCGATCGGATTCATCCCGAAGATCTGATAGACCGTCAAGCTTTTTATCATTGATCAATTCGGCTATCTTTTCTATCAGCTTTGCCTTATTAACCTGATAAGGGATCTGATTAATGACGATTCTGTCCCGGTCGGTTTTATCATCCCTTTCAATTTCCGCTTTAGCCCTGATTTTAATAATACCTTTGCCTGTTTTATAGGCCTCCAGTATCCCTCTTTTACCATGAATTATCGCTCCGGTTGGAAAATCAGGGCCTTTAATGAACTGTATCAGTTGATCGATAGAAGAATCGGGATGATCGATGAGATAGACAAGCCCTTGAATGACTTCGTTCAGGTTGTGCGGAGGGATATTGGTCGCCATGCCCACGGCAATTCCAGAAGAGCCATTGATGAGCAAATTCGGGACCGGTGTAGGCAGAACAATCGGCTCTTCCAGAGATTCATCGAAATTTTTCGTAAAATCGACCGTCTCTTTATCGATATCTTTCAGAAATTCCTGAGTAATCCGCTCGAGTTTTATTTCCGTATACCGCATTGCGGCAGGGGAATCACCATCGACAGAACCGAAATTACCCTGCCCATTGACCAGAGGGTACCTGAGAGAAAAGGTCTGAACCATCCTGCAAATGGCATCATAGACAGAGGCATCTCCATGAGGATGATATTTTCCCAAAACCTCTCCGACAATACGTGCTGATTTTTTAAAAGGTCTGTTCCAAAGAAGACCCAATTCGTGCATTGCGTAGAGTATCCGGCGATGTACCGGTTTTAATCCATCTCTTATATCAGGAAGGGCTCGGCCAATGATAACGCTCATGGCGTAATCAAGATAAGAATTTTTCATCTCATCTTCGATATCTACGATAATCTGTTCTTCCTGTAAATTCACCTTTTTATCCCTTATCTTTTATCATTCTCTATCGATTTTGTTTTCGAACCGTAAAAAAATCTTAGATATCAATATTTTTCGCATTCAGGGCATTTTCTTCGATAAATTTTCTCCTCGAATCCACCTGATCCCCCATGAGAATGCTGAAAATCTCATCCGCTTCTACCGCATCATCCACTCGCACTTTCAGTAATGTTCTCGATTCCGGATTCATGGTAGTTTCCCATAGCTGATCCGGATTCATTTCACCCAGGCCTTTATATCGCTGAATGGAAACACCTTTTTTGGCAAAATCCAGGAGAGTATCTATCAGCTCACGGAAACTGTGCGCCTCGTGTGTTTCTGAGGATTTTTTAATATCATAAGGAGGAAGTCCTAACTCTATCTGATGAAATAAGGAATTGAGTTCCTTTATTTCAGGAGAGAATATAAATTCCGAATCAATAGATTGCTCTTTGCTGATACCCGATTTTTTAGACCTTAAAATGAAGTGTATTTTGTAACACCCATGCTCTTCATCGAATGCTATTTGATAATCTACGCTTATCTTCGTTGGAAAGTGAGAATAAAAACTCTCTTTCATCTGATTCAGCTTATCCTTGAGTATGACTGCATCTTTGAACAGTTCTTTTTGAAGATCCTTTTCCATTACTAAAAACCGGAGTATCTCTTCCGGATAATTCTTATTTTTCAATTTTGATACCAGATTTTCAAACTTGTTGATTTTATCGATTAAGGTTTCCAGTCTCTCATTTTCGAAAACGTTTCCATTACTTACAACTTGAAGATGCTGACTGCTTTTTTCCAGAAGTATCTTCTGTAGCGATTTTTCGTCCTTTACATAAAATTCGTTTTTCCCCATTTTTACTTTGAACAATGGCGGCTGAGCTATATAGAGATAACCATTTTCTACAATCTGGGGCATCTGGCGGTAGAAAAAGGTTAATAAAAGAGTCCTGATATGGGCGCCGTCAATATCGGCATCGGTCATGATTATGATCTTGTTATAGCGGCTCTTGGAAATGTCAAACAGGTCCTCTCCAATACCCATGCCTAAAGCGGTAATGAGAATTTTAATTTCCTCATTGCCGAGCATCTTATCAAAGCGGGCTTTTTCGACATTAAGAATTTTTCCCTTCAGAGGTAAAATGGCCTGAAATTGTCGGTTTCTTCCCTGCTTGGCCGATCCTCCAGCCGAATCTCCCTCAACGATATAGAGTTCACAAAGTGATGGATCTTTTTCCGAACAATCGGCTAATTTTCCCGGCAATGAATGAGAATTTAAGGCGTTCTTTCTCCTGACCAGATCTCTGGCTTTCCTGGCTGCATCGCGAGCCCTGGCAGCACTGATCATCTTTTCAATTATTTTCTTCGCACAATCGGGATTTTCTTCCAGAAACTGGTTCAATTTATCCGAAACGACCGATTCGACAATACCCCTTATCTCACTGTTGCCCAGCTTTGTTTTGGTCTGTCCCTCGAATTGTGGGGTCGGAAGCTTAACGCTGATTACAGCCGTCAATCCCTCGCGTGAATCTTCACCGCTTATCGTGAATTTAAGATTCTTGAAATGATTGTTTTTATCACCATACTGATTCAAAACCCGCGTCAGGGCGCTTTTTAAACCTATCAGATGAGTTCCACCCTCGCAAGTATTGATATTGTTGGCATAACTGAAGATCTGCTCGTTAAATCCATCGTTGTATTGAATGGCGACTTCTACAACGACATTATCTTTTTCACGAATGAAATATATCGGCTCAGGATGCAGAGGTGCTTTATTTTTATTCAGATGAGTTACGAACGAAACTATTCCCCCCTCGTAAAAGAAGGTATTTTTTTTGTCATTTCGTTCGTCTTCGACATTAATTGTCAATCCTTTATTCAAAAAGGACAATTCTCTGAGTCTGTTTGCCAGTATATCATAGCTGAATTCAGTAGATTCGAAAATAGTATCATCTGGAAGGAAACTGATCCGCGTTCCGGTTTTCTTCGTTTGTCCTACTATCTCCAGGGGAGTAACGGGTTTTCCTCTCTCATAGCGCTGCTGATAAACTTTTCCCTCACGGCGAATTTCCAACTCCAGCCACTTCGAGAGGGCATTGACAACGGAAATACCCACTCCATGCAATCCGCCTGAAACCTTATAGGTTTTGTTATCAAATTTTCCCCCTGCATGCAATTTCGTAAGAACGAGCTCGGCGGCTGAAATCCCCTCTTCTTTATGAATATCGGTTGGAATTCCACGTCCATTATCAATGACCGTTATACTATTATCAATATGAATATAAACATCTACAACATTACAATATCCGGCCAGTGCTTCGTCTACGCTGTTATCGGTAATTTCAAATACCAGATGATGAAGACCGACAGTGGAGGTATTTCCGATATACATGGATGGACGTTTTCTAACTGCCTCTAATCCCTCGAGAACTTGTATACTATTAGCTGTATATTCACTATTTGACACAGTTGTTATCTCTATTTTCTATTTTTCATTTTAAAATGAATTCTATTATTACTTATCGTAGTAATAGGATCTGTGGATATCTTTACACCCCTTACTATGTTATTGAAACCTAAAAATAAAATTCTTATTTACTTCTCTTATTGACCCTGTTTATTTTATGGGTTTCTTTTACCCATCTTACAGACGGTCATTTTTATCCAAAATTTATCCCCAGCTTATTCTCTCTGTTATCCACGTATTCATCAACAGAGGCAATCACTTCTTGATTAAATTTATTAAGTGATTAATTTTATATCTAAAATCGCTATCATTTTCCATCATGTTTTCTATTTTTTCACAGGCATGCATAACCGTCGTATGATCTTTTCCTCCAAAACACTCGGCGATTTTTGGAAGAGATTGATTTGTTATCTTTCGCGACAGATACATGGCAATCTGCCGGGGAAAGGAAACGGCCCTGCTTCGATTTTTCGATTTAAGATCCGAAATCTTTATGGAAAAATTTTTACATACAATCTTTTGAATAGATTCTATACTAATGAATTTATCATCATTGGCAAAAAGATCACTGAGGGCATCCTTGGCCAGAGCAAGAGTTACTTCCTGTGAAATAAGTGAGGAATAAGCGCCTAACTTAATAAGACAGCCTTCCAGCTCACGGATATTGGATTTAATTTTACTGGCGATCAAAAAAGCTACATCATCAGGAAGATTTATATTTTCAGCTTCAGCCTTTTTCATAAGGATTGCAATCTTAGTTTCGAGTTCCGGCGGCTGAACATCGGAAATAAGACCCCATTCAAACCGTGAGCGAAGACGCTCCTCAATGGTTGATATATCCTTCGGAGGACTATCACTCGAAATAATAATCTGTTTATGAGCTTCAAAAAGAGAATTAAACGTATGGAAAAATTCCTCTTCCGTTCGTTCTTTCCCTGCAATGAATTGAATATCGTCAATCAAGAGAACATCAATATTCCTATATTTATTACGAAAATTGTTCATATTATCATATCTGATCGAATTAATGAGCTCATTCGTAAATTTTTCCGCTTGAGTATAAACTAGCTTAAAGTTTTTATATTTTCCAGCAATATAGTGACCGATAGCATGAAGCAAATGTGTTTTTCCAAGACCTGCACCGCCATAAATAAAAAGAGGATTATAGGTCAGAGAAGGATGCTCCGCTACTGCCAGAGCTGCTGCATGGGCAAACTGATTGCTTGTTCCCACAACAAAAGTATTGAACGTATACTTCGGATTGAGCTCTGGAGGAGGAACAACAGAGGCACTCGGTGTTGGAAAAGCAAGCACTTTATTTTCAGAAACCAAGGGAAAGGCACTTTCTCTGGCCTCATCTTCAACTACCAGATCAATACTGATTTCAAGCGGAGAAATCTGATTGAGCGATTGAGTAATAATATCCATATAGTGCTCGTTAAGCCAGGTCTTATAAAATTTATTAGGCACCTTGACCCTCAGAAGGTTTTCCTCGAAAGAAATAAATTCTGTTGGCATAAACCATGTTTTAAAGCTTTGATGATTTATTTTTTCTTTGATGAGTTCAAGGGATTTTTCCCAAATATTGTTCATCTTATCCACAATTTTATCCACAAGTGTGAATAACTTATGTGTCCATTCAGGTCACATGGTAAGGTTGGAAATTTACAAGGAAAAAAAGAGGAATTTTGATCACCTACTAATACCCTAAATTTATTGACACTACTATACCAGAAATTCTTGTTCTTTTCAATTTTTTTTTCTCTACGGAATTCTTGACAACAGGGAGAACTAAGGTTTATAATTTGTTGACTTACCGGAATTCTTTTACCGAACGTTGTATAACTGAGAAAAGATCAACATAAATTCAATGATAAAAGACGAACACTCACAAATGGCATAAGGAGAAAAAAGAGAAATGAAAAGGACCTATCAGCCTAAAAGGAAAAAACGTTTAAGAAAGCATGGATTTTTAAAAAGAATGAGTACCCGCTCAGGAAGAAAGATCATCAATGATAGAAGAAGGAAAGGAAAAAAAAGATTAACTGTTAGTGGATAAGGGGATAAAGAGAAAATTCTCTCTAAAAAAGGACAATTTACTCAAAAAAAGAAGAGATTTCAAACAAGCATTCTGTCTCGGAAAGAAAATCGAAGATAAATATTTTCAAATTATCTTTGCTGACAATGAGATCAAAAGTACAAGAATGTCTGTTATTCTGGGAAGGAAATTCGGAAAAGCTACCGTACGAAACAAAATAAGAAGAAGAATCAAGGAAATTTATCGGCTTAATCAAGAAAAATTTCCTTCTCATACGGATTACCTTATCAAACCAAAAGGATCAGTGAAAGACATTTCTTTCTGTGAATTACAAGACAGTCTGCTTCATCTCGTTGAAGAGTGTAGAAAAAAGGAAAGGTCTTCTACACCTTATAGGCACAAAAGAATTGAATAAAAAATACTTTACAAAGCTTATCCTTTTTTTTTATATATTTATAAATATTTAATTTCTCCTTTTTTACCTCCCTCATGCCGTTTTTACCCTACGTGTTCTGAATATGCTATTGAATCTATCCACAGATATGGATTGAGGATCGGACTCTGGATATCTGTAAAGCGAGTTTGTAGATGTAACCCATGGCATAAAGGTGGATACGATCCGGTAATGCAGGATAGCGGGAATCGTAGGGCGAACGTTTCTTTGAAGCAATAACATTTATTTTTTCAATATGAATATCATAGTTTGAATCACAATTTATGATTACGAATGATTGAATTAACGTTTTCCTCATGTTATCATCAAAAGTTATACAAGAAAGAGTGGCAGGCACATTAGATCATGACCACTCCTGAGGCGTTGAAATTTTAAAAAACGTTATATGAACATTAAAAAGAGCATGTAAGGACACCTATATGGAAAAAAGAACCCTGTTGGCGGTTGTACTGTCTTTAATTGTAATATTGATTTACCAATATTATTTTGTACCAGTACCACCAAAACCCCTTTTAAATGGGGATAAAAACATCAGTGAAACCACCATCGAAGATAAAAAAGCATCACCTTCGCCTGACCTGCATTCAACTGCTCTTGATAAGACCAACAAATTAAGCGGACCAATGAAAAAAGATTTAATCGAGCTTCTGGAAAATCAAAAAAAAGAAAAACCGCGAAATATCACCATAGAAACTTCAAAATACCGGGCACTTATCAACACTGAAAATGCAATGATTACCAGTTGGAAGCTAAAAGATTACGTCTTAACTCGAGATTATGAAAATATTCCCTGGAAGATGAGCTTTTGGAAAATGGTAGGAAATGCCTATAAAAGTTATTTTATCGGTTTAGCTGAGTCTAAAACCGATTCGGAAGAAAAGGAAAATATAGATCTTTTTCAATCACCTGATGCAATAAAAGGAAATGGATTACAGATCATTGCCGGTGATCTTTCAAGAGAGGGAATACAGGGCAATGAAAATCCTTATCAGAGTGTTTTCTTAACCAAAAGCGCTGAGAACATCATTTTAGATTCAGACCATCCGCAAAAAACATTGAAACTGAAATATATTATGCCAAACGGCTTTCAGGTGGAAAAAACATTTACCTTTTTCAATGATACCTATAAAATCGATGTCGATATTTTAACCACAAACATATCTGATCATACTGATACCCTGGACTATACTCTTTTAATTGGATCCGGCCTTGGCAACGCCTTCCAAAAGGGTGCTCACAAGTTCGAAGGACCTGTCACCTGGTTAAACGGGAAAAAAATAAAAGATAAGCCAGGAAAAAATTCAAATACTATCCAGCATCAGGGTAATATTTCATGGACATCGATGACCAGTAATTATTTTGTAGCTGCTGCCATACCTCAGAGAGAAGAATCAGAAGTCATAATATCAAGACCTGAAATGGATACCAAAGATGCTACCAGTATAAATAAATCAACCATGATTGGAATACATTATCCGGCACGGGAACTTGCGCCGAACGCTGCTGAAAAGGACAGTTACAGCTTTTATCTTGGCCCTAAGAAATACAAAACCCTGGAAAATTTCGGTATCAATCTTGAGCAGGTTGTGGATTATGGATTTTTCAGTTTTTTAGCCAAACCGCTCATCTGGCTTTTGAATTGGTTCTATAAATGGATTCCTAATTATGGAATAGCCATCATAGTACTGACCATTCTTATCAAGATTGTGTTCTGGCCCTTAACCGACAAGAGTTTCCGGTCAATGAAAGAGATGCAGGATTTGCAGCCGAAATTAAGTGCTCTCAGAGAAAAATACAAGAGTGATCCAAAGAAACTGAATGAAGAGCTTATGAATATGTATAAACAAAAGGGAGTTAATCCCATGGGAGGCTGTCTCCCTCTTTTACTTCAAATACCGGTATTTTTCGCTCTCTACGAAGGATTGCTCGTTTCCATAGAATTAAGAGGCGCACCCTTCATTTTCTGGATCAAAGATCTTTCGGTAATGGACCCTCTTTTGATCACTCCTATCTTAATGGGAATCACCATGTATGCTCAACAAAAAATGACGCCTATGACCGGTGATGCTGCCCAGGTTAAAATGATGATGATGATGCCTCTCATCTTTACTGTGTTTTTCCTCGGCTTCCCTTCAGGGCTAGTCATTTACTGGCTTTTGAACAATATATTAACCGTCGGTCAGCATTACCTGATACTCAAAAAGATGAACGCCTGATCGGGGAGCTAAAGGGTCTAAATATCATGATGGACACTATTGCGGCCATTGCAACTCCCGTTGGGCAAAGTGCTATCGGAATCATCAAGATCAGTGGACCATGCGCCATTGAAATAGCCCAAAAAATTTACAAGGGGCGAAAAGGACAAAACCTCGCCCTTGTTCCTTCCCATACTCTCCATTACGGAATTATCTTCGACCCAGAAAAGCAGCGTAAAATTGACGAAATACTTATAGCCATCATGCGTTCTCCCAATTCATATACCAGGGAGGATGTGGTCGAAATCAATTGCCATGGCGGAACCACCACCCTTTACAAAATCCTCGAACTGGTACTTCAAGCTGGGGCCAGACTTGCAGAACCTGGTGAATTTACCAAAAGGGCTTTTCTCAATGGCCGGATTGATCTTACCCAGGCCGAAGCTGTTATTGACCTTATCAATGTTCAAAGTGAAGATGGCCTTCACCTTTTGGTCAACCAACTGGAAGGTTGCAGCTTCAAACCTCTGTACGCTGTCGAACGAGAAATTGAGGAATGGGGTACTCTTATCGAAGCTGAACTGAACTTCACCGAAGAGCTTTCCTTACGTATCCTGCCGGAAGAATTACTATCAGCAGTCAATAAATGGGATACGGTAGTTGAAGAATATCTGGAAGGTTATAAGACCCGTAACCTGCTAGTAGAGGGTGTAAAATTGGTAATAGCCGGAAAGACCAATGTAGGAAAATCGTCTCTCATGAATCGGATTCTTCAAAAAGAAAGGTCCATTATCACCTGTATCCCCGGTACCACTACTGATGTTATCGAAGAATCCTTTTATCTGAATGGAATCCGTATTCACCTTTCCGATACTGCCGGTTTTGGACAAAGTAAAAACGAGATAGAAAAAGAAGGCATCCGACGCAGTGAAGAGAGTATTTCTAAGGCCGATTTAATTCTCTTTATCCTTGACGGATCAAAACCGCTCGATGAACATGATTACGCTACTGGGAAGCTTATTACCTTGCTGCAAAAAGAATTTTTAGTTATACTGAATAAAGCGGATCTTGGTCTCACCGTAACAGAGGATTCATTAACTCAAGTTTTTAAAAAATCCGTGCCTGTATTATCTATTTCTGCTCTGACTGGAAAAGGAGTTTCCGAAATCACTCAAACTATTTCGGAATATTACCTTACGGGGAAAACCGCCAATACGCATATGGCCATAAATTTACGCCAAAAACTAATCCTGGACGGGATTAAAGAATCCCTTACTGGTCTTGCGAGTATCATACAGGCAAATTACTCTGAAGATCTTCTGGCAGAAGAATTCAAATGTTTATCGAAACTGTTCAAGCAGTTGAGAGGCAAGCTTTTTACCAATGACATGCTGGACCGGATATTCGAGAAATTTTGTATTGGAAAATAAGCATTACAAGCAACAATCATTTATCCTTAAAGACGTGTTTTCACATGTGTCTTTAGAACAGGTTTTCACGTGAAAACTTATTATTAATTATCACGTATGAAGTAAGGTTTTTTCTAAAAAGGGTAGAGCATACTATGGGAAAGATTATTGCAATAGCCAATCAGAAAGGGGGAGTGGGTAAAACAACTACGGCCGTCAATCTGTCTGCCTGTCTGGCTGTGGCTGAGAAAAAGACACTTTTACTCGATATTGATCCTCAAGCCAATAGTTGCAGCGGGGTAGGGTATGAAGCCAGAGAAGGAGAAAAGAGTGTTTATCATGCGATTATCAAAAAAGAAAAAATAGAAGATATCCTCTGGCAAACTCAAATAAAAGGGTTAGATTTAGCGCCATCCAATATCCAGTTGATCGGAGCAGAAATAGAACTTATTTCGGCATATTCACGCGAATACCGTTTGAAGCAAATACTGGAAGAGGTGAGATCCCGGTATGATTTTATCATGATAGACTGCCCGCCTTCCCTGGGTTTACTGACCGTTAATGCACTTTCGGCAGCGGATTCGGTTATTATTCCTTTGCAATGCGAGTATTATGCACTGGAAGGTATTACCCAGCTTATGAATACCATCAGGCTAATCAAGCGGGATTTGAATATCAGTTTGCAGATTGAAGGCGTCCTTTTGACCATGTTCGATCAAAGAACCAATATTTCTCAACAGGTGGCAAAAGAGGTATATAGTTATTTTTCAGACAAGGTTTTTAAGTCGGTAATTCCACGAAACGTAAGCTTAAGTGAAGCTCCGAGTCATGGACAGCCTATTATTTTATATGAGATACGATCGTCGGGAGCACAGGCATATCTGCAATTGGCAAAAGAGGTAATCGACCATGTCGAAAAAGGCATTAGGTAAAGGATTAGGAGCATTAATTCCAAACGTAGATTATGATACCCGCGGCGAAATTTTAGAAATCCCCATAGAAAGGGTTTTTCCAAATCCATCTCAGCCAAGAAAATATTTCGACGAGGAAAAACTCGCAGGTCTGGCCTTATCAATAAAAGAAAAAGGTGTTATTCAACCCATTTTCGTCCGGAAAAATGAGGATGATTATATTATCGTGGCTGGGGAAAGAAGGTGGCGGGCAGCGCAACTGGCGGGCTTGAGCCGGATACCCGTTATTGTTAAGGACTTGACCGAACAGGAAGAACTTGAATTGGCCCTTGTCGAAAACCTCCAGCGTGAAGATCTCAATTCGATCGAAGAAGGGGAGTCCTATCAGAGGCTGATCGAGGTATTTCATTATACGCAAGATCGACTGGCTTCTATTCTTGGAAAGGATAAGTCGACAGTTTCCAATATCTTAAGGCTTCTGAAACTGGAAGAGCCCATTAAGGATCATATCAGGCAAGGCCGGTTATCAATGGGACATGCGCGCGCTCTTTTAAGTATACAGGATTCTCACGACCGGCTTTTATTGAGTCAAAAAGTAATTCAGAAAGAACTCTCTGTCCGGCAAATAGAAAGTCTGGTCAAAAAGTATGGGGCTCCCAGAAAGAAGATTAAAAATGAGAATGAAGCAGAATTGTTTTTACGCAATCTGGAGGAAGAATTGAAGTCAGTGCTGGGAACTTATGTAAAAATTAAAGATAAAAGGGGTAAGGGTAAAATAGAGATCAGCTATTCCACCCTTGAAGAGCTTGACCGGCTTATTGAAGCGATAAAAGCCAGGCAGCCGGAGTAAGCATATGCCGGACGATGACCATATACGGTCACTGAACGGGCTTTGAATGCGTGTTGAAAAAAGATAAAAAAGGCTCATTGTTCTCATGCATAAAGTAGAGTTGCTGGCACCCGCCGGAGATTTAGAAAAATTGCAATTTGCCCTTCACTATGGGGCCGATGCAGTGTATGTGGGAGGAGAAAAGTTCAGTTTACGGCAGCGAGCGGGAAATTTTACCCTTGATCAGCTTGACCAGGCCAGAAGGATAACCAGAGAACAGGGGAAAAAACTGTACGTAGCCGTAAATGTTTTTGCCCGCAATAACGATATCCAGGAATTGCCCGCCTATTTAAAAATGGTAGACGCTTTAAAAGTAGATGGTCTGATCATCGCAGATCCTGGCGTTTTTTTATGTGCAAGGGAGTATGCTCCCACATTACCTGTTACTATCAGTACTCAGGCTAATAATTGTAATTTTAGGACAGTGCAGTTCTGGCAGGATCTTGGTGCAAAAAAAATCTGCCTGGCTCGAGAGCTGACCCTTCCGGAGATAAAAGAAATCAGAAAAAAAACTACGTTGGATCTGGAAGTTTTTATCCACGGCTCGATGTGTATCGCTTATTCAGGAAGATGCCTTTTGAGCAGCTATTTTCTCCAGCGGGACAGTAACCAGGGAGATTGTGCCCAGCCCTGCCGCTGGAAATACCATCTGGTGGAAGAGATCAAGCCGAAAGATCCTTTCGTTATAGAAGAGGATTCGTTGGGGACGTACCTTCTCAGTTCAAGGGATCTGTGTATGATTGAGCACATTCCGGAATTGATCGGAGCCGGAATAAATTCTTTCAAAATAGAAGGAAGAATGAAGAGTGTGTACTACGTCTCGATGGTTACGAAAGTGTACCGGGCAGCCGTTGATGCTTATTATCAGAACCTGCATTCGTATCAGTTTCAGGAAGTATGGCTCGCGGAATTACAAAAGCTGAGTCAGCGAGGGATTACGACAGGATTTTATTATGATCCACATCCTCATCATGCTCAATGGTATCACGAGCCTGCATATTCACACGGTGATCAAATGCTCGGGATAATAAACGAAAAAACAGTTGGAAAGCGGGCTAAAATCATGACCTGTAACCAGGTTCGTCTGAACGACACAATCGATATTTTCCGTAAAAATGAAGATGGCAGAAAAGCCCGGGTAGCTGGGCTCTGGAACGGGGAGTGCGAGGCAGTGGATATTTTACACCCAGGGGTTACCGGTACCCTAGAGGTTGATGAGCCGCTGTACCAGTTCGATATACTTTTGAAAAAAAGGAAATGGTGAATCACTCGATGAAAGGGTAAAAAGACGCCCTGCAAAAATCATAAAGATAAAAAGATATTGGATAATCATGATGAAAGAGATAGAAGCCATTAAAAAAATTCCTATTCAAAGTTCTGACCGGACTTCTCCTTATATACAGGATGAATCTCATCTGGACAGTGGTTCTGCTGAAGCTGTTTATCTTCCTGCGTGCGAGGATGAGATAAGACTCCTTCTCTCCAGGTTTCACAGGACGGGGACCCCGGTAACGATTTCCGGAAGTCGCACTGGTGTGGTTGGCGGTGCGGTCCCGCAAGGAGGGGTTATCATATCGACGGAGAGGATGAACCGGGTGCTTGGCATGCGAAGGCAGGGAACCGATTGGCTCATCAAGGTGGAGCCGGGCGTGATCCTGAAGGACTTACAGCGGCAAATCGAGTCGAAAAGCTTTGAAAATGCAATGCCGCTTTCCGCTCATACTACCAGTGAAACCGCTCAAAAAGCATCAAAGGGTGCTTCTTACGAAATCTCAGGATACCAGGATTTCTTGTCCGACAAAGGCCAATACTTTTATCCACCCGATCCCACCGAAGGAACGGCTACCCTGGGTGGGACTGTGGCAGCCAATTCATCCGGCGCAAGATCCCTTATGTATGGCCCGACTCGGGGCTATGTACAGGGTCTGAGGGTAGCGCTGGCAGGCGGAGACATTCTGGACATCCCGCGAGGCAGATACACCGCTGATGATTCAAAGGAATTACGTGTGCAGACTGAGCAGGGAAATACATTTCGAATTCCTGTTCCGGCTTACCGGATGCCGCAGGTTAAGAATGCTGCGGGCTATTATGCAAGGCCGGACATGGATCTGATCGATCTTTTCATCGGAGCTGAAGGAACTTTAGGAGTAATCACCTGTATGGAATTGAGGCTCATTCCAAAACCGCAAAATATCTTAAGTGGTGTAGCTTTTTTCGAGGATTCTGGCAAAGCGCTCGAATGTGCACAAAAAATCATGATACTGCGCAGGTTTTCCGAAAGCATGCTTCGGCCTATGGCACTTGAATATTTCGATGGTCATTCCCTGGAGCTCCTGCGTCGTAAACGGCAGGCGGATGGCACAGGATCGGTAATACCGGAATTTCCTTCCTATGCCAAAGGTGCACTCTTTTTTGAGCAGTTCTATGAAGATGATGAGAATCTGGAAAAAATATATGAAGACTGGCAGGAAGTACTGGAAGCATATGGAGTGAGGATGGATGACACCTGGGGGGGAATCGATGAGCGTGAATTGGAAAAGATGAAAAATTTTCGTCATGCATTGCCGGATATCCTGAATGAAATTTTCAGAGAGCGAAAGAGGCACTATCCGAATATACACAAGATCAGTGCCGATATAGCTGTACCCGATTCGGCACTGGAGGAGCTGGTTTTCTTTTATCAGGCAGAAATTGAGCAAAAAGGGCTTGAATATGTTCTCTTTGGCCATATCGGCGAGAGCCATCTTCACCTGAACATTCTGCCCAGAACTGATAAAGAAATGGTATTGGCCAAGAATTTAAGCAGGGAGTTTGCAAAAAAAGCCGCTTCTTTAGGTGGAACTATTTCGGCAGAGCATGGTATCGGAAAGATGAAGCATCAATTTCTCGAAATTCTCTATGGCCCGGATGGAATAAGAGAAATGGTTCGGATCAAATTGCTTTTGGATCCAAAGGGAATAATAAACCGGGGCAATATTTTTCCAGAAGGTTACCTGTCATCTCCCGAATAAGAATATATGAGCAGTATTTACAAGGTCACACTGGTTCTAATATACACAGGGTTAAGAAGAGGAAAAGTGAAAAGAGAAAGACACTGGAGCCGCTTTTTTTATAAACCGGTTTGTTATATAATAGACAATCAGAGGGTAGGGGTAAAATTTATATTGCACTATCTGTAAAGGATATATGTATTATGGATAATGATCTGGGAAAAGTCGCAGAATTGCGTGAAAAAATGATGCCCTATGCTGGCCAGAAAATTTTGCTTGTGCTTCGCGGGGCTCCTGACACGGATAGTATTTCTTCTGCCATGACTCATAAGGCTATCCTTAATTCCTGGGGTATCGGCTCTACGATTTTATATGTTGAGGAAGTAAGCCATCAGGAGAATCGGGCTTTATTAAAGCTTTTGGGAATCGAACTAACCCAATACCGGCCAGGTTTTCCGTTTAAGGAGTATAAGGCTATAGCACTAGTAGATTCCCAAAGACCAGACATAAAGCTGGCAGATATCTTGAAAGAGATGCCAACGGCTTCCATAGTAGATCATCATGATCAGGCGCCGAATTTAAAGGCTGATTTTATCGACATTCGCAAAAACGTGGGCTCTACGGCGACGATCTATGCAGAATATCTTCAAAGGCTTAATCTTCTGGAAACAATAGGTGAAGACAGTGCAGCCATTGCTACAGCTTTGATGCACGGTATCCGGGTTGATACCGGCGATCTGATAACGGCTCAGGAAAATGATTTTTTATCTTTGGCCTATCTGCGAAGGTATGCAGATGTAGATCTGATAGGGAAAATCTCACAGCAAAATCTATCTCCATCTACTATGGACATCATCTTTCAGGCCTATCAACATAAGGAAATTTATGAAAATTTTTTACTGGCAGCCGCTGGTGTAGTCCGTAAGGAAGACAGGGACGCTATTCCGCAGGCAGCCGATTTTTTTCTCAAGCGGGCTGGAGTCGATACGGTAATGGTCTATGGAATCGTCGGAGAATATATAGATTGTTCCATACGGACAAATAGTGACGTAATTCAGCCGGAAAAATTTATTCAAGATACGTTCCCTGATGTAGTAACAGGAGAATATGGAGGGAGATTTGACGCAGGCGGTTTTCGTCTTCCTCTGGGAATTTTTAAAACCCTGGTAAGCGGGGATGATAAAAACGCCCTCTCAGTGCTGGTGGATCGGTACATAAAAAAACAAATCATGTTAAAGTTCGGTTTTGAGAAGGGTTGATAGAAAGACCGAACCTCAACATGCGCTTTTTTAGAGCCTGTCAGCTCGTCATGATCAGAGGTAATTTCCAGAATTTTTTTATTTTTTGCTGAATGGCTTTTTAAAGCAAGCTGGTTAAATGTCCCTTTTAAAGTTTTTCGAAAAGAGAGCGATAAAGTATAATAAAGGAACAACCAGAAAGAGAAAAATAAGAGAAAAGAATGGTTGATTTATTGGTCGGACCAAATTACAGGCTTTTACAGCAAATACTCTCCTACATTCCATTAGCAGTCGTGGTGATCGATACCAGAGGCAGTATTGTCTACTGCAATTACATGGCCGAACATATAAGCGGATATTCACAGGGTGAATTAACCGGCATGCATTGCAGTCTGCTTTCCTTCGATGACTGCCGGAGCCCGTGCATATTCATGTCGGCAGTCGGTCGTAATCACAGCCCGCAAATTCGTAAAGGCTCGCTTCGTCAGAAGGACGGGAGCCGCATTATGGCTATTCGAGGAATTTATCCGCTCAAGGATGACCGTGGAAAATTGATAGGCGCTCTGGAAACCTTTCTGAATATTGGTTGGACCAAGGAAGGAGCACAGGATGAACCTCAGGAAGTGTCAAATTGTGCATTTGATTGTCTCCAAAACCTGAGTCTTCTGAGGACATATGAAATTCACCTGCGAAAGTTGATTGAGCGAAGCAAGAGTAAGCTTCTGGGAATTTTTGACGAAATCATCGATGGTCTTTTTATGATCGATCACGAGTATCGAATAAAAGCCATCAATAAAACGCAAGCAAGCTATTTGGATAAAACGCCAAGAGACCTGATAGAGGAATTTTGCTACCAGGTTATTGCCAACCGTTCTTCTATCTGTCCTACCTGCAAAGCACCTCAGGTATTTCAGGATGGAGTAACCCAGACGGATTTGAACATCCCTTTCGATAATGACAGCCGCTGTTCACGGAGCGATCGGGAAAACCGTCATTATGTTAATATCCATTATATACCGATTAAAACCGAATTGGGCCAGGTACATAACGTATTAGTCTACACTCAGAATATCTCCAAGATAAAAGAACTGGAGGAGGGAGTGCGCAGAGCGGAAAACCTGGCCGGATTAGGTATCCTGGCCTCAGGAGTTGCTCATGAGATAAACAATCCCCTTCAGGTTATTCTCTCCGGAGCGAATTGCCTGATGAAAAAAGCGGATGATAAGGGAATCGTCCTTGAGGTAGCCGGTCAGATTAAGGAATGTGCAGATAAGATGGCTAATATTATCAAGGATCTTTCTCTCTACTCACGAGGTATTCAAAACCATAATGTCTCTTTGGTCAGTATCAACCATGTTATCGATGCATCCCTCTCCATGGCTTCACATGTCAGGAATATGAAGGCAGTAGAGATCAGGAAAGATTACCAGGACGTCGATACGGTAGTGGGAAATGCCAATCAATTCCAGCAGATTTTTGTAAATCTCATTATCAATGCAGTGGATGCAATGCAAAACAAAGGAACGATAGACCTTGCTACGTATCAAAAGGATGGTTATGTTTTCATCCGTATACAGGATACGGGGTGTGGAATTGGACAGGAAAGCCTTCCATATATCTTTGATCCTTTTTTCACCACCAAAGATCCGGGAAAGGGAACAGGCTTGGGTTTGAATGTCGTATACCGCATTGTCAATCAATATGAGGGCGACATTCAGGTAAAAAGCAGAAAAGATGAGGGGACTACGTTCCTTTTACGGTTCCCTGCTGGCATACCTTCTCACGAGGGAGAAAGTTATAATCATGGGTCATGAGATCCTTCTTATTGATGATGACGTAAGCATTTCAAAAATGCTGAGCAATGTCTTTCGTTATGAAGGTTATGTCGTATCTACAGCAGAAAATGGGCGAAAGGGGCTGGAGCTTCTGTCGTCCCGTCAGGAAACCGCGGTAGTCATTTGTGACATCAAGATGCCGGAAATGGATGGGGAAAAGGTACTAGAGCAAATCCGCATCCACTACCCGCTGATCCCCGTAATTATGCTGACCGGATTTCTGGAGCTCGAAACCGCTATCAGTGTCATGCGTAAAGGTGCCTTCGATTACGTAACCAAGCCGGTGAACGATGAAAGGCTGCTGGAAGTGGTGGAAAGGGCAATCCACCATAAAGAGCGTATGATCGAGGAATTGCGGAAAAAAGGACAAGAGGAGAAAATGGCAGCTCTTGGACGATTGACTGCCGGGTTTGCCCATAATCTCAATAATCCCTTAAGTTGTATCATTGCTTATACGGAATTCCTTAAGGTAAAATATCCTCAGGAACCAAGGCTGGATAAAATGCTCTCGGCGGCCAATAAAATGTACGCAATAATTTCGAATATGCTGGACAAGACCCGCAAGGAGCATGAACGTAAAAAAGTGAGGATTAACCTTAATCGAATTCTGACCGAAGAACTGGAGTTTTTTGACGCGGATTTAGAATTCAAGCATCAGGTAGAAAAATATCTGGAATTGGCTGAGGACCTTCCAGATATCGAAGGTGTTTACAGCGACCTGAGTCAGTGTTTTTCAAATCTGATTAAAAATGCCCTGGATGCTATGCGACAGTCGGACCAGAAAAAATTAATGGTGAAGACCGGATGGAATGAGCATGCTCTCTTTGTCGATATTATCGACTCGGGCTGTGGAATCAGGAAAGAGGACCTGCCCAAGCTGTTTGAGCCATTTTACAGCACTAAGTCCCGGCAGGGTGAAGAAGGTCCCAAAGGGACGGGACTCGGATTGTACAGCAGTTATCAACTGCTGCGACCTTATGGAGTTACTTTCGATGTTCAAAGTGAAGTCGGTAAGGGCACTACTTTTCGTGTGCTTTTCCCTTCTTCTTTGGCTCAAACGACAAGTGGCGAAGACTGTATAAAGCGCATCTGATGCGCTAATCGCCGGTTGCGGCTTTTACTGAACAGCCTTTCACCGGGACGTCAGCAACCCCGGAAGGTGTAAAAGACCGGAGTATGAATAACCGGGGTGTGAACGACAGGTGTTCACTGTAAAGATTGAGAAACACAAAAATTTATCATGATGTTGTTGAGAAAATAAATATCTCCAATTTAAAATAAAAGCCAGGAGAAATATCGATGTGGAAAAAAATCGAAGTAAACTGCTATGCAGGATATAAGGAAAATGAAAGTCCCAGACACATTGTTTTAGAAGGTAAGTCTATGAAAATTAAAGAAATACTTGATCGATGGTATGAAGGCGGCATGCGGGCGACTCAGCCAAAACTTGATTACTTCAAAGTTCTGACAGAGACGAATGAAAGATACCTGCTGCGCTATAATTCCCTGTTCGATGCCTGGGCATTATGGGAAAAATAAAATCAACACCTCCAAAAATATATGGTGGCGGCCCGGGATTTGCGTAAATATGAGGGAAATTCCAGGCTTATAAGAGGGATAGGTAAGAAGCCTTAAAGTTAAGATTGGAAGGGAAGGACAGATGAAAAAGAAAAGGATTGAGTATATCCTGGCAGCGATGTTTTGTTTTTTTCTCCTTTTTAGCACGAAATCGGCAGCAGCGGCGCCTGAAGACGGCCCGGCAAATTCGCTGGCAGGTAAACAGGCTGAAACAGTCAGGCAAAAAGAGGCAGGAAAGCAGGCTGAATCAGCCATTAAGGAAGGAGAAGAACCGAAGGGAGAGGCAAAGCCGGGGATTGCACAGGACAGGAGCAGGGAGAAAGAGACACTGTCCGAGGAATTTTATTTTGAGAAAACAACCCAGACATTCATTAACGGCGAGCAGGCAGGGCCGGAGAAAAAGCTGGAAGTCTGGTTAAAAGGGAACAGGATACGGTATGAAAGTGACGATAAGAAGGATATGTTCGTCATTATCATGATGGATAAGGGGAAAACCTACGAGTTGGATAAATTTCAGAAAACGTACAAAGAGACATCGTATGAATTAGGTAAATTGAAAGAAATGAGCGAGAGGTCCTTAGTCGTTTCTAAGAAAACGGGACAGAAAAAGAAGATTAAAGACTGGAATTGTTATGAAGTTGTTCTGGACTCTACGATTCAGGGGAATAAGATGAAAGCCACCTGCTGGCTTACGGAAGATATTAAAGTTTCGGAAAAAGTTATGCAAAAAATGGCCAAGTTCAGTCAGATGAAATTGATGGAAGAGTTGGCCAAGTATCCAGGCTATCCAGTGCTTCTGACTATGGACTCAACAATTCAGGGAAAACAGGTCAGGGTGTTGAGCACGCTGGTAAAAATCGATAAGGAGCCGCTTAAGGAAAGCTTTTTCAAGATACCTTTCGAATATACAAAGGCAGTACAATGAAGGAATCTACGCCAATGAAAAGAATCGAAGCGAAGTTGTGTGTCCGCCGTTTTTTTATCTGCATAGGTCTTGTGACGCTTGTCGCAGGAGCAATAGCCATTCTGTGTGCCACATTTTCCTTTCACCTGAATCGAGTCCAGGCTGCCGATACTCAAGCAGTTTTGATGGAAGGAGGAGTTGGTGAAGTTACCGGTTGTGGCGAGACAAGAAAAATAATCGGTATATTGGATCCGGAAGCAGACACCGATGGGGATGGAATCACCGATGGAGAGGAAGGTGAAGGATCTATAGAAGGGACGTATGTACATGATGCCTATAATGACGATACCCTGTGCACGCTCGAAACCGAAGGTGGCTGGATAAGCATAAAGATTGATAAGGGTCATCTTCGCAAGGTCCATACCATGCCCGACAATGATCCTAACCGGCCGGAAAAATCGATTGATGATCCAGAATTTCCCTATGGTTTCATTTCATTCCGCATTGAAGGTCTCAATCCAGACAGCAACGAGGAAAAGGAAGTGAAATTGGAATTGCTTTTTCCGGAGGATGTCAGTGCTCATGCCGTACTGTATCGCTATCATCTTGAAAGCTGGCGTGCACAGATAGGGTATAGTATCGGTGATGCTTCATGGAAGTACGATTTTCAAAATCTGTCAGAGCCATACAAAAAGCAAGGCATCATTGTAACCATCAAAGACAATGACAGCATGTATGATTCAGACAGGCCAGAATTGCGGGATGGCGAAATTGAAGGCATCTGGGGCTTAGGTGTACCAAAAGACAGTGAGGATGGAAGGTGCTTTATCCAGGCGCTTCCTTAGTATATCGTTTTTATACCATAATACCAGCCTTATCTTTGAATCGCATTCAGTAAAGGAGAGGAGACGCCTCTTTATTTTTCCCGGCCAGGTGGGCAATCCGCACAATGTGCTCACCTGGTTTTTCCGAAGTCACCGGATTATGTTTATCCATGCTCGATGAGCAGTCTGATTCCTCACTTTTTCCCATATAAATTATGATTCTCATCATAATTCTTTTACCTGCCGATTCCCCTTCGTAATTTCTATGATTGCTCCCTCTTTTCACATCTAAAGGCCATTTAATCACTCCATAAAATTTTAGTGTTTCTCCTGCCTGGTAGTCGAAAGGGTTTCCCATTTTTTGAATGAGAGCGTAATGAATCAATATGTTATCAACTGCTCGAAAAATGAAGGCATAGGCATTGATCTTGCTCTCCCTAAGGTATACGAAATCGGGGGAGAATTATAATTTTTATGTATGAGGAAGAGGGGAGCTCATGATTATCCGAAAAGAGGGGTTAATTGTATGCAGGGGGTAGTCGAGAACAGCGCCATTATTGAAGAAATGCTGGGAGTGGAGAGGAATGCTGGCAGGGTTCTTGAAGAGGCCAAGGAGAAGGGGAATCAGATGGTACTCCAGGCTAGAAGCGAAGCCCGCAGGCAGATTGAGGAAACCAAGGAGGATCTTCAAAAAGAGAGGGATGCCCTGGAGAGAAGACTCCGTGCGGAAGGAAAAAAGGAGGTGACACGGATAATCGAAGAGAGAGATCGAGCTATTCATAGAATCAATGAAAAGGCTCGCCAGCAGCGTGAGATGGCACTGGCAGAGCTTCGAGAAATATTATTTGGAGATCTGTAATGTTAAAGGCAGCCTTCCAATATTCCTATATTAATGCCAAAATCCGGTCCCTGAAAAGTCGATTATTGCATCCTTCAGATTTCGAGAACCTTTTGGGTGTCTCTGGTTACAGCGGTCTGGCAGAGTGCCTGCGGTTTACTCCCTACGGGGCGTCTTTAGGGCAGTTCCCGAATACGTTCGAAGGTCTGATCGGCTTGTTTCATCAGGAATTGTTCGAATGTTATAGGAAGGTGATACGGGCTCTGTCAGGAAATCGAAAGCGGCTGGTTCAGCATCTTTATCAAAAGTACGAGTTGGAGAATCTAAAAGCGATTCTACGAATCGTTTGTCAGGCAAAACCAAAGGAGGAAGCGGATCACCTCTTGCTCTCGACCAGTGAACCGCAAAGCTTTTCTCCTGAAGCACTGCTCCAGACAAAGAGTCTGGAGGAGATCCTGAGCTTGTTGAAAAAGACCTGCTATTACAGGCCACTTTCGAGCGCACTCTACCGGTTTGAGGAGGAGAAGGAAACCTTTCCTTTGGAAATGGCACTGGACTTGAGTTACTACAATTATTTGTGGAAACTAACATCCTTCCTTAGCCGTGGAGAGAGAAAGATCGTGAAAAAACTTCTCGGTGTTCAAATGGATGCCCTGAATATAATATGGATTTTAAGATTCAAGGAGGTGTATCACTTCTCGCCTGAAGAGATTCTTAATTACGGGTTGATGCAAGGGTATCATATATCACCTGAGCTGCGAAAAAAGTTAGCCTATTCGGTAGACCGAAAGGATGTGGTAAGCAATCTTTCAGGGACACCCTATAAAGCACTCCTGATTGACCTTAAGGATTCTGAAGAAAGCTCGGTGCATCTGTGGCGCTATCTTTTGGCTATTGTGAAAAAGGACTGGCAAGGATTTCCTTTTCACCTCGGCACTGTCCTGGATTATATTCTCTTTAAGGAGATTGAAGTAAAGAGTTTAATCTGTATTACAGAAGCAAAACGCCTGAACCTTTCTCAGGAAGCGATAGCAGAACATCTGATTAACACTTTTGCTCAAGAGGCAGAGTGCTGAAGTCCATCCCAAAGTAATTCCTCATTTCCTTAGGATCCCCTGAGAGCGTGGAACATGAAGCCCTTTAAGCTTTATGTTGCAAAGGATTTGGGAGAGGTTTTTATGGCAGGAGTAATCAGCTTCAAAAAATCTTATATCGTGTTCAGCAATGAAGAAGATCATAAACCCAAGCTGGGAGGAGAATTTAAGCAAGTAAATTGTATATATTTTGTTGTATGAGGGGTTAGGAGAGGTTGAAATGTTTAGACTTGCCAGAATGGCTAAAATTGATTTACAGGTTCCTCAGGACCATGTCGCTAAAACAACAAGTATTATAGCTAACTTGAAGATACTTCACTTGATGAATATCCGAAAGACGCGTGTGGGAGAGATAGATCTGGAATCACACGCAGACAGTAATTTATTGAGTAAGTATATAGAGTTGAGCTGTCGGTTGGAAAAAATCTTCCAATGGCTGGAGATTAATCCGGATGATTTGAGTCTCATTTCGCAGGAGGATGTAAATCCACATAAAGATATTGTCGGTATCGATCAGGAAATTCAGCAACTGGAAAAGGAAATCTCCGGTCTGGTCAAGGAGATGGAGGCACAGGAAAAATCGAGGCAGGAAAAGGAGCAATTGCTCAGGCAATTGGAACTGCTTTCATCGGCTGGGGTGGACATCAATCAGGTACATGAGTGCAGATTTCTCTATGTGGCAGCAGGGCTGATTCCTTCTGAAAATCTGGACCGGCTGGAATTCAGCTTGTCTGACGTATATCATATGCTTCTTCCATCCAATCCAATCGGTGCCCGGCGTCTTGTTTTTGTCTTTGGCTCACGGAAAGACCGGGAAAAGATTGAGAAAGCACTGAAAAGTGCCTATTTTGAGAAAATCGAGATTCCCAGACAGGACGAAAATTCAAAGGTTCCCAGTATCCAGACCTTGCGGGGACAGATTCAGGAACTGGAAATGCAGAGATCCGTGGCCCGCAATAACCTGGAAAAGGTGAAAAGAGAACTGGAAGAGCGGATACGGCAAGTGAATCGCAAGGTCCTGCTTTCTGTGGCTATTTTGGAGATCGGAAAATCGTACGATAAAGTCGGACGTGTTTATCATATTTCAGGTTGGGTTCCGCAGGAAGTAGTACCCACCTTAGAGAAAAAGGTCCTGGAATCAACGAATAACCAGGTCAAGATTGTCGTGCTCTCTTCTAATGTCATGTGGCAGGTAGGCGATCTGTTGAAGATACCAACCTGTTTCCAGAATCCATTTTTACTCAAGCCTTTCGAGAAGCTGGTTTCCGAATATGGAATACCCTCGTATAAGGAAGTGGATCCGACCTTCTTTTTCGCACTGAGCTTCCTTTTTATGTTCGGTGTTATGTTCGGAGATGTAGGGCATGGCCTAACCTTATTCCTTCTGGGTTTATTCACCTTTAAGAAATCGATGAAGGAGAACATGAAGGACATGGGCCTGATTATCATGGAATGCGGAATCATGTCCAGCATTTTCGGTTTTCTTTATGGCTCTGTGTTTGGTTTTGAACATGTTATACCTCCTCTGTGGTTTAATCCTATGGAGAATATCTATTATTTCATGAAGGTAACTGTAGGATTTGGAATGATTATTATTAGTGTTGCCCTGATCTTAAATATAATTAATTCCATTAAGCATAGTGATTATGAGAGGGGCATCTTTGGTGAATTTGGCATCATGGGCCTGGTTTTTTATTGGGGGTGCATCGGACTGGTCCTGTTCTATCTGTCTACGGGAAGATTCCTGGCCAATTTCGGTTATCTGTTCATGATTCTTTTCATGCCGTTGCTGGCTATATTCTTGAAGGAACCATTGTACAATCTTTATAATCGTCTGGTATTTAAGAAGGATCATCCGATTTTTCCAAAGAATATGGGTATTTACCTTATGGAATCCCTGATAGAGGTGGGTGATACCGTGATCGGGTTCCTTTCGAATACCGTTTCCTTCATTCGCGTTTCTGCATTTGCCTTGGCACATGCCGGCTTGTTCCTGGCTGTTTTTGCTCTGGCAAATACATTGCAGAACCTGAAAGGGGGAATTTTCTGGTATTGGTTGATCATGATTATAGGGAATGTTGGAATAATCGCCATTGAAGGTTTGGTTGTTTCCATTCAGATTATACGCTTGGAATATTATGAATTCTTCAGCAAATTTTTTAAAGGAGGCGGAGAGATCTACAAGCCATTAAGGATTTAAGCATTTACCAAAAGTAACTTTTTCAAATTCATAAGCTTCCCAGCAAAAAGAAAGACTCCCCAGGAAAAAAATTCTATCTTTAAAATATATGTAAATTTGTTGTTGTATATCCTAAAGTCATGAATGCCTAAAAGTACCAGAATATATTGCACTGGAAGAGAGAAAGGAGCTCAAGGCAATGAGGAGTATTTGGTTTACATCTATGAAGATCTGGCCTGTGGTAATGGTGGTATTACTGATAGTGAGTAGCTGTATGGTGATGACGGTATTTGCAGGGAAAGCGTATAGCGGTGAGGGAGAGGTGGTGAGTCAGGAGGCGAAGAATCCCGGGAGTAT
>JBFMGO010000090.1:0-25312 GCA_040752695.1 bacterium
TTTCCTGATTGATCATCAGATATCCGCGGGCAACCTCCCAGGCCAGATAGTCGTTCAGGTGAAAGGTGTAATGGAGCCCTATGGGATAGAGGCGGTAAAAGTCATCAGGGAAATAGCCAAGGCTGGCCCCGATTTCGTGATAGCAGTGAAACACCCTGTTCTGTATGGCATAGACGTGCCTTTTGTCCGCCTCATTCTCCTCACTGAAACTTTCCCTCTGACCACAAGGGAAAAGCAGCAGGAGCGTGAGCAGGGAAAAGCAGAGGATGAACCGTTTTTTCATACGCCCGTCTCCTTAAAATCCGGCAATATCGAAAATGAAGGGATAGGAAACAATTACCTCCGCACCCTGAGGTTCCGGAAATTGCCAGGATTTGATCTTCTCTTTAATACACTCATGAATCGAATCCGAACGAACGGAAGAGAAACTGATCCGAACCTCTCCGACTCTGCCGGAGAGCAGGATCTTCCATTCGAAGATAATCTTTCCCATAAGCGAAGGATTTGAGATCAAAGCCGCTTCATAGCAATTGGTAATTTCATCGATGTGCCGATCGATGACCTTTTTAACTGCTTCGCGGCTCATACCGCCGCCTTGAACGAGCACCTTTTTACTCAGCTCGGCCTTAACCATGCCCATGACCTGCCGCTGCCCGGTCTGCCCTACCTCTAAAGCCCCGACCCGGTTTTGCTCTCCCGCCTCCAGTCCTGTGCCCTCCCCCTTTCCATAAGCAGCTACATTCCCTTTCCCCGCGACACCCGCGCTTCTCAAAACCTGGGTAGAACCCTTGGTGGTGACCACGCCCCCTGAGGATACCTCGATCCGCGATGTGGTCAGTTTTCCGACAATACCGCCGACCTTGAAATTCCCCGCCCCGCTTTTGGGGGATGCGACGATATCGAGGTTGGTAACCGAAGCGAGTACCTCTTTAGCCCCTGTATCTGTCCCATTTTTGGTCCCAAGTACGCCCAGAAGCCCGGCCTGCTTGATATTGCGGTTCAGAATATTGCCCCCGTCCTTGCCGCTGCCCCCGCCGGCATTCGGTGACAGGCCGCTTTTGGTTCCGGCATCGGCGGCAGAGCGGGCTGTCGCCTGTCTTTTTGTGCGGTTTGCATCGGTGCGGTTTGCACGGGAAGGGGCACTTTTTCGTGCCTTCTTTTCCTGCACCTTCTTTTCCTGTACCTTGGCGGGTTCCGGCTTCACCACCTCAGCGGCGGCCACCTTGAGTGGTTTTGCCTTTTTCGGCTCTTTCGGCAGTACCTTTTCGGGTTCTGCCTTTTTGCCCACCTCAGCCAGTTGCCGGGTATCTATCTCGGCAAAGCGTGACTCCAAAGGGACAGGCATATGGGGCTGGTCCGGCAGGGAGAACAGCCCTCCGAAGAGAAGGACGAGAACGTGAATAAGCAGGGATTTCAGGAGGTTTCTATAAAAATCCCGCCCTTCTTTTCGAGTGATCGAAACCTGCGGACTTTCCGATGGCCGTATGGTGCGCATGATATATTCATAGTCACCATCTTTCAGGTAAAGGGTCTCCTGAAAGGCGAGCCAGGAGCGATAGATATTGTTCCCCTGGGAGGAATAGCAGTAGTTTTCAGGCAGGCAAAGACGAGTTATATCTTCGGATATGCTCCCGGCTGTGCACAATGTGCTGCCGGATAGGCCCGATGTACTTGTGCATGTATTCGATGCACTCTCGGATATGCCTGAGGTGCTTTCGGATGTATTCGATGTACTTGCGGATAGGCCCGGTGTACTTTCGGATATACTATCATGGATGAGCTTACCCTGAAATCCATCCGTGAAGAAGAAGGGGAAGCTTTCAGCACTCTTATGCTCAGCCAGGCAAAATCTGCCGTGTTCACCACTACAGAAATATTTTTCTCCCTGATTCAAAAAACGCACATCGATTACTTCACCTTCCCGAAGTTTTATCACCTCAAGGAGAACATCATCCCTGCCGTCCTCGCTTCTGCCGGCAGCGGCACTGGTATAATGATTCAGGTTTGCCTGTTGAGTCTTAAGCGGTCCACGGGGCCCTGGATGGATGAGTTTTTCTCTGAGAGAAAAGGATGCCACGCTCTCTTCGTCGTCATCCTCATCCTCATCGTCCTCGTCATCATACTTCGCATCGATCAGGGTCAGCGCCTCCTGGACTTTGGGCAATACCTCCTGGATCTGGAGCAATGCATCCTTAGTCTGGAGCACCATCTCCTCTGCCTGCGGCGATTCGCCTCGGGGCTGAGAAACTTTCTCCCGGGCCTGAGGCTCCTTATCCTCAGCCCACCAGGGCAGAATCTCCTGGGGCTGACGCAATGGCCCCTGGGCTTGAGGAGATTTTTCTTGAGTTTGGCACAGTGCTCCCCGGTCCTTGGGCGATTTCTCTTGGGCTTGGGACTCGTCATCCTCAATCCACCAGGGCAGGATTCCCTGGCCTTCACCTGCCAGGTGTTGCATCAGGGTATCCTGGGCCCAGGGCGTGTCGTCCTGGTTGTCGTCCTGGTACAGAGACAGTGCCTCCTGGGCCTGGGGCATGGTCTCCTGAGCCTGGGGCGTGGCTTTCTGGGTCTGGGACGTGGTCTCCTGAGCCTGGGGTGCAGTCTGGCGAGTCTCACCTTCCCCTGACGGGAAATGCAGAGCCTGTTCAGGCTCACTGCAAGCCTGTTCAGGCTCACTGCAAGCCTGTTCAGGTTCACTGCAAGCCTGTTCAGGCTCACTGAAGGCATGTTCAAAAGGCGTAATTTCCTCCTGCCGGTCATCCTGACGGTCCTTGTATTCTTTTCTCCGAGAGGTAGCGGTCTGCGGGGGATCAGCGTACGGAGAATCAACGAGCGGGAAGTCAGCATGCAGGGAATCAGCACTATCGAGCCTCAATGCTTCGATATCCTGCATCTTATTCGCCATACCCTTTACTTTTATTTTCAGGGTATATGGACCTATGGTTACAAAATCAAGGGGGCCGAGTATGCGTGCTGCTACCTGCCGGCCGTTTACCTTGACGCCTCCCCCCTGACCGAGGCTTTCATCCGAGACAATCAGGTGATCACCTTTCCAGTGAATGACGGCATGAAGATCAGCGATCGATTGATCATGGAGTACAAGATCCGCATCGTCGCTTTTGCCGAGAGAAATCCTCTCTTTGTGGAAACAATCCCAGCCAAGATAGCTTCCTCCCTGGAAAACGAAAAACTGGACAATAGAAGTAGCCGGTGCGCCTGCGGCAAACTCATCTGTCTCTTCCCCTCCCAGAAGAGAGATAAGAAGGGGGCTTTTCTCATCCAAGGTTATATTGTGTTGTGTGCTCTTCATAATCAGCTCTTTCTATTCGCTTTTGCTGCTTACATGCCGGTTGTCCCGGAGAGGGAAATCCTCAAGGACCTCATTCCGAAAATCGTTTCTGGAAGAGAGCATGCTCTTGATCTCATTTTTTTTCCGCTGCAAAAGATACACTGCACCGGACTTTATCGATTGCCCGAGGATATAGGAATTCCCAAAGTCGATCCGGTTAAGCAGCTTTTTCCCCCCCTCCTGGGGCTGATTCCCGTCCCCGGCCAGGGTATTTTCCAGGTTGCCATTCTGGGTCAGGTTGCCATTCTTGGCCAGGTTACCAACCTGGCCCTGTTCTCTCCCCTTGGCCTGTTTCTCAGCCTGGGCCTGTTTTCTCCCCTGCCCCAGTTCTTTTCCCTGGGCCAGTGCGCTTTCTCCTCCGACCATGGCTATGGCCATAGGGCCGCTCACCGGTCTATAAACAACACGAAAGGGCGCGAGTACACTCAGGAAGATGAATACACTGACCAGATATTTTATATGGCTACCCTTTGAGCGCATCAAGGGATATCTCCTTATTTTTTGAGGACAGCAAACTGAAAATTGGGTGATCCAGCCATAGCTGCCGTTTTGGTAACAAGGTTTATGGTATGGAAAGGAATGTTCTTGTCACAGAGAAAAATAATGTGTTCCTGGGCCTTTTTCTCTGGCTTATCCTGATTATCCAGTTTGTCCGGCTTATCCGGTTTGTCCGGCCGCCCTGGCTTATCCGGCCTGGCCAGGTTTCCTTTATCCGCTCTTTCCCGGTAGGCAACGAGTTTTTGATAGAGACGGGAATTATTGAGTTTTTCAGGATCAAGCCCGACAATTTCGCCATCCTGCACGGTGGCGACAATTTCACCCTCAAGCCACAGGTTCGACCGGGAGAGAACGAGCTTGATATTTTCCTGATAATCACTCTGGGCCACAGATTCAGGCAACCTGAGATCCTTCTCCAGGTGAACAACCTCTGGTTTATCCGAGTAGCAGGTAAGCAGAAAGATGAGAATAATGGTAAACATATCCATCATCGAGGTTATCTGCAATTTGGGAACATCAAAGCCCCGTGCGTTTTTTCTCCGGTTACCGAGTGCCATATGCTGCTCTCTCCTCTCCTAACTCACTTTCCCTGAAAGCACTACCCTGGGAAAGAGGGGTTTTTCGTCGCTGTATCTGGCTGCATCCATGGCCTGAACGATCGTGTCATACAGGATACTTCCATCCGGAATGATGATGAGCGTATCACTCGCCGGATACCTCACTTTGAGTTTCCTAAGGTGCACAAGCACTTTCTGGTATGGGTATTCGGCCTCTTTTCCTTTTTTCGCAATCTGAGTATCCCATGTGCTCAATTCCTCAGTACCGAGCGAATCGGAGATGGCCGAAAGGAGTATCTCCTTCTCTTTGATTTCCATAACAGCCGTAACTTTTACTTCCTGCGGCCCTGCCGCCTGGCCATCCTTTTGGGTATCAGCAAGGACGGGCACTGAAGTGTCTATGGCTTTCAGGTGAAAGAAGGCGGCAGACAGGAGGAGAAAGGGAACGAGCACCAGGAAGGTATTCATAATCGGCACAAGATCGATCTCGATTTCTTCCACTGTCTCTGATTTATGTTTTCCTAATCCTGACACCATAGCGACCGCCCTCCTTTCAACAAACACAACACCGGTAACAGTAACGGACTTGACACTGGCAGCCGGACAAACACCACCGGCTGGCATCGCCTGCAGGTTACGGATTCGTAGAGAGTGTTTCCTTATCCTTTTTCAGAGAGCACAGGACGTTGAATAGCCGGTAGGCTTTTTCCTCAAATTGATCAATGAGATAGTTCCCCCGGTTATTGAGTATGTAATAGGCTACAAGACAGGGGATAGCCACAATCAAACCGAATGCCGTGGTCTGCATGGCAGTAGAAATGCCGTTTGCTAATATCTCCTGCTTCATGGCTGCGTTAGCGGAACTGACACCCTGAAAGGCAATGATAAGACCATGTATCGTTCCAAGGAGACCGAGAAGTGTCGAGATATTAGCAAACAGAGCCAAGTAATTGATTCTCATTCTGATCAGCGGGACTTCCCGCATGATATTCTCTTCCAGTGCCCGCTCAATCTCTTTATCTTTTCTATCCGATTTCAAAAGACCAGCCTTTAATATCCTGCCCAGAGGATGTTTTTCCATCCGGGAGCATTCCTCTATGGCGCCGTGGTAGTTCATTTTCTCGAGCAGAACGAGAATTTTCTGGAGAGCATGATCGGTGTTCAATTTCAAGCGAAAGAACAGGAAACTGGCTCGTTCGCAAAAGAGGGCCAGAGCGATAACCGATACCCCCAGGATAAAATACATAAATATGCCACCGCTTTGTAACAAATCAAGCATATGTATCCCCCCCTGTTTTTACCTACAAGGCAACAATCATCCAATGTATTCATTTACTCATTGCTACGGCTTTCTAAGGGCATATTTTATACCAATATGCTATGTTTGTATTTTCCATATATTTTTCAATAAGAAAGGGAGATTATTCCGATATTCTTCCCATAAGGGATTTCAAATTTGTTATTGAAAAAAGCCGTCCCTGTAATTTGATTTACGATTTTGTAACTGGAAGGTATCCGGTAGACAGATGCATATTTACCCTGAACATGGTTTGAAACAGCATGAAAAGTGCTATAATGAAGCTATAAGGAGGTGAGCTGTAATGAAAAAGCAAACCAGGCTTCTTCTCTTTCTGACAATAATAGCTCTCCTTGTTTCCGGTTGTGCTCACGTGATGTCGAAAGAATCCCGGGGACTGGCAGCCAAAAAGATCCCCTTTCAGTGGGTTGCTCAAAATCCTGAAGGATATAAGGGGATCATGGTGATCTGGGGAGGACAGATCATCGAAACACAGAATCTGCAAGACGGCACTCAGATCGTAGTCTTGCAAAGGCCCCTTGGCCGCTCGGAGCAGCCAATCGGAGACGATAAATCGGGAGGGCGGTTCCTGGTTATATATAAAGGATTTCTGGACCCGGCTGTTTACGAAAAGGGACAATTTATTACCGTTGCCGGTATCATCGAAGGAGAAAAAGCGTTGCCTCTTGGCGAAATTGAATATCATTACCCATATGTCAATGCACGGGAAATACACCTTTGGATGGCCGATGAAATGATCCAATACTACTACTCCTACTAGGAGCTCATCAGGGGGGAACCCTGGGATAGAAAAGGACCGGTATTGGCAAGAGTGGAGGTGAACTAAACACCTGGCTGCATCAGTTCCTGTATAAGCGGGAGGGTGTTTAGTTCACCACATAATCGAGTTCAGGGTGAAAACAAAACCAGGTGGCCTTGTGGAGTGGCACCCTCTCTGCCCCCCTCCCAAAAACCGATCCGCATTCTGCCCCCCTCCAAAACCGAATTGAGGGGCTCCATGCTGTCGAAAAAAGATCGCAAATAGCAGGGGATTGCAAAATTTCCTTGACAGAATTCCCGAATATAGTTAATAATTAGTTAAGCCTGGAAGGTGGAATAAAGAAAAATGTTGGCAGGAAGCTGGCATGAGGAAGATCCGCTTTTATTCTCCAGGTTAAAAGTTACTCCAATAAAAAATAGGAACCACGAAGGTCCTGATGAATTAAACAAGGCCTTCGTGGTTTTTTTTTTGGGGGGGAGGAGGTGATAGGTAAAGATAATTGGCTATGATTACATCTGCTGTGGGTTAATTCACTATGGTTTATCTCTTATTTACCTGAAAAGTTGTAGAAACCGAAAAGAATAAGGGGAATTTTTATGATTACAGGGAAAAAGGCAGGCTTGGGAATCAGTGTTGCGCTCTACGCATTATTCGTAGCCAGTTTCGCTTCAGCTCATTTTGGTGTCGTAAAACCCTCGGATGACATCATTACCCAGGGAGATAAAAAGAGCATACAGATAGAGGTGAAATTTATTCATCCTCACGAAGGGCATTACATGGAAATGGCAAAGCCCAAACAATTCGGAGTCATGGTTGGCGGCCAGAAAAGTGACCTGCTCGGCAGCCTGAATGCTGCCAAGGGAAAAACTGCGGACCAGAAACAGGAGTTTACTTTCTGGAAGACCGATTATACTATTAAAAGACCCGGTGATTATACCTTTTATGTTGAGCCATCCCCCTATTGGGAACCGGCTGAAGATTGCTACATTATCCACTATACAAAGGTTTGCGTCGATGCCCTGGGGCTGGAAGAAGGATGGGATACTCCCGTTGGATTAAAAACGGAAATTATCCCCCTGACCAGACCATACGGATTGTGGGCTGGAAACGTCTTTACCGGCGTTGTTCTGGTGGATGGCGAGCCGGTCCCGGATGCAGAGGTAGAGGTCGAATACCTTAACGAGGCCGCCGAAGGCGGTGCCCTTCCAACTCCCTCTGACCCGTTTGTAACGCAGGTCGTCAAGGCGGATAAGAATGGTGTATTTAGTTATGCCATGCCGAAAGCCGGCTGGTGGGGATTTGCCGCACTCAATGAGGATTCGAAAAAAATCAAAGGGCCGGACGGCGAACCAAAATCCATTGAAATCGGAGCTGTCTACTGGGTAAAAGCAACAGGTATGAAATAGGAAGTCCTTAAAAAACGAGAAGTGCTTGCCTGTACCTGGTCTTATATTTGCTAGACTGGTCTTATAATTGCCACAGATGAGCGGCTTTTCAAATGCACTCAGAATTCTCTTTGCAAAAAATAGGGGTGGGACTTTTAGTACCCACCCTGCCCTTCTCTTTTGGGTTTAAGAGAGGCTTTTAACGCGTGAAGGAGATTTCCATGAAAAAATTTCTCCCTGTTCAAGGCATAAAACTCCCCGGGGCCGTGATCTTCGGGCTTATCATCTTCGTGTTGCTGTCCACAACTGCACCCTCCTTTGCCCACAAAGTGAACATTTTTGCTTATGTGGAGGGAAATAAGGTTTTCACTGAGAGCTATTTTCCGGATGGCCGCAAGGTGGAAGGGGGAACCGTAGAGGTCTACGACAGCCAGGAGAATAAACTTCTTTCCGGCACCACGGATACGGAAGGGAAATTCAACTTCGTTCCTCCCAAAAAAGATAATTTAAAGATCGTCCTTATTGCCACCATGGGACACAAAAACAGTTACCTGCTCTCCGCCGAGGAGTTAGGCGGAACCGCTGCTGGCGAAGAATCGGCGAATGAGTCAGGCCAGGAGGCGGCCCAGACGGAGAATACCTCCCCGGAGAGTAATGTCCAGGCTGTCAGCAGCGGCACGGGCGCTGCTGCCGTGCAGGTTGATGTTCAGGAAATCAAAAAAATCATCGATCAATCCCTGGATCAGAAGTTAGCGCCCATTATGCGGCAGTTGGTCAAGGGTGAGGAGGAGAAAGTATCTCCTGCCCAGATTTTTGGAGGAATCGGTTATATCTTCGGCATCATTGGCATTATCCTGTATTTTACCAAAAAGAAGGCTTCCTGATCAAGGAAGCCTTCTTTAGGGCTTCCTTGATCAAGGCTTCTTTTATAAGGAGTAATGATATGCATATCTCTGATGGAGTTTTATCCAATCCGGTTTGTATCGGATGTTACGCGGTTGCAATCGGGGTAGCGGCTACCTGCATTAAGACAAAAATGGAATCTCAGGATCTTCCCAAGATTGCAGTTATCACCTCAGTCTTTTTTGTGGCATCCCTTATCAGTGTACCTCTGGGGCCTACCAGCGTGCACCTGATCTTACCCGGTCTGGTGGGAGTTGCTCTCGGAGCCATGGCCTTCCCGTCGATTATGCTCGGCCTTGTCCTGCAGGCACTCCTGTTTCAGCACGGAGGGCTGACCACGATCGGCGCCAATTCCCTGATGATGGGGATTCCTGCCCTGACAGCCGGATTTATCTTCCATCAGGTCAGAAAATCGAATAATCACAGGCTGATTATCACTGCGGGAGCCGTCTGCGGTGCCCTTGGGACGTTGCTGGCCGGGGTCTGTCTGGCCGTTCTTCTGGTCACGGCAGGTGAAAATTTCTTTGGCGTGGCCAAGGTTGCTCTGGCAGCCCATGTGCCGGTAATAATCATTGAATCCATCGTAACCGGCGCTGCCGTGGCCTTTCTCTTAAAGGTAAAACCAGATCTCATAGGAGTCAGACTCAAAAATGATAGATTCAGTCCTTCGGTTTCTCTCGATTCTTGATTTTCTTAAGTGGCCGAAATTAGTCTACACCCTGGAAAAGAGCGGACAGACCTTGCCGGTGACACGGGTTGAATTGCCAACCTATTATCTCATTTTTATTCTCCTCGGGATTGTCCTGATCGCCTGGGGAATTGTCGAGATCTTTCATCACGAGGACAACGAACATTGAGATCATAAGTCACGGCATTTTCATTATTGGCCTATGCCATTTTTCGGCCTGTGACCAGGGGAGAACCCTGTCGTAGTCACTGATCCATAAGCCTTAAGGAAGGAGGTAACACCATGAGGCCGGACATCGATCGATATTGTGAGTTGAAGTCCCCGATTCATTCCTGGGACCCCCGGT
Organism: bacterium; assembly: GCA_040752695.1. Classification (GTDB taxonomy): domain Bacteria; phylum SZUA-182; class SZUA-182; order DTGQ01; family DTGQ01; genus DTGQ01. Next base: position 9,802 of record JBFMGO010000090.1, read on the forward strand.
TAAAGATTCTGACCCTGGCCATTCTGGCCTTCTCAATCTCCTCGGTTTCGAGGATAACTACGGCCATTGGCTGTCTTATCATCTCCCTCTGTATCCTTTCCCTGACCAGAATCCCCTTCTCGTTCTCACTGAAACGCCTGGCAGCAGTGACCACTTTTGTCGGGCCGTTTTTTATCGTCATGCCCCTGACCATAAGGACACAGCCCGGCGATACCATTTATTTTTTCTCTCACCTGCGCTTTATCGAAATCAACGCCCGCGGCCTGCTCCTTGCCGGTATGGTATATATCAAGGCCGTATCCATAGTCCTTCTGGTAGTTCCCATGTTTGGTACTAACCGGTTTGACATCTCGATCAAGGCTCTTGAGCATCTCAAGGTACCGAACAGCATTGTTCAGATGATCCTTTTCTCTTACCGGTATATTTTTGTTTTCCTGGCTGAATTAAAACGCATGTCCCTGGCCATGAAGGTTCGTAAATTCGCTCCCTCCACCAACCTTCACACTCTGAAAACCTATGGAAATTTTCTCGGAACCCTGCTGGTGAGAAGTTTCGAAAGGGCAGAAGATGTTTACCAGGCCATGCTGTCCAGAGGGTATACGGGCACTCTTAAAACCCGCTTTGAATACCGGACGAAATTCGCGGATATGGTAAAAAGTACTTTGATTTTTGCAGCGATTTTGGGTATTATCTACTTTGACCGGTTTTTTAAAGGACTCTGACCGTGAAAGAAAAATCACCGATAAAAGAAAAATCACCGATAATTACTATAAAAAACCTGCACTTTACCTATCCTGACGGAACGGCTGCCTTACGGGGGATAGACCTGACGATCATGGAGGGTGAATCCATCGCCCTGGTCGGGAAGAACGGATCGGGGAAATCCACCCTGATCAAGCATATCAATGGCATTTACCAGCCAGAGGAAGGAGAGATCACGGTGGACGGCCTTCCCGTCACCAGGGAGAACCTCCAAAAAATCCGGGCACTGGTGGGCATGGTCTTTCAAGACCCCGACAGTCAGCTCTTTTGCTCCACCCTGTACGACGATGTGGCCTTCGGCCCGATCAATATGGATGTGGAGGACGGGCTGGTTGAACAAAGGGTTAAAAACGCACTGGATAAAATGGGGCTTCTCGATTTAATGAACCGTCCTCCCCACGACCTCAGCTTCGGTCAGCGAAAAAGGGCGGCCATGGCCACGGTTCTTTCCATGCAGCCCAAAATCATGATTTTCGATGAACCAACCAGTAACCTCGATCCAAAAAACGAGGCTGTCATGACCGAAATCTTGAGCAGCCTTCCCGTTACCATGATTTTAATCAGTCACGATCTGCCCATTTTATATCAAACCTGCCAAAAGGTCATTATCTTGAATAACGGCAGGATCGATCAAATACTCTCCATGCAGGATTTTATCTCCGATATTACCCTGCTACGCGAAAACGGCCTTGATTTTACCTTTCGGTGTGATGAATGCTGCCATGACCCGAAGCATCATCAATTCCTCCATGAGAACTTATGAATACATACACTACATTAAATCGTACCTATATACTCTCTTGGGCATACTCTCTTGGGCGTATACCCTATGAATGTGTGACCTCATGAATACGAAAAAACCATTGATCCAAATCCGCGACCTTTTCTTTTCCTATGGCCAGGGGCAAAAGAACGCCCTGAATGGAATCAACGCCGAAATCCACGAAGGCGAATCCATTGCCATTGTCGGCCCCAACGGTGCAGGAAAATCAACCCTGGCCAAGCACCTGATCGGTGTCCTTATGGCCAGGTCCGGGTCGGTACTCATTGACGGGATCGAAGTTACAAGCCGCACCGTGCGGCAGATCCGGGATCTGGTCGGCCTGGTGTTTCAAGACCCAAGCGACCAGCTCTTTTGCCCGACTGTCAAAGAGGAAATCGCTTTCGGACTGATCAACATGAAATTACCCCCTCAGGAAATCCAAAACAGGGTAGCCGATGCGGCCAGGATTATGAATATCTCTCACCTTCTCCTGCGGCCTGCCCATCACCTCAGCGGAGGCGAACGAAAAAGGGTGGCTATTGCCGCCATCCTGGCCATGCAACCCAAAATAACGATCATGGACGAGCCCACAGCCAATCTGGATCCGCATAACGAAAAGGTGCTCGTTGATCTGATCAATTCCCTGGCATGCACCAAGATCGTTATCAGCCACGATCTGCCCATCCTCTTTAAGATCTGCCAGCGCGTCCTGATCGTTGTCAAGGGCCAGATCATCAAGGACTGCTCCATGAAAGAATTTATGTTCGACCGAAACCTCATCCTCGAACACGGTCTGGATTTCCGATTTAAATGCAAATGCTGCCGGGCTGTTCACCCTGAACATTTCCAGAAAACTGCCGGGCCAGCCGATTCAGCCAATCCAGCCGATCCAAGAGATCCAGTTATTTCGCAACAGAATCCGGCCCTGGCGGATAAGTCCTGATGACGATGTGTAAAAAGAGATAATAAGAAATCCAAGACCTTGAGGTTGAACCGTACTGCCGTTTCACCGTAAGGAGAGAAGGGAAAAGATGACTGACACAGGCGGAAAGCCCGATGCCGATATCCTGAATGAAATCGTCAAACGGATAGTCGAGGCTGTTCGACCTGTAAGGGTGGTGCTTTTCGGGTCCGCCAGCCGCGGACAGATGGGACCAGACAGCGATCTTGATTTGATGATAGTGATGCCTGACGGGATTCACCGCCGTCAGACAGCCCGCACGATCTATCGCAGCCTGGCCGGTATCGGCGTAGCCAAGGATATCGTGGTGGTGACGGAAAGTGATATCCGCAATCACCAAGACAATCCGTCTCTCGTGATTTATCCAGCCTTGAGAGAAGGACGGGAGCTTCTACCATGCCGCAGCATAGATCCATTGAAGGGGCTGCGGCTGGCATGGCCGCGCCCCCAATTCACATCACAGGCAGTCAGAGATAGTCAGAAAGAGCCCCATACTTTTCATTCATCCATTCATAAAAAATATTCCTGTAGGCAGATCTTTTCTCCAAATGGTAAGTGTTTGTAATACCTCCCTAGTTAACCAGTGTACGAGCGAAATATCCAGCCAGGATCAAGCCAGCGTAAATACCCACGGAAAAGAGAGCAGCGAACCAACCGACAGCAGCATTCCCAAACATTGTTTTTCTCCTTTATTTTATGCCTCTTTCTGACTATCCCTGCTTTTCTTTCACCTGCGACCGTCATTCTGACCTTTCGTTGCGGCCATCATTTTGGCTTTCAGTGACCTGTGATATGATTTCATTATTTCAAGAAACGTTCCATGTGTATAAAAATGCATAGGGAGCAATCTGAAAAATGGGACAGGCAAAGGCAAAAGGGCACTGGGAAAAGGGCAGAGCGAGAGCTGAGCAAAGACAGAGCAGGGGCAGAGCGAGGATGCGCATAAAAATGCACAGGGAAACAGTGAAGAGATTAGAGAGATTAACATGACAGGTTATTCTGAAAAATGGTGAGTTATTGAGCTAGAAAACCTGAACCGATCGAGTAATATGTATAAATTTTAACCGGCGTTTTGTACTTTTTTATAGCAATAGAAGTTTATTTTTTGATCACCCCCTCCGCGAGGTGATCATGAACTCCGCATCTCAAGAGAGCCCGACTCTGAAACGAAGAGTGAGGAGAGTAATTTTTATGACTTTCGACACTTCCTTCCCTCGATGACCTGAGTGCAGGCAGCGGGAATTACGCATCCGGATGATCTTGTCCTTAGCGGACACCTTTATGAAAAAGAGATTGTCTACCCTTCATCTCCGCCTTCGCGGGAATGACGAATAATGTGCTGGCTGGATGGATGATAGTCTATCTGGCCGTATTTAACGCGCGCAGTCTCTTTAGAGCCTCTCCGGCCTCAATACCCGGCTCAGGGTTTCGGTTAATTCCTTAACCTCATAGGGTTTGATGACAACGCCATGAAAACCGTACCGCCTGTAGTCGGACATAATGGGATCGTTAAAATAACCGCTTGAAACAATTGCTTTAATCTTGGGGTCTATTTCGAGTAATTTCTGAATCGCATCTTTCCCCCCCATTCCGCCCGGCACGGTCAAATCGAGCATGACTGCATCGAAGGGGTGTTCGCTTTCTTTTGCTTTTCTATACAGTTCGATTGCTTCCGCACCGTCTTTGGCCAGTTCGACCTCGTATTTCAGATGGGTCAGCATCCGTCCGACCACGTCTCTGATGCTCGGCTTATCGTCCATAAACAGGATTTTCCCCCGTCGGGAATAAAGACTCTGGAGGGAGGAGGGCATGTTCCGTCTCGACAGGTCACTCGCCGCAGCAGCAGGTTCCTTTTCTAACGCAGGAAGGTAGATCGTGAAGGAGGTCCCGATCCCCACCCTGGATTCGACTTCTATGGAGCCCTGATGTTTTTTGACAATGGAATAGGTTACTGCCAGTCCCAAACCGCTGCCTTTGGGCTTGGTGGTAAAATACGGATCGAATATTCTGTTGAGGTATTCTTCCGGTATGCCGACCCCGTGGTCCCTGATCGATATCTTGATATACTTGCCCGCTTTTATTCCCCATTCGCCCTTCGTTCCATGACCGGCTCCATACTCGCTCTTTTCACCGGGCTCACTGTGCACGCAACCATGCATCACATGCTCCTTTCCCTCACGGGGGGGCAAAGCGGCATCTGCTCTTGTGCCGAGCGTCACATTCTCGGCCCGTACCTCGATTAATCCGCCTTCGGGCATGGCCTGGCTCGCGTTAATCACCAGGTTATGTATTACCTGGCTTACCTGCCCCTCATCGATCTCCGCCAGCCACAAGTCCTCCTGTATGAACAATTGGTATCTCACGGTTGACCCCCGCAAAAGAAAGCTGGTGGTATCCTTCAAAAGCTTCGAGAGCGAAGCGGTCTTTCGGATCGGCGCACCTCCCTTGGCAAAGGTAAGTAATTGCTGGGTTAATCTTTTAGCCTGAAAGGATGCGGTCTTTACCTCCCTTACGATTTCGGAAATAGCGCTTTCGGATTGCAACTGCCTCTCCGCAAGAGACAGATTCCCGATAATTGCGGCTAACAGGTTATTGAAGTCATGGGCGATGCCACCGGCCAGAATGCTGAGGGATTCCAGTTTCTGAGCCCTTTGTAATCCCTCTTCCATCCTCTTGCGCTCGGTGATATCTTCCATCATGGGCAGGAAATAAAGTGCCCTGCCGGCAGCGTCTTTTACCAGGCGGACGGAAAGGCGTATCCAAACGGTTTCACCGCTTTTGCGGATGTAGCGCGTATCGATCTGGAATTGGTCGATCTTACCGGCAAGCAATGCCTGAGCCCTCTCCCTTTCAGCACTCAGATCGTCAGGATGGGAAATATCCGACAGGCTGAGCGAGAGCAACTCTTCTTCAGAATATCCGATAATGCGGCACAGTTCGGCATTCACCCGCAAAAAACCGTAATCCGTAGAGACAATAGCAGCTCCGATTGGGGACTGGTCAAAGGTTCTGCGAAAATTCTGTTCACTTTCACGGAGTACTTTTTCCGTGCGCACTCTTTCGGCAATTTCCCGCTCGAGCTGCTGATTGGCCTCGATGAGCTTTGCAGTCCGCTCCCTGACCAGTTCTTCGAGATGAAAGCGGTATCTTCTCAGACACTCTTCCGTCTCCCTGCGCTCGGTGGTTACCTGGAAGTAAACGGCCATCCCTTCTCCATACGGGTGCACCCTGAGCTCATACCAGTTTTCCAGGGGCTGAAAGTAGGTATCGAAGGCAGCGGACTTTTTCTCTTTGAGGGTTCTGATAAACCTTTTTCCGAAATCTGACTCTTCACTGTCAGGGAAAACCTCGAACAGGCAGCGTCCGAGCACATCCTCCCGCCTGCGGTCGAGGAGCTGTTCGGCTGCTTTGTTGAAGTAGCGTATCACCAGATCGTCGTCCAGAGCCAGAAAGCCGTCACTCATGTTTTCGAGAATACTGACTACCTGCCCGTGTGCTTCCTCGTACGTCTCTTTATGAATTTTCTCGGAAGCTCTGGCATGAGCTTCCTCATCCCTGTTATTGGCTGAAGCACGGCAGCAAAGATCAGTAACCCGGATATTGAATCGACTGACTACAGGGCCAATCGACAGAGTGCTGTTCGTGCCTGTATTTTCAATTGCCGACTCCTTGATCAAATGTTTGCTCATGTTACCATCATCAGTCATTTCCATATACCTCATGATAATCAATAGTTGTCGAAAAATAAGTAAGCTTCAAAAATATCCTGTTATCTATTTCATTATACAACAATATGCGATAAAAAAAAAAGGTAAAATTTACACATTTATTTTAGAAGTGAAAATACTCAGGAAATTGCGGCCAGTCCGGCAGCAAAAACAGCGAGCTTTCCCTGACTGGCTTAAGGGGGGATGCAAAGGTACGGTTTCCTGCGCCGGCACTGTTTATCCTTAGCCTCTTTATCTGCTCTCCTTGTTTCCGGCTCTTTTTTCCGAAATGTCTATGAAAAGAACTTCAGTCCATCATCGGGAAAAGCTCCAGCAAGGCTGGATGTGGTACATAAAGCGGGAATGGTACATAAGGCGGGATAGATCACGAAAAGTGAAAAACCAAAAGGGGGGAGGAGGTTATTCATGTCAAGCCCGGTGAATCCGCAGCCGATGAACCCGCACAAGGGGAAATCAGGCCCGGTGGCCGAGTTATCAGCCAGCCAGTTGTGCCGCGGAAGCAGTCCTGAAGAGTTTGACTTCCAGAGTACAGAGAGCCTGGAGCCATTGGATGGCGTCATTGGTCAGGAGCGGGCCCTGCGTGCAGTATCGTTCGGCATCGGCATCAGGAGTCCCGGCTATCATCTGTATGCGCTGGGACCGGTCGGTACGGGAAAGACAACCACCATCCGGAAATTTCTCGAGAAGGATGCCCGATCCCAGCCCGTTCCTGATGACTGGCTGTACGTCAATAACTTCAACGATCCGGACAGGCCCTGCGCTTTGAGGCTGCCAGCAGGCAAGGGCCGGGAATTCAGGGATGATATGGACCGTCTGGTCGAGGACCTGAAAACGGATGTACCCAGAGCATTCGAGAGCAAAGAGTATAAGCAGGAGATAGCGGCTATTGAGGAAGAATTTCAGCAAAGGAGCAAGCGGCTGTTTCAGGAACTGGACGAGCGGGCCCGCAGCCGGGGATTCCGGCTTGTGCAGACGCCTCAGGGAGTGATGATTGCACCTGCCCGGAATGGCGAAATTTTAACCTCTGAGAAGCTCAATGAACTTGATGAAAAAGAGCGGCACAGGATCATGGAAACGCAGCGGGGATTGCAGAAGGAGGCACTGGGAGTCTGGCAGCGCATCCAGCAGCTTCAACGAGAGGGCAAGGAGCGCACCTATGATCTTGACCGCCGTGTGGTTGGATTTGCCGTCGATCACCTGATCAACAGCCTGAAGGAAAAATATGCTGCTTATGATCCTGTGAGCACATTTCTTTCCGAAGCTCAAGGAGCCATCCTGAAGAATGTCCAGGCATTTAAACAGATCAGGGAAGGGGAGCAGCCGCACCAGCCGCAGCAGATGCTGATGGCCTTAATGGGTGATCGGCAGTCCTCGTTGTTTGATGAGTACCGTGTCAACCTGATCGTGGATAACAGCAGGATCGAAGGTGCACCGGTGGTTCTGGAAAGTAATCCCACGGTCCCGAATCTGGTCGGCCGCATCGAATACCAGGGCAGATTCGGCACGCTGGTTACCAATTTCCGGATGATCAAGGCAGGCGCCCTGCACCAGGGCAATGGCGGCTATCTGATGATCGAGGTAAATGACTTGCTCACCAGATCGTTTGCCTGGCAGATCCTGAAGCGGGCACTGAAGAAAGAAAAGATCGTCATCGAAGGGGTGGGAGAAGCCTTCGGAGCCATAACCACCCGCACTCTGAAGCCCGAGCCCATTCCGCTGAATCTGAAGGTGATCCTGATTGGCGACCCCTCCCTCTATTATCTTCTTTACCATGTGGACCCGGATTTTCAGGAGCTGTATAAGGTCAAGGCGGATTTTTCCGACCGGATGGACCGGAACCCCGAAACGACCCAAAAATACGCCCGGTTTGTCAGCACCATATGCCGGGAGGAGTCACTGAAGCATTTCGATCCTTCCGGTGTGGCCAGGATTGTCGAGCACAGCGCACGGATGGTAAACCACCAGGATAAGCTTTCCACCAAATTCGGTGATATTGTCGATCTGATCCGCCAATCCAGCTACTGGGCAGGTCAAAACGGAAATCATGTCATCCGGGCCGAAGATGTCCAGAAAGCCATTGAAGAGAAAATATACCGCCTCAGCCGCCTCGAAGAACGTTTGCAGGAAATGATCGAAGAAGGCACGATCCTCATCGACACCGATGGCTGGGTTGTCGGCCAGGTGAATGGCATATCCGTAATACCGCTGGGGGACTACAGCTTCGGAAAACCTTCACGGATTACCGCCCGAACTTTCGCGGGCAGCCGCGGTGTGGTCAATATCGACCGGGAGGCTAAGCTTGGCGGCCGCATTTATAATAAAGGCACCATGATTCTGGCTGGCTACCTTGGGGGCACCTATGCCGGTAATGTGCCGCTGACGATTTCAGCCAGCCTTACTCTCGAGCAGCTCTACGAGGAAGTCGAGGGAGACAGCGCCTCTTCGGTCGAACTCTATGCGCTTTTATCCAGCCTGTCCGGTTTTCCGATCCGGCAGGACATGGCTGTGACAGGTTCGGTGAATCAGCATGGGGAAGTGCAGCCCATCGGCGGGGTGAATGAAAAGATCGAAGGTTTTTTCCACGTGTGCAGACTCAAAGGGATCACGGGCAGTCAGGGCGTGCTTATCCCGCAGAAGAACCTCAAGAACCTGATGCTCCGTGAATATGTAGTCGATGCCGTCAAGGAAGGCAGGTTCCATATCTATCCGATTTCAACCATTGACGAAGGCATAACCCTGCTCACCGGCAGGAGGGCAGGGAAGCGCCGGCCAGACGGCACGTATCCTGACGGCACGGTCAATGGAGCCGTACAGAGAAGGATACATGAGTTGGCCGAGAAGGCTAGAACCTTCGGCAGATATAAGGAGAAACCCGGTGAAGGAGGAACCGGCGAGGGAGAGTCCGACGGGGGAGAGTCCGATAGGGGAGAGTGCAATGAGCGGGCATTTTGAGAATGTGTTTTTTACGCCCCGGCGGATTGCCAGGGAAAAGGCGCAATGGATGGAGTCCTGCCGGGGAAGGCTGCTCATCGCCAGTTGCCGCTCAGGCTCCTCTTTGGCTTCGAGCGTTGCCAGACGATACCGGGAGCTTTTAGGAGAGGATGCGAAAGAATGCGAAGTTCCCTATCTGGAAGGGGTCGATCTGCAGTTTTCCGATTCCGAGACCTGTGTTCGGCTCGCCAGTGATGTCAGCGGCTATGATGTCTTCCTCTTTCAGGCGCTTTACGATCCGGTCTCAAACCAGACGGTCGACCGGAATTACCTGGCCCTTTTCATTGCAGCCAGAACCTTTCGGGAATGGGGAGCAAACTCGATAACAGCCATTTTGCCCTATCTGGCTTATGCACGGCAGGATAAGCCGACCAAATTCGAACGGGAGCCTGCCACGGCCAAGCTCATGGCCGATTTGAGTACCGAGGCGGGTATCGACCGGGTGGTCACCTGGCATCCGCATTCCGACCAGATTCGCGGGTTCTACGGAAAGAAGCCGATCGACGCGCTGGAATCACTCCCGCTTTTCATCGAGGAGTTTCGCCGCTTCCAGGGCAGGGAGGATACCATAGCCATTGCTCCCGATGCAGGTGCATCGAAGCTTGTCACCTATTTCAGCCGGACGCTCGGCCTCAAGAGCGCAATTACCTCGAAGTACCGGCCGCGTCCCGAACAGGCCGCTGTCTCGGAAATCATCGGAGATTTTTCGGAGAAAAGAATCGCCGTCATTCTCGATGATATGATCGGCACCGCAGGAACAATGCATACTCTTATCAGGGAACTGGTCGAAAAGAGGGGAATCGAAGAGGTGTATCTTGGCGTTTCCCATAACCTTTGTCTCGATCCTGCTTATGACCGGCTTTTGGATTTGCGGACCTACTATCACCTCAAGGAACTGATCATCACCGACAGCGTTCCGCAGACCGACAGGTTCAAGGCGTTGCCCTTTCTCAAGATCAGAAGCCTGGCAGATACTATGGCCCGGATAATCAACCGGATTCACTACAACCGGGAGGTCAGCGGGTTATTTTAAGAAAGATCCGTGAGTTATTTTACCAGCAAAGGAGACTCATTCATGATAGAACAGATTCAGGAGTTATTGGGTAGTGATGAAGGGCTTTTGACCTATTCATGCAGGGGGATTTCCAGGGACCGCCTCCATGTGCCAGGTCCTGATTTTATCGAGCGCGTATTCATACCGTCCGACCGGCCGACAGCCACCCTCAGGAACCTGCGGCTGGTCTATAATACCGGCAGGCTGGCCGGTACGGGGTATCTGTCTATCCTTCCCGTGGACCAGGGGGTCGAGCACTCGGCAGGGGCATCTTTTGCGCCCAATCCGGATTATTTCGACCCTGAGAACATCGTAAGACTGGCCATTGAAGGGGGGTGCAACGCAGTCGCTTCAACCTTCGGAGTGCTGGGCTCCGTGGCCCGCACCTATGCCCATAAAATCCCGTTCATCGTCAAGCTCAACCATAATGAACTTTTATCATACCCCAATACGCATGATCAGGTCCCCTTTGCCAACGTAGAAAAGGCATTCGAAATGGGGGCTGTCGGCGTCGGTGCAACCATCTATTTCGGCTCACCGGAGTCGAGGCGTCAAATCGTCGAAGTTTCGAACATGTTCGAGCAGGCACACAGTCTGGGAATGTTCACCGTGCTGTGGTGTTACTTGCGCAACCCAGTCTTTAAACAGGATAAGGATTACCACAATGCAGCGGATTTGACCGGGCAGGCGAATCACCTGGGCGTAACCATTCAGGCGGATATCGTCAAACAAAAGCAGCCGGAAAATAATGGCGGCTACAAGGCACTGAAGTTCGGAAAGACGAGCGATCTGGTTTACACCGATCTGGTGCCGGACCATCCCATCGAGTGGACCCGCTACCAGGTGGCTAACTGTTATATGGGGCGGGCAGGTTTAATTAACTCGGGCGGCGCATCATCGGGAGCGGGCGACCTGGCCCAGGCCGTGCGCACGGCAGTAATCAATAAGCGGGCCGGAGGAATGGGACTGATTACAGGACGAAAGGCATTCCAGAAGCCATTCAAGGAAGGCATAACCCTTTTGCGAACAGTCCAGGACGTTTACCTTGACAGGGACATAACCATTGCCTGAGCCCTAGTGTGCGCTCAGGCAGGCTTCCCTGCGGTAAAGACAAAGTAGTTGCGCTGATTGAAGCGACTCTGGACAAAGCGGGAAACATTATGGACCGGAATACGGCCCGGCGTAAATCCGTGAGGAGATCCATGATGGGCATGAGAGTGGACAACGATATCCACGTTGTGGCGGTCCAGGACATCGGCAAAAAGTGATGATCCAAGGAAAGGATACAGCTCTATCTCTTCGCCCTTCAGGGTCTCCTTGATCGGAGCATAGTGCATCGCTGCCACCCGGTACGGGCAGTTGAGATCTCCCAGTGCCTTGTCCATACGTCTGGCCTCATCGATGCTTGTCCGGATAAATGCCTTGAGTGCCTGCTCACCGAAGGGCTGAAGATGCAGTTTGCCGAATCCGCCGCAAAAGCCTTTTGTTCCGACAATTCCAATGCCATTGATCTCGCAGGCAGTGCCATCCAGGACACTGATACCGCTGTCGATCATCATCCTGACCAGAAGCTCGATCTGGTCGCTTTCATGGTCGTGATTTCCTGCAACTGCTACGATAGGCAGAGGAATCTGCTTAAGCTCGTCAAGGAGCACCTCCATCTCTTTCACCTGACCCGTATTGGTAATGTCACCAGTCAAAAGAAGGATGTCCGCTGCGCGATCGACTCCGCCAAGAAGCTGCCTGACCGCGCCTGCCGAGTCGGAGTCGGCCTTGCAGTGCAGGTCGCCGATGGCGGCGATTCTCATATCTTCTCTCCCCGCTCATTGACCAGAGGAAGCAGGTTGCACCCATTCTCATAGTCCCACTCTCTGCAATCCACGGCAAACATGAAGGCATCCAGCAGCATACCGCGAAAAGCCTTGGGCCTTTTCGGCTTTTCCCAGCCTTCCCGCATCTGTCCAAAGAGGCTGATCATCAATTCCTTCGGCAGGTAGTCCGAATGGCTGGGGTAGACAAAATCGAAAAGAATCAGGTAGAGCAAGAGTATTTCCCAGTTATCCTTCAGATGACCGAGCACGCGCTGCCAGTCGATTCTTCCCTGGACGCACCGGATGAGATGGACAATGTCCGCTCCGTCGAAGCGGTTGCTTTTCAGCATATAGACCTTCGAAGCGATCAGTTCCTCGACTGCGGCCAGTTGCGTCCTGATCCCAAAGATCTCGGTCGGCTGACTGTGCTCAAACCATGACCGGTCAACCGGAAACTGATTGCTGGATGTTCCAAAGATCAGGTCCATGAGGTAGGGCCTTTTGTGCGCCTTGGCCAGCCAGTATACATCCCTGACTTCCGTCTCGAAACCCTCTTTACTCAGCGCATTCAGGGCCTTCTTCAGATCGCCGGGCTGAAGGAACACATCAAGGTCTTTCGTATCCCGCCAGATGCCTGTATAGGCATACACCGCAAAGGCTCCTCCCACGACGTACGGGATTGCCGCCTCATTCAGGATGTGCAGCCAGCGGGAAAACACGGCCGCTTCCTCCGCCGCAACCCTGATATTGTCGATATGTATCCGCCCTGCCGGTGGTTCGCTGTGCATCTTGTCCCGGTTTTATCTTTCAGGTTTCCCGCATCGTCTCGTGTGCACCCTGGTTCGTCTCGTGTGCACCCTGGTTCGTCTGGCAGCCACTATCATGCGGCCAAGCCGGCCGTAACCTCGATCATAACCGAAGTGCATAGTACTTTTCGGCTCCTCGACGGGAAAAACCTCATTCTATAACGCTATAATGATAATCTCCGGAAGTCACTGATCAATGAGTCCTGCTCTACGCCCCCCCCGAAGTCCCGACGAACAACCGGCAGGCATTTTCATAAACAGGGGGGAGGAATATATCAATCCGTCCCCCCTGATTCCTCACCGTTCACATACAAACATATCAGTCTAAGCAGCAGGGAATTCCCAGAAATTTTTGGAATATACACAAGGCATCGGCGGGAGTAATCACGCCATCACCATTCGCATCAGCACACGGCACGTATTTATCCAGCAGGTAACATTGCAGGGCAATCCTGGCATCAGCCGGAGTGACTGCACCATCGCCGTTAAGATCACCATTACAATCTGGAATAATGGTCAGGCATCCGCCGGATGCCGGCCAGTAAGCGACATCATCCGTCAATGCGAATAACGTGAGAGGATAGCTTTGATTTTCTGCTCCATCAATGATCAGGAATCGCAAAAGAATGAGATCTCCGCTGCTCCCGATGGCAACATTGCCGGCAGTATCGATTCCTCCGATACGCAGATGGCCCCCTCCAAGATCAGCTGCCTTCAAAAGTTCAAACGATTGACTCAAAGGTCCCGGGGCGAAACCGACAAAACTCAAAATATTCCAATCATAGGCAAGGTCAAAGCCTACGCTGAGCACCTTACTGGAGGCTCCCTGGATGCGGACTGCAATAATGACCTCTTCGCCTACTTTTCCTTCGGCATCTTTAATATCGAGAATACCGATGTCTGTCTCTCCGCAGGCGGAGGGTAAGGGAGCTTCAAAATTGAAAAAGTCATAATTTCCACCTCCCAGATCCACTACCACTACCAGCGACTGGCCAAAGTGAATGGCCCTTTCGGCACCCGTGTTTCCCAGGGGCAGTGATAGAACATCCCCGTAGTTTATCGCCGGAGGAGTTCCATCCTGAGATAGGAGGATGTCAAAAAACTGATTGGCCAAAGGCCCCTCAAGGGTATTTTCCAGATTTAAGGTTCTGGGAGTAAATGCCTCGTCCACAACGGCGACTTTCACCGCATGAACCGGGAGGGGGGCTGCCTGCCCGATCAACTCAAAATTTCCGTTCTTCCAGAAATCAGGGTCATTTTCATTAACCTTGATTTCGGCTGCCTGAAAGTTGCCCACATGCACCACAGGGATAAAGAAACCATCGCCTATATAGGGGAAATCAACTGTCACACTGGCAGCAGGGTAATAAGTACCTATCGGGTTGCCATGCTCGTCCGTCCACCAGGCACCGATAATCGGTGCATGCGAAGCGCTTCCACCAAGCGGTGTCGCCGTAAAGCACACATCACCGGCAGTGCCAGCCGGAACCTGTCCATTCCACCACCTCAGAACCGTCTGCATCTTTCCATTCACTTCCCGGTGATAATATTCATGGTTTAGAAAATCCCATTCCATCATCTCGGTAATCGTATAATCGCCATCCAAGATTTTAACCACATCATACGCTGTGGCACCGGTATTATTCTGCTGATGTTCATTATGGCTCCAGCCAAACGAAATTGATGAATAACCAGCTATTACTCCAAGGGCTAAACTAAAAACAAACAGTTTTCTCATCAAAGATTTCATTAGTGCATTTCCTCATCAAGGCAAAAATGTGATCTTCTCGATGCCCCCCCCGGAATGAAGGGGCATTGTCTTTTGAGCGGGAGGAGCCGGGGGGGAGCTCCTCAATGAAAGAGTGTGCGCGGTCAACCTTTAAACTAAAGGGTGGAGACCGGGCCCCTCTATGGTCAGTATGCAGCATAAAACACATGAACTTTCCTCCCTGCCGACTATTTTTATCATTATTTCCACCTGGATATACTGCGAGCCGGTGTTCGAGATGAGGATGACGTCACTTCGAGCGGAGCGGGAAATACTGCGGGGCACGGGCTTTCCCCGCTATCCTTTAAGCGAGGAATAGGGATACCTTTATCTGAAATAGCAGTAACATCGTGGTGGGACTGTCTGGAGTAAGACATTTCATATTAATTATATATCTATAATATTAATTATTAATTTTCTATATATTTATAATTTTATATTTAAAATTAATTTAATAAAATAAATGCAAAAATTATGCCATGGATACTTTATACCAACCTGATAATTTCATATCTATCTTTCAATAAGATACCCTCACAAAAATGATGTTCGAGACGCAAACGATCCTGATAAAATTATCAAATTATATGAAAAATGATTCCTATTTTTTATTTGATATAACTTAACTATATGATATATTTATACTATTATATTGAATATAAATATGAAATACTTTTCATAGATAGAAATTCATGATACCCTCGTGATCCCATTTTTTTAAAACTGCAGCGTTATTGACCGATTTTTCAAAACCGCAGTGGAACTGACCGGACAGGAGTCCACGAGATAGCACCACATAATAAGGTGGAATAGGCAAGATCTCGGGGGGGGAATCTGGATTCAATGGAGAATACCTTCGCCCGACCC
>JBFMGO010000091.1:0-24989 GCA_040752695.1 bacterium
GCCCCGTGTCCGCTATCAATTTGGTCGATAACCGGCCGCATATAGATGAAAGATGCATCCTCTGTCAGGCATGCATCAATGCCTGCCCGACGGAGGCTATCCTTCTTGAGGAAGAAAGAAAGCAGCAACCTGCGCCTTCGGGCCAGGGCAGCTTCGAGGGAGTCTGGATCTTCGGCGAACAAAGAGAGGGGATTATCTCTGAGGTAGTATACGAACTTCTGGGTGAAGGAAGGAAACTGGCCGATAAACTGAACACTCATCTTTGGGTTATCGTCCTGGGGTCCGAAATGAGACCGGAGGCTGAAAAGCTGCTGCACTACGGCGCTGATCTCGTCTGCCTGGTGGATCACCCGGAAGTGCAGCATTTTCACGATGACTCTTACAGCAGAGTCATGAGCTACCTGATTGAAAAGTACAAACCGGAAATCGTCTTAAGTGGAGCAACGGCCATTGGCCGCTCCTTTATCCCAAGGGTAGCCGTCCAGCTCAAGGCCGGCCTGACGGCAGACTGTACGGCCCTTGACATAGAGCCTGAGCAAAGGCTCCTGTTACAAACCCGGCCTGCTTTCGGCGGCAATATCATGGCTACCATCGTTTCGCCTTTCCACAAGCCACAGATGGCGACCGTGCGTCATAAGGTAATGAAAAAGGCAGTCTATTCCGATACGGTCAAAGGCACGGTCCGTATGGAAACGGTACCTGATGAGCTCCTTTCATCGAGGACGCACATAGTCTCTCTGGTCAAAGACCTGACCGAAAAGGTCAATCTGGCTGATGCGGATATCATTGTCGCCGGAGGCAGAGGATTGGGAGGGCCGCAGAATTTCGACCTGCTGCATGATCTGGCTCATACGTTGGGAGCTGCCGTCGGCGCGTCGCGCGCAGCCGTGGATGCGGGCTGGATTCCCTACTCGCATCAGGTGGGCCAGACAGGAAAGACTGTCTGTCCCAAGCTTTACATCGCCTGCGGTATCTCAGGAGCAATTCAACACCTGGTGGGGATGCAGTCCTCTAATACCATTGTAGCTATTAACAAAGATCCCGATGCACCGATCTTTTCAGTAGCCGATTACGGGTTAGTAGGAAACCTGTTCGAGGTTGTGCCTTCCCTCACAAAAAAGCTCAAGGAGGCACGCTAAAGTGAAGACCAGGACCGCTTTCATTTTTCCCGGCCAGGGTTCACAATTCGTAGGAATGGGCAAAGATATCGCCGGGGCTTACCCCGAGGCACACCGTGTGTTCGAGGAGGCAGGGGAGGCTTTAGGCTTCGATCTTGAGAGGCTCTGTTTTGAAGGACCTGAAAAAGAATTAGGATTGACAATAAATACACAACCTGCTATATTGGCCGTCAGTGTTGCCCTATGGCGAGTAGTGCAAAAAGCAGGCATCCAACCCGATTTTGTGGCCGGACACAGCCTTGGAGAATACAGTGCGCTGGTGGCTGCGGAGGCTTTCTCGTTCACCGATGCAATAAAGCTCGTGAGAGCCCGTGCTCACTATATGCAGGATGCCGTGCAGGAAGGCAAAGGAGCAATGGCCGCCGTTTTGGGCTTATCTGAAGAAAAAATCACCGATCTTTTTGAATCATTGCATATTCAAAAGCAGGTTTTTATCGCTAACTTGAATTGTCCAGGACAGATCGTCATTTCAGGAAAAAAAGAAGCGGTTGAACTTTTCATGAATAAAGCGCAAGATATGGGTGTCAGATGTATCTTGCTGGGTGTCAGTGTTCCATCACATTGCCCTTTGATGGATACGGCGGGCACGCTCTTGGAGGAACAACTCCACGGTGTTCAGATAGATCAGCCTAAAATTCCCGTGGTGACCAATGTAGATGCAAAGATCATTACCGAAAGGGACGATGTTCTGCCCGCTCTGGTCCGGCAGATTTCCAGCATACTGCGGTGGGAAGAATCAATGCTCCTGTTAATGAAAAAAGGTGTTGAGGTTTTTGTCGAGATTGGCCCGGGCAGGGTCTTATCCAACCTCCTGCGTCGAATAAATCGGCAGGTAAAGACCCTGAATGCGCAAGATCAGGCTGGTTTGCAGCAGGTGCTAACCCTGTTGAGTTAATAAGGATTGTAACCCTGATGAAGAATGGCTTCCATTACCCCAGGAGAGCGGTAAATCTATCTTACCAAAAATTCAATCATCAGGAAGAAGCAGGCTATATTCTCCTTACCTATTCTTTCCTTATCTCTTTTACTGTAATCATGTTTGCCGTAGGATACCTGAATTACCAGGAAAACCAGATACGTCTGATCGAGAGGGAAATCTGGTCGACGAGAGCCTTTTATATCGCTCAGGCTGGTCTTTATCGGGCTGCAAGGGAAATTTCCCGAAATCCTGAGGTCACATCGGGGGAGGATAGCTTTGACGAAGGAACCTATAGGTGGGAAAAAGACACAGAAGACCCTTTGCGCCTGAGAGCCATCGGACAATATGGAAGCCCGGACGGCAGCCGGGTGGTACAAAGGACACTGGAAGCCAGAATAAGCCAGGGAAGAGAGCCGGCTCTCGACTCTCCGGCACTGTACGTTCATGAGAGACCTCTTTTTTCCAATCTTCCTGGAATTATCGATGGAGGAGCTAATTATGCCCTCCAAAGCAGTGATGTAATCAGAACCGAATTGTTCGACTGGATACCTATTGCCCTCGAAAGCGGAAAAGATAGTCCCTACCTGGGAAAACAAGACCTTATAGGCAAGGATGGTAAGACAAATTTCTATAATGAAATCGAGTCCTGGATCAGAAGTCAATTGGCAGTGCAGAACCCGTATCGAGATCCCAATTCGTTGAACTATCCGCTTAAAAAAGCTCCATCATTTACCCAGGATCCCATCCCTCAGAGATATAAAGAAGGTCCCTATGAAAAAGTCTATACAGACTCAGACAATTTCCCAAACAATAATTTTTATGGTATAAAAATATTGAACACTACTGGTTGGAAGGCAGTCGAATATGCTGATTTAATTGTCAGAAATGAGCAACGTGGATTGCAATTGCCCGGAGGGAATTATTACTTGAAGAAGCTTGAGGTGAAAAATAATACTGTTCTCAAGGCGGAGAAAGGCAAAGAAGTAATCCTCGTTTGCGATGGGAACGTAATCTTTGGAATTAAGAGCCACGTCGGTGAAAGCGGTCAGGCCAAGAATCTTTCCCTGCGATGCTATAGAACAGGCTCGGTAATTGAAATCAGAGAAAACTGCGAGTTTTTCGGAACGATTCTGGCCCCTCATTGCCACCTCATATTGTGGCCTGGAGTCAAACTTGCCGGAAGCTTTGTGGTCAGGTCGCTTGAGTTTAGGCTTTCAGGGAATACTAGGGTGCCCTGGAGCATCACCTACGATAAAGATTGTCGTTTCTGGGCTAACGATATAGACCCGAACCCTTCTCAGGAGGACAGTCTTTCACTCACCGACTGGCATGAGTTCAAGGAAATCAATGACAATCCTTCCTCACCCTGACAGTATCCCGTAAAAGGGTACTCAAAAGAACAAAAGGTGAAAATAAAATATGAATTTAAAAGAGAAGGTCGCTTTTATTACTGGAGCAGCTCAAGGGATTGGTAAGGAAATAGCTTTGACCCTGGCCAGAAACGGTGCAAAGATTGTAGCTACTGATGTAAACTTAACGTTACTCCTCGAAAATGCAGATGAATTCCAAAAAATCGGACAGGAGTATCTTCCCCTGGCCATGAACGTTACCGATGAGCGGCAGGTGAATGAAGCCGTAGCTCAGGCTCTTGAAAAATTCCAGAGAATCGATATTCTTGTCAATAATGCCGGCATCACCAGGGATTCTCTTATCCTGCGTATGTCAGAAGCTGCATGGGATGCGGTCCTCTCGGTCAATTTGAAAGGGGCTTTTCATTGTACGAAAGCTGTTGCACGCCCTATGTTGAAACAAAAAAGCGGAACGATTATCAACGTAGCCTCTGTCGTCGGAGTAATGGGCAATCCAGGACAGGCGAATTACTCCGCTTCAAAGGCAGGCCTGATCGGATTGACCAAGACGGTAGCCCGGGAGTTGGCTGGCAAGGGCATTACAGTCAATGCCGTTGCTCCAGGTTATATCGATACCGATATGACCAGAGCCTTGCCTGAGGCCGCCAGAGCTAAACTTGAAGATGCAATTCCGCTCAAAAGACTGGGGACTATTCAGGATGTGGCTCACACGGTTGCTTTTTTGGCCTCAGATGAAGCGAGTTACATCACCGGGCAGATTATCAATGTCAATGGCGGCATGTATATGTGATTCATAAAGGGGAGGGGAGCGAGGAGAGCGGGAAGAGAGCGGAACGTACTAAGGAAAAGAAACGCTACCTAGAGCGTTTAACAGGAACGGTAAGCATACGGAGTTGAGAAATCTTTTATAATTGATCATAAGACCTTTGAATAATAAGGATAATGATCAAAATTTGATTCTAAATTAAGGAGGTTACATACGATGGCAGCTTCAATTGAAAATCGGGTGAAAGAGATTATTACGGAACAATTAGGAGTGGATGAAAAAGAAGTTACAGCAGATGCTTCTTTTATCGATGATTTAGGCGCAGACTCTCTGGATACTGTTGAGCTCGTTATGGCCCTGGAAGAAGAGTTTGACATTGAAATTTCCGATGAAGATGCAGAGAAAATCATTACCGTAAGTGATGCAGTCAATTACATTACTGAAAACGTCAAAGAAGAGTCTGCATAAACTGCAAGGGGGAACTTTGAAAAGACGGGTTGTTATAACCGGACTCGGGGTAGTAACCCCATTGGGAACGGGAGTTGAAAAATTTTGGGAAGCACTTTGCGCCGGCAAATCAGGGATCAGACTGATCACCCGTTTTGATACAAGCAATTATGCCAGTAAGATTGCCGGTGAAGTAACTGATTTCAATGCAGAGGACTTCATACCAAAAAAAGAAATCAAGAAGATGGATCCTTTTATCCATTATGCGCTTGCAGCTTCAATCATGGCTATGGATGATGCAGGAATTACCATCGGTGAAGAGGAATCCAGACGGTTTGGTGTGCTGGTTGGAGCAGGCATCGGTGGACTTTCCACCATCGAAAAGTACCATGCAGCGGTATTGGAGCATAATGGTCCCAAAAAGATAAGTCCGTTTTTTATTCCCATGCTGATTATCAATCTGGCCTCTGGCCAGATTGCTATTCGCCATGGCTTTAAGGGACCAAACTCAGCAGTGGTTACTGCCTGTGCTACGGGAACCCACGCTGTTGGCGATGCGTTCAGGATCATCTGCCGCGGAGACGCTGACGGCATGATTGCCGGAGGAGCCGAGTCGGTCATTACTCCTATGGGAGTGGGTGGCTTTTGTGCCATGAAAGCACTTTCATGCAGAAATGATGAGCCTGAAAAGGCAAGCCGCCCCTTTGATAAAGATCGTGACGGGTTTGTGATGGGTGAGGGTGCCGGCCTTGTTTTATTAGAAGAAATGAATCACGCTTTACGCCGTGGAGCAAAGATCTATGCCGAGGTAATCGGCTATGGCATGTCCTGCGATGCCTATCATATTTCCGCTCCGGACCCGGCCGCGGACGGTGCCTCCCTCTGCCTGCACAATGCTTTAAGAGACGCACAGATTGATCCTTCCGAGGTCCAATACGTTAATGCACATGGGACATCAACCGATCTCAACGACCGGTGCGAGACCGAGGCGATAAAAAAGGTCTTTGGCCCACACGCCTAC
Organism: bacterium; assembly: GCA_040752695.1. Taxonomy (GTDB): domain Bacteria; phylum SZUA-182; class SZUA-182; order DTGQ01; family DTGQ01; genus DTGQ01. The sequence continues at coordinate 5,702 of JBFMGO010000091.1, forward strand.
CGGCTTCTGATCAGCTCGATTAAATCCATGACCGGCCATCTCCTGGGAGCTGCCGGAGGAGTTGAAGCCGTGACCACTGCCTTGACCGTTTCCCGTGGAATTATTCCGCCTACGATCAATTACGAAACTCAGGATCCTTTTTGTGACCTGAACTATGTTCCTAATCAATCTCAACGGCATGATGTACGGATAGCCATCTCGAACTCGTTTGGCTTTGGAGGAACCAATGCCACGCTGGTTTTAAAAAAGTTTGAACCTTAACGCATTTTTTAAAGAAGTCACAAAAGAAATAAATATACCAATTGTTATGGATGAAGAACGAATTTACCGATTGCAAGAACTACAAGATAGTATCCAGTGTCATTTTACCAACCTCGCTATTCTCAACCAAGCCCTGACTCACAAATCTTACGCCAATGAGGCCAAGGATAGAAATCTCTTTATCGAAGACAATGAGAGACTGGAATTTCTTGGCGACGCTATTCTCTGCTACGTAATTACCGATTTCATTATGGAAAAGTTTCCCGAATATACCGAAGGAATGCTCTCAAAGCTGCGGGCTCATCTGGTAAGTGAGAATATCCTTGCACCCATTGCCATCAAAAGTAATCTCGGGAATTATCTTTTATTGGGCAAAGGTGAAGAAAGCAGCGGAGGAAGATCGAAAAAGTCGATCCTCGCTGACTGTCTTGAGGCCCTGTTTGCCGGTATCTATATGGATCAGGGACTCGGTGCCGTAAGGAGTTTTATTATCCATAATTTCCTGCCCTATATCGAGGAGGCTACTCAAAAAAACTTTATCCCCGATTTTAAAACCATTTTGCAGGAATATGCCCAGGGAAAGCTGAATTGTACGCCGATTTATCGGGTAACCAGTCAGAATGGTCTCGATCATGAAAAAATCTTTGAAGTGAAACTAACCATTGACCAAATGACCTACGGAACCGGAGAAGGAAGAAGCAAAAAAGAGGCAGAGCAGAAAGCAGCCTACCATGCTTTAAAAAAGATGAACATTGATGGATTAGACTTCTAACCGCTTTGTGCGAATAGTCGGCATAAAAAGACGACTGCCGCTGCCACAAAAATGGGGATTTTCTCTTAAAAAAAGCTCGCTTTCAGACCCTCTTTGGTCTGAAAGCGAGCTTTTCATTTTACGGCATCGATACATTCATGACAACTTATAACGACCACCAGGGCTGTACATCAAGAGTGAATTGAGCCGTGTTCCATCCTCCGCGAGAGTCGTAGGCTGTAATCTGCACTTGGTATAAACCGGGGAAATAGGTCAGGAATGAGAAAACCGCTCCCCCTCTATACATTCCGTAGGCAGACCGCCCGTTGAGACTTCCATCCGCGTTGAGCTGATTCTCTACTCCTTCTTTTGGAAGTTGAGTAATCATACCAATATTGCAGGAGTAGTAGATAGGCTCCAGGTCAGGATCGTAGAACTCTACCGGAATAGAAAACAGTTGCCCTGCCATCGCTATCTGAGGGCTGTCAATATCTTCACCCAGGACTGGTGCATGGTTCAGCCAGCTACCGGAACCAGCCACTATCAGGGTGTATTCAGCTATGCTGCTCAGGCCGCGGGTATCTCTGGCGACCACAACGATCTGGTGTACCCCTTCGAATTGAGGGTGAAAAGCGATACGCGGTGTTGTAGGTTCAGGGATAAGATCCTCCTGGTAAGGCCCGTATCCATAGTAAGACATTCCATCGATATATGCTGTAAAGGTGACATTACCGCTTGCACTTCCAATCCCGGCATTATCAGATTTCCCAAACTGGTCTTTCCGGTAATCCTGATCATAGCAGCTAAAATATTTTTCATATATATCAGAGCTTCCGAGGACGTAGAAGTCATCCTCCATCTGTTCCAATCTGGGAGGATGATTAACTACCGGATAATTCACAACGGTCATCGGAAAAACCTCTATATCGCTTAACGCTCCCATGTCGACCACTCGAACGGTAATGATCAGCTCTTCAAGGGTTTGAGGAACATAGGTCAGTAACACCATATTGGATTCAACATCGGGATCTTCGATGCTGCACGGTGCAATGTACTTGCCTTTAAATGGAATGGAAGTGGGGGTATTCACCAGTTTTATTCTGGATATCATATTGGAGCTTGCAGACCCTTGAGCACCCCATCCGCCGATAGTAGCGATAAAATTCAGCTTGGGATTTCCAAGAGGTGGTGGCTGTGGCAGATCGATATCGTTTGCCTCGATAACCAGACTGAAGGGAACGAACAGTTGAGCGTATTGCGGTCCAATTTTCTGAAGCTTGGGAGGATGATTGGTAATTACTGCCTTGCTGTCATGAAACCAGATATTATCTACTTTATATCCATTGCCATAGATCCTGATCCAGTTAACCTTGGAATCTCCTCCGCCAAAGCCGTTTGAATAATTTCTGATCCCGTCATCGGCCAGATCGATATCTTCATCCATGTCACGCATTATCATATGCCAGGTACCGTCCTGGTATTGCCTGCCGAGATTGACCACGATATAGGCAGGAGTGTTTTCCGTGTTTCCTCCTGCCGGAAAGCCTCCTGTTTCCAGTTCCGGGGCTTCAGTTTCATATCCCAGGCCAACGGGGCGGTAGCCTAAGACTGCATAATGCCCGGTTCTGGTTCTCAGTCCGACCTGAAACTCGAATTGATCCCATTGTTCCAGACCGACCCTTGATGCGATATTAAAGGAGACAGCCTGGTGCAGGGTAATCGATTTGGAAGCTCCTGACTGGTCACGATATGATACGTTATTATTCATAATCCAGAAGCGTTCAAGGCGGTTAAACACTGACGGATTGGATGACCATACCTCCATAACCCGGCTTCCTTCCGAGTAGTCAAGGATAGTATGCAGGTCTCCGTATCCGACACCATATCCATAGTAGGGGTATGAATAGCTGGAAGTTGTCCAACCCCAATTTTGCGGACTATCCCAGTATTCAAAGTCCTGCCACCTGATCGTTTCAGCCGCTGCGTTATGATAGATCAGAAAAAGCATGGCCAGGCACAATAATCCGAATAACTGCTTTCTCATCTTCAATTCTTTCAGAAACCTTATGCTCATAACATGTCTCCTTCCTTTTCCTCGGGGGGGCTTCTTTAGGGCCTCTCTTTTCTTTTTACGGTTTTCTCTCTTATCTCTATTTATATGTTTATGGTGTTCCCGGCTAATCCCGTGACCATACCATAGTTCTTTTTATGTCCGCCACATACCCTCTTGATCTTTCAATCTTAAAATTATCTCCCGTGGATTTTCCCCATAACCAGGTTGAGGATCTCCATTTGCCTTTCCTGGAATCGAAGTGACTGATAGCGGTGCTGTTGAGGCTTGCCTCCTTTTCATTGTCCCCAAAGGTGCACAGAACATCATGGGCATAAAGCTGTTTATCAGGCCCGTCCGGGATGGAAACGATCGTGCGGCCACCTGCCAGATTAATGGTTTTCGGGGTGACGATAGTGAATGGTGGAATCTGAAGCTTCGGTACATCCTCGTTCAGATAAAAAACATATCCACGACCGGCTTCGATAGCAAAGTCAGTCCCTTTGAGAGAGTGACTGTTAGGATCAAGATACATCATATCTCCAGCCCGTTCATTGTGTCTGAGCGATATCCTTCTCTGGTTGGAGTCGGAAGGAAAAAGGCTTAAAAACTCACTGGCCGTATCACAGGACTTGAGAGGGGTCCCCGGATAGGCGAATAAATTCAATCCCGCTGAATATGGATAATTATAAGTCGATAATCCAATATTTACTTCCTGATCCCTCGATGTCGATGTAATATAGACAGGAGTAATAAGAATGTTAGGATCCTCCATGTGTGAGGGATCGATATTCTGGAACACCTCGCTCAGACGCTTGACTTCCCATTGGCACCATGGTTCAGATCGCCCAAACGCAGTAACATTCTTGTACATTTCATTGAAATATCTCTCAGTAACTTTTTTAGAATCATAGTTGGTAAAAAGGATGAACCCTGAATTCGGCAGGTTGGAAATGGTAAAATTCCCCTGAGCGTCAGTAGTAGCGGAACAGGTGGCCTGCAGGATGTGGTAGATATCCATGGCGTGAACAGTAATGTTGGCCAGTCCGACCTGCGGATTTTCGTCCAGGTAAACCCGTCCGTGAATCTGGCCGGTTCCCTGACAGGGCTCATACGGCTTCAGGGTAATAGTTCCGATGTTTCGTCGCTCTCCCAATTTCAAATTCGTAAGATTCTGCTCCATTACTCCATAACCGTCTTTATCAAGACGAACGATCACATTTCCCGACAGAAGCCCGTGAAAGGAGAACTCACCCGTGGAAGAGTCGACCAGGGTAAAGCAGATCTGCTCATGAGCCATCGTCAGCAGGCTGGCGGATATATTCGCCAAATTCCCTCCCTGAACAAGCACTTTGCCGGAAACGAAAGTCTCCCGCAGGGTAAAGTTGACTTGCTTCGATTCTCCTGCGTTAAGGGAGATAACATACGGTTCTCCTGAAGTGCTTGTGCTGTAAAAAACACTGAAAAGATCGCTGCTGCCTATTTGAGAAAAAACCCGGATTTTATATCCGCCCGGTTTCAGGAACTTAAAGGCGTATCCTCCATAGCTGCCGGTATGGTAAATTGCCAGTTGCTCAGGATCAGGATCAGGCGTGCTTGTCACTTTAGCCGGAATAACACTTCCTGGCCCGTTATCAACGGGGATAAGCTCAACCTGTATATCCTTGATGCCCCGCTCCTCAGTCTCAGATTCAGCGAAAAAGGTAATCTGCGGATTCGCCGGGTCCATATGATTGGGATCCATGCCGATGACAAGGTCCGGTTTGCCATGCCACCCATCTGTAATCACCCGGAAAAGGTGAGAGGTCTTTTCATTGGTATTCGGGTCGGTAATGATGCCGTGAATCATGCCCGCTTGAGCAAAAGAGCCGAAATGGACCGGATCCGCATTTGGCTTGTCACATGACAGGGTTGCTGTACCGGATCGGGGAAGAAAGGAATTGACCTGGTTGACGGCATAGGTGCAGAAAGGATTGGAGGTTTCCAGATCATAGTAGAGTTGAGCGATGTCTTCAACCCAGATAGAATAATTTCCCGGTGGTATCGGCACCCTTGTGGCCGGCTCCGGTTCCAGGACATAGTCTGCCAGATCCAGAGAATAGGTAGTCTTTTTGGATTCACTGAAGACCCGTTTCCAGGGATGGCTCTCCGGGGGAAAAATCATCGAGGTCTTCGATTTATAATCGATCGTTCCTTCCAGATAAACGACGCATCCATGGTCGTGCGGTAAATCTATGCTGACAGGAATACTCCCTCCCTGGCACAGGCTGAAATCCCTGCTGATCTTCTGATTGGGGCCGATCCCGATTTTATCTCCCTCTCCCCAATGACCGGTATCGGAATAGAGCCAATAATGCTCATTGTAGCATTCGGTGACATAACGGTTATCAGGGTCCTGAGCGCAGAGATAAATTTCCTGCCAGCCTGACAGGTTCAAGTTCAGGGTGTAATACCCATTGGCATCGGTGGTCGTCTGCCCGATCGGTGCAAAACCGACAGGATAGTGGGCGATGACCTGTATCCCGGCCAGCCCCTGGACCTGACTGGAACTGGAATATCTCACCACCCGGCCGCTGATCACTGCCGGGGGAGTAACTGCTGCCTCACTGTGCTCAATGGGCAGGAAGAGTGCGAAAAGAAACAATATGGTAAAGCACAGGTACGACTGAAATACAAAACATCTATTTTTCCGTATACACATGGAAATAATTACTCCTGTTCCTGATTAGACGGTTCATATTCATTTGCGGGCAAGATTATATTCCTCAAAAAATTGTGCAATATTGATGCCATAGCCTTACCCCTCCAGCAGATTCTTTAAGGTTTACCGCATTCTATCCTGACAGGAATGTCAAAAGGATACAAAAATTCAGGGCAGTCAATCGAATTGCGTTCATTTCGCCTTGACTATCGGCAGAGTCAGCCTGGCCCCGACTCCGTCTGAATAGAAAAAATGAACTAAAAACAGTTAGATAGACAGGTCATGTTCAATATCAGAAGGGAAGAGGCCCCATGAGCGGCTATGAAAATCTCTGCATAAGTGTGCAATGGCATTCACAATGTCAAGATATTCTTTTAGAGAAAACGAAAACATCCGGAAGATCATGCTTATTTTCCTTAAATTCAATGACCTTTATGGCTCCGTGAGATTGACATTATCTTCATGAAATGATATCCTTTCATGTTCAGCTTATGAGTTCATGTTATAAATTCATGACAGTTTGATGTAAGGATATGACTTAAGGAGACGAAAGATGGATTATAGCCTTACTCTTAACCTGCCCAGGACTAGTTTTCCGATGAAAGCGAATCTCGTTCAGAAGGAACTGGAGCTTATTTCATTCTGGGAGCAAAACGGCATCTACGAAAAAATCATGAACCGCAAGGCCGGTTGCGGTTCCTTTATCCTGCATGACGGTCCCCCCTATGCCAATGGGCATATTCATATTGGCCATGCCTTTAATAAGGTATTGAAGGATATTATCATACGGTCGAAAAACATGACCGGTTTGCAGTCCGGCTATATTCCCGGCTGGGACTGTCACGGTTTGCCGATTGAACATGAGGTAGACAAAAAGCTCGGTTCAAAAAAGCAGCAAACCGGTAAATACGAAATCAGAAAGCTCTGCCGGGAGTATGCCCGAAAATTCGTTGACATCCAAAAAAAAGAATTTCAAAGGCTGGGTGTTTTCGGGGACTGGGATCATCCCTATCTGACCATGAACCCTGAATACGAAGCAGCTATTGTCCGGGAATTCGGCAAATTTGTCAATAATGGCGGTGTCTACAAAGGGCTCAAGCCGGTATACTGGTGTTCTGTCTGCCAGACCGCACTGGCCGAAGCTGAGGTGGAATACGCAGATCACGCAACACCCTCGGTATGGGTGAAGTTTCCCATCCTGTCCGGGCTCCGGGAAAAATTCCCGGATCTGGCCAAGGGTGCCGATTCTTTTATCCTTATCTGGACAACCACTCCGTGGACACTGCCGGCCAATCTGGCGATCGCCGTTCACCCGGACTTTGAATATGCACTCTGTCAGGTTGAAAGAGAGATTTGGCTCTTAGCCAGTGATTTGGTGGAAAAGACCATGAGCAGGGCAAAAATCTCCGATTACCGCATCCTCAAGACCGTAGCGGGAGCATCGATTGAGGGAATCGTCGCCTGCCACCCCTTCTATGACCGGGAATCACCGGTGGTACTGGCCCCATACGTTACCCTTGAGCAGGGAACAGGGTGTGTTCATATTGCACCCGGCCATGGCCAGGAAGATTACGAAGTGGGTCAGCGCTATGGATTCTCACCCTATGCGCCGGTGGATCATATGGGGAAATTCACCCAGGAAGTTCAATTCTTTGCCGGATTGCCCGTTTTTAAAGCTAATCCTGAAATTATCCGCCTCATGCAGGACAATAAACGGCTCCTTTTTGAAGAGACCATTATCCATTCTTACCCCCATTGCTGGCGGTGTAAAAATCCAGTCATTTTTCGGGCCACGGAGCAGTGGTTCATTTCCATGGAGAATAATGACCTGCGGGCCAGGGCACTGGAAGAGATCCGCCATGTGCGGTGGATTCCCAAGTGGGGAGAAAACCGGATCACCGGCATGGTGCAGGACCGCCCCGACTGGTGCATTTCCCGTCAAAGGTCATGGGGTGTGCCGATTATTGTTTTCTACTGCTCATCGTGCCAGGAAACCATCATGGATACCGATATCATTAACTATGTGGCGGATCTGGTTGCCGGGGAGGGTATCGATATCTGGTTTCAAAAGGAGCCGAAGGAGCTTTTGCCTGCCGGCTTCGCCTGCCCGCGCTGTGGAGGGCAGGAGTTCACCAAGGATATGAACATCCTGGATGTATGGTTCGAATCCGGGGTCAGCTATGCGGCAGTCCTTGAAAAAAGGCCGAATCTGCACTCACCTGCCGACCTTTACCTGGAAGGGAGCGATCAGCACCGGGGCTGGTTCCAGAGCGCCCTGCTCACTTGCGTGAGCACCAGGGGAGTGCCCCCTTACCGGTCCGTACTGACTCATGGATTTGTGGTCGACGGCGAAGGGAAGAAGATGTCCAAATCTGCGGGAAACGTTGTTGCACCGCAGGAAATCATCGAGAAACTCGGCGCGGATATCCTGCGCCTGTGGGTCTGTTCGGAAGATTACAAAGACGATATCCGGATCTCGGATGACCTCATCCGCAGGCTGTCAGACGCCTACCGCAGGATCAGAAACACCTGCCGGTATCTTCTCAGCAACCTGGAGGATTTCATTCCGCAGGAGCACCGGGTGCCCTACGAGCAGCTCGAGGAAATGGACCGATGGATCCTGCACAGGTTTCAGGAACTCGTCACAAGGATTCGAAAAGCCTATGAGGATTATGAATTCCATATCTTTTTTCACGGTTTCCACAATTTTTGCACGGTTGACTTAAGCTCCTTCTACCTGGACGTATCCAAAGACCGTATGTATACGAGAGGCACGGATTCCGTGGCTCGAAGATCCGGCCAGACCGCCATGTACGAGATCATTCTGGGCATGGTGAAACTGATGGCTCCGGTTTTATGCTTCACGGCAGAAGAGATCTGGAAATACCTGCCAGGGAGGGAAAACCTTCCTGAAAGTGTCCATCTGGCCTCATTGCCAGACCCTCTGGAGGCTTATCTTGATCAGGAACTGGCCGGGAAATGGGAAAGCCTCCTGCAGGTACGGGCTGAAGTCTCCAAAGTGCTGGAAGCGGCCAGAAATGCAAAAACGATCGGCCACTCCCTGGATGCCCAGGTAGAGCTTTTGGTGTCTGACCCCGATCTGCACGATTTCCTGCAAACGTACCGGGAAATTCTCCCGACGATCTTCATTACCTCAACCGTGACTCTCCTCGATGCCGCCGCACACGATGCACCTTCCTCTCAAGAGTATACGCAAAGCGGTTTGCCTGAAAAGCTCTCTATCAAGGTCAGCCGCGCTGCAGGAGAAAAGTGTGCCAGATGCTGGAAGTACAGTCCCCTGGTTGGCCGCTCCTCCGAGTATCCGGATCTTTGCGATACCTGCATCACGGTGCTGAAAAGCATTCCCCAGCAGCCAGTTATGGAGTGAAGCCTGTGAATCCTCAAACGAATCCACAGATGAATCTTCAAACCGCATTGCCCAAAGGCTCAATCATGAAATCCCCAAAAGTGGCACTGCCTGTCCTGGCCGCAATCGTGGCCCTGGACGCTGTGACCAAACATCTGGCTCAGGCTTTCTTGAGCCAGATTCATTCCCTGACCATTATCCCCAATTTCTTCCACCTGACCTACGTGGAGAACAGGGGTGCCGCTTTTGGGCTCCTGGCTGAAACCAGCGCCCGGTTCCGGACACCGTTTTTCATCATCGTCTCTGTTTTGGCTATCCTTTTTATCGCCGTTTTTTACTGGAGGCTGGAAGGAGGCTGCTGGACTCACCTTTCGCTGATCTTCATCCTGGCGGGCGCCCTGGGCAATCTCATCGACCGGCTGCGCCTGGGCTGGGTGATCGATTTTCTGGATTTTCACTGGTACCAGTATCACTGGCCTGCCTTTAACGTTGCCGATATGGCCATCTGCATCGGTGCGGGCATTTTACTTATCGATACATTCTTCAGTCAAAAAGGAAGGACGCACGTTGCATCCCTTACTCTTTAAAATAGGTCCAATTAAAATTTACACCTATGGTTTTTTTATTGCACTTGCCTTTATCTCGGGAATCTTCTGGTCCGCACGGGAAGCCAAACGGCTTGGGGAAAATCCGGAGCGGATCATGGACCTCGGATTTCTGGTAACCCTCTCGGCCATCATCGGTGCCCGCATCCTGTTCATTCTCCTGAACCTCCCCGAATACCTGGAGCATCCGCTCAACAGTTTAAAAATCTGGGAGGGAGGACTGGTCTTTCACGGAGGATTGATCGCCAGCATTCTGGCAGGCCTGTTCTACCTTAAACGGCATCACCTCAGGACCTGGAAATATGCCGATATCATCGCTCCTGCCCTGGCCCTGGGTCAGGGCATCGGCAGAATCGGCTGTTTAATGGCCGGATGCTGCTACGGAAAAGAGACCTCCCTGCCGTGGGGCATCTGCTTTACCGATCCCAACAGCCTGGCCACCCTGCATATTCCCCTTCATCCTACGCAAATATATGAATCGATCTGCACACTGCTCATATTCGCCGCCCTTTTGAGATTGAGGAAAAGGAAAAACTTCGAGGGGCAGGTTTTCTGGACATACATCGTCCTGTACTCAATAGTCAGGTTTACCATCGATTTTTTCCGGGGAGACGAAGTGCGCACCTTCTTTTGCAATACCCTTTCCCTCACCCAGGTGCTGGGAATCGTTCTTTTCCTGAGCGCGATCTATATGCTCTGGACCTTGAGGAAAAATAAGAGCTACCAGACTACCAGGCACTGAAAAAAGGGGAAAAATCAGTTGCCAGGCACTGAAAAATGGGAAAAGCCAACTACCAGGCACTGAAAAAGCCTACCAGGAATTGAAAAAGCGGCTTTGCGTTCCATCCGGCCCGACCCGCACCCGGACTTTGCGAAGGCACCGGGGACAGCGCCCCTCATAGGCGGTCTTCTGCTGGTTAAGATAAATACGGTTATATACCCGGCAGCATTGAAAATGTACGCCGATCCAGGTACGGGTGGATGCGTTGTCTGGTCTGCTGCTGGATGTATGGCTTGATGTGTTGGATGTACGGCTTGATATATTGTTTTCTCGCGGGGTTCCAGACCATGAATTACCCATTCATACCCTCCTCTTATCTTGTGGCATACCAATGTGCGCAGCCGATTGCGCCCGTAAACTGAGCATTGGCAAGTACCAGCACCCGTTGAGTTTTCAGATTCTCCCGGATGATCTTTTGAATGGCAGCGTTCCGACAGACGCCTCCTGAGAGGATGAGGGTCTCACTCGAAAACTGGGTCAGCATGGGAGCGATGCGGCGAAAAACCGAGTAATTCACTCCCGCACACAAAGAGGGCAAAGGGATCCCCTCCACCAGTTTGCCGATCAGCTCCGACTCTCCGAAAATGGCACAGGTGGAATCAAGTTCAACCGGGTCCTGATCATAGTGCCCCAACTCCTCAACGCTCACTCCCAGGACTGCGGCCATATTTTCCAGGTATCGGCCACTGCTGGCTGCGCATTTATCATTCATGGTAAAATCAACCACTTTTCCCTGCTCAACGAGCACGACCTTGGAATCCTGGCCGCCGATATCCAAAAGGAGAAAATCCGATAACCCGGTCAGGTATCCGGCCCCCAGAGCATGGGCCATGATCTCCGGAATCTGAAAGGAGTTCTCGAAAGCCAGGGAGTTTCTTCCGTACCCGGTGGTTACCACAGGATACCGATGGCTGTTGCTGCCAGGTCCTATGGTTTCATCCATGATTTTCAGCTTTCCCGGCTCGATCTGACGGCAGGCGCGATAAAAAGTGATCGTATCATAACTTTCTATCCGCTGGATCTCACCATCCGCCAAAAGAACAATCTTTACCGCCCTGCTGCCAAGATCTATCCCCCAAACCATGCCCGCGGCCATACTCCTGTTCACATCTGCTCCCCTATTCATATCTATGGCCATCTTCCTTTATCCCTTTCGCTCTTTCAGAAGCTGCAAAAAGCTTTCCAGCCGGATTCTGGTCCGGGCATCAAGCTTTCCGGGATTATCCCCCTCTAAGGTAAGAATCGGCAGGGAAGGAATCGATTTTCGTACAATGAGATCCTCAAGCCGGTGAAAGCAAAAGGACTGCACATAATGAATCAGCCCGTCAATCCGCCGCACCTTTATCTGCTCCCTGATATCAGAGATCCGGCTGAAGACATCGTAGGGATAGGTATAATTCCGGTACTGGGCCACCAGGCTTTCTCCCTGATACCGCTCAGCCAGACTTCTCCCCTCCTGGGACTGCTGCTCCAAAGGCGCAGGCATGCTGAACTGTCGCTGCACCTCGTTAAAGACAATGCGCCCCCCTAAAGACTCGATCAGGGAATAAAGGTCCGTAAAAATCGGGGGCACGCCGATATATCCCAGCCTGACCTCTTCTTCGAGTATCTTTTTCCTGGCAGCAAGTTCAGCCATGAATTGGTCGATCCCGGCATCAAAGCTTTCCGGGTCCCCCTGCATATCACTGCAGCATATCTGATAAAGGTGATTCTCAAACCCTGTCACTCTATTATCATCCCAGGTCATCTGATCGATCCGGTGCACTTTCCGGCGGATTGCATCCAGCCGCACCTTCATGGCCAAAGCATCGTCCCATGTGCATTGAAAGGCGGCCAAAAGCCGCTCCATCTGGATCTTCAACAACTCCTCATCCCGGTCATAGGGATAAGCAAAGGGAATAATGGCTACGCCATCGAGGCTGAGCATTTCGATCAGAGCCTGCGTATTGCTGCAATCCCCTTGAGTCACGGCCACCATCCGGGAGATCCCCTCCTGCCGCGCAACCGAATAGATCCCCTTGATCCAGGCGCACAGGTTCCGGGGAAAACCCTGGATCTCCGCCTCATGCACCAGTTGCATGGAGTCCCGGCTCATGAAAAGATTATTCAAATCTACCGGTGTACACCCTCCGGCCAGAATAATCTCAAGGGGCACGGTAGTGGTAATTCCTATTTTTGGCATTTGTTATCCTGCGATAGTTTGTCCTATGATACTATTTTGCCCTTGCGGCAATTCAGTTTTGGGGTCAGGCATTGGATATCTATCGTACTGCCAGTTAACTCAACAGCATATGATACCACATCTTACCGGCAGCAGCAATTCCTATAGAGAGCGAAAGGCACTCTCTCAGCTCAAGGCATTGAAGCGAGAGATCCACCATCTTCCCTGTCTTTCCTGTCACCCCTCTTCCCTGTCACCCCCCTCCCCTGCCTCCTTTAATCCACCCCTTGGGTTAATAACATTGCCTCACAGGGGGGCAGTCCAAGACGACCGAAGTTGACTGCTCGACGGTAAAGGCATTTCTGAGTATTGCATATCCGCCGTCAGGATTAATGACATGCAGATTATACGTGCCAGGGCGATAACCCGCAGGGACTGTGGCCATAATGGTGCCTGAATCAATGCAGCTTATGTCCTCGAGGGGCCTGAATTTTTCCATCACCTGCAAGCCTGTATAACCATCAGCCACATAAACACAGGTGCCGCAAATCGCTACACTCTCAGCACTGTATGGTGTATTGCATGAGCCAATGAGGCGGGGAGATGAGGGATCGCTGATATCTATCACCTGCAAGCCTGCATAACCATCAGCCACATAAGCACAGATGCCGCAAATAGCTACGCCATGAGCTATGTGTGGTGTATCATAAGAGCCCATTGGGAGAAAAGATGAAGGAGTGCTGATATTTACCACTTTCAAGCCTAAACCATCAGCCAGGTAGGCACAGGTGCCGCAAATCGCTACGCCCCAGACATAGCCTTGTGTATCATAAGAGCCAATGAGATGAGGAGATGCGGGGTCGCTGATATCTATCACCTGCAAGCCTGCATAATCATCAGCTATATAGGCACAGGTGCCGCAAATCGCTACGTCACGGGCGTAGCCTGGTGTATCATAAGAGCCAACGTGGCGGGGACATGAAGGATCGCTGATATCTATTATCTGCAAGCCTGCATCACAATCAGCTATGCAGGCATAGGAGCCGGAAATTGCTACGCATGAGGCCCAGCCTGGTGTATAGCATGAGCCGATCATATACGGTCCCCCTCCATAGAGGGCAACCTGAGGCGGAAATTTGAAGTCTGCTCCTTTTATGGTCACACGGGTAGATTGTCCAGTATTCCCTTTCCCTGGTTGTATGGAGGTAATGACCTGGGCCCTTACCATTATCGGATTGAAAGGCCAAAGAGCTAAAGCAGTCGCCATTATTGCAAGACTCAGGCTATACATAAGATCAGAATATTTCCCTTTCATTCCAATTTCCTTACCTGGAAGTTAATGATGATTCTCCTGTTTCTTACGCTCTTGAGGAGACGCATACCTAACCAATACATCACATAAAACACTTCATACCAAACGCATCATATAACACGTATCATAAATAACGCACATCATAATAACGCACATCATACAAGGCCCTTCTTCGTTAAAGATAGGGGAACCCCTTCCTATTTTAGAACCTTGGCATATTTGGCCAGAGCCTCGATGCAAAAGGCAGTGGTCAATTCTTCGGAACCAAAGTATAACATGTGTACAGGATCAATATAAAAGGGCGCACAATCCCAGTTGCCTTCACTATTCTGCCTATCGAGCAGGAAGCGGATGCCGGTATCCACTCTGTTCTTTTGTGAAGGTGAAAGCTCACCGTAGCCCAGATTTAAGAGCGAAACCAGAGCCAGGGCGGTTTCCATATCGACCTCGCTGCTACCGTGGTAATATGGAGGCCAGTTCCCTTTCTCCTGCTGACCGGAGAGAATAAAGGTTTGCAGGTCAGTTATCATTTCTGAGTCAAAGAGGGTTTTTGCTCCTGTATCTGCGTATACTCTGGTGGTCAGATAGGTGAAGGCATACGGCGAGCGGTAGTACTCGGCAAAATAGGGCAAGCCTGCCATCATCATCTTCAGCATATCATTTAACCACTCCATGACCTCAGGGACTTTACTCTCTTCACCCAGCGATGCAAACATGTACAGCGCATTGGCTGCTGTACTGCTGCATATATCTGTGGGGACAGGGGGATCAAACAGCCAGACGTAGAATACACCGTCAGGTGCTCTATAGTTGTTTTTAAAGAAATCAAGGTCTGCTCTTATGGCCATTCCGCTTTCGTGGAGGGCAGCGTTGATACATCCCGTAGTACAAAAATCAGCAGGCAAGTGTGGGGGGCAAATTCTCCAACACCATCATATCCAAAAAAGCGATAAATTCCATAATGTCCGTCTATGTCCTCCTCGTGCGGAGCAAAATGACTGGCTGCCAGGCGTATCATCTGCCAGAATTCAGGTGTTGAGACAATCCCTATGGGCAGGTCATGAGCGGTATTAAGGCTGTGAACGACAAAGGGTGTCGTAAAGAGAGTAAAGACATATTTTTTATCACTCATGTCCGGACAGTGCCACATATACGTGGCAAACTCACCGGCATGAAGATCGCCTGCCCAATCTTCCGGTTGAAGCCCATTCGGGGACTGGCGGCCCTTGAGAAACAAGATACCCTTTTCCACTGCCTGCCCGCAACGGTCGGATAAACCATCGATATCTGAGTCCCGAACTGAAGCGCCTAACATGACTAAGGAGCCTAAAGAGCCTGTAGAATCCTGAAACGTATCTGTCTTTGTTCCTGAAAACAGGATAAAAAGAAGCAGAGAGGGCATTAAAATAAACACCCTTTTTTCTCTTATGCTTATACTCATATTCTTTCTCCTTCCAATATGCAGCACATAGGCTGAGAAGTTCACTCACAGATCTTGTCGATGTATACTCTCGGAGTTTTCTGATTTTTCTTCCCTTGTTTTTTTGATAATTATTTGAAATATAACCAATTTTATGACTATAAGCCTACTCTTTATGGAGGGGATTACTTTCCTGTGGTGCCCGCTTGTGCCTGTCCTTACATGGTTTATCTTACCTGGTTGAGTAATCACATCCCATATCCTTGCCGAATGCAGAGTTTATTTCCTGATAATTGCGCTGTAGAAGTTTCCGCATTTTTACGATTCTGATTATATTCTATACTTTTGCACTCTTTGTCATTGCGAAACAATCAGCATTTCAATCACTTAATAAAAAATGCAAAAGCATAGATTATATTCATTATGATTTTTTTTGTCAGGTGTAACCGCTCCCCCAAAAATTTACACTCACAAGTTAAACAGTCACGGATCGATCTGTACTGTAAATTCATTTGAAAACCATATAAAGGGTGAATACTATCTCAATACACTTGCAAACCGTATGAGGAGTGAAAAAATATGGCCAAAAAAATTGGATTATCGATAGCAGTATTGTCTTTGGCAGCGTGTATAACGATTTTGGTAACACCTAAACAAGGACTCAGCAATTTTGGACAGGATATCAAAACATTGATACGGGGAATCCTGTCACCATCACAAATCGGAACTCTCATCAGCTTTCGCAGTGATTTCAAGGAGAAGTATCAGTCCCTCAAAGGAGAGCACCCGGATCCTGTAAAAATCTGGCAGGAACTTCAACTCAGTGAGGAGCAGCAGGAGCAGCTTTTGGGTGTGGCTGATTCCAGAGTGGAGGTAATACATCCCGCTTTCATGACACTGCTTGAAACAGGAAGGGATGTAAGCCGGATCCTTCTTGCTGCAGATCCAGCAAACCCCGAAATTGCCGTTATTTCTCAGCGACTGGGGCAGCAGATACAAGAGCTTGCCTGGAATCTGGCTCTTACCCATAAAGAAGGAGAAGTCTTGCTTACAAAGGACCAGCGTGAGTGCCTGTATACGCTCCACAACGAGCACAACCTGAATGCTGTAAAAAGAATGGATAGTCTCCCGGCAATAGGCGATGATCTTGCTGCATTCTGGGAAAAATTGGGAATCTCTGCAAAGCAGGTCGATGCATTGGGCGTCCTGCACAAATTTTTTGCACAGAAAAAGGTGAAACAGTTTGGAGAGGCACACGCAGAGCTTCATGAGAAGATACAAAATCTTCTTACTCCAAGGCAACAGCAATTGGCCGAAACCTTTTATGAAAAATATTTTCCTGCTGGTTGGGACCATCTTCAGAAAAAAGCTCTGGAACGTGAGCTGTTGCATGAGGAACTTCAGCTCAGCGGTGAGCAAAAAATCCGTCTTATCCAGATAATGCTCTCAAACCGTCAGAAGATCGTCTCTGCTCTCCAGGAGCTCAGGCAGGCGGCCTTCGGTCTGCATGAGGCAGTCAGGGCCGAAACTCTGGACCGGCCGAATGTCATGGAGGCTGCTCAGGTAGTCGCCGCAGCCATAAGACAGTCCCTGAGCACCGGAGCATCTCTGATCGCCGAAGCGAATCAGGTTTTACAGCCCAGACAGACGGAATTTTTGGCGAGTCATATCAGCAGTTGGTGGGACGATCATCTGGAGTCTGCCCAGACTCTGCCGCAAAAGGTCCACGATCTGGCAGATCTGCTTGAAGAACTGGAACTCTCTTCAGCTCAGAAAGAGAAAATCATCGCCCTGGTAGCTGAAACACGAAAAGAGTTGCACCAGTCATACCACTGGAGTAAACTTGACGAATACTGCCCGGAACATGGAAACATGAATAACGGAACATGGAAACATGAATAACGAATGACTGGAAAGAGCAATGTGCCGGGGTGACTGGAAGAGCCTGAATTCTCAGGGCATCCCGGTACATCGTCTGTATCAGAGGAAAACAGATGCATGCTGTCACCATCCAGGAACGATGGAGCAACCAGGTTCTTCTGCCCTGTAGAATGACGACCAGGGGCTTGGATACTTTTGTCTCAGCCATTGATCTGCAGGATATCGAACAGTCTTTGGCCAACGATCAAAGTGCGTTTGAACGACTGGTAAGACGTTACCAGAACGCAGTTTCAAGGTGGATGTGGCGTTTCACCCGGGATCAGAACATTCTGGAAGAACTGGTGCAGGAAGTTTTTATCGAAGTCTGGAAAACCCTTTCCGCTTTTCAGGGAAAGTCAGGGTTTCAGACCTGGCTCTTTACCATCGCGACCCGGGTAGGATACCGGTACTGGCGCAGCAAAGCACAGGAGAAAAAACGGACCGCCGAAGTCACCGCGCGGTTGATATCGGAAATGCAGCAGCAGGAAGATCTGACACCTTCCGACGCAGCAGAGGCGTTGTACGAGCTCCTGGCTACGCTCCCTCCCCGGGATCGCCTCGTGCTTACGCTTCTCTACTTTGAGGATCTTGATACCAGGGAAATAGCCCTGATTACCGGCTGGACCACTGTGATGGTGAAGGTGCAGGCGTATCGTGCCCGCAACAAACTTAAAAACATGCTTGAATCTGCCGGTTACAGGAGAACAAAACATGACTGATCCTCTGCATTCGGTGAAAAAACTGGCCCAAATAGCCAGAAGAGAATCAATTCCCGCGCTGGACGTGGCATCTTGTGTCATGCGCTCCATCCATGAGCGTAAACTGCCCCTGGATAATGCCCCGTTTCGCTGGATAGCCTGGGGAGCAGGTGCCTGCGCAGCCCTGATGCTCATCATAGCCGTATTTCCGCTATATCAGGCATGGACCGATCCTCTTATTCTCTCCTTGATGGGCCTTTTCTGGGGGTTATTATGAGCAAGACAGAATCTGGTACGGAAAAAGCACCCGGCAACATGCCATCCCATTATCAACATCCCCGGCGCTGGAAATCATTTGTATGGGGATTTGTCATCCTCTTTTCCGGTATGATCATAGGTGCAGGCATATCCTTATATGCAGGGCATGCGATGCTGTTCCAGGCCATCCACTCCGAGAATAAAATGGCTGAACACATCACGAGACGGATCGCATGGAAAGTTGATCTCACACCAGAGCAGCGCAAGCAGGTAGAAATCATCGTTCGTGCACGGGTGGCCGGATTCAGAGAGATTATCGACGCCGTCTATCCGCAAGTCGAAGGGCAGTTCGAATTACTTCACCAGGAAGTAAAATCTTTGCTCACCGCGGAGCAGAAGGTGAAGTGGGAGAAGCATTATAAAAAGATGAAAGGCAATCTCGATCGTCATTGGCCAGGCTCTTGGAATTCGGGAAACATTGTCGAGCACAAGAGGTAATTGAAACTGCATCTGAGCATCTCGGCCCTGGTTCAGTTTGATGACAAAGCTTATAAAATCAATAAGTTAAAAAATGCCGCAGAGTTTAGTTAACTTCTGCTTGATATTAGATAAAATCTCCTTCTGCTTGATATTAGATAAAATCTCTTAGTACACTATACCCCGCGCGGTAAATACGCGGCCATCGCATTAAGAACCTATCCGAAAAGTGGGGATAACCTCAATATTTATAATCAGTTCCAGGACTTTTCGGATAGTCTCTAAATACGCATCCAGATCATAGGGGCAGGTCCCTGTGCCTGCCCTTGTCCATACCAGGCGGCCACAACAGGGGGCCGCCCCTACAACAACCGGCTGCGTAATTCTCGCTGCCTGTACTTAGTGGTCCTATCGCTAAGAAAGTACTCATTTTTTATGTCATTTTATGGTATACTTCTCTTAAGAGGAATTTAAAATTAATACATTTTTAGAGGTAGTAAAAATGTCTAAGCTAAGAGAAGTAACC
>JBFMGO010000092.1:0-24223 GCA_040752695.1 bacterium
GTTGGCTTAACTACTGGTAGGCTTTCTTGATTCATAGATTATCCTCCCTTATCTTATTCTCTTGGATAACCTATGATAATGCTTTCTTATCTAATTTTCATGCACGCTTACCGGAAGCACACCAATGTTTATACCCAGGGCCCGGAGAGGGGAAAGGGAGGCAGAATACGATGCTGATGATGAGCGTTGATTTATCCTGGAAGTATCGGCCATATCACTGTTCTCCTTTCTCCCTTCCCCCCTTACCAGGCTATCAGTGCGACACGCTCCGATGCCAAACCTAAGCTGAAAAAATCTATGCTTCACCTCTTCAGGTAAGCATGAGATCGCAACCTGATAACTATATCCGAGCCCTCGGTTTACGGCGGGAGTAAGCTGCCCGCTGGGTGTATTTTGCGTTATGTTATTTTGTGTGTTATTTGCGTATACCTTGCGTACTGTTTTGAATTCGTTTTTCTCAATCTTTTTCCGGATAGCTCTCTCAGTTACGCTAAAGAGGTTCCTTAATCCTTTTACCGTAATCCACCACTCTCCGGCTTCGAAAATTGATTCAATGCTTTTATTTTCATTGTCTTGGCAGTCATTTTGATTTAAGGAACTAATGCCATTTTGAGTGCTCTGATTGTTCCTTAATTTTAAGGAACTGGCTCTTTCCGCCGCAGCGGGTAAATCCTGATTTGATTTTGTATTATCAATAGGTTGGGAAGTGGAGAGGGTAGGGGAGGGGGCTGTCGGACTTGTCGCACTTGTCGCACTTCGCATGCTTTTACCTGTCGGACTTGTCGCACTTGTCGCACTTCGCATGCTTTTACCTGTCGGACTTGTCGCACTTGTCGCAGTTCCGTTCTCATAGCCGTCAAAGATACCCAGAAATTCTTTTTTCATCCATGTCACCTGGGATAAAGTAAAAAATGCTGTTTTCCCACCCCTGACAACCCTCCAGCTTGCCGGATCTATCTTACTGGAAGAAATCCATCGCTGGACCGTCCTCTCCGCCACTCCCAGCACCTCAGCGGCCTCTTTTGTTGATAATAGATCAGGCATTGCTACCCTTTCCCCAGCGTTCAACGTTGTGATATACTGTTAGAAAATATTCCATCTTGAAAGGAGGTGAAATTTATCATGGAAAATGAATCCGAACCTAAACCTAAGCCAGTTGATTCATCGGTATTAGAAAAGGTCATCGACTTTTGCCTCTTAAACTTTCGAACTTATATTGCTGATATCCGCTCGGTGCAAATAGAGCTTTTAAAAACCTACCTTTGGATTTCTTCATTTCTTGTAACCGTTCAATTAGGAGTCTTTGAGTACTTTAAACCAGAGAAGCATTCCGGTTTATATTTCATTCCCTTTTGCCTGGGAGTTTCTTCTCTCATATTATCTCTTTGGGTTTTTGCTCTGGCCTTACTGAATCTGAGAGTCCCGAATAAGGAAATATTTTTTATCGATGATCCTGAAGTTTACTTTAATCAGGCTAATTCTCCGGATCAATGTCTACGGGCCTTCATTTATGATATTGATAAAACCAGCCGCAAAAATTTTGCTACCGATATTGAAACTGGGAAAAAAATCAGGAAATTAGCTTCTCCGTTAATTGTTTCTATTATTATTCTTATATTTTCAGCTATTTTTTACTATTTTCTAGGGTCTTATAACTTTCATTAAATTAAGGAGGCAGTCATGGGAGATAAACCCCAAAAACCCGACCAAGGTAAAGAATCTACCAACCATAAACCACCCCCTGTTACATCTAAAAAGGAAGAACTTATTATTGGAAAAAAGGATTTTCCCCTCTCACCCAAACAAAAACCACCAACTGATAATGACGAAGACTAAGAGAAATCCAATCATTGATCACCCCTACCCCTTATTCGTAGCTAATTCAACCAGTTCAAAGAAATCTTCATACATGGTAAGCTTATGGCCCAATGGGTCCTTAAAGTCTAGCCATTGAAAATGGGCAATTATTTCATCCTTGCTCATCTCCTTAATTGGTTTATTGGAGGGTATATATGATCCGGAAGTCTGTTTCATCTTCAAATATCCTTTCTGTTGGTTATGATAGAGAAACATCCATACTTGAAGTTAAATTTCATAGCGGTCATCTTTATCAATATGTTAATGTTCCTGAATCCGTTTACCATGCTTTAATGTCAGCTTCTTCTAAAGGTTCCTATCTCCATGCTCATATAAAAGACCGCTATCGTTGTCGCCAAGTAGGTTAGGTCCGTAAACAAGCCCCTGGCTGTCTCCGGGGGTTTGTTCCCCTTCAAGGATTCGCCCTTACCCTTCAAATGTCTCTGTCTGAAATAAGGGAGGACGTCGATAGCCGGATTCTTTTTCTTCCAGGCACGAAACCCGCGATTGCAGTTCAGAAATATCTTTTTCAATACAATTGTGATAAAAATTACGCAGGAAATAACCCATCATCAATCCGCAAAACAGTCCCAGGGTAATGAATAGATCAATCATAATAATATTTATTTTGATTAACTCTTGCACCATAGTCCTTCTCCTCTTACTTCAAAAACGCCAGCCTCTTCTTCTTTTCCTTTTGCAGATCCTTGATCCTCTCGTCGATGATCTGGATCTCGCTTCTTAATGCGTCGTCTCCTGGCATCAAAAACAGGCCCAGGTGACGACAGACAACCTCAAGGGGAAGGCTCGAACCGGTAGCGATGCAAAAGGCCGGTAAATACTCTGCCGGGAACCGGTGCGCCTCCTTGCTTTCAGCTACCCATGCATCCAGCATGAATTTGGAAACATCGGCTGCCAAAAGATCGCTCATCTTGCCCGCGATCTCAAACCGCGATAGTCCTGAGCTAGACATAGCCCTGGCTATCGCTTCCTTAAATTCTGCCTGCACATTCTTACTTCCTGTCTGCTGCGACTGATTTTTCAGTCCTCCTCCCTCCTGAATTTTTGCTATTTCATCGAATAGCGTCAGTTGACGGCTTTTTGCCTTTTGAGTGTCTAATACATGTACGCTTTTTGCCATTGTGTCACCTTCTTAAATTTGCTATTATAAAAGTGAAAGGTATTAGGTATTGATATACTCTATATCAATCCTGACATGGTAAATTGGCAGCAGGTGTTTGGCCGCTGTTTCCAAAAGATCAACCAGCTTTCTGGAATCATCTTCTTTGGTGTAATGTTTCTTTAAGACCTCAATGATGTCTTTTAAAGCTTGCTCTCGATCCATTTATTTATCCTTTTTCTATTGAGAAATGAAGCATCTAAACTTGGTGGTTTGCCTGAATAATGAATCACTTAATTTCATTTTGACTATCCCGGCATCATGCTCTTTTTAAGCTTCGCCTGAGTCTCAAGGGCCTGCTCGACGACGATGGAATTGATTTCTTTTTCAATGAGCACCTTAATGCGCTGTTGATTCTGAGGCCCCCAAAGATCGTCGTAAGCTACGCCCAGGTGGTCTGCTACCTTAACTCGCAGCGCCTTATTTCTTTGTTCTTTATCGTAGTTATCAAATGATCGCTCAAGAATCTTATAGAGCGACCAATAGGAAACCCCGATTTCCTTCGCCAGATCAGGAAGATACATTCTTGATTTGAGCTGGACAAATTTAATAATCAGTAATTTTGTGTGATTTGTAGGAATTTTTTTCCTTTTCATTACATTCCTCTTAGATAAAAGGGAATAGACAAGGTAAAGACAATTTTTTTAAACCGTTAGTCATAGTATAATCTACATATAGATATTAGTCAAGCAAATATAGTTATGCAGATAAAAAGCATAGGAGATAGAATCCGCGAATACCGTAAGGCAAAGGGAATAACTGTTTGGTATTTAGCTAAAATTATAAATATTTCTCAAGGTAGCCTATCCGGTATAGAGACAAACAAGACTAAACCATCAGCAGATACCCTTCAATCTTTATATCTGCATACAGATATTTCATTCCATTGGCTCATGACTGGCGAAGGACCGATGTTCCGGGAGGGAGCCACCTCCCCTACCTTGGCCATTGAAGATATACCAAGAGAGCAATTGAAGGGGTGGATAGACGATTTCTGGGAGCATGCCAATCAGGAGGGCCGGACCTGGCTAATCTACGAGGTTAAGCGTCATTTCCCTGAATTTATTGAATATCTTAAAAAAATAGAGGCTGGACAGGCTAAGGACGAGGATACCCATATGGGCAAGATCGCCTGACTTCTTAATGAATTAGCTAAAGTTGGTATCAATACGAATAAATTAGACATATTAATAATGAATTAACACATAGTAAGAATTACGTTAGACTTAGAACATACTAATAATAGGAATTTAAATGATATTTTTGATATGGAGCATATAATGGCTAACGATGACTATATGAAAAGCGTCTGATATTTTTAAAGAAAGTGGTAATGTCTTTAGTGGTAGGCTCTCTTTTGAAAAAGCCTTTCCTCAAATTGATGATGTATTAGTTGAAGTAGAAGAAATCGGTTCTGGGTTTAAGGCAAGTAATACAAAGCGTGTATACAGGAAAGACAGGCTGGATGAATACATAAATTGTTCCAATCCTGTTTGTTATAAGGGAGGGTTTTCGATAGGAGAGATACTTCGTGAAATGGTTAATACAAAACAAACAGATGCAACCTTTGATAAAGGATGCCGTGGATACGAAGGCACACCAAAAGGTCAAAGAAAAAGAAGTTGCCTTCATTCCTTCGAAATAAAAGTACACATTGGTTATAAAGACAATCATACAGTTAAAGAGTAGATTTTTATTTTACTTCCACTTTTTGAAGAATCTCCTTAACCTGTTGTATATGTTCAATGATGATTTGAGCATTATGCTGCCGGTCTTCATGTTGCCGGTCATCATTATTGGATAATATTTTCTCAGCATAGTGGATGACCGTTTCCAGGTGGGCCATGGCACTATCTTTATCATAGAACAGATTAAGAGATTGCTGAATATCAATCATCGATTTCTGGAGGATCTCATAGAATTTTATTCTGATATTCCGGTCTGCTGTAAGTAGCTGATTATTGTTAGAGTCTAATCGGAAAACACGTTCATTATTTATCTTGACTTCAGTATCCCATACTTCTATATCACTTGCCTTTTGAGTCTCAATTAGACTATCTGCTATTGTATTCATGGAGATTACTCCTTTGGTTTTGGTTAGGTTGATCTGAATCTTTTAGGTATTATATAGGAAAAATATAGAAAAGTAAAATAGCGGAAATGTTAGCCGGTCATGGACATGATCAAAGCCCTGGGCATGATTGCGGAAGCTCAACCTCACCCACAGGGATCTCCTGCCACCCTTGGTCCACGGCCAGGTCTACGGAGGTACTACTGACCAGGAGTTCTTTTCCCTCCAGCACCTTACCCTTTGAGGCTGAATAAGATAATGTTATCGGTTTAACATTAAAACTTTTAAACACTTCCCTCATCTCTGGGAGGTCATTGATACTTAAAATAAATTTTCCTTTGAGGTCTCCAATTACTCTGGCCATTTCTTCATAATCACTTAAGACCATATTATGTCTATAGTAAGGAGCCTTATAATAGGGTGGATCCAGGTAAAAGAATGTCTCTTCTCTATCATAACGCTTTACAAATTCTTGCCATGGTAAATGCTCGATCAACACTCTGGCAAGCCTCAGATGGACCTCTGAAAGCTCCTCTTCCATCCTCACCAGATTAATTCTGATGTTTCTATTTACCTCTACACCGAATGTCCTACTCTTCACTCTACCGGCAAAGCTTTGCCTCTGGAGATAATAATACCTGGCCGCTCTCTGGATATCGGTCAATCCACCCGCCTCCTGCTGTCTTTTCCAGTCATCAAACCATTCCCTGGACGAAAGGAGCCACTTAAACTGTCTTAAAAATTCTTCTAAATGGTGTTGAAGTACCCGGTAAAAAGCAATGAGATCACTATCAAGATCATTAACGACCTCATATTTGGACGGTTCTTTTCTAAAAAACACCCATGCCGCTCCGGCGAACACTTCGCAGTACGTCTGATGTTGAGGAATTAAATCGATGATTGTTTTTGAGAGCTTGCTTTTACCACCGATATAGGAGAGGGGACTATTCATTGACTTTACCCTTTACAAAATGTGCCTTTGCCACTCTTTACAAAGTGAACCACTGATGGTTTACTTATTTATTGAGTAGCAGCTTCGGCTGTGGTTCACAGCGCCTACTGTGGGTTAGTGGGGGTGGTTCGCGTCACCCCCGCCTACTCGCTTGCATTTTCTAAGTGATAATCTATTATTTCTAATAGAAATAAATTAGACGCAATAACATTCAAATATATTACATCAGTTTTCAATAAATGTGATTTGATCGGTTAAAATAGAAGGTTATTTAGGGGTACATTTTTGTTCCCCTATAACCATAGAGAGGAATAATAGATTTAAAATAGTTTTATCAATACGTTAAATAGTTTTAATATTGTTATAAACGGTTTCTAAACGCAGTCTAAACATCGATACCCTGTATAAATCTTCTCTAAAACAGAATGAGAAGTTTATGAGTTATCCACAGATATTGTACTTTAAAACTTCTCATTTCTCTCAACCATAGATTAACCTTTGTCTACGTCTATCTCATTGACTCTTTTTGTAAAATAACTGTAAAGTTAGTAAAATTAATTTCCGCTACTTTCTAGCACAGACACTTAGAAATGCCATCTTCTCCAATAAAAGTAGGTGCAATCGAACCTGAGGGAGATCCTGCATTTGTCCGGTATCCGATTTGACCAAAGTTCACCCATGTCCCGGGGGTTCCGGCACCGGTACATACCCACCCTCGTGGTGCCCCCGCAGAAGAGACTTTGTTCAGAACCGTGTCTCCTACGATCCAGGTTCCGGCAGTAGGTGCCTTATCTCCGATCAGGGTTTTAGGCATATCGGTGGGGTAGACGAATACTCCTTTTCTGATAAATTCAATGGCATCCTGCAATTTATCGAATGCCAGAATTTGCAGGGCCGAAAACCGTATGGTATGGGCAGCCGCGGTATTATTGAAAACATAGATTCTGACAGTAAAATCTGTGCCGGGGTCAGGGTTTTCCGGGTGCCCTAACCCGACAAAGGAATACCACTTATTGGCAGTCTGCAATTTAAGCGAGCAGGAAAGGGGCCTGTCTCCGACCAATTGGACAGTGAGATTATTGTCCGGGGTGGTTAGTGTCTTGATATCGAGGGACCACACGATATATTTCCCGTGGGGAATGGTCGCCGCCATAGGGCTGGTCGATGTCACACCGGCAGGGAACTCCACCTCGACGCATCGAGGGAAAATAACACCATCTCTTACCGTGGTTTCGGTCGAGGGGTTGCTGAAATTGTACGTGTCTTCATCGGCAAAGCTTTCCGATAAGCACAAAGTGCCATTATATCCATTTGTTATTATAGACCTTGGGACAGTGTTCAGGCAGGTGGAATATCCACCAATGGGCCTTGTTGAATTAATTATGTTTTGTATAAAGTAGTTCTCGGAAAACTTAAGATAATCTACTCTGACATTATCCAGCAGCAGCAGGGAATCATTGTCTTTTATCACATCAAAACTGCCTATATTGGGACCGACGTTATTACCAAATACAACGCTATTCACTAACTCTATACTGTTTAACTTTGAATTTGTGATCGTGGCAACATTGGTATCCTTAAATCGCAGTTCCCTCGGTGTATAGGCGATGCTGTTAATGGTGACGCTGCCCGCCGTGGCATTGGATTCAAAATGGTCGTTGTTAATAATCAGGCCAGGAGAGGTATAGCCATGATAATTTTCAATAAAGAAAGCAAATCCGGGGTTACTCTCATGGATACAATTGGTAAAAACTGTCTGCCCTGTTTCATAAGGGGAACTGATGTAAATGGATGCCAATTTTGCGGCCTCGAAATGGCAGTCGTAGAACCAGTCGCACCCGCAGTGCATGGTATGGCCTGTGGGGTTATCCGCATAGTAGTGGTAATTACAGACATCGAAGGCGCAATTTCTGAAGGTATTGCCGATATTCCCCGATGGTTTGCGGATGGCGATATTCAGATTGTCGAAGAAGAGTTTGTCAAAGACGACCCGTCCTATGTACTCATCTCCTGCCACATACGATCCGGCCACCCCGAATTGGATGCCGCCATCTGCCAGGGAGATGGAATCCCCGACTATGCTTAAATTTTTAATCGTGTGGGGTTTCCATGCCTCGACACTGCCTTTTAAGGTTAAGGCATACCCGCCAGGGGTATAGGTCCGGAGAATCGTTGAATCCGTCTCCTCCCCGACAAGGTCTTTACTGTAAAGGGTTCCTACAGTCAAAACGATATTCGCCCGGTAGTACCCTTTAGGTACAAAGAGGCAGCTTCCTTCCGTATTCATGGCATCGAGGGCATAATTGAAGGCTGCGGTGTCGTCCGTTGTCCCATCACCTTTGGCACCCCACCAGGCAGGATATACCTTTGTGACGCAAGCGCCCTGGAAGGACACCCGGCCGGTTCCGGTGTAGGAAAAGGCCTGGTTATTCGGTGGGCAATCAAAATCCCCAAGGATCGTGAGGTTATAGTTGCCAAGCTGGATGAGACCATTTTCCCCAATCTCCAAAGCCAGATTTGCGGGAAGTGTGGCATTCGCGGTCAGTGTAACCGTGGTGTTAATATCGATCGTCCTGTGCTGGGCTCCGAGGCTGGAGATAGCCGTATTCAGACTGTTCGAGTAGGAGCCGATCGAGACCCGATCCCCGATCTGATAGACGGTTCCGGTAAATGCCATAGTGAGGATTGCAAGGGGAAGTAACAACATGATTATCGTTTTTTTACCTATGGTTATCGCTTTTTTCTTCATGATAGTGTGCCTGCCTTATGATTTTTCAGATTTACCAGTTTAGAGCGGTATGTCCAATCGACTGTGTTCACACCAGGTTCCCGAACCTACGTCCCAATAAGAAAATACCAGAGATGTTCCATCAAGGTTAATCCTCCATTTGTTTGGCCAGACAATGCAACCATCCGAAGCCAATGAAATAACCGATCGGTTCCCCATGATTTCAGCGATAGTGGTTTTTTTGGTAATCCCTGTCGATACATCGACGATAGCGGCAATGTCATTTTCACCGGGGCTCTCGCCCAAAGCCGGAAGTTCGCTTATTTTCGCCTTAGCCATGATTTACTCCCCTATAGAGAAGATGGGAGGAGTGGCAGCTCGATATAAGAGAGCTCTCCCCCTGCATCGACATCGTTTAAATCTCCAAAGCCTCCGGAATTGGTACTGTTTTCGAATCCAAAAGCATCATCCGAGTCAAACACCGCGATGTACCCGACTCTGATTCCTGCACCAACAACTTCCTGAGCAAAATTAAAGATATACCTCACGTAGTTAGTCACTATTGCACTCATCGTGATGTCGTTTTCCTGTACCAGATCGGCACCGCCTTCTGTAGTAAGATCCCACGTGAGATCCACAGGAGCATTGGAATAAATGGCAATTTCGGCAGGAAAATGCTCCGTCACCCGGATAACGGTTGCATTCGTATTAATCAGTTTCCATATCGAAATGACCCTCTCCATGTCGCTCTCGGAGACATTTTTCCCAATTTTGGCTTTCAGCCATATCCGATAAACAGGGTCATCGAGGCCCATCCTGGCCTGACCAACTATCGATCCAATCCTGTCAAGCTGCTCCCCTTCGGACCCGTCAATATCGAGCCTGGTCAAAAGGGGCCAGGATGCATCCTCGATCCTCTGGACCTGCAAGCCAAAAAGGGCATCGAGCAAATCTTTCAGTTTCTTTTTATCCGCATACTGGTAAAGCAGCCGCTTGGCTGCATCTATACTATGGCTAGTAATTGGGGTGATCATGCGATTTCCTTATTCGACCTGGCATTCCTGGCATCCATGTCATCCATGTCATCCATGTCATTCGTGCCATTCGAATCATTCGAATCATTCGAATCATCCAGGTCCTCATCCGTGTCCTCATTCGTATCATCCGTGTCATTCAACCTGGTATGTACGTCTGGCTTTGCTGACAAGGTCGTTCACCGTGATAGTAAATTCAATATAGTAATACCCTTGCGCCGCAGCCGGGATTAGTGCAAACACATTTTGCCCCAGGACGTCTGGCGTGCCTTCATCGCCTTGGGGAGTCCCGTCGGTGCTGTAAATCCGGTACTTCACATCATCGAATTCTATGGGGATGCCATCTGATCTGGTGACCGAGATCCCGATTTGCTTCCTCTCTCCCGTGAGCATATTGGCAACCGGGAAAGAGGATACCCCACCCTCAAGGGAAAACAGCAGGGGTGCCTCCATCGGATGGATAAGCAGCTCCAGGGGATTTAAGGCAATGTCGATAACAGGTGGCAGGATTATCAGTGTGCCGGCTACCGTATCGGGCCGGATAACAAAGCAAACGGTAACGTCAGAGTAATAATCACGCCACCAGACCGCAAGGTAGCTCTCAGTGATTTTACTTTTCATTGCGGTATCCCTTTTTTCATTGCGGCTACCTCATTTTCAATGCGGCTACCTCAGCATTTCGTACCAGAGCCAGATATAAGTAAAAATCCCGATCGTATTTGCTTCCCAGACTGTCCGGACATTGTGAGAAAAGTATAAACCACCAAACATTTCCATAAGGTCCAGTGCAAGCATATAGCGACAACCTGAGTTATCACTTACAGATATCATCCGCCAGGGAATCGAAGGAGCCCTGCCTCCAAAATACCAGGCATCGTCGAACCAATCTTCAGTACCAGTGGTTTCCAATGTCGGAGTTTGCGCCCCGTCAATATAAATCTGCATATTGGATTCAAGGACAGGATTCATCGTACTGTCTACGGTCAAAGTGTTATACAGCAGCCATCCCTCAGTATTGGTCAAATTGATATGCTGATAAGGAGTTCCCAGGGACAAGGGGGTGATCCAGGGAACACAGCTTGATTTTAACCGTAATGGAAGTTCCAGATTCGGGACGTTATAAATCTGGCTCGACATGGCCGATGTATATGCCACCGGATTATAGACCGTAATCTTGACCCCTGTTGAGTACGGAATAGGGTAGCGAAAAACCATGCCGGTCGGAGACGTAGCGGATGATTGTCCTACCCACATATGCTTACACCAGCCGCCCCTGAATCCTTGTGTATAGTAGAATGCGACTCCAAGGGTTCCCATGTCTATGTCGATTGAGGGCGTTATCTCTCCATCAATATAGACCTTGAACCGAGCCGCCCGTGCAACATGCTCTTCGACGAATGAGAGCCAGATATTTTTTATGACTCCTGCCCCTGTGAGGTCGCACAATACTTTTTCTTCTGCTGGTGCAATCTCTGCCCCTGATAATACGCCGACTGTCTGGATAGGCTTATAGAGCAGCCCAAGGTGAAGGCCATGTAATTCATGGTTATGTATGGATGGCATGATTTTATTATAGTGCATTGCGCTGCCTCTATATTTTCGCTGTATTTCGCTATATTTTCTCTATATCTTCATCTTCTCTATATCTTTTGATAATAGAGCCAGATGTAGCTCATATCAAAATCGGTGACCATAGTTGGCGCAGTAGTGTCCAGAACTGCCCGTGCACCGGATTGGAAATATATCCCTCCAAGGAACTTCATAATATCCAGGCCGATGTTGACCCGGAAAGTAACATCAAATCCTGCGGGGGGAAATAGTCTCCAGGAATTTACGTATGTATGCATATTTGATAAGAATTGTTTGCTATAGGAAAAATTTTTGCATTTCCCAAAAAAACCGGGGAAATCCGGAGATTCAATAGACGGGCTTGATTCTCCATCGATGTAAATTTTCATCTTCGATTCGGCGAATGAGATCCCGGCAGCACCATCCAGGATGGTTGAAAACCATACCAGCCATCCTTCGATGCCAGTCAGGTTGAAATATTCATACTCTGTGGGGGATGAAGCAAGAATGGTGGCCTTGTTAGACCAGGGGAGATTGATTGACTTTAACCGCAGAGGAATATCTATCCCTAACGTGCGGTAAGTCTGGCAGAAGAACGGGGCTGATGTCGCCTCCGGATTGTACATGGTGATCCGGATGTGAGTTGAATAGGGGATCGGGAACCTTGTGCTGAAGCCGCCTCCACCATCAGGCTGCTGGGTAAAATGAAAATGCGTGGCACAGTGAGACTGCTGAGATACGGCATTCATCTGTCTATACCCTATTGACCCGCAATCGAATTGAATAGATGGAATTACCTCGTTGTCCACATAGATTCTCAGGATACAATTGATAAACGTATCGTTAAGGCCGCCAACTGCAAACCAGAGAGTGTCTATAATACCCGGCCCGTCCTCATCGAGGACAAGCCTTGTTTCCCCGGCCTCGATATATTCCCACTCGATCCGTCCGACAATTTGCTTTATTTTTGGCCTGAGCCCGAAATTAAAACCATAAAATTCATGATTTTTCATGTAGTGATGTATACTCATGAGAATATCCTTACGCCGGTTGTGATACCTTACGCCGGTTGATACCCTTACGTCGGTTGATACCCTTACGTCGGTTGATAATAGAGCCAGGTATGGCCAAAGGAAAAGTCAGTAGCCATTGCTGCCGGAGTTGTATCAAGGACAGCTCTTGCGCCTGAATCGAACCTGATTCCACCAAAAAGCTCCAACAGGTCCACTCCGACGTTAAATTTCTTTGGATAAAATAATCCGTTCGGGCAAATCGAGAGCATTTTCCAAGATGTGGACATTGGCCATTCATTGAAGTCATTGGAATCCATAAACCAGTTCAGAAGGTTTACAGAATCAATCGAGGGAGTACCTTCTCCATTCAGGTTAATACTGAGTTTAGACTGAAGGTGCGAGTTGTCCGTCACCGGTTCCATTGCCATTGAATGCCATACGATCCAGCCTTCTCCGGAGAGGTTAAAAAATTCATAGACGGTATTTTCCGATCCCAGGATAGTGATTTTGCCATCATAGGGGACATTGACCGACTTTAACCGCAGGGGGATATCGGCATCCGGGACATAATAAGCATAAGTGCTAATAGAGCTGGTCTGCGCGACATTGCTTTTAATTTGGATAACAATGCCGGTCGAATACGGAATGGGAAATCTGAAACATACTACCTCGGCAGGATAAGAGGAATTGGTCTCGGTAAAGACATGCTCAGTCCAGCCATTGGTATAGCCACTCGAAAAATGCAGCCCCAAGGAGCCAAGGTCAAAGTTCAAAGAAGGCGTACTTTCCCCATCGACAAAGACTTTCAGCCTGGCATTTTTCAGGAAGGTATTATTGACAGACATCCCAAACCAGAGAGTGTCTATGTACCCCTTCCCGGAGATAGAACAAATGGTCTTCTCCTCATAAGCGGCAAAGGCAAGTGTTTTATTCACTCCAGCCGTTCTGTGCCTGGCTTTCAATAATCCAAGGTTAAGGCCATGATATTGATGGGATGTTATAAGGGCATTTTGAACCGACATGAAAACACCTCTTATGTAAAAACACCTCTTATGGAATGGCCAGCGTTTTCACGGTAACAGAGCCACCTGAGACAGCGGTCAGTTCAGCACGAAAGGTCTTTAAACTCGACACATCCACCTGCCAGATTTCACCAAGATTGTTAACCACTGTGGCCAGGCTGAAGGTCTTCAGGTTTATGCCGGATATGGGGATAGAAGGCTCCCCATCGACAGCGCCAAGAAAGGCAAGGGAAAACGATGTCGCTGTGCCGGTGATTTGTAAATTCAAGGTACTCAGTGCTGTAACATCAATGTCTGTGCCTGGTCCCGGAACGGTTGCACTGTCGTGTAAAGTTTCTCCTGGCGTTTCGAACTGAAGCGAGACCCCTGAGTATGATTTCGAGAAGTTAGCTTCTGTGGCGTCAAAAGACACACCGCTTTGATTTTCAATGATAACGCCCCACTTTCTCGGCATTACCTTGTTAAAGTAAGTCCCTACCGAAGGGACCACCGCAGTATAAACAAGACCGCCGCTGTCAGGGGTATTCAGCACGAACGGCCCTCGCCAGTTGGTGGGATTCCTCTTCACAATCGATTGATCTAAACCGGAAGCGTTATCGAGGAAACCAGTTCCATCCTCGGATGCATAGAACCAGATATTGATAAGCTTTTGATCTACCGGAGAGCCAACGCCAAGCGGGATGCTTAAAGTCACCATCGCGTCCAGGAACCTGTTCACTGTATTATCGATGGCCAGACTCGACCTGGCAGACCCGGTCGGCAAACCGGCCAGGGAAATTGATATCAGTGTCGATGGGCCGTAAACGGTAATAAGTTTCATAGGGTAAAAACCCCTCCTTCTGACCAGATGATAGTCATATTGATTTCTTTCGGGGTGCATGGAAAGCCACCACTGTCGATCCACATAATCAATGGGGATGTGGCGTCATTTCCAGTGCTTTTAAAGATTATGATTCCGGCGATGGTGTCAGTCTTTAAGTTGGGATAAATGACAGAATCAGCATAGAATCTGATTTTATCAAACAAAACATCCTTGATAATGGACCTTCCGCTTATGCCTTTTCGAGCGTATCCCTGGCCTGAAATTTCATTGTGGGCAGGGTCTTCCACCATCCCCTCGTCAACGTAGGAATGATCCGCATCAGGAACATAGCCGGAGGTAACCATCATAACTTTGATATCATCATGAATAAGGTCGATAGTCCCATTCAGGATTCCCAATTTGCCAGCGTTATAGAGTAGATCCGACATATGTACTCCTACATATATTCCTGCAAATTCCTACAAGCTCCGACATACTCCAGCACAAACTCCTACAAATGATGAACAGCGATCCTGGAAGTGTCCCATCTGGACAACTCAACAGCACCATCTGCCCCATCATCAATATCGATGTTGTTATCAAGGGTTGGGCCTGGCGAGGTTCCGATTTTAATCGCGACATCCACGATGCCGGGGATCGAGGCAAGCTGGCTGATGAGCGCAGGATAAACGATTACATCCGCTCCGACTCCAAGGTTATTTCCCCATGCAGTCAAAGTCGTTTTCACCAGGTCATCGCCATTCATCGGATAGTCGTCTGTTACTTGTAAGTCAAGGTCTACATAGATATTGATTTCATTTGGCCTTGAAAAGCAAATGGTATGATTGAACCCCTGAGAGTCGGTTACCATTCCCGATACGTTTCCATAGGATTGTATTCCGGCAGGTTTGGCGGCATAAATTGCCTCGAATATCTCCTGGTCTCTGGTTGTCCCGCCAGCGGCCTGGTAGACAATGACAAGGAAACTTTTCGCGGGAAGGCCTCTGGCATCCACTTCGTTGGTATAATTTTCAAATGCGTTCACCGACTCAAGAGCCGGTTTGCTCGAATCCTCATTTAATTTGAGTATGGATGCCAGGATGGCATCAAGGGGCCCTGCAACGCTCACTTGGAGAAGATTATTTCTCCTGACCCGCAGTTCCGTGTCAGTTTCGATATTCCTTCCCAGGGAGGCATCTTCAGGATTAAAAACCGAGACCAGGCCGGATATCGGGTTGTCGATGACCGTCAGGGTTTTGGCATTGGCCACCAAAGGGCCGGTCTCTGTGGCGGTGCAATCTACCTGCGCCTGGTATACACCAGTGACGGCATGGGCAATCGTGATCGCTACCGCGGTTCCCCCAGCCAGGAGAGTGCTATCGGTGGCAAGGAGAAGTTCCTGGGGTTGTTTGCCATCGGCCCCGCCAAAGGTGACCGTAAAGCCCCCTGGGAAATCTCCGGATACGGTCACTTCGGATAAGGCCGATAAGGCGTTCAGCGCATCCTGGAGGTCGCTGGATGAAGCATCAAAGCCTATGGCAGAGGTTGTTTCGCCGTTAAGATCCAGCTTAAAACTGCCGCTGGTTGGGATCGTATCGAAGGTGATAGCCTGCACAGCATCTGTCCCTGCACCCAGGGTCTTTTCTTCGCTGGTGGCAAACTTCACGTCCGGGTTATCCTTGACAGAGAAAACGGTTCCCGCAGGCACCACGGTCCCTACAGTCCCAAAGAGTGCCATGCCTGCGATTTGAGAAGGCATCGCAGCCAATCTCGTTATCCCGGTAAGAGAGCAGACCCGGTCAAGAGATACCCCTTCGGCAGTATCCGGATATTGACTGTAATAAATTGCTTCTATCAATTCCCACAGCAGGGATTCTCTCTCGCTGAAGATTCCTGTAAGCTGGCCAAAAACACCTTCAGGGAGAAGATTAATCGAAGAGCCAAATGTCGCTTTGAGTGCATCTTCTATTTCGGACTGTATAATGTCCAGTGTCTTGGCATTGAATCCTTGGGATGTCAGCCCGTAGGTCATGATACTACCTCGTTGAAATCGATGATTCCTTCGTCGGTCCTGGCCTTGAACACCAGGTTCAGAACCCGGGTCGAGGAATTGATATTCAGGTTAAATTCTAAAAGTTGCACGATACCAGGGGTATTAATGATTTCCCGTTTGAAAATACTGTCGATAACCTGTAGGTTTGGATTCTTTACAAACACCTGCTGGAAATAGGGGACGCCTATGGCCATGTGCAGGAACCACTCTCCGTAAAAGGTTTTAATTTTTTGGGACAAGTGCTGCCTTATAGCATCGATTCCTGAAATGAGAACCAAATCCCCCTTTTGTATTAGGATATCCCCTTCGGTATCTAATGCCAAATCACGATTCATAATATGACTCCAACCCCAGGCTGAGAGGTAATTGGCAAAGGGCCTCCATTGGGTCCTGTCCCCGTGGTTCCGGTCGTGCTCACCTGTACCTGGGCATTGGTTTGAATATAAGATACGATTACTCTACCGATAGCCTGCCATTTGTTTAACACAAGTGCCCGCTCTTCTGCTGACAGACCGGTTTGCCCTGCCAAAAGGACGTCGGTTAATTCCTGCCCTAACTGATCGCCATTCAACATTTTGCTACCTCTTTAACGCAGTCAGTTGCACTTTATCCTGGGTGAAATTGGCGATTGTGTCTGCCGTGAAAGGGGATGCTCCCCAGGAAGTCAAAACCTTTGCACTGATCAGATGGGTAAGGACTTGGACCAGCACTGTTATCAATTCGCTGCTTGTCCCCTCGATGCTTACCTTGCCAGAGGGGTCAAGTTCAATCCTGAGCTTATCGTTTTGAAGGACCATGTTGTTTGACGAAACGCCGGCAAGTGCTTTTTTAAAAGGCCTGATCCCAGGGACAAAGACAGCATCCGACAGATTGTGATGCCGAGGATCCTTGGGAGAGGT
This sequence comes from bacterium, assembly GCA_040752695.1. Classification (GTDB taxonomy): domain Bacteria; phylum SZUA-182; class SZUA-182; order DTGQ01; family DTGQ01; genus DTGQ01. Next base: position 17,181 of record JBFMGO010000092.1, read on the forward strand.
TATCTGGCCATCACCACAAAGCCATCCCTCCATCGTGCGCTCGCAGACAATTATTATCCCAAGATCGCCAGCCTTCAAAGGGAGGTGAAGATATGCTTTCCCGCCGCCTGCCGATGGCCATTGTACCGGAACCGCCGGGATCACGGGGAACTCGGTATCGATGTCGCTGGCCTTATACTTTTTTCTCAGTAAGGGTTTCACATCCGCTTTCTGGCTGGCAGGATCGTATTTTTCAACCCTCGCAGGCATGGCGGTGTGAAGATCGAGGATCTGGGATCGGATCGCCTCCCGGATAACATGTGCAAGGGTAGGGGTTTCGTTTTCCATCACTTTGCCTCTGCCGTGCAATACCACGGGTTGTCATGGGTATCGCCATTGAACCTGACTTTATTTATCCTGAAATCCCCATTGATGAACATGCTCTCTATCCTCACGGCCCGCCCTGGCTGTATTTTAGGCTGGATTAAAGCAGTGAACTCTATCCCTTCCTCTCGCCGCACAGGGGAGCCAACCAGGCCCGTCTTTGGGCTTAATAAAACAGCATCCTCAGTGGTCTTGCCATCTTTGGGGATGATCTGAAGCTTCTTATCCTGGATGCTCCACTCTAATCCTAAAGCACCCGTAAGGTTATCCATATTTACCGATGAGGAACCGGCAAGGGCAAGGCCTGTTTGAATTTTTTTGCTGTTAAATGTTCCGGTTTTGATAAAATCAAGTGCCCCATCGACAATGACCCCACCCATCTCTTTAAAGGTGTTGACGACGTCCACAAGAGGGGTTTTCATGTCTATCCCTTGGGTGTAGCTTTTATCGATCGTGGCTTTTTGGATGGCCTCGATCCCGCTGGCCGCCTCGATGGTGGTCACCGTATCAGGCCCCTGGGTTGAAAACGTTACCGGTGCGGCATTGTTTTTCGTGGCATCCTCGTTGGAGAAAGAGCTCTTTTTGATATCCCCGAAGTAAATCTGCTCCAAGTTGCCGCCATATCCGACTTCTAACGTGACGGTCAGATTATCTTTTGATTCAAGCAATGGCCAATGTTTGGGATGCAGGTTATAGATGCAGATCCGTGCCGTATTAGGGTTGGGCTCGCTGGTTTTTTCAATTTCGAAGGCTATCCGTAGCCCAGTGACCTTGATCCCTTCCTCTCCTCTTTTTCCGAACGATACCGCTGCATACCGATCCCATAAAAGCATTACTCAAATCCCCTGATAGATAAGAAGCGCATTATTGCCAAGATCATCCCGGCCAGGACTGGCGTTTTCATCGACCGTATTGAGCAGAAAAAGAACTCCTTGTGGCAGTCTGGTATCAGCCCTGAATCCTGAAAGAAAATCGACCCCCGCCAACAAAGGGATTCCGGCTACCAGGATTTCTCCGCCATCGGTTTTGATATCCATGATCCATCGATCAGCCCTGGTATTGAAGCGAAAAGAAAAGGTATATTTCACCTTGTCCAGTTCCGTCTTGAGTTCGTAATGGCCGATATCCGATTTTACTGGTAATTGCAAAAGAGATAGAGACATGGCTATAACCCGAATAAACTTTTCGCCGCGTTCCCACCAATTTTAAATAGAAGCGAGCCGCCTTTCTTGGCAACGGGGCTATCAGAAGAAATGGTTTTTGATTGCTGAGTTCCCAGGGATTTCTTTGGGGTTCCCCGATCTGCGGTCTGTTTATCTTTCATGGCGGGTATTACTACCGATTCGCTGAAAACGAAATTCACCCTCCTGAAGGATGCCGTGAAAAACAGTGCCCGTGTCGTGCCAATATTACGTGGCATGGACAATGATTCCATAATCATGTTCTGATAGGCAGTCAGACCGGTAATGATGAGTACAGGGATTTTATTTTCATAAATCTGATCGAGGATATCATAGGCATCCTTAACCCTTACGATTGGCTGATATTGCATCTGGGATGTGGGTCGCTGCTCGGATGCTTTTTGAAGTAAAGATCCACTGAGTTTGGAATAAGCCCCGGTTACCACAGCCCCACTGATTCCACCTCCAACCAAAGATCCTGCCATGCCAGCAAATGCCCCGGACCCTATTTGCTGCAACCGCTCCCCTGTCCAGGCACTGACTTGGGGAGGGGTATCATCGATCCCGACAATGCGGGATTCCTGCGGATACGCATCCTCGGAGATGATCCCGGTCAATGTAAGCTGGGTGCCCTTTTTAATCACATGATCCGCAATGATATCCCCGCCCTCGATTTCATGGCTGGTGGCCTGAGCAGAGCGGGAATGATCCTCGTTGATCGTGGCATCGATGGGCAACAGGTGCCCGAAATCATCCTGGATGGTTACCAGTTTTTTGGCTTTTATCGAGACATTGACACTACTCATTGCTTATCCTACTATTCATTGCTCATCTTACCATTCCAACCCTGGGGAGGTTGCCCAGTAAGTCTGCCTTAAGACTTCTCCGAGTGCATCCTTTACGCCTGCCCGCACCCTTGGGCCCACATCCTGGGCAGGGGTGCCTGGCGGCACATTGACCGTAATCGGAGAGTTGATATTCATGTTCTGAGGTGCATTAACAGTATGTGTGCTTACCGATGATGCGATTGGAGCACTGGCCGGAGTGGATGAAAAGGGTTCCTGTGCTGGACCTGAAGTCCAGGCGAGGACATCGGATATTTTCCCGAATAGCCAGGATATGGATTTATAGGCAGAAGTGCTGCTGATAAAATCAAGTGCAGATGTCAGCGCATCTTTAATGACTCTGCCTATACTGGAAAAAACATTTGAGAAAATACTGTATACCTGATGCAATCCTTCTTTTATGGCACCTAAATCAAGGTGGAATATTCCGGCCCATAGTAAAGCCACAGCCTTAATCAGATTCCAGAAAATGATAATATCGGTCTTTAAGGCATTGATTACAGCTTTGACGACCTGGAATGCTGTGGGCAGTTTCTTTTGAAAAGCTTCAATGAGTAATCCCGTTATGGAATTTCGCCCTTGAAAATAGGCGATAACGTCTTCTAAAAGAAGAATCAGGGCGGCAATCCCTATGCCGATCAAAAGAGGTACGGCAGCGATGGCAAGTTTTGACATAATCGCGGCAGCCCCAAGGGACATAAAGGCTGAGGTCAACTTCCAGATGGCCTGGACCATGCTGCCCACAGCATAAAGGATTTCCAGCCCCTTAAATATAAGAAGTGCGGCAATTACGTACCGGATAACGGTATTGAGGCCTCCAAAGGCAGTGGCCAGATCCTTAACCGTATCCACAACGCCCCGGACTATGACATACATAGACCTCAGTATAGTAACCGTCTTTTGAATATACTCAGCCAGGGTGGATCGGACCAGTTCCCGATTGGCCATAATCCATCCCTGTGCTCCGGAAACGATCTCGGTTAAAACAGGAATAAGGCCAAGACCGATTTGATTCTTTATCCCCTTGATGGCGGCCATTAACCTGATAATGGAATCCCCAAAATCATCACTTGCGACGGCATCCTCGGTGCTCATGACGATGCCAAGATCCCTGGCCTCTTGTCTTAACTTGGCGATACCGGCAGATCCTTCATTCAAAAGAGGAATCAGGTATGCACCCGATCGGCCAAACAAGTCGTTGGCCAGTGCGGTTTTTTCCAGGCTGTTTGGCATACGGGCAAATTTATCAGCGATCTCGGCCAGGAGCTGGTCGCTGGCCTTAAGGTTCCCATTGGCACCCATAACCGAGATCCCCAGGTTTTGAAAAGATTGGGAATCGGTCTTAATGCCTCGTGCCGCATTGCTGGCCGTATCGGCCATCCTGCGCATTGAGATTTGGAACTCTTCAGCACTCACTTCAGAAAGGGATGCCGCATATTCCAGTTCCTGGAAACTTTCGACAGTCAACCCGAGGGACTGGGACATTTTCTTGGCATATTCACCGGCATTGGCTGCACTTTTCGCCAAGGCAAAAAGGGATGCTCCGGCAGCGACAACCGCAGTCCCAATTTCAAGGATAGAGAACTTCAAATCCTTGATGCTCGATTCAAGCTGTTTGACTGGTTTTTCATCTACATCGAACCCGATGCGGACGAATAGATCCCGAAGTTTCACTTGGCCACCTTTGGGGTATTCTTATCTTTTTAGGAATTCCTGCCCTCTTAGGAATTCCGGTCCCTTTGGGGATTCCTGTAGAGGTATTCTTCATATTCCTGCTGGATATCCAACGCCTCATGAGCATCCAGTAAATCGTTAAGAGACCAATGCCGCTCGACCTCTTCCAGCGTCGTGATCCTGGCCAGGATCGGCCTCCAGAGAAACCAATCCTCAGGGGTCAGGTTACTCAGGCCCGGGTTATAGCCTCGGCCAGCCGCTGCTTTATTCTGTCGAGCATGCCGTCGAAAAAACTGCCGTATTCCACCTCCAGGGCGGCAAAGACCACCTTGAAAAGATGCGGGAGGCGGCCCCCGAAATGCTCGTCAAACACCTTGGACACCTCACCCTTGCCATCGACAAAGACCTGGGACATCAGCGAATCAACGATAGCCTCGACCTCGTTCTCATCCAGATTTCGACACAGGTGGCCGACAACCGCCCCAAGATCGATGTCCAGATCAAAAAGGCTTTCCGCTTTCATGCTCATGCCATCCTTGCCAATGGCCGTACCAATGGGGCCTCCGATAATCTTCAAAATCCTGGTAAGCAGTTTCAGACTTTTCTTGGGAGCAAGTTGATAGAATGTATACTGCTCGCCATCGATGTCTTTCCTCACGGGTTCACGCATCAGTTATTTCCTCCGACAACAAACGGGTCGATGACCTCTCCTTTGATGGTCCACTCTCTTTGGGTGGCCTCTTTCCCGAACTCCGAATCGGGAACCTTGACCACGGTCCCCTCCGGCATTGTGGCCACAGAAGCGCCGCTTTTGTCCACGATCAGGCAGGGAATGAGGGTCCCCGCCATCTCGAATGCGCTTAAGGTGGCATTATCCTTGGACGCCTGCGGCAGTGTAAGAACGATGGCCCCCAACAGGCTGGCATTCTGGGTTCTGGTGACCTCTCCGGAAGTGCCTTCCGAAAAATTCCACCTGTCATTGTCCCTGCCCACTTTCACGGTATCCCACGATTTTATAATGCTCCCGCCGATAATTACGGAAACCTTTGCAGGAGTGTAGGTTTTAACGCTCATCGCTTAATCTCCTTCGCTCCTATCAGCGTTCAATTTCAGACACTCAGTTTGCCGCTGATGGTGGCCTTATGTACTGCACCGGCCAGGGTAGCCGAGAAAGTTATGCCATTCAGATACCGAGCGGCCTTCTCCAATGGGTCCACATTTTCAATATCAGGAACCGTCACGACGGCAGATCCTGCGGCCAAAAATCCTGCATCGACACCCTTGCCCAGTTGATAGCGGATCTCGGCCTCGATGACGGAGATCCCTTGAGTGGTAAAAGGGATCTTCTCGGAATTAATCAACCGGGAGAAAATGCGCTCTGCGATCCTGGTCTGGAGCCAATCGGAACCATGCATGACGTCGATGTATTCCCCGGAAGCAACCACACCCTCTCCGGATACGACACTCACTCCCGCAATCTCCTCGTAGAAGTTTGCCTGCTTGGTTTTCAGATAACCGACCTCGGATGCGGTAATGTCGTCGGCAGTGATACCTGCGAGGGTTTTGAACTTCCATGTGGTCGATCCTGGATCTTTGGGTAACTGCAATCCCACCCAGGCAGCGTCGGGGAAATTGGCATCATCTTTACTCCAGAGCAGGGCAGTCCGATCGAGGCTTTTCCCTTTCAGGATCGAAGCGATGTCACTGGATACGGAGGTGATTACATCGGCATCAGAAGAGCATGCGACGTAAATCTTAAGCAGGGGTTCTATAGCATCAGCCAGTGCTTCGATATCAGCAGCGACTCTGGTATCAGCCAGGAGGCAATACCAGCTATCATCGAAAGCCCGAACACCGGACAAAGCGGTCGCCCAGGTTTCAGTCGCAGATCCGTATTGGAGCACGGTCACCGTTACGGCCGTAACCCCAGTCAAAGAGGCAATGCTGACAGAGAAGGTATCGAAGTGCTTATTGACATCGGCCCCGGTGAATTCGATGACGAATCCTGTGCCCATGGTTCCTGTTACTGTTACTTCTGTAACGCTCGCGAGTGCCTCAATGGCCGATTTCACAGCAGCAGCGGCAGCGTCATAAGCGATCCCCGCGGTAGTCGCTCCGGCCAAGGTGACCGTCCAGGTTCCTGCGGTGGCAGTCCCGGTGAACACGATCTGCTGCTTGGCGTTGACGTTGGCATATTTTCTGCCTATTTTGAACTGCTCAGGGGATCGCTCCTGTGACATGAGGGCGACAGCCATTTTATACAGATTGTCACTCTCGCTAAACCCATCAGCAAGCATTCCATCCGTATCGGAATAAGTCACTACCCGATCGAAAATCCTGGACGTTTCTCCCAAAAGGAGGGGCGTCCCGAACCCGACCAAGGTAAGTTTAGCCGTCTCTCTGCTTATCGTTACGTTAACGATATCCTGCAATCTGGTTCCCACGTGGCACCTCCTTAAGTCTCGCCAATCGTCTGATGGAAAGTCAGATCCCCGCCCGTGTCATTAACTGCTCCGTCGATGGACACCCGCTGGATCTCCCCTGGCGTATCGTCTGCATCAACAGCGTAAGCGATAAATATGTCAATAGATACTCTGTATTCATATTTTGTATCCAGAAGTGTACTTATATCAACGGGGTCCGAATGATCCCATACAGCCATTCCGGCAGCATATAATTTATCCTGAACCGAAGGTAAATTAATTGAATTAATTAACTTTTCCATGTACGCCAGATATGCATTATCAGCATATATATTCACGGTCAGGGTCATTACCTTCCGGTTAGGGTACGTAAAGGTATCAAGGGCTTTATAGATTTCCTCAGGTGCCCCTGTGCTGCGAGACCCTAAAGAGATATTCATCGTGGCATAGGGCAGTGCTGGCCTTAAGGCGTTTGGCTTATCCCAGATGGTCTCGATCTTCAGCACCGAGGATATCCACTGATAGATGGCCGTCTCTTTGGCCTCATCGAGCCTGTA
>JBFMGO010000093.1:0-24102 GCA_040752695.1 bacterium
AACTTTATTATAAACAAGGGATCGTATACATGCTGCAAAGTATCTAAGCCTGTGCTTGATCCTGCTCCACCAGCCAGCTTTGCTGGTTCCACAACGGTTAAGATCACCTGCGAGAGCGGTGCAACGGTTCGCTATACCACCGATAACAGTGAGCCGACCGAAGGATCACAGATCTATACAGGCCCCCTTACCCTTACCAAAACCACCACCCTCAAAGCCAAAGCGTTTAAAGCTAATTGCTCCCCGAGCGATACCGTGCCCGGAACCTATACCCAGGATAATAAAAACAGCGAATCAGACAGTGATGGGGATGGTCTTTTAGACGAGTGGGAAATAAACGGACTTGATGTAAACAATGATGGCATCATAGATCTTGATTTACCAGCTATGGGAGCCGATTTTCTACATAAGGATATTTTTGTTGAAATAGATTATATGGCTGATCCGACGGGTCACAGTCACATTCCCAAATCTGAAGCAATCCACATAGTCATCAATGCCTTTGCCCAGGCCCCTCTTGACAATCCGGATGGTATATCCGGAATTCATCTCCACGTTGACGCAGGCCCAGGCAGCATCATGAATCCCGTGACCATGGAAGAATGGGGCGACTTGAGTGAATCTGATCCTCTTGCCCATGATGAGGAGCTTGGTTCAAGAACACCTGAAGGTAACTACGACTGGTCTGAGTTTGATACCATCAAAAGGAATCATTTCACAGAGGCGCGAGCCCATGTCTTCCATTATTGTATCTTCGCCCACAATCTCGGAGGATTTGGAGGAACAAGCGGCATGGCCAGGGATATCCCGTCGAGTGACTTGATTATCTCCCTGGGTTCATGGACAAACCAGGTCGGCACCGTTAATGAGCAAGCCGGCACTTTTATGCATGAGCTGGGTCATAATCTGGGGCTTCGCCACGGTGGAGATGATCATGCTAATTATGAACCAAACTACCTGAGCATCATGAGTTACGCTTTCCAAACCAGGGGCCTGAGGTTCAATGGTCTTGACGGCAATTTTGATTATTCCCGTTTTCACCTTCCGAATCTCGATGAAAATTCCTTGAATGAGGCAGTCGGATTGAACGGAGGACAAAGTATCGACCATTACGGTACCCGTTATTATTGCCAGAGCGGAGAACAAATAATAAACAGCGCAAATGCATCTGTTGACTGGAACTGCAATGGGAATGCTTTTGAATCGAATGTAGCCGCTGACCTGAATCAGGATAACCAGAGAACCGTGCTGGGAAGTTACCATGACTGGGAACATCTGATATTCGAAGGTGGAGCCATAGGTCAATTCGGGGCAGATCAAAAGCTGCCGATTGAAACACCGGTCGAAGAGATAACCAAAGAGGAAGATGACCTACTGATCACTTCCCAAGCTGTAGCCGTATCAGTTGCGGGTCCGAGTTCTCTCTCACTCTATGCCGGAGATTCGAGGACGTGCACCTTTACGATAAAGAATATCGGCGAATCTGCTGATACCTATATATTAAACGTGACCAGCTCCAGGGGATGGGCTGATGATGAGCTGTCAGCCTCAGAAATCTCCTTGTCTCCAAACGAGGAAACATCCTTAGCCATCTCCTATCAAATCCCTCAGACGGTACAAGGAAGGCAAAAGGATGAACTCAACGTAGTGGCTGTTAGTAAAACAAACCCGAACATATTGGATAGCGGTAAGGTTATTACAGAAATACTGCCGGATACCGGTGTGGAGGATGACTCAGGCGCACTGGACATTAAGGGAAGCACGGGCAGATCGGGAGATGAAGTTCGCATCCCGGTACGGATTCAATCTGCTCCTCATGCAATCACTTCCCTTGGTTTTGAACTGATCTTTGATCCGACCATTCTAGAATACATGGACTATGAGCAGGGAGAGTTAGCCACCTCGTTCACGCTGTTTAACGTCAATCCCGATCCTGAGGACCTCAATAGGATCATTGTAGGGGGATTATCTACAGGGGATGGTATTCTCAAAGGCGCAAGCGGGGATCTGGTTACGTTTACCTTCAAGATCATTGGCGGGGAGGCGGATACCTGTTACCCTCTGCAATTTGGAAATCAGCAGGATGATCTGGCTAATTTTTCTTCTAGCAGCGGGTGCTTCTCCATCAAGGGTTCCCGTGGAGACCTGAACGAAGATGGAAATATTACCCCAGCCGATGCTCTCATAGCCTTTCGGTGTTACCTGAAACTTGGTTCCTGCCCTGATGGGGCTGATATAAATGAGGACGGTTTGGTTACACCGAAGGATGCCCTGTGTCTCTTTAAAAAATATTTAGGCCAATCTTCCTGTTTAGATTAGCCCAGGGTTACCACGTAAGAGAGGGCAGAGTCAGCAATGACTTTGCCCTCTTTGTCTTATGTATCAGGCATTCACTTATCTTGTAATTTTACTATAAGTTTATAAGCAACAATCCAGAGCCCCCAGGCTGTAGTAGTGCAGCCAATCGGGAGAGCACTTCATAGATCAGGGAGTAAATCTGGTGAAATCCACAGATACTCTGGCCGCTCCGCCGTCATGGTTTTCTTGCTTTCCATTTTCATCCTCCCGATTATTCCCCTCTCCATTTTCTTTCTCCATGCTCACCGTTTCTTCCTCCTCTACGATCACTCTGAGTCCGCAGGCAGGAGTATCGACGCTGTTAATGGTGTTACGGATATACACGCCGAATGGCCGTGATTCGAACCATGCTGACCAGGATGTATCGACATAGCTTTTGGAATCGTCAAATACGGAAACTGGCGGCAGTTGCGGTATTTGAGCGGATACGGGCAATCCGAACCACCTGGTCAGGCTGCTTTGCAGGGTTGGATTCAGTCCGAAGGTTGCATCGGTTATCTGGAGCCGGGTGCAAAAAGGAAGGTCCATATTGGGGTATGGAGGATCATAAGACGGTGGCGCTGGATCGAACAGCCAATTGGCCAGCCAGGCTGTATCATCAGCCAGGATGAGCTCAGGATGAGAGTCCACGATCAAAAGGAAACCTTTCCACGGATGCATGCCTACCCAGTTATCGTCAAATTCACCATCTCTGTACCAGAGCAGCATCCCTGGGTTGGCCGAAAATGTCTCCACGATATTATTGGGAGGAACACTGTCGACTACATGATACCAGTTCGTCATACTGGCATCGAACCCGACAGGCTGCCGCCATTCCGCCAGGTAATAGTGAAGGATTCTCGTTTCCTCGGAACCGCTGAAAATATACCATCCCCTGGCTTCCCACTCTCCGGCACCAGACTCCATGGTATCGGAAAAGAGCAGATTGCCAAACCTGGTAATGATTTCAAGATCATCGATGGCCCATCCCAGTCCCTGAACATTCACGTCGGTCAGGTACTTGAAGCGGAGCAAGACCTGCCCCTGGTACTGGGAAAGATCGAATTCAGCCTGCACCCAGCCTTTGCTTTTTCCAGTGATTCCATTTCCCGGATTTTGATTATGAGGATCATCGCTCGTAGTGATATTCCCCTGGATCTTCTGCCACTTTTGGCCGCCATCGGAAGAGACCTCAACGCATCCATAATCAAAGTCAGCTTCGATATCGTACCATGTCCAGAATTTCAAAAGCGTGCCGGGACCGGGAGGCAGGTTGAATGTCCTGGTAAGGGTGTTGCGGAGGCTGTCTCCCCTGCCCGAGTACCATTCGTATTCACCGCTGTGCGGTTTATTGACCTTAACCGTAGAGACGGAGTCAGGCAGATTAATCTTTATGCACTTGTCAGCCAGTCCTCTTTGTTCTACGGACCGAAGAAGCAGGCAGTTCTTCTCGTCGCCGGGGTTGACCGTTACCGGCTCCACCCAGCCGAGAACATATTTTCCCCAGACGCTGAGACTGGCAGGGCAGGTTCCGGCTGCTTGGCCCGGCAGGCACAACCATCCGCCCGAAGACATTAAAGACCAGAAACCTGTAGAGGGATCGCCGCTGTAAATGGTATCATATTCGTCCGGGAGGCCAAGGTCATGGGCAAATTCATGGCAAAAAACTCCTATGGTTCCATCCTCCGGCTCCGTGGTGTAGGCACCTACCCATACCGAGGGGTTTGCGGTGGGAATCCCTCCAAATCCAGGCCCATGCTCAAAGCCCCAATCAGCCCATCCGCTGTGCGACCAGATGGCATCATCCCCCTGATGCCCGCCGCCGCTCTCCTGACCAACACCAGCATGAATAATCATGATATGATCCACATATCCGTCCGGCTCGTCATAGACGCCGTCATCATCCATATCGTAAGGATCCTCCATATCGTAATCCTGCCACGGGATAGAGTCACCGGCAGCTTCGATTGCATCCCTGACCAGATTCCAGACAGGACCGTTGAGATTATCGATTCCCCCTTCCGGGTCATCCGCACCATAATACCATTCCGCATGATTTACTTTGATCCAGCCATAGGCCCGGCCATCCACCGTATAGGTGCCGCCTGACTGCTCAAGGTAATAGTTGGACATGGAAAGCGCTCCTTCGGTCGTATCAAAGAGCATCTTTTCATAGTGCTCCCTGTTGAAATCCGCAATCCAAAAGTCCCTGCTGTTATATCTCCTGTCAGGTTCGGATATCCCGTTGTGCAACGGTCCGGTATGCAGATCGTCTATGCCTGCACCGGCAAATTCCACCAGGAGAACGAGAATATGATCAATCCTCTGACCATTGGCTCCTTTTTGCCCGTGGTGGTTCTCTATCTGGTCAGTTTCCTCCGTGCTTGCTATATAACCGGACCCCAATGGATGAGGTCTGTCCTCCGGCTCTTTTCCGACCTTCTGTTTCAAATAATCCATATACGTCTTGTGGATATCAACTGTGGATACTCCCTGGGAAACTGTTGCCCTGGCCCTCAATGCAGGGAGTATACTCGCCTCATTGGGAGGCATACATGATCGAGCCCCACCGCCGCCGCGTTTGCCTGCCAGAGCAGGGCTCTCTGCGGCCATGACCAGGACTGACATCAGGAAAAAAAGTGCTGCTGTATGGGCAAGGTGCTGAATTTTGCGCATCTCTTCCTCTTTCTTTGTAAAGCCGGTTGTTAATCACTAAATTATGAGCGATCCCGCTTAAAAGCATCATCGGTTTTTTAGGAGACAATGGTGTTACTCAGCTTTATACATTGACGTGGAATAGCGAAAGATTTTGCTTGACGAAAATGTACAATAAGCAGTATATCTAGTTATAGTTAAATTTTTAAGAGAGAACCTGGATAGATTTAAGAGAACCTGGATGGATTCATCAGGGGCGAAACTGAAGATTTAAAGACGGCATCGAAATGAAAAACCCAATAGCTTCGACAGCAAAGGCATTGAAGAGAATTACCCTTGATGACATCTATGTAGCTATTGAAGAGATAAAACATCAGCAGGAAAAAGATTATCAACACCTTAACGATAAGCTTGATACTCAGATCGGGCAAGTCAGACAGGAAATCGGGCAAGTCAGGCAGGAAATCGGGCAAGACAGACAGGAAATCGGACAGGTTAGACAGGAAATTGCCCAGATGCGGCAGGAAATCGGGCTGGTAAATCAAAGAATCGATACTTTGAGCACTCAGTTAAACCAGAGGATCGATACTCTGGGACAGAGAATCGATACTTTGGGACAAAGGATCGATGCTTTGGGAGAGAAGATCGATACTCAATTTGCCCAATTAAATCAGACTATCCTCCAGCTTATCGTATCAAAGCAAAAAGAATTCTAAGCGGTCCAGAACGATGATTTCGGCATCGTCCGGAGCATGGCCTTGATACTACCGGAATCGATGAGGCTTCACTATTTTACCTTCCATTTTTCAGAATCTTACCTTCCAATATCTAAAGAGCCGCTATCCACTTTTTCAGAATTTCACCTTCCACTTTTCAGAAGACACTTTAAAAAAAGTACGGCACGTCGGTAGAGAAAACCACTGGCTTGCTCCGATCTTTGGATAATGGAGAGGTGAAATGACAGGTGCGACCATCCAGACTGAGCGAATTCAAAAGCTCGGCGATCGAGGCATCAGGGAGGGCGATTATGTATTGTACTGGATGCAGCAGGCGCAGCGCGTAGAGTATAATCATGCCCTTGAATTTGCTGTTCAACAGGCCAACAGGTTACAGCAGCCTTTAGTGGTTATTTTCGGGCTGATGGATGATTATCCCGAAGCGAACCTGCGCCATTACACTTTCATGCTCGAAGGGCTTCAGGAGGTGGAATCTTCCCTGGCCGAGCGCGGCATTAAAATGGCAATCCGCTCTGGCCAGCCGGACCAAGTGGCTCTGGCAGCAGGCGCAAGAGCATCTTTAATCGTTTGTGACCGTGGCTACTTGCGACATCAAAAAGCCTGGCGTGAAAAGGTGGCTGCCGAGGCCCGGTGCAGCGTATTTCAGGTCGAGACCGATGTTGTCGTGCCGGTCGAGGTGGTGACAGACAAGGCGGAGTTTGCTGCACGCACAATCCGGCCCAAGATCAGCAGGCACCTGGACAATTACCTTATGAAAATGCCGTCCACACCGCTCGCCAGACATGGACTCAATCCGAGCTCCAATGGACTCAATTCGACCTCCGATGGGCTCAATCTGAGCTTCAATGGTTTGGACCTCAGCGATATTCAGGCAGTTCTCGCCCGGTTGAAGGGGATCGATCGAAGTATCAGCCCTGTCACTCACCTCTATAAAGGCGGTACTGCGGAGGCGAAAAAGCGCTTTCAGGCTTTCATCCGCAACAGCCTTGAGTATTATTCACAAAACCGAAACCAGCCTCAGACCGGACATGTTTCGCATATGAGCATGTATTTGCACTTTGGACAGATTTCACCGCTCTACCTGGCCCTGCGCATAAAAGAAGAGGGTGAGAAGGGAGGGGAGAATCCTGATGGTGAACAAAAAAACAGTGGAAACGGCCTCAAAAACGCCGGTAGCGGAGGATTGGAGCAGGAAAAGGCCGCATTCCTGGACGAGTTGATCGTCAGGCGGGAGTTGGCTATCAACTTCGTTCATTTTACCCCGAATTATGATTCCTACATCAGTTTGCCGGATTGGGCCAGATCGACACTGCACGTTCATCGAAATGACAGGCGTGAGTATCACTATACTCAAGAACAACTTGAAAAGGCCACAACCCACGACCAGTATTGGAATGCTGCCATGCAGGAGATGAAGTACACCGGCTATCTGCATAATTATATGCGGATGTATTGGGGGAAAAAAATCCTGGAATGGAGCCCGGCGCCCGAACAGGCATTCAGAACTGCCTTAGCCCTGAATAACAAATATTTCCTCGATGGCAGAGATCCCAATTCATTTGCTAATATCGCCTGGATATTCGGTCTTCACGACCGCCCCTGGAAGGAACGCCCGATTTTTGGCAAGATCCGCTTTATGTCAGCCTCAGGTCTGGAAAGAAAGTGTGACATGAAAGCATACCTGAAGAAGGTCAAGGAGATCAAAGAGATCGGGGATTTTTAACATCGGCTTAGGTATATATGCCATTGGGAAACCGCTATGAGCTGCACGAACAACGACTTAGGGCAACCGTCCAAATGCCTCCTGAGCCAGTTCGGCACAGATTTCGTCACAGCTTCCCAGCAGCAATTCCATCTTTCGACGTAAGGTCCCGGGAGGTGGGGTTTTATTGATGATGATAATCTGGCAATCAGACCTCACCGCATCCACAAGCCCGGCCACAGGATAGACATTGAGCGAGGTTCCGATGACCAGCAAAAGGTCTGTTTTCGACAGATCCTGGGGAACCAGGTCAAAGAAAACAGATGGCAGCATACTTCCGAAAAAGACGATATCCGGCTTGATAATCGACTCCGGATTACAGGCACAGCGGGGCACGTGTCCGGCCCTTATTTCTTTTTCGATATCGGCAAGCTGATACTTTTTCCCACAGGACAGACAGGTAGCAGTCCGAAAAGTACCATGACAGGCTACGACCTTTTGGATACCGGCAGCCGCTTCCAGGCCATCGATATTTTGTGTGTAATTCCGCAGGAGCTTGCCCTCTTCCTCCAGCATTTGGATAAATCGATGGGTAAGGGTCGGTTTATAATTGCCAGGCAAGAGCTCTTTGGCCAGTTCAAAAAAAGGCTCCGGATGATTGATGAAGTAGTCAATTTCAAAAATAGCTTCAGGGTAGGGGAGATTATATCTTTGCAGATTATAGTAAAGACCTGTTCCTGGTGATCGGAAATCGTGAATTCCGGCAGAAGTAGAAACTCCTGCTCCAGTCAGGACCATAATATTCCCGGCTTCCTGAATAAGGGAAGCACATTTTTTTATCTGGTCAGATATACTCCCTTCTCTTGTCACTTTCTTGGTCCTCTTTCCCCTTCCTTTTGTTAGAATAGCCCGCCATCCACATTCCTTTATAGATGTCGTGGCAAATACACAGCCGGTTATCTCCCTCGCCCGTTGATAAGAGGAGGTATTTAAGCCCCCTTTTTGGAGAGGTGAGGAAGGGGGATTTCAAGAAATATCTCCATTTGATCATTATAACCCCGGCATAATCGGAAGTCAAACCAAAACCGGCTGCCGGATTATCTCATATTACACCTCTGACAGGTTGAATTTACTGGCAGGCACAATCTTTGCTAATTATGCAAAAGCAGGGTAAAGGGCGTATAACCCTTATACTTTGGAAGACTTCCCTGACCTTATTTAGGGGTTGGGGCAAATAAATATCAGGTTATCGGGGTTTCAGGTTCGAGTCGATGAGTGTGGAAGGAGTGAGAGTATGAAAAGTTATCAATCAGGTGTCATTTACTCAATAGCAAGAGATGAATATGTAAAAAGAGTTGCTCTTCGTAAGATCATTCTTCGAAATATGGTTATTGTAGCGATTATCTCCCTGTTCGTTTATCCCTTGATACGGTATCTGGCTACTCCTCCGGGCTCGGTAAGATATCTGGAAACCATTCAGATTCCTCTGTCCAGTCTTCCGGAAGGGACATCGCAGTTGGTTTCTTACCATGGGCAACCGGTAATTGTCATTAACAGCCATGGAAATATCAAAGCTCTTACCGCTCTATGCACGTACAGTGATTCTCTCTTAAGGTGGGATAACGAGAGGGAAGAACTGGTGTGCCCATCCCACGATGCCCGGTTCGATATTAATGGGAATGTAAAAGCCGGTCTGGCCCCAAGGCCCCTGGAACGAACCAAAGTAATGGTTGTGGCTGGAAAAGTCATTGTTGGCGGATTTTAAGAGCAAAATTAATTGAAAAATTAATTGCAACTGCAATTTTAAAATTGCAGTTAATTTTCAAGGCACAAGCCTAACCGTCTCTCTTGACCGGCGTTTTTTATGTATACATTTATGTACACATACCTCTTCATGTCTTAACGCTGGGGCGGAGCTAAGGGTACGGCGGGACAAAAGATATGGACATGGATGTAGATATGAACATGGGTATGATATTGAATTGATTGATTTCATAAGCTGCTCTTTTCCGATATGTATACCATTTATGACACTATACATAATTTAACCGTGAAAGGCAGCAGATAATTGATATCTTCATATTCTGAACTCCACCTTATCCTGCCATCTACCCGAAGGGCAGGTGAAGAATAGGTGCTGGGGAAAAGGGGGTACAAGATAAACCGACCAGAAAGAGACTGATTTCTCTGTCTCCCCCTGCGCAAGACAGAGAATCGATACCTGAATTACCAGAGCGATCCAGTATTGCCAAGGCTACCCGGAGGACGGGGGGAGGATACGTTCGACGTATCATTGACGGAGCGGTCAGATACATTTGAAAGCTGTATGGCTGAACCCATGTTGAGGCTGGCTGCTGCTGCCATATAGATAAGGCTGGCCAGGATTGCTGGATGCAGGATTGCTGGATGAATGATATTTAAAAATAAAATATATTATAAATATAATCTTTTATCAAATCACTTGAGCGATCCAATAATGAATAATCCATTCTGATTGAGCTTTTTGCCGAAGAAAAAAAGCAGCGATAACCGGGTATGGGGCACGATGATTTGCCTGTTAGCCGGCTTCACCGTACGTAATGGTTTGTCTTTTGGGCAGCTTTTCGAGTACAGTTTTTTTCGAGGTGCATGAGTATCTTGACTACTTTGACTACAGGAGTAGCAGTTCACTGGCAGCAGTGCTATGGCAGTGATTCATTGGCAGTAATGCTTTAGGAGCAGTTGTATGAAATCAATAAAGGTAGAGAATACGCCAGGATATAACTATTGGCTCTTCCTCCCTGAAGGCTATGGAAAGGAGCAGCAGGTAGAGTGGCCGACGATTCTCTTTCTCCATGGCGCAGGAGAGAGGGGGGATAATCTTAATCTGGTCAGAAAATATGGGCCTCCGAAAATAGCCGGTGAGTTTGAAAATTTCCCTTTCATCGTAATTGCTCCACAGTGCCCAAAAGGGAAAATATGGGCTGACAACCTGCTCGTAGATCTCCTTGATACAGCTTTAAGTCGGTATAAGATTGATGAGAATCGGATTTACGCGACCGGTGTCAGCATGGGCGGTGCCGGAGTGTGGAATCTGGCCATCAGGCATCCGGACAGGTTTGCAGCTATTGCTCCGATCTGTGGATACGGTGATCCCAGCCAGGTATTACCCTTGCTAAAAGTTCCGGTCTGGGTCTTCCATGGTGCCAAGGATATCGTAATTCCGGTTCTTGAGTCAGAACGTATGGTCAAGGCACTCAAGAACTATGGTGGCAGGGTTCAGCTTACCATATATTCAGAATCCGGACATGCAGAGGCATGGGAGATAGCTTATCGAGACTGGAGCACCTACGAATGGCTCCTACAGCATAAAAGGCATAATACTTTATAATACAAGGCGCTCCCCTTGAAAAAAGTTCAGGGTCGGGCAGGTTTAAATTTGGGAAAAACTCGATCATGTTTAAAAGAAAGTATGTAGTAGGTAGTGCATGGTGCGGGAAAAACGCACTACTACTACGATGACTCTGGAGCATCGCGGACTTCGATCCCCTGGAGTTTCATGACAGACTTGACTTATGACAGTGCCATTCCCTTCAGAGCAGGTGAAAATTGCCTTAGAGCAGGGCAGGGGGAATCTGAAAAAACCCGGCCGATGATCTTCCATCGGCCGGGGAAACCATAAGGGATTCATCTTTTCAACCTCTCAACATCCTCTTCCTTCACTCCAGGCAGGATGCTGTTATGGTTTTACCATGCTCTATCCGCACTACCCTTCAAATAGGCCGGTGATATCTGGGGCATCGCATATGCCTGGCACTCGCCCCTGAAGAAAGCCCACTCGTCGCATTCGGTTCCATCACTGAAGATGCACACTCCATATTGGCCGCCGTTCTCATCTGTTCTGATTTCACTGATACCGCCATTTTCAATGCAGTATACGGAGGCAGGATTAGCCATCCCGATGATTGTCGGAGTCTGGCCGATCGGCACTATCGAAGGCTCGCCACCCACTCCCGGTCTTTTGCCATCGAGCGGTGGCATGATGTTCGGCCTGTCAGATGTCTGGCACTCACCCAGATAGTAAACCCATGCGTCGCATTCGGTTCCATCACCGAAGATGCACACTCCTGATTGACTGCCGTCCTCGTTTGTTCTGATTTCATAGGTCCCGCCGGTTTCCGTGCAGTAAACAGCAGATGGGTTGGCCATCCCGATCGGACCTGCCGGATTGTCCCCAGGCTGACATTCGCCCCTGTGGTAAGCCCATGCATCGCATGCACTGCCATCACTGAAAACGCAGGCTTTATATCGGCTGCCTTCATCATTTGTTCTTATTTCAATAGCTCCGCCATTTTCTAGGCAGTATAACACGTTCATTCCAATGACCCCTTCTTGACTGCCGGGAGGCAGGGAAGGCTGAGAAGGCTCGCATTCACCCCTGAAGAAGGCCCACTCGTCGCACTCACTTCCATCGCTGAAAACACAGACTCCGTATTGGCTGCCATCCTTGGGAGATGTTCTGATTTGATAATCCCCGTCGTTCTCCGCGCAGTAAACCGCAGCAGGATTAGGCTGCCCAATAGGATCTCCAGGTTTCCCGCCATCGAGGGGAGGCATAGCGTCATGACTGCCGGAAGGCTCGCATTCACCCCTGTAGTAGGCCCATCCGTCACATTCGGTTCCATCACTGAAGATGCAGACTCCGGATTGACTGCCGTCCGCGGCTGTCCTGATTTCATAGGTTCCGCCATTTTCCTTGCAATAAACCGCGGCAGGATTGGGCAACCCGGCATTTCCTGATTGACCGCCATTATTCAACCAGGGAACCTGAAAATTACTATTGAATATGGAAGTGAAATTGCCATAACCGCTATATAAACCGTAACCATTGTATACACCATAACCGCTGCCGAAAAGATTTCCTGTCCAGCCAGACAGACTGGAGTTGCCGAAAGAAGAATAATTGCCAAATAGGTTGGTGTTGCCGAAAGAAGAATAGTCTGTCCTGCCAAACAGATTGGAGCTGCCGAAAGAAGAATCTGGCCAGGAGAAAGTATTGGTATACGCATAGCCGGACCTCCCTATATTCCCACAAGTATTCCCGGGCACATCAAAGGCAGTAAGTGGGTTGTAAGCGGTATACCTCGAAATGACCGAGGAGTTGCTTGCTGTTGATATCAGCTTCGGCTGATATGAAGCCGCAGTGGGTGCCGGTGCTATCAAAGGTACGGGAGCTATGTCAAGAGGTGCATTGTCAATAAGTGACTTGGAGATATCCGAGAGTATGGCAGTCTCATGATATATTTTCACCGAGACTTGGCCACTGTCAGGCTTTTCAGGCAGTGCCAGGGCTTTTGCTCTTGAATAGAGTTGCTGTGCAATAACTGGAGAAATTAAAAGATGTAAAACGACCAAACAGACGATAAAAGATAAAAACTTTACGCAACTGATCTCGCGTTTCATGATACGTACTCCTTTCGATTTAGTACTTACCTGACAGATCCTTTAACAAGGCAAAAAAATTACCTGAAAATAGATAGTTATTATTATGGTGAACCAGATGACAATTCCTGGAATCACACAATCCCCCCTCACACTTCTAAAGGAGAGGACGCTGTTGTAAACGTGCACTTTCCCTTAACGCCATTCATTTTATTTCAACGCCATTCATTTTATTTCCTTCGAAGTTATCGATTCATGTTCCTCTCTGACACCTCCTTTCTGCCTCCTATCCTCCCCCTGGCAGAAAACGATAAGCGCTGATTAATACGCAATTCTTTCTCCTCATTATTCCTTCTAAACATTATTCCTTCTCATCAATCCCCATCTTTAAGGGAGCCACCTTCAAGTAACCATCAATGTCAACCAGGAGTGCAGCTCGCACTTTTATTGCTTTCCCCTGCTGCCCTCCCTTGGGAGGCAGAGCTATAGGGATAGCTTGCGTTTGTATTTTATAAAGAACTCAAAGATGAAGAAGGGAGATTGAAATCTCTTGTATGTGCGAACGCTGTCTCTTTTTAGTAAATTTATAAGAAGATGAATTATGCAATCAGTAATTGCAACTTCCATACCAACCATAACCAATCCTCATATTAAAATTTCACACTCTTATTAAGATAGGGGGAAATATGATGCCTTCAGAGGGCAGGGGGGAAATAGGCCCCTCCAGAAGAGAGGGGCTGCCTTTGAGGTATTATGTTTAACATCTATTGAATTTCTGAGATCTTCACCTTATACATGTCTCAGATTTCTGAGAGTTCCTATCAGAAATTTTACACCGGAGGGGTACTGCGAGCCACTGGTTAAAAACGGCCTGGAATCCGCTTAAAACAGGTAGCTCATGCTCAGGGAGCAGGATTGTCTTCTATATTTTCCAGATGATGAAGAAGTGCCTGTTTGGGAGAGTAAATATCGCATTTCCAGGGAATACCTTTTGAAGATATCCCTTGAAAGACTGAGAACGAGTACGTCGTGCGATTGTTCGTTGTTGTCTTCATCCGGCGGGGAGGGAGAGGAGCTTCCCTGAGACTCATATCTGCAAAACTGTAACTGGCCGTAGCACTGGAGAGTCACCTCCCAGTAAAGGGGTATGGCGGCGATAATTGAAAATTGATGTGCGTAAAACGAGTATTCTGAATAATCCGATGTATTCCTTTGAAAAGCATAACTGGGATTGATAAGGAAATTATCGATCCATTGAGAGCCGAGAGAAATCTCATAGAGAGTATCAGTGTGATGCTCTTGAAGGGAAAGCTCCTGAAGTTCCTGAAGGGACGCCTCCTGCTGCCTCGAGAACCGGGAGGTTGTAACTTTTCCCGTAAGACATACCGTGAGTGTACAGGAGAGAGGGTAATTGGTCATCAATTGAACCTGATGGTCCTTCGAATCAAAAAAATCCTTGTCCTTATAATTTCGTTGATGGTACAGGTATTTGATACTGCAATTAAAATCTTCACCATTGAATTTGAGTGATACACCGCTGTGCCAGTATGAATACCCGTATTCGCCCTGAACAGATGAATCCTCGGCAGGAAAGATATCCTTCTGTTTTAACTCACCGATGATCTCGGAGCTGAATCTTGGGGAGATGAGAAGAGCAAGTCCAAGGTCGGCCTGATTGAAGGCAATGTTTTCCTCATCGCTTATTACTTTGAAGCCGTTTTGAAATCGAAATATACCGCCGAAACGTTTCCGGTGAGGAAATAATGAAAGTTTGGAATCCAGATAGATACTTGAAAAAGAGTGGCTTATCGTTGATTCATTCTGCGTGAGGGTAAGGTTATCGTATCCGAGCGACAATCTGCCAGTAACTTTCCTGCTCTCAACCCCTAAGGCCAGATAAGGATGGGAAAACGCTCCTATGAGGATGAATACAACGATAATCTTTCTCACTGATTCAGGCTTTCTTTGAGCCTCACTGCTTCTGTACCTGCTCTATGTACTATGCTCTATATCCTATATTATTTTATAATATATTGAAATTATTTATGATATAATATTAATTATTATAATTATAATATGATTATGATGTGATATCCTATACTGTGGCCTTTATTCTGTTATGGCCTTTCCGATGAACTCAATTCCTCGGCCCGCTTATAAAAAGTTTCTGTCTTTTGCAACAAGTGCTGAATCTGGCTTGCCATTTGGGATTTTTGTATTTTGAGAAGCTCAATTTGTTTCTCTATGCTTTTGTTGGAAAGTATCAAATCAGCAGGTGAAGAATCAAAAGCTTCCCTGCCGAGAATGAAAGAGGAAGAAGATTCTTCCAGGCTGCCTGGCAAAATCATTCCACTTTCACCTTGGGAGGGAGGAAGAGCTGACAAGGGGGGCTCGTCTCCGCCCCGATCGCCTCCAGCAGTGTCCGGCTCCCTATTATTGGCAACCTTCCTTTCCGTGACCAGGAGCGTATCATCGAAAAAGCTCATGCCGTCGGTAAATTTCTTTACCTTATCACGGAGCGACTTTTCTTTTTCCAGCTTGGTGACCTGAGCCTCTACCTGGAATATTTTCGCCTTGAGCAATGTAGCCTGGTCGGAGAGAAAATCAGCCTTTTTCCGGATTTCCGAGGAAGTATCGTTATCCCGAAGCTCCAGACTGACCTTCGGCACCTCGAATTCCACCGGTTTTTCGAGTCTCTCGGATTCATTCAAATATTTGAGCAATTGCTTCAGGAGAGTTTTCCGCTCTCTGTCATCTAATCGCCCTTCGAGCCGGTTCACGAGAGCCGAAATTGCCGTCGAGTATTTTTGCTCAAGCTGCAATTCAGCTTCCTCGATCTGCCTCGAAAGGGCTTCCAGATCGGACACAAGCCGCTGAGATTCACTCATCAGCGAATCCAGCTTTCTGTTGCCTCTGTTATCGGATTTTTGTTTCTCCTGCATAATCTTCTCAGCTAACCTGTCGCTTTTTTTGAGTAATCTGCTTTTTTCCGACTGCTGCTCTTTTAACATCTTGCTCAGCCTGGAAATATCATTATCCATAGCCGAAGACCAGGCAGGGATAGTACTTTGAGATACCAGACCGCAGTGGCCTGGTGATACTCCCAAGACCAGAATAACGATAAACAACGTCGGAATCCTTACCGGAATCCATGTCGGTGATTTTACCATTTTTGCTATTTTTATCATTTTTCGTTGTATCTTGTCCATAGCTTCCTGCCTTTTATCTATAGATTTCTCCATAGATTTCTCTATAGGGTTTCTCCATAGATCACTCTATAGATTACCCAATAGATTTCTCTATGGATTACTCTATCAGTTTATATTTTTCCAGCTTATAGTATAAAGCGCTCGTTTTAATTCCCAGAATCTCTGCTGCTTTGGTTTTGACACCGCCTGCTTTCTCCATCGCCCGTATAATAAGTTGAAGTTCGAGGTTTTCCAGACTTGGATTGAGCGATAAATCCTCTTCACCAAGCAGGTTGTTTTGCCTTCCTTTCTCCATGAAGACAGGGAAATCGCCCAGTTGAATCTCATCTCTGTCGCACAGAACCAGGGCTCGTTCCATAAGGTTCTCGAGTTCCCGGATATTGCCCGGCCAATCGTATTCCCGCAAAGCTTCGAGTGCCTGCGGGCTCATTTTCGATATCGGCTTTTTCATTTCAGTCCCTTTCTTTTTCAGGAAATGACCAACAAGAAGTGGAATATCGTCCTTGCGATGCCGTAAAGGAGGCAGTTCAAGAGGAATCACGTTCAAACGGTAATATAAGTCTTCGCGGAACTTGCCTTTTTGTACCAGCTCAAAGAGATTGCGGTTGGTGGCTGTAATAATGCGCACGTCAATTTTTCTCGTCTGCTCCGAGCCAACTCTGTCGATTTCTTTTTCCTGGAGAACCCGCAAAAGCTTAACCTGTACGTTTTCGGAAATATCGCCGATTTCATCCAGAAAAATCGAACCACCGTCAGCCAGTTCGAATTTCCCGCGCTTTTGCTTGAAGGCATTGGTAAATGCCCCTTTCTCATGGCCGAACAGCTCGCTTTCCAGCACTCCCTCAGCCAGGGCACCACAATTCACCTTAATGAACGGCCTGTCCTTGCGAGAGCTGAGGTTGTGGACCGAGTGGGCTATGAGTTCTTTGCCTGTGCCGCTCTCGCCCGTGATGAGCACAGAAGAATCCGTTGGAGCGATCTTGCGGATTTGCTCGAAAATAAGCTGCATCGGCTTTGAATTCCCGATAATCCGGCCAAAATTATGCTGCTGGGAAACCTGCGTGCGCAGATAGATATTCTCCTCGCCCAAACGCTGGTTTTCTTCCCTGATTGCTTTATTTGCAAGTACTTTTCTGATTCTTGCCCGAAATTCCTCAAGGGAAAGAGGCTTACTCACACAATCCGCAGCGCCCCTGTTGATCGCCTGGACAGCGAGCTCCATCGTTCCGTAAGCCGTTATCAGAACCACATCGGTTTCGGGGTTGATTTTTTTTATTTCATCGAGCACCTCAAGGCCACTCATCGGCTCCATACGGTAATCGGTGATAACAAGATCAAAACTGATCCTCTTGCCCAGCAAGAGCCCTTCCTTCCCGTCTTTGGCGGAATGAACCTCGTGCCCCTCTCTCCTGAGACTGTAACACATCCCCTCCCGCATAGTGCTGTCATCCTCAATCACCAGGATTTTACTCATCCAGCTTCTCCTGCATATAAAAATTCATACC
Source organism: bacterium (assembly GCA_040752695.1). Taxonomy (GTDB): domain Bacteria; phylum SZUA-182; class SZUA-182; order DTGQ01; family DTGQ01; genus DTGQ01. The sequence continues at coordinate 17,567 of JBFMGO010000093.1, forward strand.
GAATAAAATAAAAAATTTATATAAGGTCTATGCTTTTGCACTTTTTAGTAAGTGCTTGAAATACCAATAGCTTCGTAATGACAAAAAGTGAAAAAGTATAGTAAGGTTACAATTACTAAAGTCAAACTGATTACTAAAGTCGAACTGATGATACTGGTGTAAGATGAAACTACCCCTTGCGGCCCCATGGGATCATGCGCCTGGTCCCTGTCCACAGCCCTGGACCCGTATAATGACAGTTGTCAGCTCACCTTTTTGGCTCTTTATCTCGATACTCCCTCCATGATCTAAAATGATCTTCTGTACGATAGCCAATCCCAGCCCCGCGCCTTTCTCTTTGGTGGTAAAAAACGGCTCGAACAGTCTGGCCAGGGTTTCACCGGAAATCCCGGGGCCATTATCACTGATCCTGATTTCTAGCAGGCCATCTTTATTTTCCGATTGAACCGTAATCTTTCCCCTGGTAACACCGTCTTGCTGTAGTGCTTGCAGTGAATTTTTGAATACATTGACGAATACCCGCTTAAACTGCTCCGGGTCGACAGAAATTTTTGTGTGGGATTCGACCATGGACTCAAAACCTACTGCTGCTCCTTCAAACTCCAGGGCCAGCGTGAAATAGGCCGCCTGGATCAGTTCCTCCAAAGGAACCTCTTTTTTCTGAGGTGGCTTGGGCTTAGCAAATTCAAGGAATTCGGTAATAATCTGGTTCAGCTTTTTCACCTCTTTGGTGATTTTCTCAAGATGTGCCTTGGCAGCAGGAATAGTGACTGTCAAAGAGCTTTGCTGGTCCTCCGCCTGCCCGAGCTCTTCAGCGAGAATGCCGGCGAATAATTCTATGCCGCCCAGCGGATTGCGGATCTCATGAGCCACATTGGCGAGCATAAGTTTCATTTGCGCGTCTCTTTTTAGAATATTCAGACGCATCTGTTCTATCGTCATTCCCAAAAACCCTATCTCATCATTAGCCCGAACCTTGATTTCAGTCTTAAAATCACCTGAACCGATGTTCTCGATAGCGGCCACCAATTTGTGAATCGGATTGGTTATTGTCTTGGATACAACATAACCGATAGCCAGACTGATGAGGATACAGGCTAATCCGAAAGTCAGTACATTGCGTCGAAACCTTTTCAAAATATGGAGAAAGGCTGCACTGGCATCTACTCCTATTATTGCAACAACCGTGCCATCAACCAGGATCGGTGCATATCCCGACTTATAATAATTCCCATCACCTCCTAAAAACAAAACCGAAGCCATGCCTTTTTTCTGCCAGACGCTTTCAAGCTCCAGGCGATCGAATTTCAGTTTCAGATATTCCGTTCCGATCGGAACTGCGGGCTGTGTGTCTACCAGGCTGCGGTTGTTTTTATCGAAAATATAAACCCGCTTGATGGCAATTTTTTCCTTGATCTGATTCAGCCGGGAAACCAGGCTGCGGTAGGTCAAGCCGGACTCATTGCCGGGAGCAAGCTGCATGACGATATCTCCATCCAGGTGAAGGGCGATGGTTTGGGCGATATCGACCAAACGCCGGCTTAACTCTCTGTCCAGATAATATTCCGTATGCCGGTAAAAATACCAGCCGCATACAAGAATTGCTGAAAAGATCAATAACCCGAAAGTCATAGCCAATTTATTGCTTATTTTATGCATTTTGTGTTGCCTGTTTTATGCATTTTATATTGAGTCGTATAGGTAAGAGTAAATTTGTGGAGGTAAATGATCAAGGAGTCTGTCCGAGAATGGAAATTTTAATTTTTTGTATACGATGGGTAATGTAATGAGACCCCCCGGGCTCAATTTGCCCACCCGCGTCATTCTGAACGAAAGCTTAGAATCCAGTTACCCCTCAATATTCGATTAACAGGGTACTAGCCCTTGAGGAATTCATAAGGCGGAGAAAGGCAAAAAAAATTGCTGGAACTTGAGGGATATGATTCCACCTCTCTTGAGTTAGCCGTATAGGTATAGAGTTTATTGATTGGACGATAATCATTTAGTACCGTCCCGTACTTCATACAAGGTATGCAAACTTGTCTCCTAATTACTCAAGGGCTTGCACAGGTACCAAGTCAAGACCAATTCACTTCGGTTCACTTCAATGTAAATAACCTAAAGATTTCAGCCTTTGGATTACTGCTTTATCCTGATTGATTTGTATTTTCCTCTGCATGCTGTAATATTCTTCGTATTTACTTAACATTTCACGGTTTTGTTTTAAAATTTTCCGTGCTTCTTGAACCTTATCAGGGGATATGAAGGTAAGTGAGAATTGCTCACCTGGATCATGAGCCAGATTGTACAGCTCTTCTTTGTCTGTTACTAGATGGTGAATGTATTTCATATCATCATACATCATAGACTCACGATCTCCGTAGTAAAGAACCCCTGTGCTTATTATTGGCTGATCGCCATAGCTGTCAGGATCTGGTCCCCACAGAGGAGTGAGAGGGACTGAGGAGACAGAATCCTTTTTATAACCAATGCTTGCAAGGTCCAGAACGGTAGGCATGATATTTTGTATAGGAACTGGCTTATCTATTTGCTTTTTTCCTGCGCAGGAGGGAAGTTTTATTATCAGAGGAACATGGAGCAGCTCGTTGTATACTGTGTGACCATGCTCGAAGTTATCGTGTTCCCAAAATTCCTCCCCATGATCACTGGTAAAAATAATGAGCGAGTCATCATATAGTTTCATCTCTTTGAGAGATGTAAGAAGCTTGCCAATGTTCTTATCGATAGAGCGAACCTCTCCGAGATATAAATCCCTTATTTCTGCTCGTTCAGATAACGTTGGAGCAAAATGTCCTCCACGGATATTGAGCAGAAAAAAATCATCTATGACCGATAACGGTGATTTTCCTGGAGGCAGGCAATCCCTGGGTGGGTCGTATGGTAAATGCGCATCAAAGTAATGCACCCAAAGAAAGAAGTCTTTTTCATGGTTTTGGTTTGATTCAAGCCAGTTAATAGCGATTTTATTTAAGTCAGAAGCTGACATTTTGGGGGGGTAAGAAGTTGGGGAAAGCCGCCCCAGGATTTGCCCCCCTATACACTTTAAAGCCCATAATTTGGGAAAAAAGTTATAGGTCGAAAAGCCTTGAGATACATTTGCCATAGGGTTAAGAAACATATTCGATCCGATGGCCATAGTCAGATATCCGTCATTCTGCATATATTCAGCTAAGGTGGTGAATGAATCCGAGAGCTTGCAGTCAGCCCCTATGGTTTTATGAACAAACGGAGAAATGCCTGTCATAATCGAAACAACGGATGGTAAAGTCCAGGGTGCGGATGAAATAGCCTTTTTAAAAAGAATCCCATCTTCGGCTAATTGATCAATGTGAGGAGTATGTACATCCTGGGAGCCATAGCATGAGAGCGCGTCAGCCCGTAATGTGTCAGCGATGATTAATATCACGTGTTTCATCCGGTGATTTTTGCTGGTATGTTTATCTGAAAACCGTAACGCCATATGTTTGAAGATCGATACTGAAAGCGGGCTCAAGATAATGAAGATTGCGTACACTGCCCACAGTTTCCTCAGAGTGTTTTTTTGCTTTATACGGGCACATAAGCCAAGCGTAAGAAGAGTAATGAAAAGATAAGCAAAGGTAAACAGCAAAGATTGGCTTGAAAAATATGAGTCAATCCACCATCTTTTCTGTAAACTGACAAACAGGATCGTTTCGGCAAATATAAAGGGAAACGCTGATGTGAAAATGGGAGCGGCATCTTTACGTGATTTATAAGCAATGGCTTTGCTGGCCAGGAAGACCCACACCAAAACGAAAAAGACGGTATTGACAAATATCGATAAATCATGCACCGGTATCGAAAGGTGTGGCAGTCGTCTGAGGATAGGTACGATATATTGAACCAACAGGTCATACGGAGATGCAAGTGTAAAAACGGTTCCCAAAAACAGCGCCATTGCTGAGAAAGATGTTATCTCCTCAACTCTTAAAGAGCGCTTCACATATGTTGCCAGCGATCTTAACGCTATGACAATAAAAAAATAAACACCTATGGTTAATAGAAGCGGGGTTATGATTGATATAAAAGGGATAAATCCGGATGGTTCAAACAAAATATTTATTGCAAGTTCGATGAATCCCAGAGAAAGACCAAAAATAAAACTGATGATAATAAGCTCTTTATTTTTCCTTTTTATCATAATATTATAATTATATCTTGTTTGAATAAGGTTCTAAACAAATTTGCCTTTTCAATAGATATCAACAATACATCAACAACATACCCGCTCTTCAATTTACCTGTCTTTTTCGGTAAATATTCACTAACATTACAGTATGGCAATTACCATGTCAACCATTTTTCCCGATTGATGACAATTATTTTCCGTTCATGTCAAGGATTGCCATTTCACGCTGAAAATGGGGTTGCCGAAATCAAACTTTTATATTATGATAGGGTTTTGGGCTTTGTTTGCATCCCTTCAAAATGAGGTAATGGATAATCTGAAACGAATAATTTGAACTGAATAATCTGAAAATGAAATAATTTGAAACGGATAACCTAAAACAAATAGCCTGAAACGGATAACCTAAAACAAATAGCCTGAAACAGATAGCCTGAAACAGATAGCCTGAAACAGATAGCCTGAAACAGATAGCCTGAAACAGATAGCCTGAAAGCAAAGAGCCTTGAAATAAATTATCCTGCAATGAATAACCCTGCAATGAATAACCTGAAATGAGTTATCTGAAACGAAAAAAATATGAACAGTGGAGAGATAAAAGAAATAACAATTGAGACCATGGTTCATGGCGGTGATGGACTGGGCCGGATCGACGGATGTATTGTCTTTGTGCCGAAGACAGCGCCGGGAGATCACTTACGGGTTCGCATCACCTCGGTCGAAAACGACTACGCCAGGGCGGAAGTCGCCGAAATCATTGAGCCTTCTCCTTCGCGTATTTCCCCCGTATGCGAGTCATTTGGAGAATGTGGAGGATGTCAGTGGCAGCACATAAGCTATGAAGATCAATTACAGGCCAAAACTGAAATCGTGCGCCAATCGCTGGTCAGAGAGGGGAAGATAAGCGAATTTCAGTTGCAGCCGATCATTCCTTCCCCCCAAAAGTTTCACTACCGCCACCGCATGCAGTTCAGTGTGAATCATCGGGACCGTGTCCCCCACATCGGGCTTCATCGGGAAAAAACCCATGATCTGATCGAAATGGAGACATGTCACCTGGCCCATCCGCTTATCAATTCCTTCCTTGACCGGATGAGAAAGCTGTTTCTGCACCATGATAACCGGTTCATCCAGGGAATCGATCTTACGGTGGATGGGGAAGGGAAAAGGCTCCTTCTGGTTTTTCATTTCAAGCGGGGAGACGAGGCGGAACAAACGCAGCTCTACAGGCTGATAAAAGAGTCCCTGCCTGAAGTGACCGGTGCGGTGTTGCGGTCCGAGGAGTATAAAAAGTCCAGGACCGTTCTGATCGATGGCCAGCAGATGCTATACCCGACAATCGGCTTTCATCTCTTTATCGGTCCCGAGACTTTTATCCAGGTCAATTGTGAGGGAAACAAGGTGCTGGCCCAAACCGTATTGCGCCAGATAGCTGAAGCGACAGGAGGAAAGCGGGTGAATATCCTTGAATTGCACTGCGGAGCAGGCAATTTTACCCTACCCGCATCCAGACTGGCCAAAGAACTGGTTGGAGTCGAAAGTTGCCCGGCCAGTATCGAGCTCGGCCGCAAAAGCATCTGGACATCAGGCATTACCAATACGCAGCTTTTCAGCAAAAGTGATCTCAAAGGGGTGAAATTCCTGATCCGTGCCAACCGCTCTTTTGACCTCCTCCTGATGGACCCGCCCAGATGCGGCTGCAAGGAGATCCTGGAGTATATTCCTCAACTGGGAGTTAATCATATCGTTTATGTTTCCTGCAATCCTCCGACTCTGGCCAGGGACTTAGGGACCTTAGCCCTTCTTGGATATCGGGTTGATACGGTTCAGCCAATCGACATGTTCCCCCAAACCCACCACGTAGAGTGTGTGGCCAGATTAAGCAGATAAAGAGCGGATACATAGCAAATGAAAAGCAGATAATAATATGGATGAAGAAAAAAAAGCAGAAACAAGGCAAGAAATAAAGGAAGAACTAAGGCAAGAAGAACTAAAGCAAGAAGAACTAAAGCAAGCAATAGGGGATGAAAGAGGGGAGGAAGCAAGGGAAAAACAGAAAGACGAAACAGGGCAAGAGCAGAAAGACGGAAAAACGCAAGACCGGCCAAAACTGTATCTGATTGACGGAAATTCCTACATCTACCGTGCCTTTTACGCTATTCCCCATTTGTCTACCTCAAAGGGAACTCCCACCAGCGCCATCTATGGTTTTGTCACGATGCTGCTGCGGGTAATCAAGGAGGACCAGCCCAACTATCTGGCCGTGGCCTTTGATGCCAAAGGCCCCACTTTTCGCCACGAGTCCTTCAGCGTGTACAAATGCAACCGGCCCCAGATGCCGGATGATCTGGTGGTTCAGATTCCCTCC
>JBFMGO010000094.1:0-22103 GCA_040752695.1 bacterium
AAAGGTAATACATATTGTTAAGCCAAAGCTCCCACCTCGAATTTCTCCCGCCAAAAAGCTTTCTCCCCACCGTTGAAATGTCATTCGATATCTTTCGTAATGTATCCAGCCGAGACGGTGAAACATCTTTAACGAGCTTTAACACCTTGAACTCAGCCTGAGATTTATGCCAGAACAGAATGTTCATCAAAAAAGCGTCCTGCCTGCTCCCGACATGAGCACTCCCGACATGCATGCCCCCATTCTGACCTCTCTGGTCCTCATGGCTGTAATTCCCTGCCTGTGAAAGGAACTTTTTATAATTGTCTGCTCTTAAGGTGGCATCAAAGGAGAGTTTCAGCCATGTGGTCCATTTTGGCAAGTCTCCATCAAAGGGAAGGATAAGCTCAGGTATGATATACACATTTTGATTGGCCAGCCGGGTGGACAGGAAATTTTTGGTAAAGCTCTCACCGATAACCAGAGAATGGTAACATCCTTTGCAGAACGAAAGATTCTTGTAGAAATGCTTATCACCCCCAAACTCGGAGGAAAATCCTACCTTGTCAGTAATATAATAGCTGAATTCCAGTTTGGTGGTATCGGATGACACCTGCCCTCGCCTTCCACAGATATGACAGACGGACGTCCGGCATCTGTCGAACACCTCCTCCTGCTTTTTCCGCAGGAGATAGGCCTGATAGTCTTTGAATGTTCTTACGTCCGCTCCGTTAATTTTGACGGTAAACATACGCAGATCTCTTCTGGAGATCCCTTTTGACTCCCTCACCCAGTTCCAGAAACACTGAGAAGCCACTCTCACCATCAGTTTATGGTTGATAAGGACTTTCTTCCCCCCGCCGTCACAGATCGATTCCGGATTTCCCTTGCGGTAGCCGGGCAGCCTGCAAAGATCAAGGATAAATCTGTATCTTTTGGCAGATCCTTTTTGCTCGCCAAAGTCGTGAAAAAAGGTATCTCTGATTTTAACCAGATTATCTTTCAGGCTTCCGGCAGGCAGGCAGGTGATCAGATTGGGAATGGTCTGCGATAGAAGATAATCCACATTATTGGTGGTTAACCTGTCCTGAGGACTGTTGGCGGTTTCAGCATTTCCAATCCAAAGATACTTCCTTGACGTTCCCTCATTTATCACTTCAAGATCAAAATTGAGGCAACCATTCACAAGGTCAAAGTCGATGATCCCGATATAGACTGCTTCCCCATCCCTGCCCGATACTCCGACCGGCTCGATCAGGTTATCCAAAAAATGACCCTTCGATCCCTGTAAGATAACATCTCCAATCTCTTTTAAAGCCTCGATCATCCGCTGTCCATCCTTACGATTGATTCACCATTTCTGAATGCCGACTCCTTTTATGCTGCTCCTCTTTTTGATTCTTTCACCGCTTGGTGAATGCTTCCCCTTAACGCCGCCCCTTTTAGCCGTACCCTTAACGCCGCCCCTTCTATGCCGTACCTTTTTATGCTGCTCCTCTTTTTGGTTCATTCACCGCTTCCGACTCCTGCTTCCCTTTCATCAAGCATTACTTCGAAACAGCCAAACCCTTGTGAATTCTTGGCACCGATTCCGGTATTATAAGCAACGTCGAGCAGTTCGGGCGTGCCTTTCAATTCGTAGACTCCTTCCCAGGCCTTGATGATGAAGTCCTTGTAAGTCAGGATTCGTTCGTTTTTATTGCCTGAGAAAAGAGGAGTTATGCGAAGAGTGTAATCGCACTTTTTTGAATACAGGATCTCGAACTTTTTCTTGATATTGGCTTCGATCTGTTCAGTGAATTCGTTTTCGAAGGGAGAGAAGTAATAGGTCTTTTTCCCTCCGTCTCCCTTTTGCAGGGTACTGTAAACGGTGACTGGAGACAGCATAACGATTTTCACTCTTTCGGGAAAGCTCTTTGGAAGGTGAATGCTTATGGATTCCGGTCGAAGTTTGTTCTTTCCCAGCATTACGAATTCCTGCTTAACCATATACTCGGCGAAGTCCTGCATGAACCAGTTAATGGGAGAGGCTATGACAAACTTGATGTCCTTTGTGAAAATAAAATATTTGGAATAATTATCTACCAGAGGGCTCGCCAGAATCCTGGAAAAAGTAAAAAGTTTAAATCTGCGGTTTTGATGTAAAAATCCTTCCTGATGGAGCCTTGTTGCACTTTCCGGCGGCAGGTTGCGATAAATCATCCCCTGGATGAGCTGATTATGCTCAAACGGGAGAACTACTTGGGTTTCTGAAGCTAAAGAGACAGTTATTCTCATAATGGATACTCTCTTTACTGAAAAATGTTTTTATAACTTTGGTCCGGAAAAGTTTAAAGGGAAACGTTCATTATTTAGTAAAATAGTAATCGATCCTGGTTTTATTTTCAAGGAAAATGTTTAATTACCAGACATAATTCATAAATAGAAATGAGATGACTTTAATTTTGTAAAGTTATTTTTTAAATCGATATTGCTATGATTTTAAATTTGGCATTCATTTTTCTCCAGCAAGTACACTTTTCTGCCGGGGATCGGATCCTTGGAATCTTCTCCATCGGGGGTCCTTGGAATCTTCTCCATTACATGAAACCTGATGGAAAAACATGCTCATTCCGATACCTTAAAAGAGGGAACATTCATTTTGCTTATCTATTTTAACCATCCTGGTAGGATTCATTTATGTGGAAGGTTTTACTGATTGATCAAAATCGTGCCTTTGCAGATGTAGTGGTCAGTCGCGTCTGCGCAGATGACAAAAGACTGATCATCGCCCGGGATTCAGAAACAGCGGTCAAGATGCTCCAAGGTGAGCAGTTTCACATGATCGTCATTCATGATGATCTTCCTGACAGGGGCTGTTTTCGCATTTTGGAACTGGCCATGATGATCGATGAAGCCATGCCGGTAAACCTGATTCTCTCCCGGTGTCGATTGGAGGATTTTAAAGGCATCATCAAGCCTTACACCTGGAGTGTCCTGGACGGCGGATTTACGATTGACTCGCTTATCAACACCATCAATAACACCATCGAAAATATAAAGCTCAATCATAAAATCCGCTATCTGACTCACACCCAGAACTACATTTTCAAGTTCGATAATATTGTCGGAGTCAGTGAAAAGATCCAGGAAGTTTTCTCCTTTATCAGAAAAGTTGCCAAGAGCGATTCTACGGTGCTCATTCAGGGAGAGACAGGAACGGGGAAGGAACTGATTGCTGCTGCACTGCATTATAACAGTTTGCGATGTCAGGAGAATTTTGTAGCCGTGAACTGTGCCACCCTGAACGAGAACCTCCTGGAGAGCGAGCTTTTCGGTCATGAAAAAGGTGCTTTTACCGGCGCCCAGAACCTGAGAATCGGGCGGTTTGAGCAGGCAAACTGCGGAACGCTGTTCCTCGACGAGGTTGGAGAGATGAGTCTGGCGGTTCAGGCCAAGGTTTTACGGGTATTGCAAAACCAGGAGTTTGAAAGAGTCGGAAGCAGCAAAACGATTAAGGTGGATGTCAGGGTGATTGCCGCCACGAACCGGAACCTGCAGGCAGAAGTGAAAGAGGGCAGGTTCCGGCAGGACCTTTACTACAGATTAAGTGTTCTCCCCATTACTATTCCTCCTTTGCGGGAGAGAAAAGAGGACATAGCACCCCTGGCAGTCTACTTTTTTAATAAATATAAAAAGAGAGGAGAAAACATTCTGGTGGGCTTTCATCCTGCCTGCCTCAGCATGCTTGAAGAATACCATTGGCCAGGCAATGTCCGCGAACTGGAAAATGTCATTGAGCGTGCCCTGCTGGTTGCGGGTAACGAATATATTATGCCGGATGACCTTTTGATACCCAATGCGCTGAAATTGAATACCATCACTGAGAAGAAAATGACAAACAGTAGCGGCACCGACGCTGGCAGCGGCACCGACGCTGGCAACGGCACCGACGCTGGCAACGGCACCGACGCTGGCAGCGTCGGCGGCAGTAGTAACAGCAGTAATAACAGCAGTAATAATAATGGTTTTAACATAAAGCTGCCCCCTGGAGGGGTAAACTTAAAGTCGATCGAGCGAGAGCTCATTATCCAGGCCATGAAAATGAGTGACGGCGTTCAGAAAGATGCAGCCAAGTTACTGGGAATCAGTAGCAGGGTGATTAATTATAAGATCAAAAAGTATAAACTGCTTCCATCGGGAAAACCCGGCGGCCCGGCTCAAAAGATGGGAAAGGCACATGAATGTTGATGAGGCCATTGCGAAGATAGAGGATATCCCCACACTCCCGACGACACTGGCAGAGGTTCTGCGGACTACCTCTTCAGAAAATGGTTCTGTGAAGGAATTGAGCCAGATAATCTACTCCGACCAGTCCCTGACCACCAAGATCCTGAAAATGGCCAATTCATCTTTCTATGGATTTGTTCACCAGATAAGGAGCGTCGATCGGGCCATCGTTATCCTCGGGTTTGATGAAGTACGCGCCATAGCCATAGCCGTGTCTATTTTCGATTCCGTCTATCTGAGAAAAGGGGGAGTCTACTACAGCAGGATCAGGTCCTGGAACCATTCTCTCCTGTGCGCGCTCGGCACCAGGCTCCTGGCCGGTATATTCGGGAAGAGCAAGAATCTTGGGCCGGAACTTTTTGTGGGGGGATTGATTCACGATATCGGCAAGGTTTTTATGGACCGGTACTTCCCCGAAAGCTTCGTCAAGGTTCTGGAACTGGTTGAAGAAACATCTTTGACTATGGAATCTGCGGAGCGGGAAGTTTTTGGTTTCGATCATGCTCTTCTGGCCGGGGCGCTTTTGAGGAAATGGAAATTTCCCGAACAATTGACCGATATCGTCATGTACCATCACCACCCTGAACTTGCAAGAGCCAATAAGGGCCGGATCGCTTTGATTTGTATGGCGGACCTCATGTGTCACCAGTTAGGATACTCTACCTATACCTGTGAACCCAGGCCCAGTCTCAGAGAGTCTTTCCGCTCGAAGATGTTGACCTTGGCCCAGAATGAGGGAGAACTTCTGACTCCCAGGATTTTGATCGCTTCTTTACGGAAACTGAAGGAACGCACGGCTGAAGTAGATCATCTGTCCAGATCCTTATTCCCCCATGAATGCCCTGAGTACCCTGAGCACCATGCAAACGGAAAAAAGCTACGAGACGCAACGAAGGAAGCCAGCCTGGAAAAAGGGTTGGCCTCTCCTTAAAAGTACCGGAGAGGCCGCATCGTGCCTTCTTAGTGTGTGCTTAAAACCAGGAGCCGATGGCCGAAATAAAACACGTTTTTGATTTGCCTGAAGATTCCGAAGGTACGAGGATATACTCAGGCTTCGTATTGTTGGGATCTTGAGGCGTAGCGTAAATATTCTGCGACGGCAGACTTTCGATATCATACTCGTTATATGCGGTGAGCAGGATCCAGTAAGTGGTGTTGTTCTGAAGATTGGTGAGGGTGTAGGTGCTCACATCCCCCACATCAACCTTATTTTTCAGGTTTCTGGTGCTGCTGCTCCCAGTTCCGTCTATTCCGCCCGGAGTACCGCCAGTGCCATCCATGCCGCTGTTATCCCATCCGCCACTGCTGCCTCCATCGCCGGGAGTACCACCGCCGCCTGGAGTACCGCCGCTGCTGCCGGGAACACCGCCGGGATTATAGCGGCTCACGGGCTGGAGTGCCTTGATTGCGGAAATGTCATAGTAGAGATAGTAGCCGTTGGCTGCATCAACCCTCTCCCAACTGAGTTTGACCGTAGAGGCATCGACGGTGACCAGGATTGATGCCGGCCTGGATGGAGGCTCGGCTATGCCTTTTCTCCCGAAACTTTCTTGAATCAAATCCCTGTTCACTTTGTTGTACTTGGCCTCATCTACGGCCAGAACATCCAGGAGGAAATCCAGGTAAGTAACCGGCTCTGCATACATAGCGTATAAAAAGAGGGTATCGGCTACCTTGATCCCATTTTCTCCCTTGTACTTATCGTAGAGCTTGTTGCGCAGGTCCCACATGGCACCGGACAGAATGAGGCTGCTTTCATAGAGATCATCCCCGTAATTAAGCTTGTAGTGCAGGTCATTGTTAAGGTCCCGCAAGGCACCGCCGGTCCAGAACCCGCCTTCGGCAATTTGCGAATCGTCATTCAGGGTACAGGCCCAGTAATCGGAAAACGCCTCATGCATGGCATCGAACTGATTGAAGCGGCTCGGATTGGAGAAGGGATTACTCTTGTAGATGCTGTCCGTGACAGCATGAGCTACTTCATGGTAAATGATGTCTGAAAAGAGCGAGAAATCCTGATACTCAGATTTGTTTCCCTCCCCCAGGTAGATTCCGTCACCTTCGAGCCAGTAGGAATTCGTGCTCTCCGCTGTATTATGAACCGTTACGGAAATGGGAAAGGAAGATGCATTTTTCACAGGAAAGTTCGGATCAATTGTTCGAAGGTACTCGATAAGACGATTAGAGTGATAATAGGCATTCAACTCATCGATGTCCGCTGAGGCGCTGATCACTCCGGTATCAGTCTGAACACTGTAGTCGCTGGCGGGCTTGAGGTTAATGGTGATGTCCTGGCTGTTTCGGTTGACATTACCGCTGGTATAAACCAGTCCTTCCCCCATCGTGGTTCGTATCTGAAAATAGGTCCCCTTGAGGTTAATATCAAGAATATTGCTCTGTGCCTCATCAGTAAAGGTGAAACTTCCATTCACGTTCGTCACTGACTGGTTCCCCTGATAGACACCGATATCGTCCAGGTTCCACCCGCAGTAGTTATAGTAACTGTTGGTCGTTCCAAGCCCCCATCGGATAGAGAGGGTATTCTGGCTACTGGTCAACAAAGATGACAGATCGTAAGAGATCAGTTTCCATGTTCCATCGTAGATCGGGTCTTTCGGATTTGACCAGACTTCACGCCAGGTGCCTGGAAAGTCGCTGACTTCAATAGTGGCTCTGTCCGAATCCGACCCTTCGACTCCAAGCCATCGCCAGAATCTGAGCACGATTTTCCCCCCTTCGCCGGCTTTGCTCATAGCCGGAGTGCTCAGGTATTCCCGGTTGGGCATGTTATTGGGGTAGCTGCCCTGAAGGTTATACCCGTAAACCTTGGATCCTGTGTGGCCAGAGGCCGGATCTGCCCAGGTTTCATTGTTCTCCGGCTGCGGCGTGCCGTATCCCCAGCCAAACAGTGATGTGCCGGACCAGCCCGGATCGGAGCCGAGATCCTCGTACATCAGGGGATTGGTCTTATCTAAAAGCATGATCTTCAGATTTGGAAAGGGAACCTGAATTGTCTGATTGGGATATTTGGGAAAGATCAGCCCTTGAACTTTTCCAGAAACCGCGTAGCGCGCCCGATCGTAGCCTTCGACAACGGTTTTGTCATGAGCGTCAATCAAATACCTCCACCCCTTCCTTTGAGTCCTGGAGGTCAGGTTGACCTCCCAGCACAGCCTGTAGGAAGTATTCTGATTGTCCTCCTCCGTGCTCGGGTAGATAACCAGCCGGAGATCACTGCCGGTGAAAGAATCCGACGAAAGGCCGAGATCACCCGCTGCAATGTCCAGTGCTGTCTGGCTTCCTAAAGATGCTGTCGTATCAATGACTATTCCCGGATAAAATGTTCCGCCAAAATTCAGGAGCTTGCCGGATTTGTGGTAGCGGAAAATCAAACTGCTCCCATACACTGGGACATCCTGAACGTACTGCATGAACCGTACAGACCAGATTCCTCCTCTTTGGTAGACTTCCTCCTGCCGGAAATTCTCGCTGCTTACGCCGAAGACCGATTCGTTTTCCTGTATGAATTTTTTCGCCTCTTCGGCAAAATCCGTCTGATTGTTCAATTTCCTGGCGGCATTCTCTGAAGGGTCCGTATTGTCTACCCGAAGATAATGTGCAGTTTCATCCCGCAGGATCCTCCATTTTTCTCCATTTTGAGCCAGAAAAGATTTCCATGTCTTATCCTTTTGAAGTTCTTGAGGGGTAACTCGGCGAATGTTTTCTCCTCTCCTGGTATAACCGCCGGTCAACCCTTTTTCACCTTTATTCGCATGAGTCGAAAAAAGTGCATGAGCAGGACTGCTCCAGAGAGCTGTCCCTCCGATAAGAATAATGAGAGATAGCATAGTAAAAAGAAAACCAAGCAGTCGGTCGCGTTGAAACATGATGAACAATTCCCTCCTTCACATAATGAGATACATGTACACTTTGTTGTCAGGGCTGTTTGTTTGCTCTGTGGTGCATATCCTGTACCAAAAGCGATTCTTCACCTAAACAAGAAAATGGAGAGGAAAACAAACTGATGTGAAAGGAAATGCTGTCCTCTTTCCTTACCGGCCAGCAGGTTAGGTGTCCTTTTTCAGCAGGGAGCTTTGGTTAATTTTTGAACAGCGATGCAGGTGGAAGGCGGATTGCCTGGAATTGAACAGGGACGCAGGTGAGAGGCGGATTGCCTGGATCGGGCATTAGGTTTTGCAGACTGGCCGGATGATCGATCAGGTAATTGAGTTGCTTGAAGCTTCAGATGCTTGCAGCCCCCCCCCGATTGATGGCATCTGTCGATTGCAGCCATTAAAAAGGGGATCAGCCTTCTTTAGGCTGATCCCCTTATACGAGCTAAGCAATCCAGTTAAAAGGAGATTTACACCTTTTATAAAAAGTCCAGTTCTCGCCCTCCTAGAACAGGAGGAAATACAGACCAGAGATTACCGCCGGCACCGCTGTAGCCGTAGGAACAACAGGAGCAGGAACGAGAGCTGTAGGTGCAGCAACCGTAGGAGCAACGATTGTAGGAGCAACAACAGGAGCGACAACCGTAGGTACAACTGGAGCGGCAATCGTAGGTACAACAGGAGTTACGACCGTAGGTACAGGCGGAGGAACAACAACCGTAGGTACAACTGGTACCGTGGGTACGACAGGAGCGACAACCGTAGGTACAAGCGGAGGAACAACAACCGTAGGTACAACTGGTACCGTGGGTACGACAGGAGCGATAACCGTAGGTACGAGAGGCACCGTGGGTACGACTGGAGCGACAACCGTAGGAGCAACAACCGTAGGAGCAACAACCGCAGGTGCTACAGCCGGAGCAGCAATGGTAGGAGCAACAGCCAGGGTAAGATCAAAACTTCCTGCCTGAGTAACTCCCAGGGCGGTAGCTACAGCGCCGGTAGCTACAACCGCGATATTCCAGGTACCGGTCATGGTTGTAGGACTGGTCAGGGTTCCATTGATCTGCAGAGCATATTTACCCAAAGGATCGATTCCACTGACACTGACTGAATAGGCAGTAGAGGTGCCATAAACCGTAATCGCTGCCGGGATAAGAGCGTTTCCAAAGAGGGTTGCCGTTCCACTGAGGAATCCGGTTATAGGATTCTCGACCAGGGTCAGCGTCATATCAGCAAACAGAAAGCCAAGATGCCAGGTTCCGGTCCAAGCCCCGGCCTGTTCGGTAGAAGCAAAAGAAAGCAGACCTCCCAGGTTTCCAAAGCCAGTCGGCCTGCCCAGACTGCTGTACATTCCACCCAGTCCGCTATACATGCTGCCGCCGTATATTCCACGCAGGCCGCCATACAGGCCACCCAGACCGGAATACATTCCACCCAGGCCGCCATACAGGCTGCTGCCATACAGCCCGCCGCCATACAGCCCGCCCATACCGTAGAGGCTGCCACCATACAGGCTGCCGCCATACAGCCCGCCGCCATACAGCCCGCCTAAACCATAGGTTCTTCCCATGCCGCTATACATACCACCATACAATCCACCGCCATACATACTTCCGAACAGACCACTACCCAGACCATAGGAGCCAAGACCATAGGATCTACTCCCTAAGAGACTCGAAAGACTGGAGAAACCGCCACCATAAGAGCCGTAATATCCTTCACTTGGCTTGGCGAGAGTGATCATCAGGCAAAAGACTAAGAGACACGATAAACAAGTCCATAATTTTCCAATATTCTTCTTCATAAGACGATACCTTCTTTACATAAAATGCACTTTGACGCGCATTGCTTAACATTCTCAAGAACTCGTAAAAGCTCCTTTGGATAAAAGGCAAAGAGGGTGACCTTCTCTTTTTTACGTTTCTTCAAAAGAAGGTCACCTTAAGCCCGTTATCCTATAACTCCTTCAGCCTTACGATGCCTTATCCTTTAAACAACAGGTGTAGACAGGGTAAGGTTAAAGCTGCCGGTTTCTTTGATCGAACTGCTGTTGATCAAAGTATAGGTTCCAGTCATCGTGGTCGTAGAAGTCAGAGTTGCCACGATATCAATGGTATAGGTCGTACTGCCAAGGCCAAGACCAGAGCCGGAGATAATGAGCTGGTTGTTCAGAGCTGTTCCGGTAACATCTACCAGGGTGCCCAGGAAGGGGTTACCCAAAAGTTGAACGTATCCAGCCAGCCCTCCAAGGACAGGATCTACAATGATATTGAGAGTCATAGGCCCGGAGACCAGTCCTGAAGACCATATACCAGTCCAGGTTCCAGCCTGCTCTGCAAGACCATATCCTAAGCCACCGAAACCGCCCAGGCCACTGTAAAGGCCGCCGCCGTACAGACCGCCAAGACCGCCATACAGGCCGCCCATACCACCATACATACTGCTGCCGTACAGACCGCCCATACCACCATACATACTGCTGCCATAAAGGCCACCGTACATGCCGCCATACAGGCCACCCATACCGTAGAGTCTGCTACCATACAGACCGCCGCCATACAGGCTGCTCATACCGTACATGCCGCCATACAGGCCGCCCATACCGTAGAGGCTGCTGCCATAAAGGCCGCCCATACCATAGCTGCTGCCATACAGGCCGCCATACAGACCGCCCAGACCACCATACATGCTGCTGCCATAAAGGCCGCCGTACATGCCGCCCATACCGTAGAGGCTGCTACCATACAGACCGCCGCCATACAGGCTGCTCATACCGTAGAGGCTGCTGCCATAAGAGCTGTAATATCCTTCACTTGGGGTGGAGAGAGTGATCATCAGGCAGAATACTAACAGGAACGATAAACCGGTCGATAATTTTCCAAAATTTGTCTTCATCAAACGATACCTTCTTTGCATGAAATACTCTTATGCATTGCTTAAAAATCTCAAGAGCTTGTGAAAGCCCGGGTTTACAAAGCAGGGAGAGTGGCCTTCTCTTTTTCAGTTTCCCTACAAGAGAAGACCATATCTCCTCCACGCGACATGTAACGTAAGCCTTATAAAAAACCTTCTTCTCTAAATAACAGGTGTAAGTAAGCTAAGGTTAAAGCTGCCTGTTTCTTTGATCGAACTGCTGTTGATCAAAGTGTACGTACCGGTCATCGTAGTCGTAGAGGTCAGAGTTGCCACTATATCAATGGTATAGGTCGTACTGCCAAGGCCAAGACCAGAACCTGAAATAATGAGCTGGTTGTTCAGAGCTGTTCCGGTAACATCCACCAGGGTGCCCAGGAAGGGATTACCCAAAAGTTGAACGTATCCAGCCAGCCCTCCAAGGACAGGATCCACGATAAGGTTGAGAGTCATTGGCCCGGCAACCAGTCCTGAAGACCAGGTACCATTCCAGGTCCCTGCCTGCTCAGCAACCGCTGGTGCTGTGGTTGTCCCACCAAGCAGCGAGCCAGACAAAGCTGATAAGAGCGCTATCGTACTCAAATCACCCATGCCGTAGAGCCCGCCAAGGCCATAGAGTCCACCAAGACCGTAGAGCCCGCCGTAGAGCCCCAGACCGCCGTACAGTCCGCCGTAAAGCCCCAGACCGCCGTACAGCCCGCCATAGAGCCCCAGACCGCCGTACAGCCCGCCATAGAGCCCCAGACCGCCGTACAGACCGCCGTAGAGGCCGTAGCCGCCATACAGCCCGCCGTAGAGCCCCAGACCGCCGTACAGCCCGCCGTAGAGGCCGTAGCCGCCGTACAGACCGCCGTAGAGCCCCAGACCTCCATATAAACTTCCCAAACCCAATCCATAGTAGGCATCCGCTTTTTTCGCGGGTGTATTAACAAGAGCAAGCGTAAGTAATAAGATTGTAATCAGTACTTTAACCTTAGAGAAACGCATATTTAAACTCCTTCTCTCTCCCCCTTGGTTTTGCACAGTAGCTCAAAGGATAGTGAGAATCAGCTTTACTATACTCCACTTTGAATAAAACAATCAGTCATTTTGAAAAGGAGATCCATGTTATACAATAATTATCATCCTCACTGCTAGAACAGGAGGAAATACAGACCAGAGATTACCGCCGGCACCGCTGTAGCCGTAGGAACAACAGGAGCAGGAACGAGAGCTGTAGGAGCAGCAACCGTCGGAGCAATGAGTGTAGGAGCAACAACTGGAGCAGCAACCGTAGGTACAACAGGAGCAGCAACTGTAGGTACAACAGGAATCACAATCGTAGGTACGACCGGAGGAGCAACAACTGTAGGCACTATTGGAGCGATAACCGTAGGAACGACTGGAGCGACAACCGTAGGAACGACTGGAGGAGCTATAACCGTAGGTACTATTGGAGCAGCAACCGTAGGTACTACAGGAGCAACAACCGTAGGAGCGACAACTGTAGGAGCGACAACCGTAGGAACGACAACCGGCGCAGGAATGGTAGCAACAGTAGTCAGGGTAAGATCAAAGCTTCCTGTCTGGAGAACTCCCAGAGCCTTAACTACAATACCGGTGGCTACACTTACGATACTCCACGTTCCGGTCATGGTTGTAGGACTGGTCAAGGTTCCATTAATCTGCAGAGCATAAAGACCAGCAGCAGTAATTCCACTGAGGCTGACAGAATAAGGAGTAGAGGTACCATAGACCGTAACCGGTGTTGGGACAGAGGCATTTCCAAACAGGGTTGCCGTTCCGTTGAGGAATCCGGTCAAAGGATCTTCAACCAGGGTCAAGGTCATGTCAGCAAACAGAAAACCCAGATACCAGGTTCCTGTCCATGCTCCGGCCTGCTCAGCAGCAATAACTGTAGCCGCAGGTGCAGGCGCAGCAGGTGCTGCCGGAACCACAGCAGGAGTAGTAGTGGTGGTGGTAGTGGTAGTAAGTCCGCCCAGCAGGCTTCCCAGATCTCCCAGTCCTCCCAGACCGCTCAAGCCACTCAGGCCACCCATCATGCCCATCATGCCCAGGCCACCGTAAAGACCGCCATACATTCCGCCATAGAGGCCGCCATACATTCCGCCGCCATACAGACCGCCCAGACCGCTATAGATTATGCCGCGGTTATATCCACCAAGACCGTACATTCCGCCCAGGCCGCCATATAAACCGCCATATAAACCGCCATACATGCCCATGCCGTATAAGCCGCCATACATGCCCATGCCGTAGAGGCCGCCATACATGCCCATGCCGTATAAGCCGCCATACATACCGCCCAGGCCGCCATATAAACCGCCATACATGCCCATGCCGTATAAGCCGCCATACATACCGCCATACATACTGCCATACAGACCACCGCCATACAGGCCACCATAGGAACCATAGTAGCCTTCACTTGGCCTGGAAAGGGCAATAATCAAGCAGAATATCAAGAGGTAGGATAAGCAGGCTTTTAACCATAATTTTCCAAAATCTTCCTTCATCTTACATCCTTTCCTTAACATCAGGCACTGCATGCATTAGTGCATACAGAACCCAAATCTCTCAGAACCCTACACTAAAACCTCTCGTTAGACGGGAGGGTAACCCTTCTTTACTTTCTTGGGGACTACCCTCCCGGTAAAGCATCTCAACCTGAAAAAGTTATTGTTTAGATAACAGGAGTAAGCAGGCCGAGTTGGAAACTACCAGTTTCAACAAGTGAAGAACTGTTGATCAAGGTGTAGGTACCGGTCATGGCCGTAGTAGAGGTCAAGGTACCCGTAATATCAATAGTGAAGGTCATGCCGCCAAGGCCGATACCGGAGCCGGAGAGAATGATCTGGTTATTAAGAGAGGTACCGGTGACATCCACCAGACTGCCCAGCGTGGGATTGCCCAAAAGTTGAACGTATCCGGCCAGTCCTCCGAGGACGGGATCCACAACGATATTGAGAGTCATCGGTCCGGAAACAAGCCCTGAAGACCACAGACCTTCCCATGTCCCGGCTTGTTCAGCAAGACCATATCTCAAACCACCATAACCATACAGGCTGCTGCCGTATAAACCGCCATACAGGCCCATGCCGTAGAGGCCGCCATACAGGCCCATGCCGTATAAGCCGCCATACATACCATAGCCGCCATACAGACCGCCATACATGCCCATGCCGTATAAGCCGCCATACATGCCCATGCCGTAGAGGCCGCCATACATGCCCATGCCGTATAAGCCGCCATACATACCATAGCCGCCATACAGACCGCCATACAGCCCGTAGCCGCCACCATAGAGACCACCATATAAGCTTCCCAAACCCATTCCATAGTAGGCATCTGCTTTTTGTGCAGACATACTCATGAGAGCAAAAAACAAAAATGAAAGTGTAATCGCTACCTTAACCTTAGAGAACCGCATGATACCAACTCCCTCTCTCTCCCCCTCCTAGCACGTAATGAATAAGTGGTTAACGATTGAATTAAATGCATGAAATGCACACGACAATTGATTTACTCCCGATAAACAACCACCTCCTTACTTTTTGATCATCGACAAACAAAGATTCCGGCATAGTTTGTCAATGGAGTTGTTCCCATAATATGTACTCCTCTCTTCTTTACCCACTTTCAGGATCCCGAATAGTAATAATAGGGGAATTGAATCATTGACAATGGACCCATCGATAACGGATTGGCAACCAGCGACAGTAGATTCGTTCCCACAGACCATGATAGTGGATTCATACTCAGAGACCACGGGTACGTAACCAAAGACCGTTGATTCGAACTCAGCGACAACGAGTTCGTACCGAAAGACCATGGATTCATGAACACAGACCATGGGTTCGAACTCAGAAGCAATGAGTTCGTACCAAAAGACCATGGATTTGCGAACGTTGATAACGGATTCAAACCCGTAAAAAGCGACGGCTGCTGAAAATTGCTCCCGAACAAGGGAAAAGGGCCCGCCAATTCAGCCAGAATCGCACTGGACGGGTCGATTCCGAAAAAAACAGCCAAAGGATCCGGCTGAGATAAACGAAGAAGCGTCGAATTCAGAACAGGATCCGCAGCCAATGCCAGGGGCACCAGGCCACCCGCCACTGCTGCTACAGGCAAAACCGATTGCACTGCTGCCAGTGCATCGATCAGCCCCCAGCCGAAGTCCTCATCCCAGCCCGCAGTTCCAAGATCTATAGCCGTGGCTTCCAGGGTGGTTTTCAAGGCATCGGGACTTAAAGTATTCCCAGCCACAGATTGAACCAGAGCAGCCACACCCGAAGCATGGGCAGCGGCACAGGAAGTTCCCTGATAGAGTGCGTAATTGAACTGCGTAAAGACTGTTCCGTCATGAGTCTGCTGACAGATGCCGTCCTGGTGTCCGTCCTGGTTCTGGTCAACGGAAAGATCGCCACCCGGAGCACAGATATCCACATCCGGTCCATAGTTGGAATAAAATGGACGGGTCCTGTCGTATCGAACCGCGCTGACACACACGCAGGTGGGATACGACGAAGGATAGTGGGGAATGCTGGTGGCATTGTTTCCCGCAGAGGTAATGATACTCACCCCATTCAGGTAAGCATAATTAACCGCGTCCTGGAGCGTCGCAGATGCGGTATACGTACCAAAACTCATGTTAATGATTTTAATACCATTATTGACCGCATAGTAAATCCCGTCGGCAATATCACTGAAAAGACCATTGCTTGAGCTGTCCAGCACCTTGATCGGCATGATGGTACATCCATAGGCGATTCCGGCTACACCCAGAAGATTATTGGTGGTCTGGGCAATAGTGCCCGCTATGTGAGTGCCATGTCCGTTATCATCGTCCGAATAGCCATCGTCATTGACGAAATCCCAGCCTGGCTTAAAGAGTGTGCCCGCAAAGTCCGGGGCCCTGACATAAATCCCATTATTTTCAAAAGCTACACCGGTATCGATTACGGCCACCGTAACACCGCTTCCATTGGAAAGATCCCAGGCCAGTTCCATATTGATCATGGGGAAGTTCCATTGGTAAATATAGTAAGGATCGTTCGGAACCAATTCGGCCCTGGCCAGATAATTGGGCTCTGCGTACTCAATGGCAGGATCCTGTCTCAGAAGCGCAGCGACTTCCAGTGCATTGTTGACGGGAAGCACTGCACGTTGAAAGCCTGTTCTGATATTCGCTTCGACTCCTCTGATCCCCTGGCTGGCCAGAAGCCGCGAGACCTGTGCCTGACTGACTCCTGCTCTCACCCTGAAGATAACCTCGTTCGGAGCAAACGCGCCAACATCTAAGGACCGGAATGCAAAAGGCACAATTGCCCCCGGTACAGGGAGAAGAAAAAGAGCCCGGCATCTTACCGGATACAAAAAGAGGCAGAAAGACCCAAGAATACATAAAACGAATTTTGGCTGATCGCCTCGCCACTTTGTATTTGACAAAGCAGCCATGATAATGCTTAAATTCTTTCCTGATGGCATAGTTTTTTTCAAGAATAGTGACTGTAAAAGTTAATCTTAAGGGCCCCCGGAAAAAAGAGCCCTACCCCTTGCTCTTCTTATGGTTAGCATAGTTGATGCCAATGTTGTTTTTTTGAAGATAGATACAGGCTGGCTCTGGATCGAATGGATATCTGAAAAATTTCCGGCAGATTTTCGGTCTATCCGGTGATCGGTGCAGTCTGTCCCTTACGGAAACTCTTTTTCTTTCACGGACCTTAATAAGGTACCGCAACATAGTATAAAAATTACCTCTTGAAGGGATACGCGGCCACTTTCCGGCTTTCATTGTCCAATGATTGAAGAGGGGGGTAAAATTTATGCAGTATTGGAAAATTTTATGGAGGCTTCGAACGACAGAGCTGTTTTTCAACGATATGCCGTTTTTTATGAAAGGTATCAGCTTATGAAACGGACCTTACGATATCTGGCAATTCTGTCTTTCTTCCTGGTAGTTATCCTGCTTGGCTTATTTAAAATCGTTAACTTTGACGTTGGCTGGCATCTGAAAGCCGGCGAATATATTTGCTCCCATAGATCTATCCCCAGGCAGGATATGTTTTCTTATATAGCTCAGGGGAACAAGTGGGTTGACTCGCACTGGCTGTTTCAGGTGCTGCTGTATCTTTCGTACACGCTCGGAGGGGCAGGCGGCGGCATTGTCTTGCGTATTCTGGTAATCGGCCTTACCTTCGGTCTTTTATTTCTGACCATCTATCGGAAAGAATATTACCACGTTTCTGTGGTCATCTGCCTTGCAGCTTTATTCATGGCCTTTCAGAGGTTTCTCCTGCGGCCTGAAATTTTTACCTTCCTTTTTCTGGCTCTTTTTGTCTACGGTGCGGAAAACTTTTCAAAGCATCCCCGCTTATCCCTGATCGTGATTCCGGTCGCGCAGGCTCTGTGGGTTAACATGCACGGCCTGCACGTCCTGGGGATAGCTTTTCTTGGGCTTTACCTTCTGGGAGATCTGGTTCAGACCCTGCTCAACAGGCATATACCTTTTGTCCCGGCAATAGAGGCAAGACCGGGTGAATGGCGGCAAAAAGGACTCCTGTCCGGCCTGACCTTATTTGCACTCCTCATCAATGCCAACGGATTTGACGGCATTCTCTACCCTTATAAAATCTTCGGCGAACTGAAAACCAAGCCCATGATTTTTTCCATGCTCACAGAACTGGTTTCTCCCCTTTCGATCAAGCAGGCACCATTCCCTGACCCATGCGTGATCTATAAAATCTTTCTTCCCCTCTCTGCTCTTGCCCTGGTCCTGCAAATCAAGCGTCTTCGCCTGGCTCACCTGCTTCCCTGCGGAGCATTTTTTTACCTTTCGCTTCTGGCTATCAGGAACGTGCCCCTGTTTGCGATTGTAGCCACTCCCATGACCATCCGGAACATTCATGGTATTCTCGATTTCTGTCAGAAGAAAAAATTCTTCCCTGCCACCTGGCCAGTTTCTCCCGTGGCCGGCGTCCCGCTCATTGCCCTGTCTCTCTGGACGTGCGTATTTATTGCCGATAACGGACTGTATCACAGGCTGCATTACCTGCGAACCTTCGGATTCGGCATATCCGATAGCTATCCGAAAGAGGCCGTTGACTACCTGAAGGGCAGAAACCTGGCAGGGAACATCTTTAACAGCTCTGATATCGGAGGCTACCTGCTCTGGCAGATGTACCCCCCAAAACAGGTGGCTCTGGATGGCAGGTGGGAGGTATATGGTGATTTTCTCGATAATCTCAAAAGACTCAACGATCCGAGGTACTTTGCCGAACTGACGGCAAAATACCGCATCGAAGCCATTATCCTCTACAAACGATCAATGGAAATAAGCCTCATGGCCCCATGGCTGCAAATCAGTCCCTTTTGGCAGCCAGCCAGGGAAACGGATACAGCCATTGTCTACGAAAGAGTGGATTAGGAGCTTCCTCCCCCGGTTCCCGATTTTGTAGAGAGTCTTTTTGCGAAATTTCTTTGAAGAATCTTCTTGGGATAATCACGCTGATTGTGTGGTCTAAACCAGCCCTTCCCTCCCCTTGCGCTGAGCCCAGAGAGTTCCCAGACGGGGAAAGATAAAGCCGGTATTTTGCTTGTAGACCCGGTATTCAGGAAGATGCATCGATAGCTTGCGCTCTTCCAGTTTTGCCCGCGAAAGCTGCATGATTGAGACTACGATAAAGAAGCTGTAGGAAAATCGATTATTAAAGAGCATACAGACCCCCAATAGATGAGTCAACTCACCAGTATAAAGGGGATGGCGGATGAACCGGTATGCTCCGGTATTAATCAGCTTGCGCACTTCGACCATAACGCTGAAGGAATTTTTGAGCTGCCACAAGGAAGCGATGTTCAACGTGATTCCGACAACACAAAAGATCAATCCTATGAGATAAACGGTCGGCACGTAGTTACTTTTAGTGTTGGTAGACAGAATCGAAGTGCCGATCAGATGGAACCCCACCACAAAGACCGGATAGAATCTTTCCAATACTCCCTGCGCTTGCTTCTTGGGCGTAGACCGGATAATATAGCTGAAGACGACGATTCCCATAAAAATGGATACAAAAATGCTATTGACCAGGCCAAGGATCGAAGGAAGAGTAACGTGCGCTTGCGCCTTCAGGCTGAAAATGGTAGGCACCAGACCTCGAATGAGCATGACCAGGAAGAATATAATGGGGAGGGGATAATTCTTTATCCAGTTTCTGCCATCTTCCGGGGATACCCAGTAGATATAGAGAGAAAAAAATACCAGCGGAACAATAATACTCCAATTCTCCAGGCAAAAATTAAAAATGTTTTCCAAATAAGCGATCATTCCCATTCCCTTCCTTCTTCCGGTCCAGTTTGGTCCCCGGTCTGGTATCCGGACTGATATTCCGGTTTATCGTAAAGCAACCCCGCCCGGCCTCTCTTCCCCATGAGAGGCAATGTTCATCAAGTAAGGGGAAACCTCCCGCCTTTCCTGTGCTCTCCTAAGGGAGGAAAAGCCAGGGGTCAGCACTCCTGCCAATTGGCTTAAAAATCCCTCCCGAAGTCAACAACCACAACCCAAAAACATATCAACCTCGGCAGCAAACATGACAGCCACCGTAAAAAACGCGGCACTTATGGCAATAAACACAGACCTTACCAAGTACCTCAAACATGGCACCTACGATAGAAACACAGCCGTAGTAGCACCAAACGATAATAAACACAGCGAAGGTTGACCGTCTCTTAAAGGAAAATCTAAGCCGTAGTAGCACCAAACGATAATAAACACAGCGAAGGTTGACCGTCTCTTAAAGGAAAATCTAAAAGGATCTTTGCGGTGCACCCCGGAATTTGGGAAACAAGAAGCCGGTTCTTGCCTTATAATCAGCATATTCGGGTAAAACCACCAAAAACTTTCTTTCCTCAAATTTCGCTCTGATCGCTTCCAGGGTAAAGAAAAGAATATAGATAAAAAGGGTTGCAGAATTGAGGAGAAGTAAGGTCGTTCCAAGAGCATGGGTCAACTCAGCAAAGTAGAGCGGATGCCGCATATACTTATAAAATCCGGTAGTTACAAGTTGCCTGACTTCGACCATGAGGCTGAAGGAATTCTTTAGTCTCCACAGGACGATACAACTGAGTGTACATCCAATAAGGGAAAGCACAAAGCCTGCTATTCCAACCGTGTGTACAAACGATGGAGATTGATAAAGATTCCGGAACAGGAAATCACTCTCTATGGGAATAGGATAATAGAGCAGATAGGTAAAAGAAACCATAGGGATAAGAACGGTAATGATGGGGAACCACCTCTCCCAAAACCCTTGCGCCTTCCCTTTATCACTAACTGGTTTGACCCGGATCAGATAGGTGAAAACGATAAGCAGATCAAACAAGATAGCAGCAATCGTATACATGAAATCCAGGACAGGACGGGAGAAAAGAATTGCCTTGATACCGGTAAAGCTTTGATCAATTCCATACATGACACTGACGAAACTGGTAGTGATATCAATTTTACCGATAAAATGATAGACCTTTAAACCAATAAGAGAGCCGAAAAATAAAAATGGGACCGGATCACTGATGATCTTTTTGATATAGGTTACAGGATTTTTCATGGAATAGTTTCTTTCCTGTTCATTACTCACATTATTCATGGTGCAGCCCCTTATTTGATAAATGGTTAAAAAAGGTTTTCGTGGTTCTTGACTTACTGCTTATCAAGTTTGTTGCCAACCGCCTCTTTTGAAATACCTGCCGGGCAACAAGATGATCAATTAACCTTTCCCAAAAGAGAATCGCCATGTTGAAAATCCCCTCTCTCCCCTTTTTACAAAAGAGGGAATAAGGTGTATTCTCTTGTTAAAAATCCCCCCAGCCCCCTTTATAAAAAGGGGAGCGATATGCATCGGGAAAGGTTCATAACAATAAGCCGATCAATTTATGAGATTTATCCCTGGTATTTTCTCCTAATATTAATAATAACTGAAAATGATGTCAATAAATTATTCGTTTTAAGCAAAGTAAAGCAAAGCCTGTAATTTTATTACTGGTAATCCTCGTAAAAAAAACCCTCTCCTTCGGTTTTCGAAGGAGAGGGTTTTTTGTTGTATCCAGGATTGCTATCACCAAAGGAGAGCTGCTTCACTCTCACCTCGATGCCTTATTGGGAAACGGCAGTAGTCGTACCAGAAGAAGATAACTGTTTCAACAGGGAAGTCCAGCCCAGTAATTCAGATTGATCCTGCAGCATGAAAAGGCCACCCAGTCCGTACATTCCACCCGATCCGTAGAGTCCGCTCAATCCGTATAATCCACTCAACCCGTAGAGTCCACCCGATCCGTAGAGTCCGCTCAACCCGTATAATCCACTCAACCCGTAAGGTCCGCCGTATAAACTGCCTAATCCACTCAATCCGGATAATCCATAGAGCCCGAGGCTATATCCTCCATAGAACCCAGGGTACACGCCGCTCTGGCCGTACCAGCCGAGACCATATAGCCCACTCCCGTAACTGCCGTAATATCCTCCCCCATAAAGACTGTAATAGCAACTCCCAGGTGAAGAAAAAGTAACTATCAGTATGCCGATTACTAAAAAAGTGCGTATATATACCAGAGTCTTTCTGCCGATAGTCAGCACTGAAGTCCTCCCCTTTTCCGCTTCCACACTAACGTTTATTCAGCATTATATCCATTCTCTGCACTTCCACTTCCTCTGCACTTCCACTTCCACACTGACGATAAGAGCAAAAATGAGGAGGGATTGCATCCGGTGCTGAAGCCTAAATGCCAAAACATGGATGCAACCCCCCCAGGAACCAGGAACCAGTTGGGGGGGAGTTTCATACCGGTCCCCGATCCCCATCATTACTTAATCTACCCCTAACATGATTTATTTTGTCTACCCCTAACACAATCTTTATGTCCTAATTAACCAAAATTCAATCTCTCCCGAACATGGGGGGGGGGGGGGGGGGGGGGGGGGGGGGGGGGGGGGGGGGGGGGGGGGGGGGGGGGGGGGGGGGGGGGGGGGGGGGGGGGGGGGGGGGGGGGGGGGGG
>JBFMGO010000094.1:22113-24024 GCA_040752695.1 bacterium
ATCTCTCCCGAACATCTCCCCCTGTACATCTCCCCCACGAACATCTCCCCCCCGTACATCTCCCCCCGAATACATCTCTTTGGCACTCGCTCGCATTTATCAGGTACTCGCTTGCATTCATCAGGTAACCACTCGCCTTCTCAAACACTCGCTCACAGATCTTCTCAAGCACTCGCATTCCTTCTTGTATGCCCTGACTGGTGACGCTTTGCATCCCAGTGTGCAGGATGCATCAGCAGCGCTCACGGTGCCGCTGTAGCCGTACTTGCGGCTGAGCCTGCAACTTCCGGTTCCGGAGAGGAGAACATGGCAGCCAGAAGCAGGGATTGCCACCCCAGATTTCCCATTCCTCCACTCGCCAGAAGCTGAAGCCCGTAGGCACGTAACCCGTTTGATCCAGAAGATCCGAAAGGATTCGACTGGACTTGCAAACTATTCAGCCCTCCCAGGCCATAGAGCCCAAGGGCTCCCAGACCATATAAGCCTGAGCCGTATAGGCCCAAACCATACAATCCTGAGCCGTATAGTCCAAGGCTATACAATCTCGAGCTGTATAATCCTGAGCCGTATAAGCCCAGGACAGATAATCCTAATCCCCCAAGGCCATACAAGTTGTATAATCCACCGGTTCCAAGGCCGTAATACCCGCCTCCTCCTGTAGAAAAGGAATAAGGATATCCATAGCTTCTGTATGGCGAGGCATAGCTGGCATATCCTCCGTAAGAACCATAATAGGCCCTGCCGCAGACAGGCCAGAAAACCATCATGATGCCAAAAACGGTCACCATGATGCTGGTTACTCGCATATCCCCCCCTTGAAAAAGTGTCTGCCGGATGGCTCTTGTATGGCTTTCAGTCATCCTGCATTTTTTACTTAGCAGTTTGCCTTTTGATAGTTGCAAAGTATATGCCACTCATAAAGAAATTTCTTTATATAGTATCTTGACGGATATACCCATCTTTTCTGAGGTAATGATACGAAAGGCCGAGATGAAAAAATCACCTGAAAAATGAGGAGAGTGGCAGGCTGGGAAAAAAAGGGGGATACGATGTGTTCACTCCCTGGAATTCGGCGATGAGAAAACCATCAAGACGCACAGTATGTATGAAAGGTGTAGGAATGGAGGGTAAAACTTATTGAAAAATAAAGAAGATTGGCAGGTATAGACTGTACCCTCCCCGGTTAATAAAATTTATACAATTTATACTGCATAAAATATCCGACCATGCGTTACCACTTCAATGCCAGATTCAGTTTTTGCAGCCTGAACAAAGACGTACGCAGGAGTTGGGGCCTGACAGCAGACTGCCAGGAATTGGGACCTGACAGGCTGCCAGGAGCCGTTTTTCATTTTTGCACTGCTGGTATCAATCCCAGGTCGGTTATTTCATTCAGCAGTTTTTGTTTGTTGATAGGTTTCGTGATGTAGGCGGCAGCTCCTTCTTTGGCCAATGCCCGGATTACATTTTTGGGATCACTGAGGGCTGTAATCATGATGACCTTTGTTTCCATTGAGCCTCTGATACTCAGCAGCTTTTCGAACTCGCGGATCTGACTGAGTGCCTCGTGGCCATCCATTTTGGGCATCATGATATCCATACAGATCAAGTCATACGGATTATCCTCTTCCCAGGCTAATCGAAAGGCATGAACCGCTTCTTCACCATCAACGGCGACATCACAGGTGCCATACGGAGAAAGGATATCTTTTAAGATACGACGGGTTATGAAGTCATCCTCAACGATAAGTGATGTCATAGTGTTTCCTCCCAAAATGTTCATCACTCGACAGTTAAAAGTTTTATCTCAAGCAGCCCGTTTAAGTTGCTGAAAGTCGCAAGGCTGAGATTGTCTGGAACGAATTAAACCATAAATCGCATGAGCATTGACTTTGTGTAAATTCCCCAGGA
>JBFMGO010000095.1:0-23634 GCA_040752695.1 bacterium
CGTCTCCCCGCTCGTTCCTTACAGGCGTAACCAGTGGAGTGTAGGTAATGAACGTATTGTCATAGCTGGGGTATTGGGTTGCGGCCAGACCGTTTCCACTCCCGACTGCCATAACTATTATTGCCAGAATAATTCCAGTAACCGCTTCCTTACCCAGCTTCATCTTTCTTAGCTTCATCTTTCCTAACTTTACCTTTCCTAACCTCTTTATAATCATAATGATAATACTCCTACTCTAAACTTTCCTTAAGCGTCTCTATATTTTCCTTAACTATGTTATACTACTGCTCCGTTACTTACTATTGTTCTGTTACTGCACTTATTATTGCTTTATTACTGCGACTTTTCAAAAATTGCCTCATATTTGAGGAAGATACTCTCTTATGCAATTGTGCAGTTGAGACTCTCAAGACCTGATGATAGAAATGGTTATGAATCGAAGGGTTTCTGAAGGCAGATTGCTTTCCTTTGGAGGAGAGAGAGAATCCGTATTTACTAAAATCTCGCTATTTATCCTGGGGAGAAAAAACAACGGCTTCTGACAGGGGGTGATATATCGACTTATAATAAGATAGATTCTCTTAATAGCATTCGATAAGGGGAAAACCTGGAAAAGGGTTTCGCAGTAAATCCCGAAACAACGAACCAGACTTTTTGGGGCTTGATTTACAGGCATCTGCATTAATACCCTCAGTCTGTGAGTATCACCTAAGTTCCCACAAACCTCAAGGAATTCACAAACGCCAACCTCATGACATCGGACATATTCTGGTGCATCTAATCCCCCTATTGCACACAGCAAGCTAATGAGAGTAATTTCCAGACCCAGGGTGAATATCTTTGATTTCACGAGCTTATTATCTCCTCCCTCCACACTACTCTTCTATCTTCCTAAACATAAGGAGAACATCCGGCATAGCTTTAAGATATGTCCGAAAATATCCGTAGATAAGTCCGTGGCCGTAGAGGGGCCGCCCCCTCTACGGTGCCCAGTTGTTTACGACCATGTAAACGCTTTTTTTTACCACGGATTAAGTTATTCAATAATCTCTTTGGAGCTTTGCTCAATTATTACTTTGCGGTTATAATCGAGTTTAGTATAATACTTAGTATAATACCCAATATACCGGATTTAGCGCTCTGCACATAGTATGCCAATCTAAGGGGCCCTATGCACACGTTATGCCATTATGGGGAAGGGTTTAAAATAGAGGAGCTTCCTCCCATCTCCCTAAAATTTCCAGTTAAAATTATCGGGAATTTACGTTTCAAGTTTGCACCAATGGGGTTTTTAGCCTGTTTCACATCTGGATATTGTTCATTCTGGCTCTATTTAAAAAGGGGAGAATGTAAAAAAATCCTCTTGATATAAAAGGGATGGATTTCAGTTATGGAATGCCTATTTCAAGTATGAAACGTTTTATATCGGTGTTTACGCTGCAACGCAGAATAAGCTGACATTTTTCCCGAATCCTGCTTTATTTTTTAGAGCTCTAATGTTATCCTTTTAAAGGCGCTAATGTTACTCTTTTATCAGGTGCGGGTAAAATCTTGTATTATTCTTTTCTGTTGAAGCCAGAATGCCTTATGGCATAATGATATGGATGTGTCTCAAAGAAACTGCCGCTCAAAATTGCCGCAAGGGAGGCCCCCTTTAGTGGCAGGTGAAGAGGATAACTTGGTTGCATACTTGTAACATATCTGATTAAAGAAAGGAGTCCCCGATAACCAGTGCATGCACCTGATGGAGTTTATAGTAACAGCCTTTGCCTGATCATGGACCTGGCATCTGCCGGAATCCTGGCTTATAGTCTGCGGAAGGTATGGAAGCGGGTCGGTACCAGGGAAATTCTGCTGGCCAGTGCTGTGGGCGCTTTTAGCTTTGCCCTGGAACTGGCCAGCTTTGAGGTCACGAGAGGGTCTACCTGCCACTTTATGGGAGGTGTTTTTGCATCCATTGTCCTGGGGCCGTATCTGGCTACCACGGTCATGACTCTTGAACATATTATTCAGGTCTTTCTGTTCCAGGATGGCGGGATCATGGCCCTTGGCCCTAATCTTTTAACCATCGTGTGTATCAGCACCTTTGGAGGCTACTATATTTACTCTTTGCTGAAAAATTTCGTCATCGAGCCATATGGCAGCTACATTAGTGCCTTTCTTTCGGCCTGGCTTACTCTCCTGGTTACCAGTCTGACCGTTTGCGGTATGCTCTCCGTATGCGGAATCGAAGAGTTTTTCACCACTCTTGGCCCTATGGTGGGACCCCATGTTAAAGTGGGAGTTGCTGAAGGGATGTTGACGGTGCTCCTTCTGTTTGTCATTCAGGTTTTGGCTCCAGATGCATTCAATTGCCGGAGCCTCCATCAGAAAGAGCAGCAGGAGCAGATGGAAAAGCCGGAACAGAAAACTCGAAAGTGTTGGAGGCATCAGAACTCCTTGCCGAAATCAGCGAAAAAGGTTGCCTATGTCTTACTGGGGCTTGCCTTAATGGTCAGTCTGGCCATATCTCCCTTTGCTTCCAGGTCCGCTGAAGGATTGGAAAAATTTGCTCTGGACCGCGGTCATCCTGCCCCCCATAGAATTATCATCCATTATCAGGCACCGATACCGGAATATCACCTGCCCGGTGTCAGGGATCAGGAGATGGCCAAAATTCTGGGGGGAACGATTGGGACGATTGCCACCTTTGCCGCCTGTATGCTGGCCCTTTCCATAATCAGGGCAGGGTCTGAATCTTGAGTCTGAATCTTGAGTCTGGATCTTGAGTCTGATTAAGGTTGAATTTTGTTGAGAGGTGCTTTCTGTGATTAAGAGGCCCAATGCGATTCTTAAAAGCATATTAGTCCCTTTTCTGCTGGTATTTATTACTATTTTTTTGACTCACATCGGTATGCAGACTCAACTGATGGACCAGGAACTGGATAAATTCATCGGGCAGAGCCTTATCAGTGCCATGAATATTATCCAGAATTATCTGCTGGCCGAAGAGTTAAAGGATCCGATGCGCAGATTGGAGTTAGCGGCTGATTCTCTTTTACCGGATGCTCTTGATAATCTCAACAACGGCCTGGCGGATAGCCCCTCTCATCTTTTTACAGCACCGTGGGAAATGCTTGGAAGAGATCTTTCCCTCAATCACATTGCGCTCTTTGACCTGAATGGCAAGGTGATCAGTCAGAGGGATTTCTCCTCTTTCCATGGAGGAGAAAGCAGGAAACAGATCCTTCTTGAGTTTCAGGCCCTGATCGCGCAGCGGAAAGTTATGGCCGAAATCAGCGGGATCGGCAAAATGGCTCATTCTCTGGTTGCGGAGATGATTTTCCCCGTTCACAACCGGCAGAATGAAAGTATCGGTTATATGTCAGCCATTTGCAGCCTCGATAATCAGTTTTTCGAAAAAGTTCATCAACTGACCGGCTTTCATATCCTGATCTTCAGGGATGAGGAGTCTGTTTTCAGTACCCTGATAGGTGAAGCAGGAGAGCCGCTGACACTCTCTCCGAGGATTCAGGAAAAAGCTCTCCGTATCAATATCGATGGGAAACCCTTGGGAGCGATGGAGAGGGTTTTTCTTCTCGGTGCTGAATACCAGGCTGTTTCTTTTCCTTTTAAAAACATCCAGGGAGAAACAGGAGGAACCTTCATGCTCATTCATGATCTTAAGAACAAAAAGCAGAGCTTGAAGAAGATCGTTTTGAATCTTTTGTGGGCAAGCCTTATGGGAGTCGCGTTGCTTTTGTTTTTCGGATTCTTTATCAGCAGAGGAATTACCATTCCTATCAATCAACTGATCGAAGCCACCCGGCGCGTCTCGTTCGGAGATTTTAATACCAGGGCAGATGTCCAATCTCACCGGGAGTTGTTCACTCTGTCCCAGGCTTTCAATGCCATGACGGAAAATTTAAAGCGGACCTCGATTTCCAGGAATTACTTCCAGACCATTATCGATACCATGAATGATCTTTTAATTATCACATCTCCTGATCTTAACATCACCTTTGTCAATCAGGCCACCCAGAATGTGCTGGGATATGTCAAAGAGGAACTGATAGGCAAGCCCTTCAATTCCCTCTTCCACAAAGGATGCCCTTTCGAGGGGATGAATGTCGAGGCCATTGTCCAGCAGGGAATGGGAAAGGATTATACCTGTATCATGGCAACCAAAACGGGTGAAACCATTCCGGTGAGCTTTTCATGGTCAATCATGCGGGACGAGCAAAAATACCCTGATGAACGTAAAGGTCAGGACGGAAAAGAATACGCCGGAAATAAATCCCTGGATGAGACAGAATCCCCGGATAAAACCGAATCCCTGGATGAGACAAAATATCAGGATGAGACAGAGTCCCCGCATGAGAGAGAATCCCTGCATGAAGAAATAGATCAGAATGATGGGAAATCCCGCGATAAGGCCGAATGCCTGACCGAGATTGTCGGGATCGCCCGTGACATTCGGGAAAAGGCAGAGGCGGAGCAGAAGGTCAGGGAGGAGCGCGATAAATTGAATACCCTGATCAATACCACCAACGATCTTATCTTTATCCGCAATCTTCAGGGAGAATATATTTTCGTCAGTCACGCTGTCCAGCGTATTCTCGGTTATTCGCCGGATGAGTTTAAAAGTCTTCCGCCTGAAAGGATCCTGAGCTCCAACCCCCTGAACCAGAACTTTATGGAATCCCCCATTCATTGGGGGAACAAGGGAGAGCGGGAGAGGGGAGAACCCTACTGGGTGGAATTTTTGGCCTGCGATGGCAAGCCTATTTTCCTTGAAATCAACGAAACTCCCCTGCAAAGTGACAAGAGAGGAATTACCCAGATCATGGGAATCGGCAGAGATATTTCGGAAAGGCGAAGGCTGGAAGAGCAGTTGAGGGACTGGCATGAAAAACAGGCGAGGGTGCGGCAGGAAATATACCGGTTCGGCGAGGTCATAGGCAAGAGCAGGAAGATGCAGGAAATCTATGAACTTATCCAGATCGTTTCCCAGAATAACAGCACAGTCCTGCTGAAAGGGGAAAGCGGTACCGGCAAGGAGATGATTGCCCAGGCTATCCACGAACACAGCCCAAGGTGCAATTATCCTTTTGTTGAGGTAACCTGCTCGGCACTGTCCGAGCATTTACTCGAAAGCGAGCTTTTCGGCCACGTCAAGGGAGCTTTTACCGGTGCCATCAAGGATAAACAGGGCCGGTTTGAGCAGGCCAATGGAGGGACCATCTTTCTTGATGAATTGGGTGATATCAGCCTTAATGCTCAGGTTAAACTGCTTCGGGTCCTGCAGGAGCGGGAAATCGTGCGGGTGGGCGGGGATGAGCGGATTAAAATTGACGTCCGGATCATCGCCGCCACCAACAAAGATCTGGATGAAGCTGTGGCCAGAGGCGCTTTCCGGGAGGATCTCTACTACCGCCTCAATGTGGTGCCGATTAACGTTCCTGCCTTGAGGGAGAGAAAAGAAGATATCCCTCTTTTGGTTGATCATTTCATAAAAAAGATAGATCGAAAAGTGGGAAAAGAAATAACCGAGATCTCCCAAAAGGCCCTGAATCTGTTGCGGGAATGTTACTGGCCGGGGAACATCAGGCAATTGGAAAATGCCATAGAATATGCCATCGTCCGATGCCACGGCCAGGAAATCAGGGTACAGGATCTTCCTGAAGAGGTACGGAACCAGAAAGTGGAAAAGGCCTCGGTGCAGGACCTGATAGCCAATACGGAAAAAATGGCCATCCTCGACGCTTTCAAAGGCTGTCAGTGGGATTTGACTCGGACAGCCCGCCAGTTGAATATCAGCAGGACCACGCTCTGGCGTAAAATCAAAAAGTATGGAATAACCAAGCCAAAAGGATAAAGGCCGAACGAGGAGGATATACGGAGAATGGAGGACAGAGGAGGAGAGTGGAGAATATATGCGGAAGAGTGTGAAGGATACCGCAGGTCTGAATGCTGAAGGCCTGATGCTGAAGGCTGATGCTTAAGTATACCCCACCCATGAAATACGCGGACGGCCATCATCCTCCCCGCTGGTTATCATCATGTCCCGCCGGTTAATATCTTCCCCCCCTGTGGCAAAAAGGGTTTTATCCCCTTTATAAAGAGGGTGAGGGGGATTTGAAGAAATGGTTCCATTGAACGATTGGCCGCGAATGGCCGCATAATTCCCGCGATCCGTATTTGAGGGGCCTTGATGCTGAAGAGGGAGATTGTATGACACAAGTCACGGTACAAAAAAATTCGACACTGATTGGTGCAGCAATCAAAAACAAAGAGATCATCATCTCCTTTTGCCTGTTTGTCGTTCTCCTTTGCCTGCTCTGCTTTGTGAACAACAGCCTTGAACAGTATTCACCATCCACCATCCAAATGGCTAACCAGGCCACTGCCAGGGTGGTTTCCGGGATCCTCAACCTGATCAGGATCGAATCCACACCTTCAGAGAGCACCATCAATATCAGCAAAGGGGGATCGCTGCAAATTATATACGAATGCACCGGGATTTACGTGTTTCTCATTTTCACATCCTTCGTTCTTTCCTATCCTGCCTTTCTTCACCAGAAACTTTTGGGATTAGCCACTCTTATTCCTATCCTTTATCTTTTTAATATATCTCGCATTGTCTCTCTGGCTATTGTTCAGATTCACTGGCCCCAGTATCTGGACATGATTCATAAGTATCTTTGGGAAGCCACCTTCATAGTGCTGATCCTGGTTATGGCGTATCTGTGGCTCTTGTGGATCAGTGGCCAGCTCAGGTTTTGGAGGTGCGGAAAACTCCTCAAGGCAGCAGCTCAATTCGTTCTCTTCTCCTGTCTGGGATTTGGCCTTTTGATGCTCCTTTTTAGGCCATACCTTCACCTCCTGGGGGGTATGGTCAATACAGCATTATCCCTTTCCTGGAAGCACTGGCTGAATTACTGGCCCATGCGCCTTTTTATCGAGAATAAGGATCTTTGGCTGATCTACAGCGGAGGGAAGGTTCAGATACATGATGCTCAGTTTCTTGTCCCCAACCTGGTACCCTTTGTTTCCCTCATGCTGGTGACCAGGTTGCGGCCCAGGGTCAAAGCTTTGGGAGTTTCTCTTGGCAGTGTAATCCTGTGTGGATACCATGCCTTCACCCTGATCCTGGTGATCCAGAAAATGGCCCAAAGGTGGTTATATCTCTACACTTTTTTTCGTGTCTACCTCCTTTTTCTTCTACCGGTCATCCTGTGGCTCCCCTTTTTCCTCTCGTCGCGGCAGCAGCGGCAGGGGGGGGAAGAAAATGTCGCTGCTGACGGCCGGAGCGGACTGAAAATCCTGCCAGGCCGAAATCCTGCCAGAACGCAGAAGACAGGGGCAGGGAAAACGGGGAGCGAAGTCGGTAGCGGTGTGAAGATAGCCGGAAGCCAAATCGGCAGGGCGGGAGAAGCAGAAAACCACACTGCCAGGGCGGGAGAAGCAGGAATCCACACCGCCAGGGCAGTGAAAACAGGAAGTGGATGTGGAGTCGCTCGGGGAAGAGGAATGGATACTTTTCCGGGAGATACCGCGGGCTGCAAGGGTTTCTATGTTGTCCTGGGCATTATTCTCCCCATGGTCATCCTGCTCTTTGGTAATACGCCAGGTCCGGGGTACTATCTGGGGTTTTTCCTGTGGCTGACCGGCCTTGTTCTGATCCTGCCTCAATCCGCCTTTTTAACGGGCGCAAAAGGGAGAAAGCGGACCTTCGGTTTGATTCTTCTCTCTATCCTCTTCTGGCAAGGCCCGATACTTGCCAATTCTCTCATGTATGTACCTGAAGGGAAAAGGGCGCTGCTCCTCAAAAGCCCTAGCCAACCTTCTTCGTGTGTTGACGAGGGATTTCACCTTGGCTTTTATCTGGCTCAAAAACTGGTCCTTTTTGACCTGCAGGATCGAAAAATCCTCATTCAGATCGGCGCACAGGTGCAAGATGAGCCAAGACCCCTGATAGCCGCTGATCTTGAGATTCTCTGCCATGTGTCGAAGAACTCCAACCTTGGCCGGATATACCTGGATCTCGGGGACAGCAAGGAAAAGGTTGATCAGGCCCTGGTGGTCATGCTCAAACAGCGGGTAGGCGCTGAAATTCAAAAATACCTGCCCCGCCTTTCGACCGCAAGCATGGATACCGGACGGATTCGCGCCCATATCATGGAAGCAGTGAAGAAGAGCCTGGATCCTTATAAGATCGAAGTTACCGGCATGAAAATAATAAATAAAGACAATCCTCAAAGAATACTATAGGGCTTATAAAGGTCTTATTCACCGAAGAAAGATACCTTTCCCCATTTCTCAAAATAGGCACATCTTGCTCACCCTTTCTATAAGTATGCTCCCCGGTGTTATGTCTGTTTTGGCATGTCTGTTTTCGCTTGTCTTTTTTTTCTTTTTTTGCCAAACTTACAGCCTCTAATCTACTGGTAATTGAGGCATATTCCATGTTGAGATCTCCTTACCTCCCTTTATAAAAGGGGGAACAACGATAATCGAAGGGACATTATCCCTTGGGGAAAAGTAAAGTAAATGGAAGGTCTTCTGGTGGCAGTACAATTTCTGACCAGGTTACGAATTAAGGGCGATTTGTACCCTGATGCGCAATTACTGGGCAGGTCCACCCA
This sequence comes from bacterium, assembly GCA_040752695.1. GTDB lineage: Bacteria > SZUA-182 > SZUA-182 > DTGQ01 > DTGQ01 > DTGQ01. Next base: position 8,628 of record JBFMGO010000095.1, read on the forward strand.
ATGGTTTCCCCTGGTTGGTTTTTTGATCGGCTTCATTCTCTGGGGTTGCCATAAGCTCTTGTACATCATCCTGCCTCAGACGGCATCAGATGTTTTACTTATCCTGATCCTGACCTCGCTCTCCGGCGGGATCCATGTTGACGGCTTTACCGATGCTGTCGAAGGATTCTATGCAGGCAGGAACAAGGAGGATATTCTGCGCATCATGAGGGATACGCATATAGGGAGTATCGGTGCCCTTGCCCTTTTCTCCTTACTGGCCCTGAAAATCGCTTTTCTGACTGCCCTGCCTCAGTCTGTAAAAGGGAATATCCTGCTGATCATGCCCATGCTGGGTAGATGGATCATTGTCTTTCTCGCTGCCACAGGAAAGTATGCCAGAAGCGATGGGGGACTGGGTGAGGCGTTTTTTACTCATACCTCGCGGAAGCAATTCTTCCGTGCCTCGATTTTTCCCCTGATGGTTATCCTCCTGCTCTTTCCTGTTTGGGGCCTTTTGCTTCTTGGTGTCCTTTTTACTTTAAACTTCGGGCTTTCCCTTTGGGTAAAGAAAAGGATCAATGGGTTGACCGGAGATATTCTTGGGGCACTTAATGAGGTTACCGAAACCGCCGTGCTATTTCTGAGTGCGGTTTCCGTCCGCCTTGGGCTTTTGTCGCGCTAGACTGGTTTTCAATTGCGTATGCTAGAGCGGTTACGTATTTGTTGTGAGATTGATTATGAGACCGGTACGAGATTGATATGAGTTTGGTTATAAGGAAGGGCATGAAGCGAATGAAGGGTATGAAGCGAATGAAGGATATATGAAGGGCATGAAGTGAATGAAAGGAATGAAGGATATGAGAAAGGTTTTTCTGGTTCGGCATCCTGAAATTGAAAATCCTGAATCACGCCGGTTTTATGGAAAAACGGATATTGGCCTCAGTCAGCGGGGTAAGATCCAGGCACATGAGTCTGCCCGGAGGCTGGCTGAGGAAAAAATTCATCTTGTCTATTCCAGTGATCTTTGGCGTGCCCACTATCCTGCATCCCTGCTGGCCCGCAGGCTGAATATCCGTCATATAAGCCTGGCAGACCTCGGCGAAATACATTTCGGCGATTGGGAAGGGCTTACCTTTGAAGAAATTGAAGAATCGGCACCCAGCCTCTGTCAAAGCTGGTTGGCTCTGCCCGATGTCTTCCGGTTCCCTGCCGGGGAATCGGTTGAAGAATTTCGTCGCCGGGTTCAGAAAGGGTATGATTTTATCCTGGGCTCATCCTCCCCTGACCAGGGCAACCTGGCAATTATCACCCATGGAGGAGTAATTCGCATTCTCCTGTGTGGGATTCTTGGCCTGGACATCAGTAAAATGTGGGACATCCATCTTGATTTTGGGGCCATACATATGGTGCAGTACCCGCCAGATGATTCAAAACCCCCCGAAGTAGTTGCTCTGCCCGTGTAACTACCCTGTCGTACTGCTCGCCAGGCTGCGGCATTGCGGCATGCACGCACATTGCCTGCAAGAGCGAGTTGCCTGTAAGGATAAGATGCTTTGCCTCTGTTATCTGGCCGGTATCACCTGCAAGAAATACAACATCTTGCCCCTATTACCTGCAAGAAGAAAAATGCTTCTTCCCCCCTCCCATTCTTCTGGGAGCATCAATTAGAGCGAGCATCGATTAAGAGTATCGATTAGAGAAAGTATGGTTAGAGCGAGCATCGATTAGAGAGCACCAATTCCAATTAGAGAGCGCCGATTAGAGAGCATCGAGGTTTATGGAATCGAGAAAATCTCTGTTGCTTTTTTTAGCCCTCAGTTTATCCAGCAAAAGCTCCATGCACTCAACCACTCCCAGAGAGCCCAGCAGCTTTCTCAAGTGCCAGACCCTGGTCAGGTCCTCTCTGCCAAGAAGCAGTTCTTCTTTTCTGGTGCCTGAGCGCTGGACATCGATAGCCGGGAAGATACGCTTGTCCACCAGCCGGCGGTCAAGGTGCAGTTCCATGTTTCCCGTTCCCTTGAACTCCTCGAAAATGACATCGTCCATCTTGCTTCCCGTGTCAATCAGAGAGGTTGCAATAATGGTGATGCTTCCCCCTTCCTCGATGTTCCTGGCTGTACCAAAAAACCGCTTTGGGGTTTGCAGGGCGTTGGCATCGATACCGCCAGACAGGACTTTTCCACTGGGTGGCACCGTCGCATTATATGCCCTGGCTAACCTGGTGATGCTGTCCAGCAGGATAACAACATCTTTTTTATACTCAACCAGCCTCTTGGCCCGCTCCAGGACAATTTCCGCCACCTGAATATGCCGCGTAGGGGGCTCGTCGAAGGTCGAACTGATTACTTCTCCCTTGACCGACCGCAGCATATCAGTAACCTCTTCTGGTCTCTCGTCAATCAGAAGGACAATGAGGATAACTTCCGGGTGATTGATGGAGATGCTTTTGGCAATCGCTTGCAGCAGCATTGTCTTGCCGGTCCTCGGCGGTGCAACGATCAGTCCCCTTTGCCCTTTCCCGATGGGAATCAAAAGGTCCATTACCCTGGTTGACAATCCATCCGCGGTTGTTTCCAGCTTAATGCGTTCCTGCGGATAGAGAGGAACCAGGTTATCAAAAAGAACCTTTTCCTTTGCATGCTCAGGAGAGGTATAGTTGATCGTCTCGACCTTCAGGAGGGCAAAATAGCGCTCACTGTCCTTGGGAGGCCGGATTTGCCCAAAAACCGTGTCTCCTGTAGCTAGGCTGAATCGCTTTATCTGAGAAGGAGAGACGTAAATATCATCCGGGCCGGGCAGGTAATTGTAATCTGTGGCTCGAAGGAAACCAAATCCGTCGGGCAATATTTCCAGAACACCACCACCGTAAATCATTCCATCCTTGCCGGCCTGAGTTTCCAGAATTTTGAAAATCAGTTCCTGCTTCCGAAGACCACTCGTGGAAGGTACTCCGACCTCTTTGGCCAAATCATTGAGTTCGGTAACTGTCTTTGCTTTTAAATCAAGTATATTCATTATAGTAGCCCTTTCCTAAAATAATGGAAAACGATACGCCGCATAATTTATTGGAATGAAGCGATTGTTATCAGGAAGGCAAAAATCTATCACAGCATAATGATTGCTGTGATAATCGTAATAGAAAAACAAATCCCCCCTCTCACCAATTCCTCTGAACCGGTGAATAACCGTAATTTATCTCATATTTTTTGATAAGTCAAGGAGATAACCCAACGATTCTTTACGGCTGCCTGTCATTGGTTCACGAGGGGGGCTAAAGATGGAGTCTGATGGTGAAGCTATTACCTTTTTTTGGCCGAAGATCGGAACAGGCAGGGATAAACGGCGCATGGATAATCGGAACAGGCAGGGATAAGCAGGGCGTGGATAAGCTGATAGAGTGGAGCAGCAGGAAAGGGGGTAGAGCAGCGCAGGGATAAGCGGGAAGCGGGCATTGATGTTTGGTTCAGTACAGACCATGATAATAATTATCCGGTCAATTTGGATAATTCTTAAAAACGCTAACCACAAAAAATCATACAAAGATCATATGAGGAAACCGGGCAGTCACGGGGAGTAATACGGTCATAAGAGGAGTAATACGGTCATAAAGAGCATAACGGTAACGGTAATAGCCGCCTGAAACCATGTGCAAGAACCACGAGCAGGAAAAACAGGTTGCGAGGGAAAATGGCTGGCCAGAAAAGCGAAAGCGGTCCTGGACAAGATCTATCAGTTGATTCTGCTGGTTTTACTAATCCGGCTGATCCGGCTGATCTTGCTGATCCGGCTGATCTTGAGGAGCATTTGGGGGAGTATTGTACTAGCGGGAGAAATTGTACAAGCTGGTTTGTCAGTTCTTTTATCCAGGTTACACTTCGGGGCCATTCCATGATTCCGGCTACCCACTCCTGTGGTATCCCTGATGCACCAATTGTCGCTCCGACCAACGCACCGGTGATAGCGGCCGTAGTGTCCGTATCTCCGCCGAGTCTTATTACCTCACTGATTGCACGACGAAAATCACCAGGCCAACGTAACCAGCAAAAGAGAGCAACAGGAACGGTATGATTAATGTAGCCGCTTATACCATGTGCAAGACTCATCGATTCAACAAGAGCGCCCGGTGATGACCCCTGGATAAGGTGACTTTCAACAAGTTCAAGTAATTCAATCAATTCCTTTCCATTCATGCGCGCTCTGAGTAAAGTCAAAAATTTTTTTATGTCAATGATGTCAATGTTTGTATCATTGATATCATTGGTGGACGACGTTCTTCTTAGAGCATATGCAGCAGCAAGTGCCACTGCTAAAGCTCCCTCCTCGGCACGTGGATCTGTATGGGTGATTCTCGTCGAGTAACGCACGAAAGTGCTCAACCGGTCTTCGCTCTCGCGTTCTTCATCCTGGCCGCCCATCATAGCATTGGCCAGAAAAGCCCCAAGGATAGGAGCGCGCATGGCAGGGCCATTTCCGGCAGAGAAAACCCCGCTCTTTTCAGGAGGAAAACCGATCCATAGTTTTACTATGGCCCGAAGGGTTGCCCTGCCAATACCAGCAGGTAAGCCGAGCAGCCAAAAACGCAGGCGCCACCCCAGAGAGCGGACAAAAGCATCCGGATCACCAGCCGAGGCCAGCAGGGCTTGTGCTGTCATGCAAGCATGTTCTGTATCATCGCTTACCATTCCGTGACCGAAAAAGAAACGGTGGCGTAAATCTCCCCTGAGATACGTGTCAAGACGGTCTGGCGGTAATCCTTCATATGGCAAACCCAGCGCGTCACCGACGGCAGTGCCCAAAAGAACACCTGCGATCTTATCAAAAGAAGTAACCAGCTTTGCTTCCTGAGTCATTGACCTTAATCATTCCTGATGCCTGCAATAAACTCCTCGGTCATCCGGTGTGCCTCGTCGTCGGCAAACTGCCGTGGAGGGTGTTTCATGAAATAGGCGGAGGGAGAATACAGGACACCTCCCAGGCCTCTATCGAGGGCCAGTTTGCAGCATCGAATTGCATCGACGGCCACTCCCGCAGAGTTCGGAGAATCCTCGACGGACAGCCGCAATTCCAGATTCATCGGCACATCGCCGAACAACCTGCCTTCCATTCTGATGAAGCAGACCTTGTTGTCATTTTGCCAGGCTACATAATCACTTGGTCCGATGTGAATGTTTTCGGCATCGAGCCTCTCAGCAAGCACTGACTGAACCGCTTCAGTTTTTGACTCCTTTTTTGAGGTGAGTCTGTTCCTGTTGAGCATATTCAGAAAATCAGTATTTCCACCGGTGTTGAGCTGATAGGTTTTCTCAAGCTTAACCCCTCGTTTTTTGAACAAATCGGCTAAGGCCCTGTGAGTTATGGTAGCGCCAAGCTGGGCTTTGATATCATCACCAAGGATCGGTATATTCTTCTTTTGAAATCTCTCTGCCCACTCCTTGTCACTGGCGATAAAGGCAGGCATGTTATTGATAAAGGCCAGGCCAGCATCAAGTGCGCATTCCGCATAAAAGCGCGTAGCTGCCTCAGAACCTACAGGAAGGTAGTTTAAAAGTATATCGGCCCCGGACTCTTTTAAGATACCTACGACATCCTCTTTTGATGGCTCCTTTTCCCCGGCCAGGACAAAGGTCCTTGCTTCATCATAATTCCTCATGTGCTCGGAAAGACCATCCAGGATTCTTCCCATCTGAACCCTGACACCTTTCATGGACACATCCCTGCAGAAAACGACTGTGCAGTTGGGCAGCTCGAAAATGGCCCTGGATATATCCTTTCCGACTTTCCTTTTATCAATATCGAAGGCGGCAACCACCTCGATATCGTATGGTTTATAACCGCCAATGTCCCAATGCATCAGGCCGACAGGCTCTGTGCCGTCATTTTTTTTATAATATTCAATACCTTGAATTAAAGAGCTGGCGCAGTTACCAACGCCTGCCACGGCAATTTTCACTTTATCCACTCTTATATTATCCACTCTCACTTTATCCACGAATGGTGACCTCCTGCAGCTTAAAGTTATGCCGTAACCATAAAAATTTCATAGTATCCTCCTGCTATGTGGGAGAGCATTCCCCAAAACCTGGTCGTGTATATTGAACATCTTCGGAGTGGATCGGCTTGATGATCTTAAAAATGATAGATTCCCATCATTAATCAATCTATTATACAAAATTTGAGAACTAATCTCAATAATAAATTACCTCCATAAGATGCCGCATCTTATCCCCTCAGGCACTATCCCAGTAAAACGGAGAGCACCCTGTGGCAGAGGGAGTCTATATGGTTGCGCCAGTATTTCCCGCCAAGAATTCCATTGAAGGGGTGCTTTTTAAAGGACTGCTGGAAATTCATAAGGTAACTTGGAAAATTGCCAGGGAATTGACAAGGTGCTTTTGAAGACTGCTTAGAAGACTGCTTGAAAAACTGCTTGGAAGACTACTTGGAAAACTGCTGGAAGAGGAATGCATTCCTCTTCCAGCGAATAATGTTATTTCTGTCTTGCCTCTCGCATCTTTTGCAAGTAGTTTGCAGGAAGTAGCGAAAGACATTGAAATAGATTGAATTAGACTAGTAAGGGAAGATTGGCAAAAATAATTCATTTTGTAAGTAGAATTAAATAGACTAAATTAGAATGGCTCTTACATAAGGAACTCAAAGTAAGCTAACCTTTTGAAATATTGTAATAATCTTAAATTCCATGTCAGAGGCTTCATTGGTTGAAAGTTTCTGAGTACAGGCAGCGAGAATTACCCGACCATTTGCAGGGAATAACTCCCCTGGCACAAGTGCTCCTTCGTCATTCCCGCGAAGCAGGGAGCCTCTATGACAGCGGGAATTCATGTTTTTCAAGGGCTTCTGGATTCTAAGCCTTCGCGGGAATGACGAGTAATGTACTGCGTGGATGTCGGTTCAATGGCTACGTAATTTCTGTGTCCTGTACTTAGGCTTGTCAAGTGCTGCCTTATGCTATAAGCTTATGTAAGTGTCATTCGTATTAGATTAATTTCGAGGGGAAAGGATCCGAACATCAGTACAACCCTGAATTGTACGTCCATTTAACGTCTTGCCTGTTATACATGCCTGCGTATCACCCCTCGTAAATCCTGTTTCATTTGTGTCGTAATGAAGTACCATATCATCACATCCATCCTCATTCATGTCTATAATGCCCACATTTCCTTGCGCTTCGGTGCAATCGCCAACTCCTCTAATTGTTCCAGGGCCAAAACATATAGTTACAGGATCGATATCGTGGACATCAAGTACGTCTGAAGTAAAGATAGTTACCGCGATAACTCCTCGTGACCGCAGGTTGATAGAATTTCTTACTTCAATGTCTACTGAAATTGGCTTGACCGCTGCTTCTACTACAGCGATCATCGCCTGAGCAACGCCTTCCCCGGTAACTGCATGGGAACAAACAATCGGATCCCCTTCTTGTATGTCTATTGTTCCATCACCATCACAATCGACACCCCCTTCCGGAGCGAGCGCATCAGTAGCCTCAGCAATGGCACGTAAGTCTGTCAATGCACCCTCATTATCTCCGGAACGGACACCGATGACTTTTGGTGGATCAAGGGCCAATATCGCGCTCATTGTGTCATTGAAACTTGGTCCAGGATAAGGGATATCCCCGGGATCACCCGGATAATGAAACGAGGCATCTGTCCACACAAGAAAAAGCTTGGTTGCATTATTTCTGAAATTGGCCTGTTGACCCGGATTGATACTGGCGGCTGGATATCCCGCACCTGTGAGATCCTGTCCTGCCCCCGTTGCCGCTTGATAAAGCGCTGCTAATTGACTTTCAGACCAATCGACCCCAGAACCTGGAGAAACAATCGATAATCCATTGATAGCTGTGATCACATTTGTCGTGTTTGCAGTGAGGTCAAGAACCCGCTGATAAGCATAATCATTATATGTCGAAGAGCCAAAAGGGGGTATTGGATAGTCAATGAATGATCCAAGCCCGACTTTGAGATCGAAACGGGTATCAAGGTCATTGATCAATGAAGTAGCATTTACTTTAAATTCTGCTATATCATCCATATAGCTGCCTGAAAGGTCTACAAGAAAGTAAAGGTCAACAGGCTCACCAGTCAACCATCCAATATCCACTAGCAATGCCTCTGCAAGTCCAACATCATGTGAAGCTCCGAGGTATGATGGCTCCATCCGCTGATCCGGGATGAGTGATGTGCTAAAGTGACATACTGAAGAACCTGGCTCCGCTGGATTTGGAGCGTACATTTCCACATGTCCACTTGGTTGATGTCGTCCAGCGGTAAGGAATGTGCTTTCTGCAACGACTATCGGCCCTACCCAGTGTAAATCTCCAGTATCTGTGCTCGCAGTAATACGCTCGGCATCTGTCATGTCAGGATAAAACTTCCCTGTGCTATGATCCTCCAGATAAATCATGAATGAGTCGTCACGGCCATCGAACTTTACCCCTGTGCCGAGATCCACAAAAGTTAGAAAGCCAAGTCCATGCGCCAGTTCATGTAAGGCTACAGTTACAAAGTCAACCCCACCAGGAGGAGGAGAAGCATCCAGGCCATAGTACCAAGAAAGAGTAGTAAGGCAACCGGTTGTCCCGACATTACTATTAAATGTTGCTCCGATATCGTTATGTCCCGGATTTGTATCAATTCCACACAATTTATTAGCTAAAGCAATAGGATACCAAGTATTTGCCCTCAGTGCTCCAGTAAAATCACGGTTAACAAATAGCGGTCCACAATTAGCGAGAACTCCTCCTGTGGGAGAGCAGGGTGTCATTGGATTAAAATTGGCCTCGACTCTGATGTCTACGCTACTCTCAATAAGATCAGCCCAAATATCCGCAGCGAACTGAAGGGCTTGAAGTCGTTGGGCACCCAATGTGGCACCGGTATTACCACCTGCTGCCGAAGCTGAATCTGGAGCAGCAGGATCATTGAATCCTTCGCCAGGGCCATCAAGATTTATGATCACAAAGTTTGCTTCGGCATAGACAAAGTATGGGAACATAAGGGATGTTGTTTGGAAAATGGCTACGAGTATAATAATTTTAAACATGTTTTTATTCTTCATGATCCTGCTCCCCCCTTTTCTCGAAGTCGTGCTTTATGGTCAGCGAAGGACGAAAATGACCTTTTAAATCGATTATCATGCCGCCACCAGGCACAGGACTTGGAGTCTCCTCCAGAGCTTCTTTAGGAGATTCTGAGGACTTTTCAACAATAAAAGGGCCTTGACCAGATGGCGCGATAAACTCACCAGTTTCCGGATCGATATAAATCTTCTGAGCAGCGGTGCCAGCGTCAGGCGATTCACCCGATGCCTGCACAGTATCATCTTGTGCTTCTCTTTGATCTAAGGAAAAAGCCTCTCCCGGACAGTAAAAGACGCAGAATGCAAATATGCTTAATAACACGGTAAAAATTTTGAATTTCATCTCTTCTCCTCCATCTTTTCTAACCCTACAATGAGACATTCATCACCTGTAAGGGGAGCGGGAGCCCCGGATGATCAGGCAATAGAAACAACTACCACCCCATAGATTTGAAGCCAGAAGATGTTCGTATGATGGCAATGGATACAGGAAAAATTGTAGTATCTAAATAAAACTACTCAGTACACATCACCTTAATTTCGCGACCAGTTAAAGGCAATAAGATATTTGTAGAGCCTTTCCGTAGCTCGTTGTGGACGGGGGGCCACAGGAGACCGCCCCTACAAATGCAACGTTTCTATCCGGACGCGTATTTATGGCTATTTGTACTTATACCATTTCTCACATGAAACCAGGCATAAATCATTTCCTTGAAGCGCTGGCCACAAGGATACTTATGCACCAATTGAATTGGGAAATGGTATTAGTTATCACCTTTATCATCTAGAAGAAAACGCCAAGGGCTACTTAACCATGCCCCTTAATGTCTCATGGTAATATAAAAATTCTGGAATATAAGGAATGCTGCTTATAGAAATTAAGATGCTCCAAACTATTACTAATAAGATCCTCCTCCTATAGTGTTTACCTAATTCATGTAATTAGCCCAACTTAACCACCCCCCCCGTATATCCCTATGGCCTGAGTTGTTCCGCTATCTTAAATCCTTCGAGGATGAAATCGAGAAAAGCCTGCTCTTAAATAAATTTGAGGAAGAAAGACAAAGAAATGGATAACGCTTTCTGTCAAAATGTTCTAAAGAAGGCAGAGTGGTGTGACAGGCCCGTGGACAGTTGAAGTAGATGAGATTTACCAGACAGCAGGGCATAAGGATGGTCGCCCCAAGGAGGACCCTATTGCTTTGAATCGGCCTGCCCGCAGGAGAGGAAAGAAAAAGGGGCCAGGCCGTGGATCTGCTCAGAAGGACTCTCCAGCCATTGAAGGGATGGTTAGCCGTGATGGCCAAGTGGTGGTAGAAATCGTTGCCGATGTCAAAAGAGAAACTCTGCAACCTGTCTTTGAAAAACGGGTAGAAAAAGGAAGCACTGTATACACGGATACTGCTTCTTGCTACAGTTTTTTGGAAGAAGCAGGCTACCATCATGAGACGGTCAATCACAGCCACAAAGAGTATGTTCGAGGAGATGTACATGAAAACCGTGCCGAGAACCTGTGGTTGTTCTGGCTGATCTTCATACTCCCTTTCAGAAGAGTGGCCAAAGGATATCTGTCTGATTATGCTAAGGTATTTCAATTCCAAAGAAACCATCATGCCTTGACCGCCTTCGGAAGGTCTCTGTTTGTGTTGAACTCCCTCTTGCACGGTCTACTCCCTTATATCAAAAAGTGGATCTCGTTACTTGAGAGCTACTTTATACTCGCTCTCTCCTCAACACATAAAGCTTATTCTGGTGGTTAACATGTATAATCGAATATTATATGCAAACAATATGCCAATTATATATTTTATTCAAAATAGATTATATTATATAATATATAAAATATATTATATATAAATTTAATATATTTTATAATTTTAATAAAAAAGGGAAAAATGCGTATAGGAAATATTTTTCACAGTTTCATAATATAATTATGATAATGTGCGAAAAATAAAAACTAATTTTGAAGTGAAAGTTTTTTCATAACTATAGTTTTACACTTTTGGTATGGAGCACTTTTGGTATGGATATGAAAATTGACAAGTCCATAGTAGGGGAAGAAGTATCCGAACTTCTTAAAAACCTTTCTAAAGAAGACAGCCTGCTAGGTATAGCACTTTCGAGATTGCTGATTTGAGGAACAAATTGTACAAAGTTAACCAAAACGGTACCTATCACGATAAAAAATCCTGGAAGGGTATCGTAACCCCTTCCAGGATAAAAGATTATTTCTGTCTTGCCTCTCGCATCTTCTGCAAGTAGTTCGCAGCAGCATCTCTGCCGCCCAACCCGAAGGCCAGGGCCAAAGCCAGAGAGAAAGCGCCAAAAAGGATGGCGAAAGCTACCGTAACTACCGAACTGGCGATGCGTAGTTGTTGAAGTGCCATGGTTATAGCAAGGATAATAACCGCGTACTTGGCGATTTTAGATAACAGAGAGGCTGTATCCTGCCCCAATCCGGCGCTTACCGTCTTAACGACAGGTTCCAGGAAATTCGATAAAATACCGCCAAAGATCAGTACTCCCACCGCGGCAATGATATTAGGAATATAGAGCACTATCTTATTCAGCAGGTCGTAGATAATGGGAAGTCCCAGAACATCAAAAGAAGCAATAATTACGATCAGCATGAGAAACCAATATACGAGGGTTGCCAATACGTCCTTGGGTTGTTTTTGGATATTCCCTTTGGCCAGAAGTTCATTGATGCCTGCCCTCTCGGTCAGAACATCAAACCTCAATGCCCCCAGGACCTTTACAATCAAAGCCCTGGTAACTCGTGCTAAAAACCAGCCAAGGAGGAACACTATAATCGCTGCCATAAGATTAGGCAGAAAGAGCATGACCTTGGTGGAAATAGCATTCCAGGCACTTATTATATTCGAAACAACACCCATGAATCTCACCTCCTAGCATTAGGTCTTTTTATGTTAGGGTGTCTCTTACAAATACCCTATCCCTTCCAAATACCCTATCGGTTTCAATGAGAAATTTTGTTTCCTTTTTTCAAGGATAAAGGGGGAATTTTTGTGGTCGGAAGGCATTAAATATCCTGTTTCAATTCCTGCCCCTTTTCTGGCAAGGTCTATAGCAATTCTTCATTCGGTTACTGCTCTTGTAACCAGACGGATGATGCGCTTTTGATCCTTTTGTGCAATAAAGCAATGGGTGGGAAGAGTGAGCAGAGTCTGAGCCAGCTTATGGGCCGCAGGAAAATTTCCCCTGATAACCTGGCCCTGAAGCTGGTCAATGCCATCGATCGAGTCTGGATACATACGGCTGATACCCAGTCCCAGATGCCGTGCCTGCTGATAAAGACGATCTCGCTGATGCGGATCTTTCATGATCAGGGGAAAGCGCAGGAAGGGTAAAGATGCAGATTCTTCTGTAGCAATGGCTTGCAGAGGAGAGGATATGGCATTGACCGGCTTTATACCGGCGGCGGGTAAGGGTATAGACATGGGATTGACCGGTTTCACACCGGCAGGCATGGCATCGACCGTTTTCACTGTGGAAGGCATAGTATCGATCAGTCCCAGGGGGGAAGGCATGCTCCTGATCAGCCTCTGATACAGGCGCGCCCTTTCAAGACGTGCCTGGTTCATGTGGATCATTTTCCTTCTCCACCTTCGCATCAGACCACACTGGAAGCCGGACATCCGCTTCAGGGAAAAGCCGGTGGAAAATTCCGTCTGGCCCAGCTTTAAAAAGGGCAAATGGTCGGGCAGCCAGTAGAGGGATGGCCGTAAGAAACATGCCAGTGCCATGGCCTTGGCCACAAGGATCACCTTCTCCTGCCAGGAGTACGGGGGCAATTTCTGGTATTCTCTCTGCAAAGCTGCGGCTAGATCAGGATTTCGGGTTACGATGATTCCTCCTTCAACCGTGCAGATTACCTTCCCCCTGCCAAGGCTGAAGAAGCCCACATCTGCCCTGGTGCCCGCCGCCTTCCGCAGGGCGCAGCAGCCCTGGCCTGGTTTTTCCTGAGTTGATTCCCCCTGGCCTGGCTTTCTCACATTTTTCTCCACTTGGGCCGAATCAGCCGGATAGGAGATGCCCATAGCCTGAGCTGCATCTTCCACCACCCATATCCCTTTTGAGCGTGCCAGGTCCAGGCAATGATCCAGGTCCGCCAGCCTGCCCAGGAGATGATTGACGACGATACAGAGTGTTTGCCCGGTAAGCTGAGATTTGAGCAGCGAATAGTCAAAGTCCAGGGTTTGCACATCAATTTCGCCCAGGGACACGGACAGCCCGGCTTTGACCACTGAAGATGCTACGGAATAGCAGGTATAAGCTGGAATCAGGACTGACTTTTTCTCCGGCGATAGGGTATGAAGTGCCTTCAGGATCAGGGTAAGAGCCGCCTTCCCGGAAGATACCAGCCAGCAATCCGTCACTCCGAAATAATTGCACAGCTCTTTTCGAAGTCTCTCGCTGGCCCGCTTCTCACTGAACCATCCATGCAATCCCTCCATAACTTCCCACCATGTAAGGGGAGCCGCTGTGGGAGGAAAGGTTCGCTGAATCCGCATCATTCATTCACTCACTCACTCACTCACTCACTCACTCACTTACTTACTCACACACACACACACACACTCTCTCTCTCTCTCTCTCCCGCACACTCCCTCTGCCTCACGCACTTTTGATCAGGCTCTCACCTACATTTCTCCCTCCCCCCAACTCTCTTCCGCTGCAGTTATCAGGGCATGCCCCTGGCCAGTAATGGACCGATAGTCCGTGTGAGAGGAAGAGGCATCCTTTTCCACAATTGGATAGCCAGGCGGTATTTGGGATTTTCCGGATGGAGGGCCGGAAGGTCTTCCCCTTCTCTCAGCCAGTAGTACCAATACAAGGGATGGGGTTTTGCCCCCCACTGTTGCTTGAACCTATAGGTTCCCGATCCTGGGGCGGAGCGGCCAAAGTCGAAAGAAGTGTATCCTGCCTCACATGCATACCGCAGTACTCCCCAGTACAGGAGCATGTTCGTGCATAAGTGATTGTACTCACGCAGAGAGGATGCCCAGGGAATTTGCAGCGTGTCCCTGAAGCCAAGAATCAGACCGGAGGCAAGGGGCTGCGATCCCCGATAAACCGTACAGATTTTGGACCTGTCAGGAAAGGTAGCCAGAACAGCCTGAAAAAAATTTTTTCCCAGGACAGGGGTGCCAAGATCTCGCATATTATGTGCAAATACCTGATAGAACGACTCCAGTTCCTCTTCTCCCCCTTGGCGGAAATTAAATCCCTGATGCTCTCCTTTCCGGATCTGGTTTCGCAGTTTTGCCGAGAAGCCCTGCCAGAGCTCAGCCCAGGAACCCGGCAGATCCAGCGTCATTGCCACCCGGTGCTGCTTGACCGGAAGATCCCATGAGTAGGTCTCCATCTGTCTGAGCTCGAGATGCCGTGCTCCAACCCTGCAGGCAATCTCTGTACCGCGCTGGAGCAGCATCATTTGCACTCCGGAGTCATGGGCACATACTCCCCCATAGTTAAAACAAGGGAGCGAAATCAGACGGGAGCCGAACAGCCAGCTTTTCAGATGGGCCATGGGCAAGACCCCGACCACCTCACCCTCTTCGTCTTCAGCATACAGATAATAGGCAGGATGGCCGAGGACTGGCTCAAGGACCTTTTTCCAGGCCGAGAGGTGATAAAGGCTGGAAATGGGACAGCTATGGACATATTCATCCCATCGCTCCCGATCGCGGTCTTCGAGTGAATAAATTGTCACTTTCGGTCCAGCCATAGCCAAGTCTCCTTCCCTGCACGTATGAGATATGTGAAGCCTCGAACTTCCAAGACATAACCCCTATCGGTATTCTTTTAGTATATTTATTACGCTATTATTACATTTATTTTATTCCCATTATTATCTTATTTATTACTAATATATCACTAATTTTAATCAATATTT
>JBFMGO010000096.1:0-23525 GCA_040752695.1 bacterium
CTATGGCTGGGTCAAGATTCAGGCTCACCATGATGAGGAACTCTCTCTTGTGTTCTTGCCAAAAATTACAAAATGATTTATTTTCTGAATGGGCAGTAGCGGATTTGATGAGATTTTCCCGATAAGCTGAATGGAGCATAAGGGGTTAACACCTCCTTTCTATAGTGGAGATCACCTGTTATGCAAAATACGCTTTTGCATAACAGGTGTGTTAACCTCTCTCTATCGGCCTTTTGAATTTCCGAGAGCCACTTCAGGCACCTTAAAAAAGGGTTGAGAGCTGATACTCCCAACAAAAATGACCTGAAAAAACAATAAATTTTATTTCCGAGAAAGCTCTTCATTGAGGGCATTGCGAGAAAACAGCCGCATCTGTTTATTCACTGACAGCCTGGAATGGTGGGCATGTTTGCTTGATGGGAGCGGTGTGAGTCGAGAGGCTCCCGCACCGTTCTGCGAGAGGCCAGGGGTGAAATTCCTCTGGTCTACTCACCCTCCCGGCACTACAAAAATGGATTGAGAGCTAACTAACCCCTATAAAAATGACCTGACAAAACAAGAGCTTTTATTTCGATTTTTCTGAGCAATACAAGAGATAGATTTTCCGTGTATAAAAATGGCCTGATAAATCAATGGCTTTTATTTCCGAGAAAGCTCAGGCCGGGGGAATTACGCAGCCAATTGTAGGGGCGGCCCCCTGTGGCCGCCCGGTATATGGGCAAGGGCAGGCACAAAGGGCCTGCGCCCCTACAAACTTGGCCGCGCAATTGAGGCGATGTGCACTTATAGCGGTTTGCAGTCGTATGTACTACACGTAACGTGCTGTCGTTAGCGGTTCAGCGGCAACTACTGTAGTTCTGCTCAAGTGAAACACCTATGCCGGTGAACCGGCACAAAGGGTAATGAAAATGATATCAACCAGTTCTCGGATCATTTTCAGGTGAAAACCGCTATAGAACCTCTATCCGAAAAAGTGGGGATAACCTCAATATTTATAAGCAGTTCCATGACTTTTTGGATAGTGTCTTAGTCCCCGCTACGGCGTTTGATTCGGATCGCTTTCTATCTGATTCGGATCATTTTCTATTCGATTCGGATCGCTTTCTTTAGGATCGTCTTGTACAGCAATCCCATCTACGCTGGTAACTCCGTGGGGTGTTGTTACCTCAACGGTAAACATACCCCACGTCACATCATCTTTAGTGGGCTGTATTATTACTGAATAGGTGAACGGTTTAGGGTCGCATGTATTCGGTAATCTAAAATTTTTGGGGCCGACAATTGTACCGTTCGTCGTTTCCATTGATACCGTTGTCCCTGCTGGCATCGGGTTGTTATGGAGATCTGCAATTGTAATCGAAACTGACTGATAATTGTCATGAGTACTCCTGAAATCCAATGATTCTGGCCAGAAAGTTATGTATGCCTCACTGCCTGACATAATGATTTGAATAGAATCCTGAACGTAGACCAGTTCTTTCGTGCATAAGTCCAGGGCTTCTACTGCGTCGGAGCACAGTGTTCCATTGTAGATCCCATTTGATTCGCCGTCGAAGTGTCCATTATGGTTATAATCCCAGTACTCTTCGTCAGGATCACGTATCCCATCGTAGTTTTTATCAAGGAAGGGTTCAGCAAGATCGGTTCTTTGATTGAATTGGTCCCCTTCATCGAAAAGCCCGCTGGCATTATAATTTGTAAAGCTTTCCTCCCCGATGCACATGGCCAGAATGGTAACCAGGCCGTTGTCCGGTCTGGGGGGACCGCTGAGCCAGGGCACCGTACAGAGGCCATTTTTCACGACACTGGAGCCTTGTATGGAGCCTCCTTCAGTGGTGAAATAAACAACGGTTCCGTCAGGTACGAAATTGTTAAAGTGGTCGGCAGCTCGAAATGTTATGGGGACTTCAACATTTTCGTAGTTCCAGGCCTCGGGGTTACCTGTTTCCGCGCTCACAGAAACACTGTCCTGATCGGGAAGACCGGTGGTTATGGCAAGCTCGTCCGAAACGATGGTAATCGAAGGATTGCTGACCAGGATTGCCTGAACCCTTATGTGAGTGGATATGGTACCGGCTTTTACCGTAACCTGAACCAGCCCTCCTGAATTTGAAACGGCGTTCGGATCTGACAGTGAGAGTCCGCCGATTTCTGTAGAGAGCTGGAACCTGACGGCCTGAGCCGGGAATGGATTGCCGTACTCGTCAACTACTTTGAAAACGAGGATCGATACCTCCGAGCGGTGCGGACCTCCTGTGCCTTTCAGTGCAATGGTCGAGGGAGTGGCAGAAATGAACTCGATGGAACAGGGCTCTCCTAAAGGCGCATAATTGTCGAGTACAGAGGTCGCTGCCGTACTTTCAAATCCCTTGGGAGTAGTCACTTTAACCGTAAGTATACCAGAATCCTTGCCATCACCCGGCGTGGACTCTATTTGTATCGGATAGCTTATCGGTCCGGGTCGGCCTGTACACGGTACCTTGAAGGAGCTCTCACCGATGATTTTGCCATTCGTCGTTTCCACTTTTACCGTTGTACCTTCCGGCATTGGATTGTTGTTGACATCGGCAACGGAAATCAAAACGGTTTCACTGTTTTTCCCCCTGAAATCTATGGATTCTGGCGAGAAAGTTATCTGTGCAAAACTGCCTGACATTAGGAGAACAGTAGAAGCCTGATTATAAATCAACTCCCTGGTGCATATACCTGAAGCTTGTGCGGCATCCGAGCACAGCGTGCCGTTGTAGATTCCATTCGGCTCACTGTCGAATTGCCCGTTGTTATTGTAATCCCAGTACTCCTCACCAGGATCACGTATTCCGTTCCTGTTATCGTCCCGGAAAGGCTCAGCCATATCGGTGTTTGGATCAAACCAGTCTCCTGCTTCAAAAAGCCCGCTGGCATTATTATTTGTAAAGCTTTCCTCACCAATGCAAAAAGCCATAATCGTAACGATGCCGTCTTTCGGTCTCGGATCACTGCTGCGCCACGGTACCGTACAAACCCCATCTTTCACGACATCGGAGCTGCGTATGGAACCTCCTTCTGCAGTAAAGTAAACAACGGTTCCGTCAGGTACGAAATTGTTGAAGTGGTCGGAAGCCTGAAATGTTATGGGAACTACTACATTATTGTGGTTCCATGCTTCAGGATTGAATGTTTCAGGGCCAATAGAAATACTGTTCTGGTCGGGAAGCCCGCTCGTTATGGCAAGCTCATCCGAAACCGTGATAACCGAAGGATCGCTGACCAGGGTTGCCTGAACCCGTATGTGAGTGGGCATGGTGCCAGATTTTACGGTAACCTGAACCAACCCTTCAGGATTCGAAACTGCGTTCGGATCTGAGAGTGAGAGGCCGCCGATTTCCGTGGAGAGCTTGAATTTGACAGCCTGATTGGGGGTTGGGCGACCGACAGCATCAACGAGTTTGAAAACGAGGGTCGATACTTCCGAGCGGTGCGGTCCTCCTGTACCTTTCAGTGCGATGGTAGAGGGGGCAGCAGAGACGAACTCGATGGAAGCAGGCTCTCCTGCAGGCTCGATGTCGATATCCCCGCCGCCTGAAGAAGTTCCCTGATCATCATCGACTACCGTGATCGCCTCCGTGGTTTTATTTCCCTTGGGCGTAGTCACCTCAACCGTAAGGATGCCATAGGTTTTATCATCGTCCGGACTGGGCTCAATGAATATCGAAAAGGAAAGCGGCCCGGGACAGGAGGTACATGGCACCTTAAAGGTGCTTTCACCAATAATTTTGCCGTTCGTCGTTTCCACTTTCACCGTTGTATCTGACGGCATGGGATTGTTATTGACATCAGCGATAGAAATCAAAACCGCCTCACCGCTTTTTCCCCTTAAATCCACGGATTCGGGCGATAAAGTGATATCGGCAAAGCTTCCTGACATGGTGAGAACCAGGGAAGCCTGGTTGTAAACCAGTTGCTCGGTACATAAGCCCATGGCTTTTGCAGTGTCGGAACACAATACACCATTGTAGATTCCGTTCGGCTCGCCGTCGAACTGCCCGTTGTTGTTGTAATCCCAATACTCTTCACCGGGATCACGTGTCCCGTTTTCGTTATCGTCGCGGAAAGGTTCAGCCAGATCGGTGGAATAATCGAACAGATCTCCTTCGTCGAAAAATCCGTTGGTGTTGTAATCGATAAAGCTTTCCTCTCCGATGCAAAAGGCCAGAATGGTAACCCGGCCATCTGCCGGTCTTGGCTCACTGCTGCGCCATGGTACCGTACAAACCCCGTCTTTCACGATATCGTAGCCGCGAATGGAGCCCCCTTCTGTCGTAAAGTAAACGACGGTTCCGTCAGGTACGAAGTTGTTGAAGTGGTCGGAAGCCTGGAATATGATGGGGACTTCCTCGTTATTGTAGTTCCATGCTTCGGGATTCAGTGTTTTGGCGCTGAGGGAAATACTGTTTTGGTCGGGAAGACCAGTAGTTACGGCAAGTTCATCCGAAACGATGGTAATAGAAGAGTCTGCGACCAGGGTTGCCCGAACCCTTATGTGGGTGGGGACATTGCCCGCTTTCACGGTAACCTGAACCAACCCTTCAGGATTCGAGACAGCATTGGGGTCTGAGAGTGAGAGGCCGCCGATTTCCGTGGAGAGCTTGAATTTGACAGCCTGATTGGGGGTTGGGTGGCCGTACTCGTCAACTACCTTGAAAACGAGGATCGATACCTCCGAGCGGTGCGGACCTCCTGTGTCTTTCAGGGCAAGGGTCGAAGGAGTGGCAGAGATAAACTCGATGGAGTAAGGGTCTCCTACGGGCCCGATGTCGATATTCCCACTGCCTGAAGAAGTTCCCTTATCATCATCGATTACCATGGTTGTCTGGGTGGTTTTATTTCCCTTGGGCGTAGTCACCTCAACCGTAAGTATGCCATAGGTTTTATCATCGTCCGGACTGGGCTCAATGAACACCGTAAATGAAAGCGGTCCGGGCCGGTATGTGCACGGTACCTTAAAGGAGCTGTCACCAACGATTTTACCGTTCGTGGTTGTAACTGACACTGTTGTACCTGCCGGCATTGGGTTGTTATTGACGTCAGCAATAGTAATGAAAACCATTTCACCGCTTTTTTCCCTTAAATCCACGGATTCGGGCGATAAAGTGATATCGGCAAAGCTCCCTGACATGGTGAGAACCAGGGAAGCCTGGTTGTAAACCAGTTGCTCGGTACATAAGCCCAGGGCTTTTGCAGTGTCGGAGCACAGCGTACCATTGTAGATTCCGTTCGGCACGCCGTCGAACCGCCCGTTGTCGTTGTAATCCCAATACTCTTCACCAGGATCATGGACTCCGTTTTCGTTGTCGTCGCGGAAAGGTTCAGCCAGATCGGTGGAATGATCGAATAGATCTCCTTCATCGAAAAATCCATTGGTGTTGTAATCGATAAAACTTTCCTCTCCGATGCAAAAGGCCAGAATGGTAACCCGTCCATCTGCCGGTCTCGGATCACAACTGCGCCAGGGCACCTCACAGACGCCATCTTTTAAGACATCGGAGCCGCGTATGGAGCCCCCTTCTGTGGTAAAATACACAACGGTTCCATCAGGTACGAAGTTGTTGAAGTGGTCGGAAGCCTGGAATATGATGGGAACCTCCACGTTATTGTAATTCCACGCTTCGGAATTCGGTGTTTCAGCGCTGAGGGAAATGCTGTTTTGGTCGGGGAGCCCGGTTGTTACGGCAAGCTCATCCGAAGCGATGGTAATCGAAGAGTTTGCAACCAGAGTTGCCTGGACCCGTATATGAGTGGGGACATTGCCCGCTTTCACGGTAACCTGAACCAGTCCTTCCGAATTCGAGACAGCATTGGGGTCCGAGAGCGAAAGGTCGCCGATTTCCGTGGAGAGCTTGAATTTGACAGCCTGTCCGGGAAGCGGATGGCCGTACTCGTCAACTACCTTGAAAACGAGGATCGCTATCTCCGAGCGGTGCGGACCTCCTGTGTCTTTCAGGGCAAGGGTCGAAGGAGTGGCAGAGACAAACTCGATGGAGTAAGGGTCTCCCAGGGGTTTTCCGTCTGTAGAACTTCCATCTACGGTATTCCCGTCAATGATATTTCCATCATCGCCTGCAATGGTAAAATTCGAATCGTTACTGCCTCCGCATCCAATACATCCTAGAATGAGCAAACCGCCTAATAAGACAACCAATGCCTTAGCATATAGGCACTTCATGAGCAATGTCCTCCTGTAAATTTGATCAGTAAAGATAAATCATAATTAATATAATTATTTTATTTTTTTTGTCATCTAGGGAATATTAAAAGAAATAAGAGAATCCGATCAGGATGTGATGGGTTTTGAGCTCGGTCTCCATATTGACTTTTACGCCCAGGACATTTTCGTCGAAATTCAGATTGACATGGGTATATCGATACTCCATAAATACTGCACTGGTTCTTGAGAGCACCTTTGCCATCCCTATCCGTGCATCCAACCCGATATCTATCGTCCGGTCAGCGTAAGTGCCGGATACGGCAGGTTCTCCCACCAGGCCGGGGATGGCTGATTTTTCAACCCTGTATTCGATATTCGAAAAGAAAATACCTGGTCCGATGCCTGCATACGGCAGGAGTTTGCCCCTGGGGTAAGCTCTGCTCTTCAAAAGGGGAAGCCGGAACATGAACAGAGCGGATATGGGGATAATGTCCAGATCTCCTTCTCCACCATCGATGCTTCGCTGGAACCAGGAGAGTTCAAGAGCAGCTCCGGTCCATGGATACCGGCCAGACCAGTACCCGATCCTGTATCCTGCCGTAAGGGAATTGCTGAAGGTTACCTCTTCAGTGACCTTCTCATTCGAGGTCGAAATTTTGAAATCTTCATTCCCTGCACTGAGCGATCCCCCCAGATAAACATCACAGAACCTTTCCGCTGCAACGGGCTGCGGGGCGTAGGACAGCAGTAAAATCAAGGATAAGACACATATCAATAATTTGAATATTCTCATTTTTTACTTCTCCTTATCTCGACGGATGTTCAACTGAACGGATGTTTAATCATTCCAATAACTATCTGTTTTTGTTAGTAATTTATCCATCTTTTCTACGAAGGGAATGGGGGATGTTAACAGCGCGTATGCCCCGTTCAACGATTCTGGTGCCTGTCCCTCTGCTTGTCAGCTCTCCATATGCCCGCCCTAAAGGTAGGTGAATGTCCTTAAAGCAGGGAATCGCCCAACATTAGTGCAGTATTTTTAAATATTTTTCTTATAATATTTATTATCAATATAATATATAAATTATCTATTAAATAATAGCAGTTCCAAATAAAACATGTCAAATAAATAAGCAAAAAAGAACTATTTACAGAAATTAATCTTTCCTTCTTGAACCACTACCTTCATGAAACTTGACCAGGATTTCGTATTTTCTTATGCGGATTGGCAGCAAGAAGGATTAAAGGCCCTCCTTCTGTTCACCCCTCTCCTCGATTGAATCGAGAAATAAGGATCTCTCCCCTTGCCTTTTCCCCGGATACAATATTATAATGGCCCTTATCGACTTTAATTCCTGATCTTTGTATTGATGACAGCCAATAGTGAAAATCGTTCATACGCAGAGGACAGCCGGTAGTCGCCTTAAGCAGCACCAGCAAGGAAGAGAAGCAGGAAACTCATCGATTACCACCTGTTCGGGTATGAGCGGATGGAGTTTATACTATGATTCTGACGCTGCAATCCAACCTGGATAAGCAAAAGTACTATGTGCTGGAATTTAAGAATTCCGCCGGGCTTGCCGAATCCGGTAAAATTCCCCGGTCATCTCAGTCATCTCCCGCACTGGACCCGCAGGTGCTGGACAGGATTTTCTGGTTATTCCAGGCCCGGCAGGTTTCCATCAGGAAGGGGCCGTTTATCGGCCCCAGGAGAGAAATGGTGACCCCCTGGTCCACCAATGCTGTGGAAATTTTAAGAAACACCGGGATATCGGGCATTATCCGAATTGAAGAATTCCGACTGTTCAGACCGCCTTCAGGGACTTCTCAAGGGGCTTCTCAAAGGGATGATGGGGGAGCACTCACGGCGGATGATGCCCTGGTGAATGTCTCAGGGGCTTCCGTGGCCGGTTTTCAGGCCGGTTTTCACCATATTCCCGGCTTTGATCCCATGCTTCAGGAAATGTATGCCGAGATCGACGATGAGCTGTTCGCTCCGCGCCGTCCTCCTGCGCCCATTCGGCAGATCAATGACATTGCAGCTTATAACAAGGCTGCTGGTCTGGCCTTTTCCGATCAGGAAATTGATTACCTGATTGCCTATACCCGCAAGATTGGCCGTCCCCTGACCGATGCCGAACTGTTCGGCTTTGCCCAGGCCAATTCCGAGCACTGCCGCCATAAGATTTTCAAGGGGAAATACATTCTGGACGGCCAGCCCCAGAAGCTTTCTCTCTTTGACTGGATCCGCCAGACTTCCCTGCAGTATCCAGCCAATATTGTCAGTGCTTATACGGATAATGTAGCCTTTTTCAAGGGGCCCTGGATCGAGCAGTTTGCCCCTGATGAATCGGGCATATTCAGGGTACGGGAGATCGAATCCACCTTAAGCCTCAAGGCCGAAACCCATAATTTCCCAACCACGGTCTGTGCCTTTCCCGGAGCAGCCACCGGTACCGGTGGTGAGATCCGGGACCGCATGGGAGGGGGTATCGGCTCTTTACCGGGCATCGGTACAGCCGGATACCTCACCTCGTATGCCCGCGTTTCCGGCCTTCCATGGGAGGAGGCACTGCCAGGCCGCGATTACCTTTATCAGGACCCGGCAACCATATTGATCCAGGCATCCAACGGTGCCTCGGACTATGGCAATAAATTCGGCCAGCCGCTGATTGCAGGCACAGTCAGCACCTTCGAGCACAGGGCCGCTGAGGTCTTCTGGGGTTTCGACAAGGTTATCATGCTGGCGGGAGGCACGGGTCAGGCCAACATTCAGCACAGCCGCAAGAAAATCCCTGCCAGGGGAGACCGGCTGATCCTGCTGGGCGGGGACAATTACCGGATCGGCATCGGCGGCGGCGCGGTCTCTTCGGTCAATACGGGAGAGATGGAAAAAAAGATCGAGCTCAACGCAGTCCAGCGGGCCAACCCCGAAATGCAGCAGCGGGTCTACCGGGTGATCCGTGCCCTGGCCGAGGATGCGGACCATAATCCCATCATTTCTCTGCACGATCATGGTGCAGGAGGCCACTTCAACTGCTTCTCCGAGCTCCTTGAGCAGTGCGGAGGCGAGATCATCGTGGACCTTTTGCCTGTGGGCGATCCAACCCTTTCGGACCTCGAGATCATCGGCAACGAGTCTCAGGAGCGCATGGGGTTGATAGTCCCGGAAGCGGCTTTAGAGCGCATCCTTAAAATCGCCGAAAGGGAACGCTGTCCCTGCTATGTGGTCGGTACCTGTACGGGAGATGGCAGATTGGTTTTTCGCCGCGAGGGCGGCCGCCAGACATCGCCTGAGAGCAGCCGGATTCAGACGGCAGGTGAGGGCGGGCAGATTCGGGGTGAGGGCAGCCAGACGCCGTCTGAGAGCAGCAACCGGCCTGAGGCTGAGGGCAGCCGGACCCTGGTGGCCGCCGGCAGCGTCCTGGATTCCCCGGTCGAAAACGGCCTGCCCCAGCCGGTCGATCCGGTTAATCTCGACCTGAAGTTTTTATTCGGTCATCCGCCCAAGACCGAGACCAATGCCGGGTCTTTGGAGATGCGTTTTCCAAAGGTTTTTATCCCTGAAGCACCCATTGAAGAGCACCTTCTCCGCGTGCTGCGGCTGACCAAGGTGGCCAGCAAGGAGTGGCTGATCCACAAGGTGGACCGCTCCGTAACCGGACTGGTGGCCCAGCAGCAAACCGTAGGCCCCTGCCAGCTTCCCCTGGCTGATGTGGCTGTCAAGGCACTGGATTATACGGGGGCGCATGGCGTTGCCCTGGGTATAGGAGATAATCCGGTTCCCGGTCTGGTCAGTCCCGAAGCAGGAAGCCGGCTGTCTGTGGGCGAGGCACTTTTGAATATCATCTGGGCACCTCTGGCCAAGGGGCTCGATTCGGTAGTCCTGAGCGCCAACTGGATGTGGCCGTATAACCAGCCGGGAGAAAAGGCCAATCTCTACCGGGCGGTCCGTGCTTTGGGCGAACTCTGCCTGGGCCTTGGCATTGCTGTCCCTACGGGCAAGGATTCTCTTTCCATGTCCCAGCAATACCCTTCGGGTACGGTGGTCCGGTCGCCCGGCACCGTTATCGTCACCGCAGCCGGATGGTGCGACGACCTTGCACATATCGTTACCCCTGACTTGAAGCGGTCGGAAAAAACCGGACTGGCCTATATTCCCTTTCAGCCAAACCCCGAGGACCCTCTGGCCTGTCTGGGTACGGGCAGTCTGGCTCAATGTTATAATCAGTTGGGCGGAAGCGCCGAGCAGGTGCCGGACCTTCGCGATCCGAAACTCTTTAAAACCTGCTTTAACGCTATTCAATCCCTTCTGGGCCAGGGGCTGATTCTCGCCGGTCATGATGTTTCAGCAGGCGGCATTCTCACCGCCTTGTGCGAAATGGCCTTTGCCGGAAATTGCGGCCTCGAAATCACCTTTCCCGATAACCTGTTTTTTTACGAGGGATTGGGTGTGCTCATTCAATACCCCCTCAAGGCGCAGGAGCGGATTCTGGCCCACTTCCCCAAGGAAGTGGAGTTTTACCCCATAGCGTATCCCGATTTCGATGACCTGACCATCCGGACCCAGAACGGGAGCCTGCGGGTTGAAATGGAGAAATTGAGAAGGATCTGGCAAACTACTTCCTTCGAAATGGAGCGGCTCCAGATGGAGCCGGCAGTGGCTGAGGAGGGGTTTATCCATTTTGGCACTCCGATGAAGGAATTTTCCTTCCCTGCCGGCTTTGATCCCATGCATTCCGGCCAGATGAACCAAGGCCAGATGAACGCCGGCCAGGCTGCCTCATCCTTCGATAGCTCCGGCCAGGCTGCCGCACCTCCATCAGTCCTTCGGGCTGCCATCATCAGGGAGAAGGGGACCAATGGGGACAGGGAAATGGCTTATGCACTGCATATGGCCGGGTTCGAGGTCCGGGACGTAACCACTACGGATATCACATCCGGCACAGAGCCCCTCACCGGCATTCACTTCATTGTCTTCTGCGGAGGGTTTTCCAATTCCGATGTTCTTGGCTCAGCCCGTGGATGGGCGGGTATCTTTCGGTATCATCAGACAGCCAGAAAAGTGTTGCAGGGCTTTTACGAAAGAGACGATACCCTTTCCCTGGGCATTTGCAACGGATGCCAGCTAATGACTCAGTTGAACCTGATTTACCCCTCATATGAGGAGGATAAACAGCCCCGGCTTTTACCCAACGAGTCACGGATATTCGAATCAAGGTTCCTGACCGTGGACATAGCGCAGTCTCCATCCATTCTGCTCCGCGGCCTGGAAGGCTCCAGCCTCGGCATCTGGGTGGCCCATGGAGAAGGGAGATTCTCCTTCGGCGGCAGCAGGGAAGATTACATCATCCCGGTTACGTATTCGGCCTCTCACTATCCGGCTAATCCGAACGGCTCGCAATTCGAAGCTGCGGCCGTCTGCTCTGCCGACGGACGACATCTGGCCATGATGCCACATCCTGAGCGAGCCCTTTTCCCCTGGCAATGGGGTTACTACCCGGCGGCAGATAAAAACCGGCACCTGGTCACGCCCTGGACAATGCTCTTTTCAAATGCCAGGGACTGGATTAGTGCAAAAACCGGCGGCAGGTGATAAAGCCGGTATGAGAAGACCGGTATGTGAAAACCGGCAGGTGAAAGCCGGTATGCGAAGATCGAAAAATACTATAGTAATCTTAAAAAATGTTTGGAGGTTCTTATGAGAAAAGCGACTCCTTTACTTGCCTTGAGCCTGGTGCTCGTTATCGCTCTTTGTTCGTGTAATAGTTCCAAAAAGCCGGATGCTTCTGTTGATTCGGAGATGGGAAACGCTTCGGAGATGGAAAAGAAGCTGGTGGGGAAATGGAAATTTCTCAATACTGATGCCATTCAGGAGAAGGTTCCTGAAGATTTGACCTATACTTTGCATGCTGATCATACCTGCATGCTGGAATTCACTGGTGAAAAGAGCGAAAAGATGCAAATTCCCGGCACTTATAAGGTCGTAGAGGACCGGATTCAGTTTTTCAGGGATGGAAATCTCAGAAAAGTATTTCAGGTCCAGTTCCATGGCAATGACACCATCCGGTTTACTGAACCAAAAAGCAAAAATTCCCTGACCATGGCCAGATCGACTGAGACGGCAGAGACAGGAGGGGAGTAGCCTGCAAGGAGCCTGCAAGGAACATATAATGAACAGCGACTAAAGATACGGGGATGCTCTGCCTAAGATGGGGAACGGCTCTTGAATGGATTCACAATTTTTACTCTCTGAATTCTGTGTCCGTCTTGTAAATCTTCTGAATATATAATACTACAATTTGCTTTTTTTGCTGCCGCAATAATCATGGAATCATAAAAAGAATACCCCGTTTCTGATTGAATATCTAAACCGAGTTCATACAGGTCAGAGTCAGGATAAACTTCACAGAGGGGAAATAAAACTTTTTGTAAGTATATCCTGCAATCTTGAATAGACAAAGGTCTTTCAAATTTCCGGGTTGCCACGTTAAGAAATTCCTGGATTGCCTGGGTCCCGATACAGCCATTCTTACTATTCAGAGCTTCGCTGATCAATTGCTTTGCTCTTTGTGCCTTATCCCTGTCGGTTACATCAAAGGAATAAATAATAATATTCGTATCCAGAAAAAATCTATCTTTCATTCAGTTCGTCCCGGGTAAATTTTTTTCCTGGTTGGGCGTAAACCAGTCGTTCCATCAGTGCCTGATAGTCTTCTATAATGTTTTCCTCTCCTGCATACCTTTTAAGCCATTCCTGAAAGACCGTGTTCAATGACTTATGCTCTTTCCTGGCAACTTCTCTGGCCTTTTGAATTAAATGTTCATCCGTACTAAAAGTTATATTTTTTAACATGTTTGTCTCCTCATATCATTTTACGTAAATAGAGTTTACACGATGGTCGTGTAAACTGTCAAGCCTTTCTTCTTCGCTCATACAGGAATCTGAGAAATTTTAGAAGGTATGTTGTCCAATGCGTATGAGCCATTATTTTTCATATTCATACTGCTGTGTTCTTGCTGGTTTTTAACAATCAATCAAAATTATGAATAAAAAATTCATCTGTGGCTTCTATGGTCAAAGGGAAAATGTCGTTACTCTACACACTATAGTATTCATAAAGGTGAAAAAATTGGCCGAAAAATATATGCAGTAAGATTCCAAAAAACCTATTCACATTAAGCCTGTCTTGTGGTATAAATATACATATCTAACCCCCAAAATACTCCCCAGGCAGACAAAGACCCCAGAGGTATACATATCCTTGGTACCCCTGAGAAGGAGAAAATCAAAAGATGATCATCGATGTTCACACTCACGCTTTTCCGGACCATATTGCTTCGATTGCCATAGAAAAGCTGGAAGCAATGTCCAAGGTCAAATCCTATCTTAAGGGAACAACTGCCGATCTGCTTCTGTCTATGGACGCAGCGGGTATAGATGCCAGCGTTGTGGCCTGCATAGCCACATCTCCTGCTCAGTTCAAATCCATTCTGGAATGGTGCCAGAGCATAGCCAGCATCCGCCTTATCCCTCTCCCCTCAGTTCATCCTGATTCTCCGGATGCAGGAGGAGAAATCCGGAAAATCAGGGAAGCGGGATTTATCGGTATCAAGCTCCATGCCGAATTTCAATCCTTTTATATTGATGAGGATCGGATGTATCCTATCTATCGGGCGGCTGCCGACAATGATCTGCTGGTTCTGTTTCATTGCGGTTACGATATCAGTTTTCCCGACTCCGACCGGAGCAGTCCGGCCAGGCTGGCCCGGATCCACAGGGATTTCCCGGGATTGGAGATTATAGCCTCCCATCTGGGTGGATGGCGGCAATGGGAAGGGGTGATTCAACATCTTGTCGGGAAAGATGTTTATCTTGATACCAGTTATACCATAGGCTATATCGATAAGGATTCACTGCGGACGATTCTGACCTACCATCCTCCGAACCGGATTCTTTTTGGTACGGATTCCCCCTGGAAAGATCAGCAGGAAGGAATCAGGCTGATCAATTCGCTGGATATCTCCACTGCCTTCAAAGCGTGCATTCTGGGCCAGAATGCCAGGGAATTGCTCCAGAATAGGCGCGCTCTCAGTTTCCTCTCATAGACCGTCGTGTAAACTCGTCATTCGATATATCCTCCGGTTAACCCTGAGTGGTTTTGGGCTGGTTTCCTGCCAGCCCTCGTATTTGCAGGCTATCCCCCCCACAACAAGGACACATACGTTGTCCCGGCAGTGAGCTTGACACCTTCATGATCCCTTCATCCCGTAGAACCTGCATACCGTACACACTGCTCATTTCTCCCTCACATCCCGCACTACCCATCGCACATGCCGTACACATTCCCTCCCGCACAACCCGAACTCTCCACTATGTATTCCACGCCTTCCACGCATCCCGCTCATCCCTCCCGCACATCCAGCACTCTCCATCGCGCATCCCGCAGAAACAGCCGTCTGACCCGGTATCTGCGGGAAATGGAAGTTCCTGTTTTAAAATTGATTGTATTATTGACATCAATCAAGCAGTGTGCTAAATTGGGGATAATTAACTAAAGGGGGATAAAGATGGACAATATTCTTATTATTGAAGATCATCAAAATACTCGGCAGGGTTTAACTTCTCTTTTAAGGAATTCGGGATATCAGGTAGACGAGGCATGTAACGGTTTTGAAGCTGAAGCCATGATCACAGGAACACCGTACGACCTGGTTCTGGTTGACTTGCTTCTACCATACATGAACGGATTGGAGATCCTGAAAAAAGTCAAAGAGATATCTCCTAACACAGAGGTAATCGTCATCACTGGAAACGAATCAATTGACAGTGCAATAAACTCTATGAAACTGGGAGCTTACGATTACCTGTTGAAGCCTTTCGAGCCCCAAAAAATTATTGATACTGTACACCACGCCATTGAGCGAAAAAATTTCATGACCCGTCCTCCCTGTGAGCCCCTGTCAGGCACACCTTCTCTGGTCGGGAGATCGAGACAAATGGTTGAAATTTTTAAACTTCTGGCCAGAATCTCAGATGTCGAAAGCCCTATATTGATTGTTGGCGAAGATGGAACCGGCAAAAAGACCCTTGCTCAAACTATACATCAGAATAGTCCCTGGCGGGCCTTCCCTTTTATTTCTCTCAACTGCTCAACGATTCCAGGTAACTTGTCCGAAGAGCAGACATTCCGATATTTGAAGGAAAAGGTGCAGGAGGAGACAGAAAAGGTCAATGGCGAGAAGGTAAGTTGTACCCTCTACTTGAGGAATATTGATAAGGCTACGCCTTCTGTTCAATCGAGTCTGCTTTTCTTCCTGGATGCCGCTTCCCGGGCAGATGACGATCAGGATATGCAGCTTTCCGCAAATATCCGGCTGATCGCTTCGATCAAAAAAAATATTAAAGGCATGATTGAGTGCAAATCATTCCGTCAGGATTTATTTTTTCGTATCAATGGCCTGCCTATTTACCTCCCCCCCTTAAGGGAGAGAAAAGTCGATATTCCCCTTTTGGCTAATCATTTCTTAAGCAGATATGCCATTTCTCCGATGAAATCACTCTGTCCTGATGTGCTGTCTCGATTTACGAGATATAATTGGCCCGGTAATGTTCAGGAGATCAAGAATGTCATCGAGTATGCAGTCCTCATGTCGAGTCAGAGCCAAATTACCCTGGAAGATCTGCCCAGTTACCTGAGAGAGATTGATTCTCCCTTCCCGCAGGCTGTTCAGGAAAAGGACCTTACGCTCAAGGAACTGGAAAAGCTCTATATCTTAAAAAAGCTGGAGGTTAACTGCTGGGATCAGAAAAAAACAGCCAGGAATCTTGGAATTGGAAGAACAACCCTGTGGAGAAGATTGAAGGAATACGGAACTGATGTTCCATCCTTGCGAAAAGCCGTCGATTGATCAAAGACGCAATTCGGCAGCGGGTAAGCAGCGCAAAAGGGAACTCTTTTGAGACAGGATAACAGAATTGGTAAGAAAGCTTTATGCTTCAATATGGCTTTTTGTGTATTTTGTTATCCTGTCGACTGTTTTTACTGAAAATACACCTATGCGATCTCGATGGCTCTGTCTGGTTCTATGGCCTCCCTCAGAGTCCGGAGCAGGTCAACCAGGGGAACAGGTTTATGGAGAAACTGGAATCCACGCTGCTGAATCATGGTCCACTGCGACCGTTTATCCGGATAGCCGCTGATCAGGATGACGTGGAGTCTGGGCCGAAGCAGGAGAAGCTGGTCAGCCACTTCAAGAGCAGTCTGGTCGGGCAGCACCACATCGCTTAGGAGCAGATCGAAGTCTCCCTTTTCCTGCCCGAAGACGGAGATGGCATCCATAGCGGTTGCAGCCGTAAAGACAACATAGCCATTTTCACGGAGCATGGTGGCGGTCAGTTTCCGGACTCCCTCCTCATCCTCAACCAACAGGATACGCTCACCCCTACCCTGATATTTTTTTACCGAAGCAGATTCCCTGACTTTCTTTTCCGGGCTCATCAAAGAGGCAGGCAGGTAAATGTCAAAGGTTGAGCCTTGTCCTGGCTTACTGCAAACATCGATCCACCCCTCGTGCTGCTTGATGATGCCGTAGACTACGGAGAGACCGAGCCCGCTGCCCTTGCCGATCTCCTTGGTGGAAAAAAAAGGTTCGAAGGCACGGGACAGGATATCTTCACTCATGCCGCATCCCGTATCGCTCATCGACAGACACACAAATTGACCGGCTCGCGCTTCGGAAGGCGCTGTCTTCACCTGTTCATCACCCATGGTCAGGTTTCTGGTTCTGATCATAAGCTTCCCCCCTTTTGACATGGCATCCCGGGCATTGATCGCCAGATTCATGATCACCTGCTCGATATTTCCCTCATCAGCCAGAACGGCCCACAGGTTTGGCTCCTGGTCGATCTCGATAGTAATATCCTCGCCGATGACGCGGTGGATCATTTTAAGCAGTTCATCGACCGTATTATTGAGATTGAGGGAAACAGGCTCAGTCGGCTGCTTGCGGCTGAAGAGGAGCAACTGGCGGGTAAGATTGGCAGCCCGGCCGGCAGCCATACGGATTTCTTTCAGGTCCATGGCAATGGGATCGTCTTCACTGATTTCCAAAAGGGCAAGCGTGGCATGCCCCTGGATCATCGTCAAAAGGTTATTGAAATCATGGGCTACGCCTCCGGCCAAAAGGCCGATCGCCTCCATCTTCTGTGCCTGAATAAGCTGGGCCTGGATTTTTTCTTTTTCCTCCTCGATCCTTTTGCGGCCGGTGATGTCGCGCATAATGGCCATCACGGCAGGTTTGCCATGATATTGGATAAGGCCGCTCGAAACCTCTCCTTGCTTTATGCTTCCATCTTTGCACACGAGCTTTACTTCAAACAGCGGGGGCACCTTTCCTCCACTGAGCCGCAGGGTATAGATCCAGGAAGCCAATGCCCTGGATTCAGGCGCAATGAGCTCTCGAAAACGCGTGTCGAGTAACTCTTCGACTGAATAGCCGATCATCCGGGCCGCTGCCATGTTAAAGAACTTTACGGTTCCGTCCTGAATAATAACTACCGCATCCTGGGCATGCTCTACCAGGGCAGAATACTTGGCCTCAGACTCCCTCAGGTTTTCCTCGGCTTTTTTCCACTCGCTGACATCCTTGAGAAAGACAATGATGCCGAGCAATTCTCCCGCCGTACCGCGGAAAGGAATGGCTGCAAAAGAGCAGGGGATTTTAGCGCCGTCTTTGCGCACTATCTTCTTATCAGATTCAATAAGCTCCTCGCCGCTGACAATCCGGTCGATCGGGCAATCCAGTGTGTTGCAAGCGGAATGATGATACAGTTCAGAGCAGCGATAGCCGGTGAGTTCATCTCTACTGCGGCCAAGCAGGGTACAAAAGGCCTTATTTACCCGAAGATACTTATGGTCCCGATCGATGATAGCTATTCCTTCTACCGCACCATCGAATATCTGACTAAGCTCCTTGCAAACGGTTTTCGTTATTTCTTCGGCCCGATAACGCTCGATGAATTCAGCCTGCAATTGCTCATTGGCCTTGATCAGCCGTGCCGTGCGCTCTTTGACCAGTTCCTCGAGGTGGCAGTGATATTTATGCAGTTCCTCTTCAGCCTGCTTTCGCGCAGTGATATCTGTAGATATCCCCGCTACTTTCAGGATATGTCCACTCGCATCCCTGATGGGAAAGCCTCGATTCTGAATCCAGCGGATTGTTCCATCGGGCCGCACGATGCGGTATTCAAAATTACTTGCATATCCTGCGGCATGCTCCCGAAATCCATTGAATACGCGCTCCCGGTCTTCAGGATGGATTGCATCGATCAATGCCTTGGGGGATTGATATAAACTCTGTACACTGTAACCCCAGATCTTCTCGTAGCCAGGGCTGACATAATGTATATCTGTGGCCCCGGGCGTACTTATCCAGAAAACATCCTCGATAGTCTCCGTTACCAGCCGGAATTTCTCTTCACTCTCCCGCAGGGCCTGTTCGGCCTCTTTTCGCCGCGTAATATCCTCGACTATGCCCGCGGTCCTGAATCCCCGGCATTCTTTCCTGATGAAGAACAACCGGGATAAAACCCACTTTATCGTTCCATCGGGCATGACTATCCTGTACTCTTCACAGAAAGGAACTCCGTATTCCTTCTCAGCTTTTAGTGACTTAATAAGCCGGTCCTTATCCTCCGGATGGATGCTTTCCAGAAAAGAGTCCGGATCTTGGTAGAGGCTCTGACAACTTCGCCCCCAGAGCTCTTCATAAGCAGGGCTGATGTAAAGCATTTTATCCCTGTTTCTGAGCCAAAAAACCAGATGGTTATTTTCAGCCCATTCCTTCAAATACTCCTCACTCCGAATAACTGCTTTATATTCATCTTCATCAGCTTTGTATCCATCATCGCATTCATCTTTATCAGCTTCCAGTTCGGTAATCCGCTGTCGCAAGCCGGTCAATTCCTGGATCAGTTGCTCTTTCGTCTTATCTTGATCTCTCATATTCTGCAACGCTCGAAAGGTTAGGATAAAGGAAATCCCCCCGTCTTTTCACCTGTGGTTTTATTGGTTTGTTTAAGTCCGTACTTTCCCCCTCCTAAAATTATACAACGGGACCAGGTCGCTTTTAAAGGCTTAAGTAATTCACATTAACTTTTTCGAAAAACGGTAATGGAACGCTATCAAGGAAATTATCCTGTCTTAAATATATTGCTAAAAAATGTCAAGTGATGTAAAATACATTAACAAATTTTAATTCCCTGAAATGATCATATGTATCAATAAACGGATTATTGATACCTAATAAGTCTTTGATTGATAAGGAATGTTAGATCAGCCATAAATAACATGGATAACATGGATAACATGAGTAAAGATGAACCAATTTCATTGCAATTGGATGATTTACGGCGGCAGGCTGACAAAATCCTTCAGCTAAACCCTGAGCAATTGCAGGGATTTTCGGCTGAAGAGATTCATCACCTGATCCAGGAACTGGGGATGTACCTGGTCCGGCTGGAGATGCACACAGAAAGGTTCCATCGAGCTCAGGAAAAATCGGACCAGTTACTCGAAAGATATATCAATCTTTTTGACTTTGCACCGACAGGTTATTTTATCTTTGATAAAAACGGATTGATCCTGGACGCAAACCATACTGGTGCCAGCCAACTGGGCCAGGAGAAAGACCACCTGATTGGTCAGCCTTTTGTCCTCTTTGTGGTGCAGGAGCACAGAGATATGTTTTTGATACATCTGAGGCAGGTTTTTCGATCTCAGTCTCAGGACCGGCATATCCTTGAACTCAAACTCACGAGGGGTAATGGAGCGGAATTTTATGCCCGGATAGAGAGCATCAGGGCGAATGACAGACAGGGTAATGGTTACCATTGCCGAACAATGGTAGACGATATATCAAAACATAAAAAAATGGAAGAAGAATTGCAGAGAACCCAGAAGATTAAATCTGCCGGTGTCCTGGCTGGCAGTATCGCTCATGAGTTTAGAGAGGTTCTGATGGTTATTATCGGTGCTCTTTCTCTGGCCAAAATGTATCCTGAAGATGGAAACAAAGTTCTCGATTTTGTGGATCAGGCAGAGGCGGCAGCCATACGTGCCAAAAATCTGACTCAGCATTTACTTGCTTTTTTCAGGAGCGAAACACTGATCAGGAGGACTGTTCGCCTTCCTGAATTTCTGAACAACGCAGCCGATACCGATGCTGATGGCTGCGATGCAAGGGGCTGCGATATAAGAGACCGGGCAGGAGGCTACGATGCAAGGGGCTGCGATATAAGAGACTACCAAGACAGAAGCTGCGATGCAAAAGGCAATGATGCAAAGGGCTATAATAGCGCAAAAAGCTGCGATGCAAAAGGCTATGGTGCAAAAAACTGCACCATAAAAACCGAATATTCATTGCCTGCCGATCTGTGGCCGGTTGCAATTGACGAGAGGCAGATAAGGCAGGTCATCGATGTCTTGATCACGGCTGCCGAGCAGGCCATGCCTGAAGGGGGAACAATCAAGATAACTGCCGAAAACTTCGTTGTCGGAGCCGAAGAAAGCCTGCCGCTGAAAGATGGAAATTATGTCAAAGTATCAATAAAAGACCAGGGCTGGGGTTTGCGGAAAGAAGATCTTTATCGGATATTCGACCCCTGCTTCAGCCCGACAGCTAAAGGGAGCGGATTAGAGCTGGCAGCCAGCTATTTAACGATCAGAAAGCATGGGGGCCATATAAGCGTAGAATCTCAGTTCGGAAGCGGTACGACTTTCGCCCTCTATCTTCCTGCTGTCCTCCAGCAGAGGGAATCATATGTGCGAAAGAGCGGGAAGCAAAAATCCTGTCCTGCCCGCAGGAGGATCCTGCTTATGGAAGATGAGAAAATTGTCAGACATACTGCCGGGCAGATGCTCGAATACTTTGGCTACGAGGTCGAATTCGCTCTCGATGGTGTTGAAGCCATCAATCTGTATAAAAAGGCCAAAAAATCAGGGCATCCCTTTGATGCGGTCATTATGGACCTCAAAATCCCGGGAGGTATGGGAGGTGTGGAAGCGATTCAGGAACTGCGTAGATTGGACCCTGAGGTCAAAGCAGTTGTTTCGAGCGGTTACGCTGACGATCTGGTCATGTCCCAATTCAAGCGCTACGGTTTCAGTGCTGCTATAGCCAAGCCGTATAGAATCCAGGAACTGACCGATATACTTCAGTTCATCATCGGCAAATGAGCAGCCGAGTCGATTGGAGTCGTCCCGGTTGGAGTTGTTTTAACAGGTGTTGTCTCCATAGTTCTCTAGCGACAGCCAACCTCGCCATTACGAAAAATTAACCTCGATTTCACTCCTTGAATGGTAATCATATCTTTTATGACCATCATATATAGTCATAAAAGAGAGGAGTTACCCAACTCTATCAATCAATCCTGTGGAAATGTTTTATAATATCTGCATGTTATACAGAAAAATGAATCCCTTTCTTCTGGATATTTAATCGATTTCAGGATACACTAGAGAGGTTTCCAAGTGTGGAGATATGAAAATCCCCCGGCCATCTCCCCGATGTGGCTGTGTATTTGATGCGCCGTGTACTAAGGGCGCTGATATACGGTCCAAGGTAAGAGTAACACATTATTGCGAAAAAGGACGAATACTTTTGAAAGTTTTACACGTAGATACCGGCAAGGAATGGAGAGGAGGACAGCGACAGGTATTTTTTCTTCACCAGGGATTGACCTCTCTGGGGATTGAGAGTCTGGTGGCAGCCCACCCCAGGGGGCATCTCTTCCAAAGGTCGGCGGAACCGAAAACCCCTTTATCCAGCAGGGGAGAGTGTGACCTTGTGGCCGCCTGCAGGCTGGCTCGGATTTTAGGACGGTTTTCTCCTGATATTGCCCATGCTCATGATGCCCATGCCCATACCCTGCTTCTTTTAGCCACGGTTTTTAATGGAAAGCCTCGTCTGGTTGTTTCCCGGCGGGTGGATTTTTCTATCACCCGGTCTCCCTGGAGCAGGTGGAAGTACCTGAATCCACGGCTTGACAAAATCATTACCGTTTCACAGGGAATTAAAAATGTACTGATTCACGACGGACTGCCGGAAAACAGGATCAGTGTGGTTCACAGCGGTGTTGCGGTTACGCAAAGGCCCAGGACCACGGAGGCGAGCCTTGAGGTTCGGCAGCGGTTGCCGATTCCCGCAGGGGCTAAAATCGTAGGATGCGTGGCCAACTTTGCCGGTCACAAGGATCACCGGACGCTGCTTCGGGTATTCCAGGCACTGGCTGAGAAGGAGCGGGATGTCTACCTTCTGCTGGTGGGAGATGGCCCTCTTTATGCCGAAATCAGGGCCGAGAGCCAAAAAATCCCCTGTGCTGACCGGATCGTTTTTACCGGGTACCAGGAGGATGTCTACCCCTATCTGATGAATTTCGATGTCTTTATTCTGACCTCCTATCTCGAAGGGTTGTGTACCTCGCTGATCGATTCCCTCGTCTGCCAGGTTCCGATTGTGGCCAGTAGAACCGGAGGCATTCCTGAAGTGGTCCGGGATGGGGAAAATGGTTTCCTGGTGGACGTGGGAGACATTTCCGGCTTCGTGGCAGCGATTGGGCGACTTTTGCATAATCCTCCCTGTTATAGAACCTTCCAGGAAAATTGTGTGATATCCGCTCAAAAGTTTTCGGTTGAAAATATGGTTGCCGGAACAGTAGAAATTTACCGCCAGATTGAGAGAGAAAGCAGGCAGTAAAATTGCAATTCCTAATCGGGAAGAGAAAAATCCCTTCTCCAAAAAATAGTGTCATGCGCTGGTGTTGAAGCTCACGCTCGATGGTTCCAAAACAGATGGAGGTCTTTACATGTCGTCACTGAAAGGCAGTTATTGGTCCTGTTCCCTATTCGTCATTATTCTTATGCTATTTATCATTTTCCCTATGACAGCAAGAGCTCAATTTCCGCTCGGTCTGCCGTCTTCGCTGATTTCTCCGTTAGCTGCCCCCTACGGCCTTGGAGGGATTGGTCTTTCTCCTTATGGACAGATTCCAGGCTATGGTCAATATCCTGCCAGTGGCGCTTCCCTCTATCAATCTGCCCAATATCCATACACGCTGAATCCCTACGGGCAGCAGAATCCCTACGGGCAGTATCAATACGCGCAGAATCCCTACGGGCAGCAGAATCCCTACGGGCAGTATCAATACGCGCAGAACCCCTACGGGCAGCAGAATCCCTACGGGCAGTATCAATATGCGCAGAATCCCTACGGGCAGTATAATCCCTATGGGCAATATCAATACGCGCAGAATCCCTACGGGCAGAATCAAAACTCG
>JBFMGO010000097.1:0-23494 GCA_040752695.1 bacterium
AAACATATGAAGGAGCATCGCTCAGCCTTGAGGGTAAGCCTTTTGGGGGAAGAGGGCCAAAGGTTGAGAGCCCTTTTCTGCAGCGACGGTATCAGCGGTCAGCGGTGCGTTGCGGTTGAAAGCACTCTTCCTTTGCAAAGGGCGGTCCAGAATCCCCTGACAAGAGAAACCTTTTTCGAGGCCTTCGGCAAAGTGGGTAATACCTCCTTTATTATCAATGACATCAATGATGTAGATTGTTCCAGGGTAAGAGGGAGCCTTTTCCTGCCGGTGAGCGAATTGAAGAAAATCAGGCAAAGAGCGATCAAGCAATTGGAACAGCCCGAGTATGTGAAACCGGAAAAAGTCCGGGATGAGCCGTCTGCACCACCGCTTCCCCCGGCCAGGGCGAGACTGCAAAAAAGCAGCCTGGCCGTTCTGGTTTCGGACCTCGAAGATGCAGCCTTTTTCTCACCGCTCATCAAGACAGTGCTCCTGGAACTGAACAGTGCCAAAGAGCTCCGGAAGGCAGCCGGACGGTTATCCGCGTACCCGAACATTTTCCCTTTTTTCCCTGCCATTCTTTTCGAAAAGGAATGTGGCAGGATAGTGGAAGCGCTGGATAAAACCGTCTGCCCAACCATTGTGGCCAATAATTCCGGTCTGGGTCTGGCTGCCGGCCGGAAGGGAATCGGATGGGTGGCGGGGCCCGGCCTCAACTGTATGAATCCTTATGCCGTCAAGGCTCTGCAGGAAGAAGGCGGAAGCACCGGTGCCTTCCTTTCCCCGGAACTGAACGCCCGACAGATCAAAAGCGCCAGTGCCGGCATAAGCGGTGAAAGCTGGCTGGTCGTCATGGGCCCGCTTCTTATGATGACCACCAGGCAATGTCTTTTGGCCGACAGCGCTCGTTGCACCAAAAATGAGGTCGATGCGCAGTGTCTTACTTTCTGTGAACAATACGCGGTCTGGTATGACGAAATGGATATGCCCTTTTATGTTTATAAAAGGCCTGGAGCATACACTCAAATTTTTAATAACGCGATCCTCTTTATTCCTGAGGCAGTGCACCTTTTAAGGGGAAGGATTTCCCGTTTTGTACTGGATATGCGAAACTTCCCGTTCTATCAATTAACTATGGACCAAAAATGGAAAATTATGATATATTTCACCGGGATTATGACCGGGGAGCCGGGACAGGATAAAGATGCTATAAAGGAAATGCTGCCAAAGACTACGAGCGGGCACTTTAAAAGGGGCATTTAATCCAGGAGGGGAAAAACCGATGACCAGCATCCGGTAAACGGAATACAGGCACCACTGACCTTCAATCCGGCACCTGGCACCCAGGGGATATCCAGCCAATAATTATGGAATTGACTGACATGTCTTTCCATTTCTTGACAATGTGATGGAATAATGATATATATTTTAGATATACAATATGTTAAATATTGAAAGGGGGAGGGAGAATGGAGGCATTTGGATTTTTATTAATATCACGTTGTAGAGTACTGTAATTATTATTCTATCATTTATATTAAGTGAAAAATTATACTTGAAAGCATAAGATCTCGCTGAGAGGAGAAACCAATGTCAAGAGCTATAATTCAACCAAAGACACAAGAAGGTTTTACGCTCATTGAAATCATGGTCGTTCTGGTCATTTTAGGTGCCCTGGCAGTTATTTCGGTCCCGGTTTATTCAAATTATGTCCGCAGAGCCAAAATCAGTGAGGCTATTACGAATGTTGATGCCTATGCCACTGCCATTCGGATCTGGAAAATGGAAAATGGGACCTGGCCGAGCAAACAAAACCTGACTGAAGGAAGCAGCAAGGTGGTCGATGTTAATGAGAAATATTTTACTATCGCCTGGAACGGGTCAACCAGTTCCACTTCGAATTTAGTAATAAACATAACTGCAGATACAAAAAATTTCGACACTTCTGGCAGCTTCACCTACACTATGACACCTGAATATAAAGGGACATGGTCTGATTCCCAGCAAACAAACGGATTGCTTTCACTCTATGCCCCGTACCTTTTGAAGTAAATAAGCATTACCGGGCTGTCTTATGGATAAGAGGAGTTCATCGCCGAGTCAGGGATTTAGCCTGATAGAAGTTATTGTCTCCATCCTGTTTCTCATGATTGCGATAACGGGACTTATGACTCTGTACACCTCCATGAGTTCACAGGTCGAATGGATGAGGTGGAAGAGGAATGCCATGCTGGTGGCTCAGAAAAGTATCGAAGAATTGGTGGCCGATCCGAATGTCCCGATCGGCCCGATTGAGACCGTAGATGTTTTCGTTACACCCTTTCAATCTGTCAAGAGCACTCTGGAGATGACACAGCCGGACCCTCATGATCCGAAGACCATTGAGTGTAAGGTCAAGGGAAAGTGGAACGACAGGGATGTTTCTGTTAGCTTGAGGACAATCGTGGGAAGATAAAGTTAGAGGTATATGGCTGTCGAATATTGTATCTCAGGATATCTTCGATTCCGGCTCATGATAAAGAGGTACCTGTCAGTACGGGGTGTCACCCTGATCGAACTTATGATGGTTCTGATGTTTATGGCCATCGCTGTTCTCGTTATGGGAAAGTACCTGGGAGACTTGCATGAAAGTTATACCTTGTCCAAGGCCATGATGGAAGTTCAGGAGCAAGCCCAGTATGCATTGGATCGCATCGTCTACGGCTTTGTTACCCGATCGGACGATCCCCAAAGGGAAACTCTCATCTGGAAGGGAGGTCTCCTGTGGGCTTTCGAATACGATATATCTGAAGGGAATGAGAGAAGTATCTCTTTTTGTAACGAGCCTTTGAATGATCCCAATCGAGTTGTTTTTGTCTACGAGGGGCGAGAAAACATGATTGTCAAGTATCGGGAAGGATATCCGGACAGAGCGGAGACTATCATTCCATATAACAGGACTGTTCAGGACGACGGAGCTGTTCAGGGAAAACGCTTAAATCCATTTGATGCTTTTGTCAGATACCGAACGGATCCTGCAGATCCGGACCGATCAGTGTCGATTAAAGTTACCGTCAGATACTGGCGGAACCCTGATGATCCGAACCGGCCGCTGCTCAACGACCCAAACCAGCAGTACCACACAAAACGGTTCCTGGGCCCGGATATCCTGACGTCCTGTATGGAGACAACGATAACTCCAAGAAACTGCAGATAAAACACAGATAAGACTCGGTGAATAAAAATTTTGGCTATTGTGCCGATAAATAAGTTATAATAGTATACAGCAGATATGACCGTAAAAGGGAATCAACTTGCAGGGAATATTAGGTAGTGCTTGGGAATACATAGTGCAGGGAAGAGGTAGGTCAGTTATGCTTTCATGAGGAAATCGCACGCGTTCCTCTTAAACTCCCCCCTGAGCAGGTTCCTCGAAAGGCAGTACACCTGTCTGATGATGGCGATCAGATGGATGCCCTGACAAAAAAATCTTCATTAATCATAGCTTGAGAGTGATAGGTTAACGGGAAAATTTAGTATAAAGTGTTAGGTTTTTGTCGAGTTTTAGTATTTTGACTTCTCATAAAGCATAAATTGGCAACAGTAGTTTAGCATAGTATATATTAAGGACATTTATCATTATTTCCACATTGATTTTTTTAACCCTTAATGGTACAATTTGTTGTAGAATAGCTACAAATTTTCGTAGGAATCTATGGAATATTACTCATTAGTTGGTCTGACAAAAGAGCCTTTTTCCAACTCACCGGACCCGAGTTTCTTTTATTACTCCCCTGATTACCAGGAGTGTTTACAGCGGCTTGAAATTTCCATCCGGCTTAGAAGAGGGCTGAATGTCATTCTTGGCAATATCGGGACCGGAAAAACCACTATCAGCAGGATTCTGGTGAACATGTTCAAGCAGGAGAAAGACCGGTTCCTGTTCCACCTGATCATCGATCCTTCTTTTCGTTCGGAGTTTCAGTTTCTGTCCTGCCTGATCGATACTTTCGGCATCACGGCCCGGATACGGTCAACGATCGGGTATAAGGAAGCTCTCCAGGACTATCTGTTCCAAAAGGGAGTTCACGAAGAAAAGATCGTCGTTCTTTTAGTCGATGAGGGGCAAAAACTAACCTCTCCCTACATAGAGATTCTGCGAAACCTTTTAAACTTCGAAACGAATGAATATAAGCTGCTCCAGTTGATTATCCTTGCTCAGATGGAATTCGTAGACGTTGTTGCCAACCATAAAAATTTTATGGACAGGGTGAATGTGAGCTACACCATTAACCCCTTATCCCTGGATGAGACCATGGAGCTTATTCAACATCGCCTTCAAACTGCGGGGTTGTCCCCTGAAAAAAGGCTCTTCGATGATGAAGCGGTGCATTATATCCACTTACAGACTCAAGGATATCCCAGAAAGATCATCCAGTTTTGTCACCATGCTCTGGTTATGACCTTAATCCATGGAAAACAAGTTGTAGACTTGGACATTGTGCAGGCTGTGCAGGAGAAAAGTATTTTCTTGGATGATGAACTTACCCGATTCAAGAAAAACCTCCAGGGGCTTTATCGGAGCTACTCTCAGATGCAATCGCACCTGCACTCTACCAATAAGGATTAAAAAGAGTGAAGAAAGAAGACGAAATCGCGGCGACAAATAAACTCTTGCGGCTCATCAGGGGTGAAAAAGGAGTCCCGGGGAGCGAAGAGTCACAGGATCCTCCGGATGATGGCGACCAGGCTGGTTTCGCTGAGCCGTTATCAGCCGGATCTTCGATGCGGGAAGGTCCTTCCGGCTCTTTGATTCCGGAGAAGGACGACAGCAAAAATGACCGCTCTTTCAACAATAGCGATGAGCCTGATCATGGATCTGAAGGCCCGGATGGAACATCGGACCCGGATGCCCGCAGGGAGCAGGAATCTTTTTATGAGTCCCACAAGACTGATGCCAATCACGTTCCGTCATCCCTGCCACCTCTGATATCGAC
Organism: bacterium; assembly: GCA_040752695.1. Lineage (GTDB taxonomy): Bacteria > SZUA-182 > SZUA-182 > DTGQ01 > DTGQ01 > DTGQ01. The sequence goes on from JBFMGO010000097.1 coordinate 4,959, forward strand.
AGCATCCCGTAAGGGAACGGGTGAGGAAAGCGAGCAGGAGGGTTACCGACAGCAGGGAGAGATCAGGGGGAATATCAAATCAAGTCTGGGATTGGATATCGGTTCCCGGTACGTAAAGTTTGTCCAGCTCCAGCGCAGGATGAATAAATACCATCTCATTGCCTGGGGTATTGTCAAGGTTGCCCCCAAATCGCCTGAGGGAGGAACGGCTTCTGTGACTCCTGTTCTGCGAGGCCTGTTGAAAGGGGTTTCTTCCTCTCATACCAGGCTCATAAGCTCTGTCGGTGGGGCATCGGTTATCGTAAGGCATATCAAGTTCCCTCCCCTTTCGGATAAAGAGATCGATGAATCCATACGGTGGGAAGCCAAAAGCTATGTTCCATTCCCTTTACGGGATGTAAACATCGATTACCAGATACTGGGCAAATCAACAAAAAATAAACAAATGGATGTGTTACTGGTTGCGGTAACCAAAAAACTCCTCCAGGACCATCTGGATATGCTTCAAAGCATCCAGCTCAAGCCCAGCATCATTGATATCAATTCCCTTGCCCTGGTAAATTCCTTTTCGTCGGGCAACACAGGAAAGGATGAGCGGGCTGTTGTTTTATTGGATATCGGCTCATCAACTACTATCTTAAACATTTATAAAAAAGACGATCTTTACTTAACGAGAGATATCCCCATCGCCGGAGACGCCTTTTCGCTTTATCTTCAAAAAGAGTTACACCTTACGTATGAAGAGGTGGAAAGCATCAAGCGTGACGGGAAATTCGACATCAACACCATCCGGCCTGTGCTGGATAATTTAACCAAGGAGATTCGGCGGTCTCTCATTTACTATGATAACCAGACCTCTCGCCGCGGTTTTAGCCGGATTATCCTTTCTGGCGGCAGTGCCCGGCTGCCGGGAATCGTTCATTACCTTTCCGAAGAGTTGGGACTGACCGTTGAAATAGCAAACCCATTGCAGACTATTCAAATTGATCCTAAACGGTTTTCCCAGGATGAATTACAGTTTTTTTCGCCGCAGATGGCCCTGGCCGTCGGGCTAGCAAGCAGATAACAGGCTATGAATAATACATTTACGATAAATGTCCTGACGCCGGGACAAAGAAAGGCGCGATACGGAGAGTCAAACAAGACGATTGTCTTGCTTCTGCCGATTCTCACCTGGTTAATATTGGCTTATGGCCTCTATACATTCATGTACCTACCTACTTATAGCCATATTCAGAGGCAGCAAATGACACTGAGAGATCTCAATCTGGATCTCACCCGGTTGAACGCCCTCAGAAGCAAGCTTGAAAAGCAACAGGCACTGTATCTTTCCACTGCCGGGGAGCGAGTAGGCTGGAGTTCAAAATTAGCCTCCTTCAGTCTTCTGATACCGGATGATATTTGGATCACCAGAATTTTCTTTGCAGAGCAAGACGGTGCACCTGGGAAACCTCCTGTATTGGAAATTTTCGGCCAAACGGTTTCCAGAACTAAACAGGAGTCTTTAGACAAAATCGCCATCTTCATCGAAGATGTAAACAAAGACTCCTCTTACCGTCTCGATTTTTATCCCATTGAGTTTATTTACTCACAATTACGGGATGAGCAAAAGAGCATCATGGATTTTAAGCTCTCCTCCCTTGCCAAGGCAGCCCAGATAGGAGATAAGCAGTAAATGTCCTATTCTATACCTAAAACATCGATTGTAATCGCCATCGGAGGATGTCTTTTAGTTGCCAGCATGTTTTTCTATTTTCTCTATATGCCGAATAGAAAGATTCTCGACCAAAACAGTGATCAAATAACCGAACTTGAACAGAAAATTCATATTGAAACCGCAGTGACAACGAGCCTCAAGAAAAAATTAGCCTCTCTTGACATTGAAAATGCGAGTCTTAATTATTTCAACCGGTTGGACCTGGAAGAACCCGACAGGATCCCCTGCCTTTTGAAGAATCTCACCCAGGAGGCAAATGCGCTGGGCATCAAATTTCTCTCCGTAGACCCCCAAGTCCCGGAGAAAAAAGACCTTTACCGGAAATATGTCTTTAAGGTCAATGTACGGGCGAGCTTTCAGCAAATGCTTTATTTCCTGGATTGTATCGAGAATAAATTAAAACTCAATATTGATAGATTCAGTATGAGCAGGGCGGATCTGTTCGACGCGGCCAGGGTTCATACAGACCTCCCTTCTGATATTTCCGACCTGGTAACTGCCAGCATTTATATTAATTCACTGGAATTGGAAGACAGTCAATTGAAGGATTTTCAGAGTCTTGCCCAGGTAAAAGCATTTTACCTTGACCCTAACATGATGGATATGTCAGCTATCCCATCTCCTCAATTTGAAGACGCCGAGCAGGAAGCATTAATTGCTCAGGCAGTCCATAATGATCCGTTCCACCCTGAAAGGCTGCTTCCTTCGTACGCACGTCGATCGCCGGATAAACTCCTGTCCGATAAACAGTACCTCCTGGTTAAAAAAGATGATAAGGAATTGGTTGTAAACGCTATTATTGATTTTCAGGAGGAGCGGATAGCCATTCTCGGTCAGGACCTGGTAAAGAATGGAGATGTTTTGGAAAATACCCAGGTAGGCGAGCGGAATGTGGATATGAAGGTTCTAAATATTGGGGAAAATACCGTAACTTTGGGAGATGGGCAAGAAAAATACGTCCTGAAGCTGCCTAATAATCCCGTTCAATTAAAATAGGGAGATAGCTATGAAACTGCAGAGGAGAGTGCGTTGGCAGTGGATGCCGTTCCTCTTAACGTTATTTTTAACCTGTTTTATTTCCATCCTTTCGTTTCATGATTATTGCCAGGCAGCAAGGAGGAGGCCGTATGCAGCAAGTGCTTCCGATCATGATTTCCCGTATACGAACTGCTCCCTGCGCGTCGTTGATGCCGATGTGCGTGACGTACTTCGGGCCTTTGCCGATAAATATAAACTAAGCATTATCATGAGTGAGGACGTTAAGGGAAAGATCAGCATTATCGTCAATAATATTCCTGTTAAAGAGGCATTTGAAGGTATTTTGGAATATGCGGATTTGGGGTATATGAAAGAAGGAGATATTTACCGGATCAGGCCGCTCGATCGGCTCCTCAAGAAAGAAGAATTGAATCAGTATGTCGAGGAGCTCAATACTGAGGTTATTCTTTTAAAACATGCCAATGCCGAGCGGCTGGTACCCAGTATATCCAAGTTTAAGTCAAATTTACCGGAAGCTGTGATCGATATCGATAAATGGACTAATTCGATTGTGATTAAAGATAAGGCAAAGACGATCGAAGAGGTAAAATCGATCATCAATCAATTGGATGTTGCTGATCCTCCTGCAGAGGTCAAGGAACTGACCCAAACTACCGAAATCATTAAACTTCATTATCTCAAATGCCAGGATGTCGCCAAGCTCAAGATTCTGGAAGGAAAGGCCAGCGCCCACGAGCAAACTAATTCCGTTATTATTACCGACCTGCCGGAAAAAATCGCCCATCTCATCAGCATGATCAATGACCTGGACAAACCGATTTGCCAGATTCTGATAGAGGCCAGGATTGTCGAAACAACGAAAAGCTTTAGCCATACCTTTGGTATTCAGTGGGGCGGTCATTACAAGGATGGTCCTCCGTCAGGGAAAACTTTTCCGACAGTAACGATCGGCGGCGCCATCAACGGGACCAATTTTAATGGCACTCCTGCCAATTATGCCGTAAATGTGCCTGGGACCGTGAATCCTTATGGGGATATTGATATCTTGCTAGGTCATATCAAGGACAAGATTGCTCTGAACATGCGGCTGTCAGCCATGGAAGACAGCGGGAATGGTCGGATTATTTCTCAACCCCGTATTATGACCCTGGATAACACCATGGCCACGATCAGCACCGGCGAGATCTTTCAATTACCTCCCGTGTCAAATAACGGGACAACGGTAGTGACCGGCGGTCAATATGCCAACACAGCTTCCGACAATGAAAAGGAAGCCAAAACACGACTGACCGTAGTCCCGCATACCATTTCCAGCAATGAGATTAAGCTCAGCATCTCGATTAACCGCGACACTCCGGATTTTAGCCGCACGATCAATAATGTGCCTGTTATTATTACCCGGGAGGCGGAAACAGAACTCATTCTCAGCGATGGAGAGACGGCAGTTATCGGGGGTCTGGCCACCACAGCAGCTACCCGAAAGGAGTCGGGTGTCCCCTGGCTCAGTAAGATCCCGCTTTTGGGGTGGTTCTTCAAAGGGAAAACGAATACTTCCGAATATGGGGAACTGCTCGTTTTTATTACTCCCCATATTGTTCAAGCTCAAACTCAGGCTCAGAACTAGAGGATTATATCCGGTTTCAATGGTACCATGATAGTTTTTCTTAACAGTTAGGAAACGCATATGCCTAAAGGATATCGTCAAGAATATGAGTTAATCGGAAATCTCCTTACCAAGAGCAATCTGATCACCAAAGGCCAACTGGAAGAGGCTTACCGCAAACACAGGCACACCGGAGAGCGATTGGGTGACATTCTTCTGAACATGGGCTTGATTTCCGAGGAGGATCTTTTAAAGACCCTAGCAAGACAACTGCACATCGAGTATATCGACAGAGAGGGTTTGAGTCACGTGAACCAGGCATATGCACAACTGATTCCCGAATCGATGGCTCGAAAATACCTTGCACTTCCTCTTTCCGTCGATGAAACCTCGGTCACCGTAGCCATGTCAGATCCCTTTGATCTTCTAGCAATCGATAACATTCAAAAAGTCACACACCGGGAAATCAAGCCGGCGATTGCTTCCAAACGCGATATCGAAGATTCAATCAATCTTCTCTACAAAAGGCGTGAAGAGGCGCAGCTTTTAGAGGTTCTCGAGGACCTGCACGCACAGCACCTGGAGGTTCAAGAACGCAAGGAAGAGGAAAAAGTAGACATCGAGTCTTTAAAACAGCAGGTTGAAGATGCGCCGGTGGTCAAACTGGTGGATTATATCATCAGTAATGCCATTTCTAGGAGGGCCAGCGATATCCATATCGAGCCGACTGAAAAGGAACTGCTCATCCGGTATCGTATCGACGGTGTCCTGCATAAAATTCTCTCCCCTTCCAAACAACTGCGCTCAGCCATCATCTGCCGAATCAAGATCCTGTCCAATCTGGATATCGCCGAGCGCCGGCTTCCACAGGATGGAAGGTTCACGGTTAAATTCGGCAGCAGAGAAATCGATCTGCGAGTTTCGAGTATCCCCACTATCTTTGGCGAGAAGATAGTCTTACGATTGCTCGAAAAAAGCTCCTTCAATTTTCGTCTGGAGGAATTGGGGCTCGATAACCATCAACTGAAAATTTTCAGGCATCACATGTACCTCCCCTATGGGATGGTTCTTCTGACAGGCCCGACAGGGAGCGGGAAATCCACCACGCTCTATTCTATCCTCTCACGCATCCGCTCCCCTGAGAAAAACATCATTACCATTGAAGACCCGGTAGAATATCAAATCGAAGGGATCAACCAGATCCAGGCTAATTTTAAAATCGGACTTTCTTTTGCGCAGGGTCTGCGGTCAATTCTTCGACAGGATCCGGATGTTATCATGGTGGGGGAGATCCGTGATCAGGAAACCGCTGAAATCTCTATCAGGTCTGCACTCACCGGGCATCTCGTTTTCAGTACGCTTCATACGAATGATGCGGTTGGGACACTCATCCGGCTGATCAATATGGGCATCGAACCTTTTCTGGTCTGCAATTCTCTGACTCTCACCGTAGCCCAGCGCCTGGTGCGCCGCATCTGCCCTCATTGCAAGGAGGCATATACTCCCAGTGAAACACTGATCGAAAGCCTTGGCCTGCAGCCTGATCGTAATGAGAGTGTTGTCTTTTACCGGGGCCGGGGCTGTGAGAAATGCAATAATACCGGATATTATGGTCGCATTGGTCTGTTCGAGCTTCTGGTTGTCAATCAATCGATTCGTAATTTGGTGCTGCAAAACGCCTTACCCGATATAATAAAGAGGAAGGCTATTGAAAATGGAATGACGACACTTCTGGAAAGCGGTTTACATAAAGTAATTCAGGGAATTACATCGATAGAGGAAATTCTTAAAACATGTACGGAGGAAGATTAGCAGTCCATGCCTGTCTTTCAGTATAAGGCCAAGCGATTTGATGGGAAAATTATTGCCGGTGTAATCGATCTGGATAATGAAATAACCCTTATCGATCGGCTTCACCGGAAAAATGCCGTTCTATTGTCAGCCAGTGAAGTGGAAGATGGCAAGAAGGCCAGAATGCCCCAAGTCGGGTTGAAGGAAAAAATCCATGAGAAATGCAAAAAGGCTGTCAGTCCTATCTCTTCCAATGAAATTTTACTCTTTACTCACCAATTGGCTGCCATGTTCGGGGCTGGAGTACCACTGTCCCGCTGCCTTGAATCCCTGGCCAAGGATTTAAAAAATAAAAAATTTCGTGATGTCGTTTCTGAAATCTATCGTGATATTGAAAGCGGGGATGATTTATCCGAGGCAATGGCCAAACATCCTCATGTCTTCAGCAAGCTCTATATTAATATGATCCATGCCGGTGAATCAAGCGGAACACTATCGACTATTCTCAACCAGTTGTCCTTTTACCAGGAGAGCGCCATGGAAATACGTGGCAGGCTTAAAACTGCCCTGGCCTATCCTGCTGCCTTGATCTTTTTCGCTCTGGTGGTTACCTTTGCCTTATTGTTGTTCATTATTCCGCAATTTAATCAGATTTATACCCGGCTTAATACCGAATTGCCCCTGCCAACAAAAATCCTGATGAACATCAGCAATATGGTTCAGCATGGCTATGGATGGTTTATTGCCGGCTTCATTGGATTTTGGCTACTTTCCTGGATTATCCTCCAGACCAGTCAAGGCAGGTATACCTGGGACAGGATCAAGCTGCGCATTCCTATTCTAGGCCCTATTATGGTCAAAAGCATTTTTACCCAATTTTCAAGAACCCTTTCTATTCTCTTGAAAAGCGGGTTACCCGTTATTCAGTCATTAAAGATTATCAGTGAGTCAACTCCCAATGTTTTTATTGAAAAGAAGGTTGAAGAGTGCTCCATCAAGATACAAAGAGGAGCTACGATTTCGGAAGCTTTCAGCGAAGGGAGTGTTTTCCCAGAGCTTATGCTGCAAATGATTACTTCAGGAGAAGAGTCGGGAACCTTGTTTGCCATGCTTTCTAAAGTTGCCGACTTCTATCAACAACAGGTGAGCACTACGGTTGCTGCACTTACTTCTATCCTTGAACCAGTCCTTATCGTGACTTTAGGTTTGATCATTGGCTCTATCGCCATATCCATCTTTTTGCCGATCTTTCGGATGGGAGGAGCATTCCATTAAGGAAAAATTTTCGTGTTCCCAATGCCTTTTTACCGCTTTACTCTCAAAGGGTCTTGATAACAGGAAGACACATGGTTGAAATTCGTAAATATACGGTTAAATCTAAAAAGGTCAATTTGAAAGTGGTAGTATTCACTTCAGAAACGAAAATTATTGGCACCATTCATATCCCGGGAGGAAGATTAACGGATTTCCTCAATAATAAGGGAGCGTCCGAAGCTGAAGCATTTATTCCTGTGACCGATGCATCTATTTACTCAAAGGATTCTGACAACCTGCTTTACTTTGCAAAATTCCTCGGCATTAATAAGGAACAAATCATTCTCATATTTCCTCTGGAAGATAATGCCGAGATGGAAGCCTGAGTAAAACGGTTTGATTATCCGATAAGGTCTTAAAAAACGTTCATGAAAAAAACGGTACGTTTTCTTTTCCTTCTATCGATAAGTGTCTCCTTGTCTCTCATCCTTGTTTCCTGCGCTTATATGGAAGCCTGCAAACACATGCAATCAGACATAGAGATGATGCAAAACCAATTACTTGTCAATCAAAAGAAGCAAAACCAGGTTGCTGCTTTATCCGAGCAGTTATATCACAGTCTCTCCACGTTGCATAATGATCTCATTCACCTTGAAGACCGGTTAAAATATGTTGAACAAATTCAACAGGCAACGGTCGAGCAGCCGGAGCAACCAAAACAAAAATCCGTAGCATTGCCGTATACGGTCATCAATGCGCCAGGCATCATTGATCCGTCAGGTCGCCATACCCCTTTATCCCGGCAGACAGATACTCCAGCCCTTATGGCCCGGATGGCCCAAAGTCCCGCTCCCATGACCCGGAAGACTCATAGTCCTGCTCCCATAGTCCAGAAGGCCCAAAGTCCCGCGCCCGTAGCCCGGAAGGCCCAAAGTCTTGACCCTGTATCGATGCAAGCTGAGAACCCTGGTCAGGTATCTTCGCCAGTCGAAGGTCCTGCTCCAACCTCTCGTCCGGTTAAAATTTCCGCTTCCCTATCCCGGCAGGACAAAACCCCTGCTTCTGTTTCACAGCAACAGGACGAAAAGCCTGTCCCTGCGATAAGTTCGAAAGCGGCTTCCTGGGCAGTGCTCGATCAAGGTCCTCCCCTTTCGGATACTGATCTTTACCATGAGGCAATAGAAAACCTCCGTAAGGGCAACATTGAATCTGCCAGAAAAGAATTCCAGGAATATGTCGAACGCTCCCCCGATACCGGCCTTATCGATAATGCGCAGTATTGGCTTGCCGAGTGTTTTTACCGCCAAAATAAATTCGATCTGGCCATCAGGCATTTTCAAAAAGTAATTGATCGTTACCCACAAGGAAACAAAATTGAAGCTGCAACACTGAAATTAGGGGACTCCTACTTTCATATCGGCAACTATGAATCCTCATTATCCATTTTAAAGGCTCTTATCGCCCGATATCCTAAAAGTTCGGAAGCACACCTGGCTAGAAAAAGAGTGGATAAAATTACTTCCATTCTCACTGGTCCCACCACATAATAAAAAGGAGGTTGCACGTATGGCCGGCCAAAGGAAAAGCTTAGAGTGGTTACTGATTACCTTTCTGTGTGTTTTTTCTGCCATGACGATCCACTCCATCCAGACGATTGAGGCAGAACAGGTTCCTTCGGTGTACATCGTTAAAGAAGGAGATACCTTATGGGATATTTCAAAGCGCTATCTTGAGAATCCTTTTCTCTGGCCCGGTTTATGGGAAATGAATAAACATATCAAAGATCCTCAATGGATTTATCCTGGGCAGCCTCTCATGTTAAAAGAAGAAAAAGTATCCATTCCGGCGGATGATATCGTACGCACCGGGCATCCTGCGAAGGTAGTCAAGCTTACTCAGCCGGAACAGCATCTTGAGCAGGCAGCACCACCTCCACTGCCTGCGGACTATCTGCTCAATCGCGACCGGATCGACTCGTGTGGTTACATTCTTCCAAAACAGGAACTTCTCATCAAAGAAAAGCAGGAAGAATGGGGAATGATTATCGATGGACCTGACAGCAAGGTCAACTACAGCTATCCAGACATCATTTATATTAATAAGGGCAGGAACCAGGTTTCCCCTGGCGCACTGTTTACGGTGTTCCGCTCTCAGGATACGGTATTTCACCCGCAAACCAACCAGGAACTCGGCGTTCAGATCCAGATCCTTGGAATAATAGAAGTAAAGGAAGTTCTGGATACTATTTCAAGAGCAAAAATCATAAAGTCCTTTGCAGAAATACACGAGCAAGACAGGATCAAGACCTATCAGCAAATCCCTTTACCCGTGCGAAGTAAGCCAAAGCCGAAAATTCAGGGAATGCTCATTGCCAGCGAAGATGGACGACTCAATCTAGCCATTCAGGATATTGTCTTTCTGGATCAGGGCAAAAAGCAACAGATCCAGGCTGGCAACAGCTTTACCATTTACCGCAAGGATTCGATTTTCGATGTAAGTTCAGAAGAAAAAGGTCTGTGGCCAGTCTCGGTAGATGATGTGATCGGAGAACTGTTGATACTGAAAGCGGAAGAAAATACCAGTACAGCCCTGATCACAAAAAGCGATGACGCAATTATGGTCGGATACCTGTTTTCAGTACGTCCCTGAAAGATAAGAAGATCACTCCAATGGTCTGCTTTTTAAAAGGGCGGGCCCCGCGCGTTATCTTGCGCGGGGCCCGATCCTCTTTGTTTTTATGGGGGGAAAAATCCCAAACTCTCTCCCAAACTCTCTTTTGTTTCACTTTTCCGGCTTACTCTTTTCTTTGATTTACTCATCCTTGAGGATTACTCTTTCTACTGATTTACTCTTCCATCGGCTTTTCCAGAGCATCTTCTTTCAGAGAACTGGAGAGTGAACTCATCTTCTTCCAGACTCTTATGAAAACATTGACGATGGCGGGATCAAATTGGGTTCCGGCGCATTTTCGAAGTTCTTTCATTGCATTCTCCGCGCTCTGAGCCTGCCGGTAGGGGCGATCTGAGGTCATGGCATCGAAAGCATCGGCTACGGCCAGAATCCGGGTTTCAAGTGAAACCTGGCTTGGACCGAGACCATCAGGATATCCTCTTCCATCGTACCTTTCATGATGGTGCTTGATTCCCTCCCTGACATCCTTGAGAAAGCCGATATGATCGATAATTTTGCTTCCAATTCGAGAGTGCTCGCGAACGATAGCCACTTCATCAGGAGACAGGGTCATATCCTTGTGCAAAATGTTAAGACTGACCCCGATCTTGCCGACATCATGCAGGATGCTGGCGTGGCGGATAATTTCGAGACTCTTTTCCGGCAACCCAAGCTCTTTGGCAATCAAAAGGCTCAGTTCCGTTACCCGTTCCGAATGGCCATAGGTATAGGGATCCTTGGCTTCGATCGCGTTCACGAGTGCCCGGATCGTATCGAAGTAGCTTTTCTTCAAGTCACTATACAGATTGAAATTTTCGATTGCGACCGCCGCCTCACTGGCAATGGTTGTGAGTAATTCAAGATCATCGAGGGTGAAGGGTGTTTTGGATTGTTTATCAATCATGCCGATGACGCCAATGATCCGGTCCTTGGCATGGAGTGGCACATAGAGAATGGACCTTGGCAAATGATCCTTTATCTCTTCGATATGAAATCTGGTATCCTGCAGGAAGTTAGGAATCAACACAGCCTTTCCGGTGTTGAGTACATGCAGGGCAACCTTCAGGTTCAGGAATTCCTCTCCGTGGTCGAGGTCAGTACGTAGGCAATGGCTTGCTCTTAATTGATTCAGGTCGCGATCCAGAAGCGAGAAGAAGCCGCATGAACCATTTAAAATGTTGCTGGTCATTTTGAGAATTGAATTTAATAGTTGATCAAGATCAAAAACCGATCCGATTTCTTTAGCGATATTGTTCAAGGTGGTAAGAATATCGATTGTCCTCTCGAGCTGGATGTTCTTCTCCTCAATCTGGCGCTTATACTTTAACTCTTCCTCCGCTCTGACCAGGGCCTGTTCACGTCGAAGATCCCGCTCGTGCAACTCGCTGATCTCCGAAATCATGTAGTTGAAAGTATGCCCCAGCTTTCCGAGTTCATCCGTTGTATCCAGAAGGACGCGCGCATCCCAATTTCCCCGCCGGACGATATTCATCACTTCCATCAGGGAGTGAACCGGGTTGGCAACCAATTTCGAAAGTAAGAGGTATACCGAGATCCCGATCAGGAAAATAGTTATCACTGCCGATAGGATAATGAAGAACCGGCTGGCCATTAAGGGAACCTTCATCCAGGTGATTGACACCTGAACCTGTAAAATTCCCATAACCTCGTTTTCCCGACTATGACAGGAATAACAACTGCTTTTTCCGTTTATAGATTTCAACATGGAAATCCGGGTATAGTCCGAGTCTATCTCGATCAGTTCATTCTTCCCCTGGTCAATGAAAGATAAATCCAAATCTGGCTGATAGCTTCCCACTTCGATTAAATCACCGGAGGCGACAATTTTTTTCTGGCTGTTGAGAATCCGGATTTCCTGCATGTCCACTTCGTTGGCTATATTGATCAGTAAGTCCTTTACATCTTCATGCTTTCCGATCAGCATCGAATGGACAATACTATTTTCGAGGGTTTGCGTTAAGAGAAGAATACGTTTCTGGGCACCTTCCAGAAAGTAGCCGGTTTGCATTACCAGGCTGATATAGGTCGATATACCCATCCAGATGGCAACAACCAGAATCGTAGAGAAGATAATCTTAAATTGCAGTCTCTGGCGCGGACGTTGAAAGAGATAATCAGCAAAGAACTGAGAAACTTTATTCATTCAGTTGCAGACCTTTTATGAGAGTCAAGAATTCAAGAGAAAAGTAAGGCGTCAAGAGTCGGAATTCTTCATTCCGGCTCTTATGGTTTTTTTACTCCCTGACTTTGATCGCTCAACGCACCCAGCATCTTACCCAATGATCTTTATCCCTTTCAGTCAATTCGGGACATTGCTCGAGGCATTGCTTTTGCCCAAGGGGGCAGCGAGGATAAAACCGGCATCCTGGCGGGAGGTTTATTGGAGAGGGGACATCCCCGCTTAAAGGAGCATGTCTTCCACGCAAGGAAGGATCGGTTACCGGATTAGAAGAAAGCAAGGCCTGGGTATACGGGTGGACAGCATTTTTTACCAGCCCGTGTGCCGGAAGCTGCTCCACAATCTGGCCCAGATACATAATGGCCACTTTGTGGGAAATATGTTCGACCACAGCAAGATTATGCGCAATAAAAAGATAGGAAAGGTGAAGCTCTTCCTGTAATTTCTGGAGTAAATTGATAATTTGCGCCTGTATGGAAACATCGAGAGCGGAGACCGCTTCATCACAGACGATAAACTGCGGATTCAGGGCCAGGGCACGGGCAATGCCTATTCGCTGGCGCTGTCCTCCCGAAAATTCATGTGGATATCGGTTAAGGTAAGAAGGAGAGAGGCCGACCTTAACGAAAAGATTTTCGACCAGTGTTTTTCTCTCACGGCCCCGTGCAATTCCATGAGCGGATAAGGCTTCGCCTACAATATAGCCCACAGTCAAGCGGGGGTTAAGAGAAGAATAGGGGTCCTGAAAGATGATCTGCATCTTCTGCCGGATTTTCCGCAGAGGCTCGCCTTTCAATGAATACAAAGGGGTGCCTTCGAATAAAACCTCGCCGGAAGTCGGCTCCATAAGGCGTAAAATGGTTCGCCCGACCGTGGTTTTGCCGCAACCCGATTCACCAACCAGGCCGACCGTTTCTCCATGATTGATCCGTAACGATACTCCATCGACAGCCTTAACCCAGGCAGATGTTCGACCCCAAAATCCACGCTTGACGGGAAAAAATTTTTTTAATCCCTTAACTTCCAGGATATTCCTGACGCCGACTTGAGAATCGATCTGTTTTTCTATGGACTGCTCTTTTTTTGGCAAGCCGGTCACATCCCGGCCGCTGATCACAGGGGTGCCACTTTTTTTCGTATAATCCTCCGGGGGTGAAGGCTTACCCTTTATCTTTTGCGGAAAGTCTGTGCCGTGTTCATTTACTCTCCAGCAGGCTACCAGGCGGTCAGAGTCAACCCGTTCGAGAACAGGCTCCTGTTCCCGGCACCTTTGATCGGCATAAGAGCAGCGGGGCCAGAATTTACATCCAGAGGGGAAGTTCAAGGGATTGGGAACCTGGCCGCGTATGGCTTCCAGGGACCGTCCTCTTCCTCCCAGGCGCGGCAGCGAATGGAAAAGACCCAGGGTATAGGGATGCAGCGGCTTTTGGAAGAGTCCTTCCACCGAAGACTGCTCGACCACCTTGGATGCATACATAACTGCAACCTGGTGAGCCATTTCTGCAATGATGCCAAGGTCATGGGTGATCAAAAGAATCGACATCCCCATTTCATTTTGCAACTGGTAGAGCAGATCGATTATCTGTGCCTGCATGGTCACATCGAGGGCTGTTGTGGGCTCATCGGCAATCAGCACTTGTGGGTTGCAGGCAATGGCCATGCCGATCATGGCCCGCTGTTTCATTCCCCCGGACATCTGATGAGGATACTCGTCGATGCGGATATTCGGCGAAGGAATGCCGACCTTGGATAAAAGATCGAGAGTGCGCTCTCTGGCTTCGTTCTGACTTAATTTCCGATGAATAATGAGCGTTTCCATGATCTGGTCGCCAATCCTGAAAACCGGATTGAGAGAGGTCATGGGCTCTTGAAAGATCATTCCGATACTGTTACCCCTTACCGTTCTCATTTCACTCTCGGTGAGATCGAGCAGATTTCTCCCCTGGAACACTACCTGACCGGCGGCAATTCTCCCCGAAGGAGGCTTGATCAGTCGCATGATCGACAGCGAAGTAACCGTTTTCCCGCAGCCTGATTCTCCGATGATCCCCAGAGTTTTCCCCTTTTGCAGAGTCAGATTTACCCCGTCAACAGCCTTTACTTCACCGAGCCCGGTACGAAAATAGGTTTTCAGATCATCGATCGTGAGCAGAATCTCTTCTCGTTGGGACATCTTCATTTTTCCTCAGAATCCTGGAGAAAGTAATTTAATAAAATCAAGTTCTCCTCCTGATTCCTGTCTTTTTCTTTCTCTACAAGGATTATTCCAGTGTTACCGCTCTCGTAACCTGGGATTCAGTGCCTCGCGCAATCCCTCTCCGAACAGATTGAAAGCCAGCACCGTGATTAAAATAGCCAGACCGGAGGCGATAAAGAGCCATGGGGCATCGAAGATAAATTCTTTCCCATCGGACAGAATATTGCCCCAGGAGGCTGCCGGAGGCGGTACCCCAAAACCCAGAAAGCTTAAACTCGATTCAGTTAAAATAGCGCTGGCCACATCGATGGTAGCGGTAACCAAAACCGGCGCAATTGCATTTGGTACCATGTGGAGGAACATGATCTTCGGCTTCGAAAGGCCCAGAGCCTCAGCAGCTACCACAAAATCCTGCTTCCTCAAAGCGAGAAATTCGGCCCGTACGAACCGTGCAATTCCCGGCCAACTGGTCAGACCGATCACGATCATGATGTTCCAGATGCTGGCCGGTAAAAGGGCTACAACCGTCAGGATCAAAAAGAAAGAGGGAAAGCACAACATAATATCGACAGCACGCATAATAACCGAATCGATGTAATTTCCGTAGTAACCCGCCAGGGCACCCAGGATAATGCCGACAAACACGGCAATGCCCACAGATATAAAACCAACCAGCAAAGAGACATGAGCACCCTGGAGCATGCGCGCCATAACGTCCCGCCCAAGTTTGTCGGTACCTAAGAGGTAAATCCCGAATGCAGGCCGGTCCGCCGGTGCCAGAACATCGGTATTGGCCCTGCTTAAGGGGGGTTTTAAGGTATCGACCAGCCGGACCTTCTCCGGGTCCATAACCGGACTCTGTCCTTTGGTCAGCAGTAACCCGGCTACAGCGAGGACGAGAAAGACCGTCAACAAGAGCAGCCCCCACAGGGCCAGAGGATTATTCCGAAGCTGTCTCCACATGCTTTTTAAGCCACTTATCTGTGGGACAAGGTCACTGCCGTCATACACATCAGGAGAATTCTGGCCTGATTCGTTCTTTACCATCAGGACTTCCCTCCTGTAAGAGAAATTCTCGGATCGACCACCATGTAAAGGACATCGGAAATAAAGGTACCGAGCAGGACCAGACAGGCGGCAATAAAATTCAGGCTGAGGATTACCGGGTAATCCCTGGCTAAAATAGCATCATACCCGAGCCTGCCCATGCCTGGCCAGGAAAAAATCGATTCGATGATAACCGATCCTCCAAGCAGGCCGGGAAGGGTCAGGCCGAACATGGTGACAAAGGGCAGCAGCGCATTTCGCAAGGCATGCTTATAGTAAACCGTATTCTCCGGCAATCCCTTGGCCTGGGCAGTACGGATGTAATCCTGCTCAATCACCTCAAGCATCTGACTCCTGACATACCGGGATAAAATGGCTATTCCCCCTATCGCTCCCAGAACTGAAGGGAGCACCAGGTGCCAGATCCGGTCATTGACAAAATACCACCAGCTCACCGATTCCCGCCCGAAAGTCTGCAAGCCGAGCACCGGCACATGAAAGACCTTGACAATGAAAATAATCAGCACATAGGCCAGGAAGAAGGAAGGCAGCGAGATGAACAGATAAGAAAAAAAGGTAGTCGAGCGGTCAAAAAGGGACTGCCGCCGCAAAGCCGATTGTATCCCTAAGGGGAAGGCAAGACACCAGGTCAGCAGGGTCCCCACGAGAAAGAGCGGCAGACTGTTGAAAAACCGCTCGGTAATTTTTGCCAACACCGGCTGGTTATCCTTGTACGATCTCAGTTCATTGGTAAAGAGCTTTTTATAGAACCGGTAATATTGAATATGCAAGGGCTTATCAAGATCAAAGGCCTGGCGCAGCCTTTGTATGTCCTCTTTGGTGAACTTGGGATTCATCGGATCGATCTCCGATGGATCTCCGGGCGCGAGCATGACCACACTGAAGGAAATGATCGATATAAAAAACAAAGTGATTACCTTTTCAACCAGACTTCTGGAAAAGAAAGAAAACACTTTTCCTTTTGCTCCTTTTTTCTCTTTATTTTCTCTAGGCAAAAGCATACGGTTCGAATTAATATATACTATTCGAACCCAAACACACTATTCGAACCCAAAAGGTCTGCCTACTATTCGAAGCCGGGGGTGAAGACCGGGGCCTCTTTAAACTTAATCCACTTATTGAAATAAAAGCTATAACTCCCCGTCTTGGTCGGAGTAATTCTCTTAATGATATCCTCTCCATCAGCATCCTTTTCCAGGATAGCGATTTTTTTGTCCAAGAGCGCAGTCCATCGGCCAACATATAAAAAGGTGTACGGCTGATCGTCATAGATGATTTCATGCAATGCATGGCAATATTCGATCTGCTTTTCTTCGTTGTACTCCTGGCGGATCTTCAGGATCAGGTCATCCGCTTCAGGGTTCTTATAGCCGACAAAATTAAGCTGATATTGCCCTGCCTGACTGGAATGCCAGATCTGATAAAGATCAGGATCAATACCCATACTCCATCCCAGGATCACAGCATCGAAATTGCCTGCATCGACGTGTTTTTCCAAAAAGACAGACCATTCCACCCGGTCGGCAGACACCTTCATCCCCAGCTTTTTCCAGGCATTCTGGGCAATGATCAAGATAGCCTCGCGGTATGGATTCCCATTATTCGTAATAAGGGTAAATTCAAAATATTTTCCCTCCTTGTTGCGTAAAAAACCGTTCTCATCACGCTCCCAGCCAGCTTCCCGCAACAGTTGCAGAGCCCCTTTTGGATCGAACGGCAAGGGCTTGACCTCCGGATTATAGTAATCGGTTTGTTTGAGAAAAGGGCTGGTTGTGGGCTCTCCTTCTCCATAAAGTACATACTGGATAATCTCCGGTATATTGATGGCCATAGTCAGGGCCTTGCGCACCCTTTTATCCTGAAAAAGCTCTCGCCGCATATTATAGCCAATATAGGAATAGGTAAAGGAAAGACCGGAAAAATTTTGAAATCTGGAGTCTTTTTTCAATCGATCCACCTGGTGCGCCCGCGCCTCGTAGTGGTCGGTCGCACCTGCGTAAAACTCCAGCTCCTGAGTAAGCATGTCCGGAATTACCCGAAAGATGAATTCATGATAATGGGCAGGGCCTTCCCAGTAATCTTCATTGCGCGCCAGCTTGATATATTGATCGGAACGCCACTCTTTAAAGACAAACGGCCCTGCACCAACGGGCCGCATTTTATTGAAATCACTTTGACGCATGGTAAATTCAGCAGGATTAAGCGATTTTTCCCGAGCCTCCTTTGCCAGACAGTCTTTATTCAGCAGGTGCTCAGGCAACATGCCTATACCCCAGGCGGTAATTGCAGGCTGGAACAACCGCTTATAGGTAATCTTCAGCCGGTACTTGTCGAGCACCTCCAGACTTTTGACCGGTTCGAAGTCAGGAATTCGAGGCGAGCGGTTGACGGGATTCATGATCGACTCGTAGGTGAAGCGGACATCACCTGCGTCAAATTCATGTCCATCCGAAAACCGTACTCCCTGGCGGAGTGTAAAAACAATCATCGGATTATGCTCGATCACCGGCAGGTACTGACTCAAGATAGCCTGTTTATATTCATCCGAGTTGTAGGAGTCATATTCAGGGGGTGCGGCAACCTTTAAAAGGGGCAATAGCCGGGCCTGATCAAAATAGCCCGCTCCAAGGACAGGTTCCAGTTGCGTGAAAAAATCCTGGTTCACCTCACGAAGAATAATCCTGATGCGGGCTGGATGCATAAGAGTAATCTTTACCTGTACTTCCTTCGATTCTCCTTTTTCGTCCTGCACATGCTCAGTTATAATCTGTTCTTCCTGATGTGGGGGAATGATCTCAAGACGTTCGACATTGTTCAAAAACGAGGTTGACGGTGCGCCCAAAACCTTATTTGACGACTGGCCGGAAGGTGCTGCTTTGGTCGCTGCTTCGGTCGCTTTCTCGATAGCCTCTTTTACCGCCTGCGGAGTTGCCAGTCCTTTTTTCGCCCAGATAGGATCGTCATTAAAGGAAAAGTAAGCCTCTTCATAGATTTTCCAGTCCGTAGCCAGTCTGCCCCGCAGCTTAAGATTTTCATC
>JBFMGO010000098.1:0-23030 GCA_040752695.1 bacterium
GGTAATCCAAAGAGACATGCAGTCATTTTTCATGATCCTGCCAGCTATTGTGGGCGTATTCATTATGGTCTCTTTTCTGATTCTCTTCTTCTCGCTCAGTCGCATGGTTCAGCAGGATATGGCCCAGTTGGGAACCTTGCTGGCCTTAGGGTACAGCCCGTTTCAGCTCTTTGGCGCTTATGTAATCGGAGGATCGATTTTAGGACTGGCAGGATATTTCATCGGCTGTGCAGGATCAAACTCCCTGGCCAGCCTGGTGGTTAAAAGTTATATGTCCGGGACCGGACTTCCCTTGATGTTCCGCTCCTATAACCGAATGTCTTTTCTGATCGCCTTTCTCTTCAGTCTTGCTGCGCCCATGATCGCTACCGCCCTCTCACTCATGCAGATCCGCAGAATGAACGTAGCTGAAATGCTGGGAAGAACTATCGAAAAGCAATGGTCATGGTCATCATTATCGTCGTCATCATTATCATCATCGTTATGGTCATCGTCATGGTTATCCGATGTCAGGAAAAAGCTGGCGGATAGTGCCCTTTTAGCGCCACTCATCGACCGCTGGAACCATTTGTTTGAGAGAGGAATTACCTTCAAGATCGGAATGAGAAATTTATGGAGGAGAAAGGTCTTTTTCCTTCTATCCGCTTTCAGCATTGCCTTAGGCATTGCCCTGGCCGAATCCCTGTTAATTGCCGATGTATCGATCTATCGAACGATCGACAATTTTTTCACTATGGAAAAATGGGATTTGTTTATCCCTTTCAGTGGATCAGTGGAAAAGCAAAAGGTGGAAAAATTGAAAGAGATCGAAGGGATAGCCGGGATCAGTTTGTATAAGAAGGGATTGGTTAACCTGCACTTGGGCGATGAGCGAAAGCCGTATCAGATAGCAGGAATTTCCAGAGAAAATTCCCTGATTAAACCGGATGTTATTGAAGGAAGCTCTTTTTCATCCGATGATGCCAGGGAGATCATCCTCAATGCCGAGATGAAGGATCAGTACAACTTAAAAATAGGTGATTCGATAGACGTATGGACAGGGAATGAGCCTAAAGGCAGGCTCAAGCTCGTAGGAGTGATGAATAACTTTGTTGCCGGTCAGGCTTTTGTGCCTATGGGGGTTGCTCAGGACATGAGCGGGAGAAAGGACAGATTTACGGGAGTTTTCCTTGCTCTTTGTGCCCCTTTCGAGAAAATCAGAAGCAAAATCCAAAGACTGGATTTCACCGGCTATATAGTCCGCAAGGATGATGCCCGGGCTACTTTTCATATCAATATGAAGAAAATCTCGGTATTCCTTTACACCTACAGCCTGATAAGCCTTTTTCTCTCGATGTGCATCATTTTTGTTAACCTTTATCTTAACACCGTCTACCGGAAGGGAGAGTATGCCGTTCTCCTGGCCAATGGTTTTGGCCAAAGGGAGATAGGCTTGATGATCGTTTATGAGATTCTGGCAATCATGGTTATCGTAACTGCGGCAGCTATCCCTCTCAGTATCATGATATCAAAGTATTTCTGTTACAAAATCGCCAAGGCGGCGGTTACGATCCATCTTCAGATCAGGCCGGTGGATTACCTGAAGGTATTTATCCCGATGTTGGTTCTCATGTCAGCAGTGGCCTGGTATTGCACCAGGTATGCAAGCAGTATCGACATAACCAGTACGATAAGGAACAGAATCAACGAATAAACGAAGAGCAGGATGAATAATGAACAAACCAATAAACGCCTAGTAAGGAGGAAACGATGGAGCCCAGGGAATTTCAATGGCCAATGAGCGTTCTGTACAGCAGGTTTTTTGCCAGAGCAATGGAACCAGCCTATGCCGAGGTTGCCCGCCAGGCTCCCATTCCACCCCAGGCGCAGGCCCTCCTTGACATAGGAGGTGCCGATGGCAGGCTTGCGCTTGCTCTGGCCAAACAGTACCCTCATCTGCCCCGGATAGTGACCGCGGATATTTCTCAGGATCTTGTAACCCGCGCTCAACGCAAGGCAAGGGAGCATGGGTTCAGTGAGCGGATTCACTCGGAAGTGCAGGATGTGCATAACCTGAATTACCCTGATGATTCTTTTGACGTGACCATGAGTTTTGGCTCCATGCATCACTGGAGGGACCCCGTAACAGGGGTAAAGGAATTATGCCGCGTTCTTAAGCCTCAGGGCAAGCTGCTCATTTATGATGGCAACGATCGGCCATCATTAAAGGACATGAAAAGGACAGTCTCCACGATTGAAGGATCTACTATCTGGACTGCCCTTGTCTACTGGATGGGAAGCAAAGATTTTCTTTCACGCGATGAGATTACCGGGATCGTTCGGGATGCAGGCATCAAGTTTCTTTCAATCACCTGGAACGGACCTCTTTGTCTTATCGGAGGAACGAAAGAAGGGTAAATTCTCCGGCTTCCGGCATCACCTGTCCAACATTTTTCCCCCTTATTATGCCCTCCATTGCGCCCTCTTGGATGTAATTGTTTTCTTATTGAGATGAGGTACATTTTCTTATAGAAACCTCTTTCCAAGTCTTCTGTTATGTCGAACATACGTTAAATGAGCTGAGTTTCCTTGATAATGCCGATAATAATTCGTTGTCAGCTTTTGCGTAAAATTTTCAGTTTAGGAAACATTAAGTCAAAAATTTTAACTATGGACATGACTCTGACACAGCAAGGATACTGCTTTTTTTGAACCAGCAGGAGTAAAAATGTTTGTCCAGCAGAAAAAATTTCTCAAGTTGGCTGAAAAGGACCGGATTCTTACCATTACCATAGATAATCCGCCGGGGAACAGACTTCATCGTGAATTTTTTATGGAGCTTAACACCTGTCGTCATCTGCTCGCATCACCCGATATCGACCTTATTGTTTTCACCGGGCAGGGGGATACCTTTTCCAAAGGATTTGACCTGAACAGCATCAGTGACTGCACTGATCCTCAAAGTTTGAAAGAGGTTCTCATATATAGCAATGATGTCTTTACCTTTATCGAGAGTTTAAACAAGCCCGTTATTGCTGCCATCAATGGCCATTGCCTTGGAGGGGGGATGGAATTGGCCCTCGTGTGTCACTTAAGGCTGTGCTCGGAAAAGGCCCGTCTGGGATTGCCTGAATTATCGGTTGGCATTATTCCGGGATTGGGAGGAGTCCACCGTCTGGCTATTTTGGTCGGCCGGGCCAAAGCCTTTGAGATGATTGCCCTGGGGGACGTAATCTCAGCTTCCGAAGCCTTAAGGATAAACCTGGTCAACAGAGTGCTCCCCAAAAAAGACTTTATGTCTGGTGTTCTGAAGATAGCCAGAACATTACTCATGGTGAACCAGAACCGGATGAGAGAAGTTATACAGCTTCTCAGGGATTTTACAACCAATGATGAACAGGAAAATATTAAAGCTGCCATAGCTTTTGCAAAAAATTCGCAATTGAAAAACGTTAAGTTAGCAACTTTGCATCCTTAGCAGTACTTTTTACACAGCAAAAGATACTACTTATTGAATCAGCGGGAGTGAAAAATGCTTGTTCAACAGAAAAAATTTTTAGAACTGACTGTAAAGGACCGGATACTGACAGTCACCATAGATAATCCGCCTGAAAATAAGCTCAATCATGAGATGTTTCTGGAGCTCGACACCTGCCGGGATATACTTTCGTCGCCTGACATTGACCTTGTGATCTTCACCGGTCAGGGGAATATCTTTTCCAAAGGATTCGATATGGATCTCATAAGAGCCTGCCCTGATTCCGGAACCATGAAAGAGCATCTGACCTTTATTCATGGAATCTACGCTCTTATCGGCAGCTTACCGAAGCCGGTTATTGCTGCCATCAATGGTCATTGCTTCGGAGGGGGATTGGAACTGGCTTTGGTATGCCACTTAAGACTGTGCTCGGAAAAGGCGCGCTTGGGACTGCCTGAATTGTCAAATGGCATTATCCCGGGGTTGGGAGGAATTCACCGTCTGGCTCACGTGGTTGGGCAGGCCAAAGCCTTCGAGATGATCGGCCTGGGGGATGTAATCTCAGCCTCCGAAGGCCTACGGATAGGCCTGGTCAATAGAGTGCTCCCAAAAGGAGGCTTTATGCCTGCTGCCCTCGCAATAGCCAAAACGCTCCTTATGGTGGACCAATACCGGATGAGAGAGGTTATGCAGCTTCTCAGGGACGCTCGCGTCAACAATGAGCAGGAAAATATTCAGGCTATTATTGATAGCTTTGTCAATGTCTGTTTTGGGAGGAAGGAAAGGAGCGGCCTTGAGAATATTACTCGTCAATCCGCCGAATAGTGGAAGGAATATCATCGGGGAGAAGTATGGGGCGGAAATTATCCGTCAGGTGTTCCGGCAAGAACCCCTCTCTTTAGAGCTTCTGGCCGGTATGGTAAGCTCCGAGACGGTTGATATCTTCGATATGAAGGCCGACACCGCTACTCCCTATGAGAAAAAATTATCGGATTTCCAGCCCGACCTGGTAGGCGTAACCTGCATGACCTGTGAGGCGAAGACCGCACTCAGGATCATGGAGATAACAAAGGAATACCATCCTCACATCACTACGGTTGTCGGTGGTGTACATGCGAGCAACGATCCTGAGTTTTTCAATCACCCTTTTGTGGACTACCTTGTCGTGGGGCTCGGGAAAAAAACCTTCTCGGATCTTGTTCAAGGGATCAAGGAGAAAAAAGACGTCAGGCAGATACCGGGTGTAGGAAGTTTTAGTAATGGCAAATTTCAACTTCTTGCCAGAAAGTTCCAATACGAGGATTTGGCAGACGATATTCCCCCCAATAAAAATCTGGTAAAAAAATACCGGCCATTCTACCGACTTGGTAATATGAAAATAAATGTCGGGGCAGTAGATACATCTTATGGATGCACGAATAAATGCAATTTTTGCTGCCTGTGGAAGACCACCCAGGGCAAGTATTTAGCCAGAAAGTCAGAAACGATTGTCAGGGATATCGAGTTATCAAAGGATGATTATTTTATCCGGCTGGTGGATGCAAATACCTTCGGAGATAAGAGAAGGGCTGAAGAAATTGCCTCACTGGTGGCTCAAAAAGAAATTAATAAGGTGTTTATTGTCGATGCACGGGCAGATACCATCGTCAGTCACCCTGAACTCATCCGCCTCTGGAGCAGGATCGGACTACGGGCGGTAGTCATTGGCCTCGAAGAAATCAGCGACAGGCATCTTACGGATTTTAACAAGAGAACTTCCCTGACGATGAACACGGAGGCCATCAGGATACTTCATGATAATGGCGTTATGATCATCGGGGATTTTATCGTTTCTCCGGATTACGATGAGAAGGATTTCGATAATCTCAAAAATTATGTAAAACAAAATAAAATAGAATCGCCCGGGTTTTCAGTCCTGACTCCCATGCCGGGGACAGCACTGTACGAGCAGATGAAAGATCAAATCATCATCAAGGATCTGGACTATTACACGCTTACCAATGCGGTTCTCCCTACGGCTATGCCCGAGGAGAAGTTTTACGAAAGAGTCGGTGATTTATATAGGGAATTTCATGCTCATTCATTGCCCAAGCAATTACTGTCTCAGTTATTCTTGCGTGAATCCTTTATCAAAGCAGGGGAATTACTGAAGAGAAAATTTTCTAAAAGTGATTAAATATTGAGCCTTTTGATTAGCAACATCGATATACAACATGTGAGGAGAAAAAAAGATGCAAAAAATACTTACTGATGAGGAGAAAAAGATCATTTATGAAGAAGTGCGAGAGATACTGTCTGATGAGTTGGGGGTTGACCTCGATAAAATTGATCCGGATACGAAAATCATCGATGATCTGGGAGGAGACTCGTTAATTTATCTCGAATTAATCGAAGAGTTTAAGAAGAAATACGGGTTTAACCTCGAGGTCAGGGTCATTGGTCAATACATTCTGGCACATCCTGTTTATACGGTGGAAGAGACAGCTAAAGCCATTTATGACATTATCGAAAGAGGCGAAGAGCTGGTAGGGGGAGCCGAACTGGTGGGAGGAATAGAATTGGCATGAACAGTGTAAGCAACAACGCGGTAGCCATAACCGGTATTGGTATGATAAGCCCGCTGGGAGTGAATGCACCTCTGTGCTGGAAAAACATGGTCGCAGGGAAACCGGGAATAACCTGGATTACCTCTTTTGATACGAGCCAATGTATAACCAGGATAGGTGGAGAACTGCCCCCGGAATATTACGAACTGGAAAAGAAGGAATTTCCAAAGAGACTTCGCAAACAAACCACCTCGGCATCCCGGATAGGATTACTCTGCGCTCAAGAAGCCATTGCGGACAGCGGGCTGGAAGTGAAAAAGCTCGATCCCTACCGGTGTGCAGTCATTACCGGATCGGGCGGATCGAGTTTTCAATCCGGCAGAGACGAGCAAGACTCGGATGACAATAAATTCGTGGTCTTGCGAGAAATGGTCAATGCAGCTTCTGCCTGGATATCGATCCACTATGGCTTCAAGGGACCTTCGTTTAATATCGCTACTGCCTGCGCCTCTGGCGGCCATGCTGTGGGAGCTGCCTGTGATTACATACGGTCAGGGAGAGGCGACCTGGCCGTAGCTGTAGGTATGGATGCCATGCTGACCCGAAAGAGCATCAATGGATTTAACCAATTACACGCACTGAGCGAAGAAAATACCTTTCCGGAGAAGGCGAGCCGACCCTTCGACCGCAAAAGAGGTGGGTTTGTTCTGGCCAACGGAGGAAGTGCCATTATTCTGGAAAACCTGGATATGGCACGCAAGCGGGGGGCCAGAATCTACAGCCTGATCTCAGGCTACGGTATAAGCTCCGAGGCATTCAATATCATGTCTCCTGAACCAAGCGGGAAGGAAATGGCCAAAACCATTGATCTGGCTTTGAAGGATTCAAGGATTCCCAAAGAAAAGATTGGCTATATCAATGCCCACGGCACTTCGACTCATCACAATGACCTTTGTGAAACCATAGCCATAAAGACGATCTTCAAGGATGACGCTTACCGACTGGCCATCAGTTCGCAAAAGTCCATGATCGGCCACACGATCGGAGCTGCCGGGGTCATCGAATGTGCAGTTACTGCCCTTTCTCTTTATCATGGGATCATTCCTCCCACCATCAATCATGAGGAGCCCGATCCTGAATGCGACCTTGATTATGTACCGAATGAAGCCAGGGAGGTTAACAATCTGGAGGCAGCCATGAGCAACTCGTTTGGATTTGGCGGACACAACTGTTCACTGGTATTAGAGAGGCACTCATGAAAAGTCAGGACTCAAAGGATCTCAAGGAAATCATCTACGGCCGCAGCAGCGTCAGGAAATTTTCTGACAAACCGGTACCAGAAGAGCTTTTGTATGAGGTAATCGATGCGGGGCGAATGTCACCCTCACCGACCAACAGTCAACCCTGGTATTTTTCCATCTTTTCCAAAGAGGACAAACACGGGATAAGTGAGATTTTATATGAGGAAGCACAAAGATTAGAAGTACCCGGGACGAGAGATATTGTCTTTGAGGCTGCTAAAATCACGGCTTCTGCTCCTCTTGTCATTACTGCCTGGAACATGAAGCACTTTTCGAACCGATTGAGAAAAATCGAGGGATTGATCGGAGACGATTTTCGCAGAAACTACGAACGGGCCGAACTGGTATCCATCGGCTGTGCAGTGCAAAATATGTGGCTCATGGCCCATGCCCTGGGGCTGGGAATGGTCTGGCTCATGGCTACTTTGCGTACTTCCGAGGAATGCAGTAAAAAGTTCGGCCTTCAGGGGGAACTCGTAGCCTATCTGCCGATAGGCTATCCTCTGGATAGTAATACTGCGGTAAAAAAGAGGAGAAAGTCACTTTCGGACATTTGCAGTTTTTACTCGTCAAGGGAGGAGGAGATTCACGCCCATGGGTAAAGGAGAGCTCACGATTCCTCTCAAAAGGAAAAGGGCAGTGCATTCCAGACGGCCACACGGACTGCTCTTCATTATCCCCCTTTTGCTGCTCTTTTCCACTCATCCTGATGCAGCTCATTCTGCACTCCAGAGTAAGGGACAGGAGCAGCAAAAGAGAGAAACCGGGAATAAGGACCAGATCGACGATCCCTTCAAAAAAGGGCGCTCGATTATGGAGGAAGTGGAAAGAAGGGCCAAATCGGTGTCCGAGCATCTTTTTCTGACCATGATTATCCGCGACAGCGCTGGTAAGGAAAGAAAGCGGGCACTTGAAGTATGGAATGAATATAACCAGGATGGAAGGCGAAAAAATCTCATGCGCTTTACCAGCCCTCAGATGGTCAGAAATACGGGGTTACTCTCCCTGGAAAGAGAAGCGGGAGAGGATGACCAGTGGCTGTACCTGCCTATCTTGCGCAAAAGCAAGCGAATAGCAGCTTCGGCCAAGACCAATGAGTTTGTCGGAACGGATTTTACCTTCGAGGATTTGAGCGCTGAAAATATCGACGATTTCAAATACGAATTCCAGGGGGAACAGGAAACCGGCGGCCATACCTGCTTCGTGGTCAAGGCCATACCCCTCGAGAGCAGGGCGAAAAGCACAGGCTACAGTGAGCGGATTATCTTTATCAGAAAGGATATCTACGCTCCTGTCATGATCCAGCATTACGATTGGGATGGCAAATTCTATAAAAAATGGCTGGCCTCTGATCTGGTTCATGTCAAAGACGAATGCTGGCGGGCTAATCGTGAAGAGATGATTAAGGTCATAGAGAACAAGTGCACTATTCTCCTGATCGACAGGCGCATATCCAGTGATACCCTGGATAATGCCATTTTTACACAGCGGGAATTAACGAAAGAATACTAAGGGGAAAGGGAAGAGACGGAAAATGTTTTTCAACCCGGATTCTCAATACAAATGACTGGTAAAAAAAACTTCATCATCATAACTATATTTCTCATATCGGCTTTTCTTCTCCCCTGGTATCAAAAAGGTGTCCAATGCGCTCCTTTCGGAACCTTCGATATCAATATCCTTGGAAGGGGCTACGCTTACTTCCAGCCTGCCCCTGGTGAGGAAAAAGAAACCCTCGGAGAGACAAAGATTAACCTGACCTACAGCAATACTTTCCGTAAGGGCTTGTTTTTTAAGTTATCATCTCGTTTGCAAATTGATACGGACCAACAGTCCGAAGGCGCTCTTGACAGCTACAAGGATAACGACCGGAAAAGGAAGATATTCGATGTCAACGAGGGTTTCATAGAACATCGTCTGGGAAGGTTTGATTATTTTCTGGGCAAGAGAATACTCTCCTGGGGAAAAGGAGATCATTTTAACCTCTCCGATAAAATCAATCCGAAAGATTACACGGATTTCCTTGATAATGAAAAGATGGGGATACTTTTAGCCGGGGTTAAGCTCTACCCTACCAGGAATTCTCAGTTAGAGGCGTGTCTCATACCGTTTTTTACCCGAAGCAGAATCCAGTTCTCCGATTCCCGCTGGGCACCATGCGGCCAGGGGTTTCGAATCGAAGAGGATATACCCGATGATGCCATGCAATATGCCTCCCGGTACTCACTCTACCTGAACAACCTGGATATCGATGTGACCTACATGAGGAAGACAGAGGATCTGGCAACATGCCTGATCGTTCCCACACCGATGATCGGCTCTCCCGACCTGTACGGGCCTCCCGGCCTGGTTGCACAATACCGGAAGATGAACCTCTTTTCAATAGAAGGGGCAACGACTATGGCCGATCAGTTCGAATTACATGCCGGAGCAGCGTACCACGATATCGATAAAAATGAACTATACGGCCAGTTTATCCAGTACCTGCTTGGCATAAATTATACACTTGAAGAAAAATTACCTTTCAGTAAAAGTGTCAAACTGATTGGCGAGTACCTGGGTGACATCGACATTAATAAGCCGGAGAATAAAAAACTGATAGTTCTTGATTTTTCCCGTATTTTCGAAAATTCATTATTCATGCGGATAACCTCTAAACTGACCGATTTTTCGGATTTCCAGATAGGCAATCTTTTCTCTCTAGAAAAATCCTTTAATGATATCCTGCGCCTTGAGTATACCTATAACCCTAATGACAAGCTAGAATTCAAAGCAGGATTGGATTTAATCTGGGGAGACGACCAACTGATCTTCGAGCAGTTTGAAGAAAACGATCGAATGTGGATAAGTATTAAGTATTTATTTTAAGAGGAAACATTATGCAACCAGGAGCAGCATTTCTCTTTCCAGGAAATGACATTGATTGCAAAGAGACACTGAAAAAATTACATGCAGAACAGACATTCAGGGAAAATCTCGGAAAGGTAAACGAGTTGGCCAGGACACTCGGCCATATCGGGTATCCCGGCCAGGATACCGACGCGGACAGCGGAGAGTCTTCCAGCAGCGAGTTATATAATCAAATGATGATCTATGCAATCTGCTGTTCGATGTGCGACCGTTATAAAAGAGAGCACATTTTCCCGGCAGCGGTTTCAGGCTACAGCCTGGGAATTTACAGCGCCCTGTATGCCGCTTCAGTATACAGCTTTGAAACCGGTCTATCCATTCTGGTGGAAGCCTTCAACCTGGTAAAACAGTTCTATGAGAATACAGGACAAAAATTCGGGATGGGAGCGATTATTGGCCTTACGGAACAGGAAATCCAGAATCTTGTCTTTCCAAAGATTAACGGTTTTCTAGAAATAGCCTGCCTGAACGGTCATCGAAGCTTCGTTATTGTTGGAGAGAGCAGAGCAATAACGGAAAGTCTGGAACTGGCTGCCAGATTAGGTGCCATGAGAACCATCCGGATTAACACGGGATTCGGGTATCATACCTCTATTCTCAAGGAAAGCATTGAAAAGCTGTATGCCTTCATGGATCATTGCACAATCCTCGATCCGCAATGCAAAATCTTATCCCCCCTCCATCTGGGCCTGGTCAGGAAGGATACTGTTACCAACGAGATCGTGAAGAGTCTGCATTCTCCCGTCAATTGGAACTCCCTGGTGAATGTTATGGTCGATCGCCATGACATTCGGGTAGGCTACGAGGTTGGACCTGGAGAATCATTAGCCAAGATGGCTCGCTATATTAACCAAAACCTGAAGGTTTACACTTTCTCATAAGATTTACACTTTCTGATAAGGATAGATTGCAGATGAAAATAGGACTTGTCGGTTACGGTAAAATGGGAAAAGGCATTTTTAACCTGCTCTCGTCACTGGACCATGAAGTCATCGTCTGGATGAGAGATGAAAAGAAGGTAAAAGAAGCACAGAATCAAATAGACAGGAAGTTAAGGAGAGCTCTTAAAAATGGTATTGTCACCCAGGATCAGTTCCAGGAGAAAGTATCTTCCCTGACCTTCACCGACCGTATGGAGGATCTGGCTGGGTGCGATCTGGTCATCGAATCCGTTGCCGAGGATTTTCAAAAGAAACTGACCATACTTCAAAAACTCGAGTCCATCCTTTCTCCCCAGGCTCTACTCCTGACCAATACCTCTTCTCTTTCCATCAATAAACTGGCCGGGGAACTGAAAAGAAGTGAGCGCTTTTGCGGATTTCACTTTTTCTATCCTGTCCCTTTAGTCAATCTCATCGAGATTATAAAATGGGAAAACGTGTCGGCTGACGTAGTAAACTCACTGCGGGTTTTTGCCTATGCTCTTGGCAAGGAGCCGATCATCATCAATGATGCTCCCGCTTCGGGAATAAATGACATTTTAGCTTATTATTATTATGAGGGAGCCTACATACTGGAGCAGGGTCTGGCTGCTCCCTCGCTGGTAGATAAAGCCGCTCTCGGATTCAGCCGGGTTGGCCCCTGTGAATCCATGGACATTATCGGAATCAAGCTCATCATAGAGACTTCGGAAAGAACAGCCAATATGCGCAAAGAGGGTATGCTCATACCTGACCTGTTCTACAGGCTGATCTCAATGGACCGGTTAGGAAGAGACTGCGGAAAGGGTTTTTTTATTTACCGGGCAGAAAAAATGGAGGATGATGTCCGTGAATTTTATCTGAACCCTCTTCAGAGGCATTCATATAGCAGCTCAAGTCAGGATAAATCGATACTGCCGAAAAGGCTGCTCTACTCACTATTCAATGGATTCTTGCATAGTGTATCAAGAGGCATCTCTTCGCAGGCGGAACTGAATTGCGGGTTGAAAGAAGTGCTCGGTATGACCGCGGGTCCCTGGGATATGATGAAATCCATTGGCAAGGATACGCTTGCCAGAGAATTTCGCTTCCTCGCCCAGCACGTAGGGCAAAGATTCGAGCAGGGGAGCGGGTCAGCCCTTGACAATTGCTTATGAATGTCAAGGGCTGACCAAAAAAACAGGCAATTACTTTAATCGAGGCAGGAAGGCTGCCCTAAATAGTACATAAACAGGCAGAGGGCATCTGCCGGAGTAACCTTGCCATCCTGGTTTACGTCAGAGCAATCAGGACAGGCGCCTGAGCCGAGGTAGCACTTAAAAGCAGCCAGAGCGTCCGCGGGGGTAACCTTGCCATCCGCATTCAGATCTCCGCTGCACACAGCCGATATGCAAAAACATCCGCCGCTCTTTGTGAACTGGGCAAAACCATCCTCTACATTTGCCAGCCCCAAGGGATAGCACTCATTGTTCTGGCCGCCTTTTACCAGGAACTTCAGCCGGACAATCGAACCGCTTGCGCCTCTGGCAATACCCTGGCTGGTAAACAGCCCTCCTATTCTTATCGTGCCTGCACTCATAACCTTGACGTCAAAAAAGGTGGCATTCGTCATCAATTCGCCTTTTTCAAAGGTGGAATATTCCAGAATACCCGTATTGAAGGTAACGTCAAAACCAAAGGAACTGACAGCCGAAGGTGCGGACTGAATCTTAACCGGTATCCAGACTTCACTTCCCGGCTTTCCCTTTGCCCCCTCGATGTCGAGATTTCCTGAAGTGTTCTCCGTGCAGGTCTGTGAGCCGCAACTGTCTCCTCCCAGGCAATCGTCATCTTTGCCATTGCAGGGGATTTCCTGAGCTCCTGGATGAACGTTTCTGTCCCCATCGTTGCAGTCGCTGTTATTCAAAACATAACCACTGGGAGTGGTGCAGCTTTGAGTGCTTCGTGAGGCATCGCCATAGCCATCCTGGTCCGCATCTGCATAAAAGGTTTGAGGCTGATTCGCGGTACAGCCGACCCACTGGCCATACTGGCAACTTTCCTCTCCCGTACCGCAGGACCCTGTGCATGGTCTGGTCAAACCCTCGTCCACCTGGCCGTTTTTATTGTTGTCCAGGCCGTCGCAGATTTCACCCTGACTCGATTGACACTCGCCTAAATGATCTACATTCACACCCTGGCTTTGCGCCACACATGAATTGGAATAGGTTTTCCCGTCGCATCCGCAGACCGGACTGTAGAGCATAATGCACTGCTCGGGCAGGGGAGAGCAAACTCCCTGACCGTAGCACGCCCCAGTCTCTTTCTTGCAATAATCCTGAATCGAGCACTGGGAATTATCCATACAGACCTTATTGGAAGAGGAATAGCTGCCAAAGGCATAGATCCTGCCATCCCTGCTGCCGATATAAATCGAACCATCAGCTCCGATGGCAGGTGAGGAATAAAAAGCGTCCCCTGCCTGGTAGCTCCACTTCTCGCTTCCATTGGCTGTCAGGGCATAGACTTTCTTATCCTGACTGCCCACATACACGGTGCCATCGGCACCAATGGCAGGAGTGGAACTAATGGCCCCGCCGGTCTGATAACCCCACCTGAAACTGCCGTCTTGCGCATTAAGAGCATAGAGCTTGCCGTCATTGCTGCCGATATACAGTTGCCCGTTGTTCCCCAGCGCAGGTGAGGAGTTGATCCACGATGAGGTCTGATACCGCCATTTGATCGTTCCGTTCGGCATAATGGCATAGACCTTGCCATCGAAACATCCGGTGTAGATTGTACCATCGGTTCCTATGGCAGGTGAGGATGCGATCCGGTCTCCAGTCACACAGCTCCACTTTATGCCTCCATCTTCGGGCTTAAGAGCATAGAGCTTGCTGTCATGGCTGCCGACATAGACCGTACCGTCCGCTCCCATGGCCAGAGGTGAGTCAATCCGGTCGCCGAGTTTTTGGCTCCACTTCAGGCTGCCATCCGGGTTAACGGCTAATACTTTACCGCCAACGGTTCCGATATAAACCGCCCCATCAGCTCCTATAACCGGCGAAGAATAGATCTGGGTTCCCAGGATGGATGATGTCGGTTCCGCATAGGCCCACTTTTGGGTGCCGTTGGGGTTAAGGGCGTAGACTTTGCCGCTTTCGGTCCCGAAGTAGATGGTGCCGTCAGCAGCCAGGGCAGGTGAGGAGACGACCATGCTCCCGGTCTGATAAGCCCACTTTTGCGGGCCATTGGGATCGATGGCATACAAGTAGCCATCACAGCTTCCCACATAGACCGTGCCATCGGCTCCAATGGCCGGTGATGAGTCAACCCAGTAGCCTGTCTGGAAGGCCCATTTCAAATCGCCCGTTTGGGCGCCGGTATAAGGGCTCTGGCCGCTGCGTCTTGAATCATATCCTTTCAAGGGCCAGGCTGCACCCTTGCCCGTGCACTCTCCCTCATGATCCACATTCACTCCCTGCCAGGCCGCATAGCACGAATTGGAATAGGTGATGCCGTCACATCCGCAGACAGGATTATAAACCGCAGGGCATTCTGCGGCCAAAGGAATGCACGATCCCTGGCCGGAGCAATTTCCAGCACCTTTCTGGCAATACTCATTTGATGAGCATTGTCCATTCACCGTACAGACAGGAGCACCAAAGGCGTACAGCGAGCCGTCCCTGCTGCCGACATAAATTGCGCCATCGGATCCTATGGCGGGGGAGGAATACACTTCACCGTTTGTCTGATAGCTCCATTTCGGACTGCCACCTTGCGCATTCAAGGCATAGATCCGGCCATCCCTGCTCCCGACATACACCGTACCGTCAGACCCTATCACCGGAGAGGAATCAACATTACCTGCGGTCTGATAGCTCCACTTCGGATTGCCACTGGCACTGAGAGCGTAGATCTTGTCATCACCGCTGCCGATATAGATCGTGCCGTCATCGGCTATGGCAGGAGAGGAATAGATAGCGTCTCCAGTCTGACGATACCACCTCAGGCTGCCATCGGGATTGAAGGAATAGATCCTGCCATCCATGCTTCCGATATAGATCGTGCCATCGGTACTTATGGCAGGCGCAGAGCTGATCTTGTTCCCGGTCTGATAACGCCATTTCACGCTTCCATCTTCAGGCCGAAGAGCATAGATCCAATAGTCATGACTACCGATATAAATGGTTCCGTCATTCCCTATGGCTGGCGGAGAATCTGCCCGATCGCCGAGTTTTTGGCTCCATTTCAGGCTGCCATCCGGCATAAAGGCCAAGACCTTGCCATCACTGACTCCGATGTAGACCGTACCGTCGGCTCCGACGACCGGCGAGGAATAAATCGCAGCCCCCATCTGGGAAGAATATGGCGGAAGCCCGGTATAAGCCCACTTTTGACCGCCGTTGGGACTGATGGCATAGACCCTGCCGCTTTCACTTCCGACATAGATGGTGCCATCGGCTCCTATGGCAGGCGAAGATATGACCCTGCCCTGAGTCTGGAATCCCCATTTTTTATTTCCGCCTGCATCAATGGCGTAGAGCTGGCCATCATAGCTCCCCACATAGACAGTCCCATCAGCACCTATAGCAGGCGAAGAGTCGATCGAATAGCCTGCCTGGCAGGTCCATCTCAAAGCATTGGTCTGTGCCCCCAAATAGGGACTCTGGCCGGAGCGCCGTGCATTATACCCCTTGAGGGGCCACACACCCGCTCCTTGCGAAGGGCCGGGAAAGGTCGAGCATTCTCCGGTATGATTCACATTCACTCCGTGTGCCGCCGCATCACAGGAATTTGCATAGGTGGCGCCATCGCACCCGCAGACAGGAGAATAGTCCATGGTGCACACGGATGACGGAAGACTGGCACATCTACCCTCTCCCTGGCAGTTGCCCGCACTTTTCTGGCAATATTCATTGGCCGAGCACTGGTCATCAGTAAGGCAAGGTTTGCTGGCAAAAGCATAGATCTTGGCATCCCTGCTTCCGAGATAAACCGTGCCGTCAGCTCCTATGGCCGGGGTTGCCCAAATATCGCCGCCGGTCTGATAGCTCCACTTCTGGCTGCCATCCTGGGCATTGAGGGCATAAACCATGTCATCATCGCTTCCGATGTAGACCGTGCCATCAGCTCCTATGGCCGGTGAGGAATGAACCGCTCCTCCGGTTTGAGATTTCCACTTCAGGTGGCCATCCGAACTCAGAGCATAGACCCAGCCATCGTTGCTTCCGGCATAGACCGTGCCATCGGCTCCTATAGCCGGAGAAGAATAGACGTCGGCATCTGTCTGATAGGCCCACTTCTGGGCGCCATCTTTGATGGCATAAATTTTGCCATCCATCTTTCCTTCCCGCCACCATCCGCCTCCGACATAAACGGTACCGTCCATTCCCACGGCCGGTGATGAATAAACGTAGAATGCCGTCTGGAAGCTCCACCTTACGGTGCCATCGGCTTTCAGGGCATAGACCTTGCCATCGAAACTTCCAATGTAAACCGTTCCATCAGCTCCTATGGCAGGTGAGGAATGAATGCCGCTCCCGGTCTGGTAGACCCATTTCTGGGTGCCGTCTGGCTTCAGCGCATATACCTTGTAATCAAGACTTCCGACGTAAATCGTGCCGTCAGCTCCTATGGCCGGCGAAGAAGAAACCCCGCCTCCGGTTTGAAAGCGCCATTTAAGGCTGCCATCCGGTTTGATGGCGTAGATTCTTCCATCATTGCTGCCAACGTAAACCGTACCATCGGCTCCCACGGCCGCAGTGGAATCGATACTGGAGCTGGTCTGATAGACCCATTTTGGACTGCTGGCCGAGCCAAAATCCGGGGCGAAAGCATAGATTTTACCATCGTTGCTTCCGACATAGACCGTGCCATCAGCAGCTATGACTGCCGAAGCATTGATCTTCTGGCCGGTCTGATAGCTCCACTTTACGCTATTGGCCTGTGATCCGATATACGCACTGCGCCCGGTGCGGCCCGGGTCATGCCCGCTGCATGGCCACGCACTGTCGGCCAGCCCCGCAGCGGAAACAGACGCAGCAGCAGACAGGATAAGAATACCCACACACCATACGGTTATTCCAATGAGGAAAAACTTCTTTAAGCTGTAACCTTTCATAACCTCTCTCCTCCACCATTGCCTGATTTTTTTATTTTAAAAGTTAAATGACCAATGAGTATCAGCGGTCCTGGAACTGGCAGTCAGGAAGGACTGAAGAGCCTCAACTAAGGAAAAGACTCTTCAGTTAACACGTTTCATCTTTTATTATCACCCCCCTTGGAAGACTTGTTGTGAATTTCGAAACCTGTTGTGAATTACGGGCAGCCACACCATAAGCAAGTCTGCAAAAGATCTTTAAGCAATGATGATCTATGTAAGCAATGAATATCTGTTTATCTGTCAGAAATCTGTTTATCTGTCAGAATCCACGTATCAATGAGAATCTACTTAATCTATGAAGATCTATAATAAGAATACAAAGAAATTACCGGAACATTCAAGAAAAAGAGAAAATAGATAAGAAAAAAAATTGATAAGATAGAAAAGACGAAGACGCTGGAGCAGATAAAGAGCATCCCTTCGATCCCCCACGATTGGCTATTGTCATAAACGACGAAAGAAGGCAAGGATCTCTTACGTTTTCAAGAGGGTATTTAAAAAAATGCTACGCCGCAGAATTTACGGCATAGCCTGTGAAATAAAAAGTGCGAATTCAAATATTGATTTTTGCATTTATGGGGGAACCCTATGAGTAAAGCATAAACAGGGAGACAGGAGTCCTTAAAATCCTGCCTCTGACATGAATTATCCCTTCTGGTGGGCTGTACGATCCGCACACTGCGGGTTAGGCTAACAGCAGCCTGTATTCACTTTACCTGGCTGATGCCCATGTGCATTGGCCGGATTTTTATTTTCCGGGCAGACATAAAGGCTACGAAGAGACTTGAACCGTGATTCCGCACCACCTAAATAAAATTTGGCATTTATGCATAATAATCTTGATAGTCCAAGAGGTTGATAATTTGCCAGTGTTTCTCTTCGAGGTTTAGCACCCTCAGACACTGTTATCCATTATAGAGTACATGGATCCCCACAAACCAGTGGAAAATCCATCGAGCGGTGGGACGGTGGTTTTTTGACCTGATTGAGGACGGTGGTCCCCTGCTCTCGCAAGCCCTTTCGTAGGCGATACTCCAAGTGCGGCATACACCATCAAACACAGGGTCATAATCATCAATAGAGCCATAATCCTCTCTGGTTTTTTGAGAAAGAGAGCACTGGCTAAGAACTCAGGATTCTTAAAGAAGCGGAATCCTTTTTCCACATGGCTTGACCTTTATACCCTTGGAGCACATCTGGAGCTGGGAGCTTTTTTGAGTCTAGTTCATTTGTCGCTCCGCTTCTTTTTTCCCATGACCAATCCCCCCTTTATCAATTTGTTCGATGGAGGATAGGTCATACATCAATTTATTGCCGGCAAATGCTTACCACAAAATATGGGGGAGTCCGAATAATAATCTTTCCACCTAATTAACGATAAGTATATTTTAAAGGACACACACCGCATCTGTATGTATCCCGATTCCCGCAAAATAGGAGGTACAAAACAGAGAGGAGATAAATATGGACCGGGATAGAACAGGTTATTGTATTGATAGCACTAAACTGAAAATAAGGAAAATTGTTCTCCCCCTTCCCCTAAAATTTAGAGTAATAAATTTGGCCGGTGGAATACTTACCCGGTTTGGTTTATTTCAGCAAATTCTCTCAGTAGACTCTATGCTTGATGAGGCTCAAAGCCAGACTGGTCTATCCGACTGGGGAGATGAAAGCTTCTTACCCCCCCTACGCATGCTGACTGATCCTGATATGGAAAAGTTTAAATTGACTTTGGTGGGCAAAGCGATGCTCCGGTGGAATTTAGTTAACTGCCTGAAAAATAGATTACTTATCCAGGAAGAAATAAAACGTCATCCTGAAATCATAGAACAAACTATTAAGCGGCCCTTGTTTATTGCCGGTCTACCCCGGACAGGCACAACTCTTCTGCAGAATCTCTTGTCTCAGGATCCCTTCTGCCGCCCGCTCCTTTACTGGGAAGCATTAAGTCCAGCGCCTTCACCCGATCCGCAGACTTACGAAGTAGATCCACGTATAGCTAAGACAGAAAAGCAAATCGCGTCTTCTTTTAAATTATTCCCTCAATATAAGGCTATTCATCCTTCCGGCGCCAGAAAGCCTGAAGAATGCATGTATCTTTTGAAGAATACCTTTTTTGAACCAACAGCTTTTAGGCTACTGGCAAACTTCCCTCAATATATAGAATGGCAAAAAGAACAAAGCATGATCCCAGCATACCAATATTATCGTCAGCAACTTCAAATACTTCAGTGGAAGTTCCCGCCGGCTCATTGGGTTCTTAAGGCCCCCGTACACCTTATCTATTTAGATGCGTTATTGGCTGTTTTTCCTAATGCTCGGGTAATTCAAATACACCGAGATCCTCAAAAAGTTGTTCCTTCCTTTTTAAGCCTTTTAGGCAAATCACTAGGGGCGGGCAACAAGTTTGACGGGAAGGCTTTTGCGGAATTATCAGAGA
The DNA here is from genome assembly GCA_040752695.1 of bacterium. Classification (GTDB taxonomy): domain Bacteria; phylum SZUA-182; class SZUA-182; order DTGQ01; family DTGQ01; genus DTGQ01. Next base: position 19,720 of record JBFMGO010000098.1, read on the forward strand.
CAGTGATAGATTCAATGCAAACTATACTGGAACGTGCTATTGATATTCGTAGCCGTGCTGATACCGGTCGCTTCTTTGATGTATATTATAAAGAGCTTATAGAAAACCCAATTGGCGTTATTCGCCGGATTTACAAATCCTTTGATTATAAATTTGATAGCCGTTTCAAGGATCGGATTATTGCCTGGTTGAATGAAAATCCGCAGGGAAAATATGGAGAGCATAGGTATTCACTGGAGCAGTTTGCTCTGAAACCGGAAACATTAAAAAGCCGCTTCGCGACATATTATAAGCAGTTCGCTCTTATATAGGAGCCATCACATCTTTTCTTTGTCATTCCCGCGAAGGCTTAGAATCCAGAAGCCCTGGTATACTGGATTCTAAGCCTTCGCGGGAATGACGGGATTTGAAGCCTTTGGTGTGTTATCTTATAAATATGAGCGAAGCAGTTTCAAATTTCCTGATCCTATTCTTATCAAGGTTAGTAAAATGTATTTATTATGTCAGCCATATTTGAAAAAAATAAAGATATATATACTAAGTTGAATATTTTAGAGCTAAAAATAAAAATGGATCTTTTATTCTATGGTTTTTAAAAGTCTCGTTGAAGCGATAAGGTATTATAAAACGTGCACCTGGAATGGTATAACTTTTATATCTGGAGGAAAAGATGAATTATTTATTTCATACGCAAATCTTTACAATAAGGCACTATCCATTCTCTACTCTCTTCAACAGAAAGGATTGAAACCAGGTGATGAATTAGTATTTCAGCTTTCTAATAATTATGACTTTGTATCGGTTTTCTGGGCCTGCCTGCTCGGGAAGATTATTCCCGTACCTTTATCAATAGGTAATAATGATGACAATAAATCCAAACTATTTAATATCTGGAAAATTTTAACAAATCCTTACCTGATTACCTCTAAAGATAGTTTAAATAAAAGTTCCAAAGATAGCATTGCCGAATTAAAAAGAAAATTAATTTTTATAGAAGATATGGAAAACAAAGACAAAGCAGGGAAATATTTTTCTCCCAAGGGATCTGATATAGCTTTCATTCAATTTTCATCCGGCTCAACAGGTGATCCAAAAGGTGTTATCTTAACCCATAAAAACATATTAACTAATATAAAGGCAATGCGCAAAGGTATCAAATCTCCCGACACAGGAGATGTTTCCTTAAGCTGGATGCCTCTTACTCATGATATGGGCCTGATTGGCTTCCATTTAGGTCCAATGTGCCATGGCTGGGATCAATATTTAATGCCGACGTCTCTTTTCATAAGGAACCCTTCTCTATGGTTAAGCAAGATTTCAGAGCATAAAATTACTTTGACCTCCTCACCCAATTTCGGTTATAAGCATGTTTTAGGGCATTTTAAAGAAAGAAAATATAAAGACCTTGATCTATCATCAGTGCGAGTTATAGTGAATGGAGCCGAGCCCATTTCAGTAGAATTATGCAATTCATTTCTTGATAAATTGGATCCATTTGGGCTGAAAAGAAATACCATTACCCCCGCTTATGGCCTTGCAGAAGCAAGTTTAGCTGTTACCTTTTCTGATCCGGACGAGAAAATCATACCTGTCAAAGTAGATAGAAATAAACTGGGTGTGGGAAGCAAAGTTACCAAACCGCTTAAGATTGAAAATAAGGCTTATTTTCTAGACGTAGGTTCCCCGGTTGAGAATTGTTATCTGCGGATAGTTGATGATTGTAATAGAGAGTTTTCCGACGGATTTGTCGGGCACATACAGATCAAGGGAGATAATGTAACTTCGGGTTACTATAATAACAAAAAAGCTACCTTAGAAGCTGTTACTGTTGATGGGTGGCTTAATACAGGAGATCTTGGTTTTTTAAGAAATAATCATCTGGTAATCACGGGCAGGACTAAAGATATTTTGTTTATAAACGGACAGAATTTTTATTCTCACGACTTAGAAAAAATAGCTGAAGATGTTAAAGGCATTGAGTTAGGAAAAGTTGCCGTTGCAGGCCATTTTAATGAGGCGACAAACAAAGATGAAATAATTGTATTTGTCCTTTTTCGAGGTAATTTGGAAGGTTTTATCCCTATTGCCTTAAGTTGTAAAAAACATTTTAGCCAACAGGCTGGTATAAGCATAGATAGAATTATTCCCGTAAATAACTTACCGAAAACAACGAGTGGAAAACTTCAAAGATACAAGCTCATAGAAAAATACAAAAATGGTGAATTTGACCAAGTTCTAGACAAAATTGAAAAAATGCTCAAAGGAAAAGCTGCTTTGGACCTGTCAGATAATGCACAATCAGAAATTGCAAGGAAGCTTGCCCTAATATGGAAGCAGGTTACTCATCGAAATGCAATTAGTATAAACGACAATTTTTTTCAACTTGGCGCTACCTCAATAATCCTTGCTCAGGTACACGCTGCCATTGAACAGGAGTATCCGAATAAAGTAGGAATAACTGACTTTTTTACTTATCCTACCATAGCCAAATTATCTCAATTTATTCAAAACGGACTCATAACAGAAGCCAGAAATAGCTTGATCGAGTATATTTCACTGCCTCCGGAATTTTTCAAGGATAATCACGATATAGAAAAGGAAACCCGATTAATATTCAAAATCACTTCCAAACTGAATAATAAAATCTTAAAAATGGTGAAAGAGGGAAATGTTTTCGATGACGACTTCTACCTGTCCTTACTTATTTACCTGGTCTTACAGATATCAAAAAACAGCAATATCAGGCTTCAAACCGCATTCTCTGAAGAGAATACTATTACAACCCATATATTTTCAATCTGTGGGTTTTCTGATTTTTTCGCTTTATTGAAATTTATCAAAAAAGAGCGGCTGAAAAATGAAAAGGCCATAAGATTAAATGCCAGATACATTTCAAAAATTAACTTCGAAATACCTGAAAGGGAAGCAAGTATATTAGTTTATAATACTAGACTACTAAAAGATAACATCAAGCTACTTGCTCTCTATGATATATTAATAGGACTCGTGAAAGAAAGCCAAGGACCCAAAATCATCTTTGAGTATAATGCCTCAAGAATAAAGAGAAACGCCATAAAGCAGCTTGCAGTAAGATATCTGAGTATCATAGAAACAATTACCGAACAGATATAACCGGCACCTCCCATTTTTCTTCCTGCTGTCCCTTTACAATTTATTTTTTCTCATCCGTGCTTCCGCACCCCCGATAATAGTTTTTAGATTTTTTTACTTGACCAATAATCGCTGATTTCATACTGTGGTATAGTGCCATGTTGATGTATCATTTGCAACCAGCCATAAGGGGGGAAAGC
>JBFMGO010000099.1:0-22897 GCA_040752695.1 bacterium
CAAAGGAAATCTAGTAAACAGAGGAGAAAAGCTCCTCCTCGAGGGGGGAGATTCCCCATTCTTGGTAAAATTTTCTCCTACAAGAGAGGAGTTTTTAACGCCTCTGGGGATTTATGAATAATCCGGGATAGATGAAAAGGACAAACCGAGGATATTCGACCCGTTTTTTACTACGAAAAAGGGAGAAGAGGGGACAGGCATTGGTTTATCGGTAGTGAAAGAGATTGTTTATATGCATCACGGATGGATTGAATTCGAGAGCGAAGTTAATCAGGGAACCACCTTTTCTATCTATTTACCGCTCTCAAAAGGCCACTGATGGCTGACAGTACGGGGAGCCTGTTCGACTGATAGCTGAAACGCGTTTTTTCTCTTTTTAAGGAATCATGTATTATGGAGCTATTAAAAGAAAAAGAACTTCCGGTTATCCTGATTGTCGAGGATAACGAAACCATGAGAGATACCCTGGAAGTCATTCTGAAAAAAAAATACCGGGTAATCAAAGTCCCCGATGGAGAGTCTGCCCTTGAGACCATCAAGAATGTTCAGGTTAATCTGGTTCTTTTAGATATTATGTTGCCCGGTATCGATGGCCTTGAGGTACTCAGGATCATCAAGGACCAGTACGAAGATATCGAAGTGATTATGATTACCGTTATCAAGGACCTTGATACAGCAGTAAAAGCCATGAAACTCGGGGCTTACGATTATATTACCAAGGATTTCGAATACGACTCGGTCCTGCACCTGGTAACCAGGGCACTGGAGAAGCAATACGACAAGAAAAGCCTTCTGTATTTCCGGTCGGAAATGAAGCAGCTCTTCAGGAGCGACTTTGTCTTTGGCACGAGCGAGAAGATGAAGGAAATCTACGCCATTATCAAAAAGGTGGCCAAACTTCAGGCCACTGTCTTGATAACGGGTGAGAGTGGTACGGGAAAAGAGCTCATTGCCAGGATGATTTATCAAGAGCGAGATGATCCGACCATTCCCTTTGTAACAGTCAACCTGCCCTCGATTCCACAAGAGCTGGTCGAGAGCACCCTTTTCGGTCATGAGAAAGGAGCCTTCACCAGTGCACACAGACAGCATATCGGCAAATTTGAACTGGCCCATAAGGGCATTCTGTTTCTGGATGAAATTTCAGAACTGCGGGTCGACCTGCAGGCAAAGCTCCTGCGGGCCTTGCAGGAAGGAGAGATAGAGAGAATCGGCGGCAGCAAGGTAATCCATGTGGATGTGAGGTTTATTGCCGCGACCAATAAGGATCTGAAGGAAGCAGTCAAGCAGGGAACCTTCAGAGAGGACCTCTACTATCGCCTGAATGTTATTCCCATCCACCTGCCTCCCTTGCGGGAGAGAATCCATGATATACCCCAATTAGTCGATTTTTTTATCGCTAAATATAACAAGAGGTTCAGAAAAGCGGTAAAGATCTGTGATAGTTCCGCACTGGAGGTGTTGAAAAAGTACCATTGGCCCGGAAACATCAGGGAATTGGAAAACCTCATCGAAAGGCTGGTGGCGGTCACCGAAGAAGACACGATCTCACTCGAAGATATCCCCATAGATTACTATATCCCCTACTTGAATAGTAGCACTGAAAACGCGACGGAAGACCTGTTGAAAAGGGCATGCGCAACCTTCGAACGAAGCTTTATCCTCAAGATCATGGAAAGGATGAATGGAAACAGAAGGCTGACCGCCAAGGTCCTGGGTATTCCCTTGAGCACCCTGAAGTATAAAATGAAACAGCTCGATGTCTACCAGGTGCTCAAGGCACGACGCAACTTTGAAGAGGACAGGGGCGAGGAGTAGACATAAAGAATGACGATATTACCCTGCCTTTAGGAATGTCTTCCAGAATCTGTTGAGGGCTGGCGGCTTTTTCTTCCCGGTCTTCGGCCTGAAAATCATACCTTTTAGTAAGGAGATGGAAAAAGTTCGTTTTTCGCATCTATTGCCTTTTACTCTTATGCGCATAAGGGCAGCTTAATCTGGAGGACTTTCATCTTCTATTTCTACCTCCTGCTCTGTCTCCTGATTGGGATCGACAGACTGGACAGATCGTCGTCTGGCCTGCACTTTGTGGGGAGCTTGGGAATCGATACTTAAGAACCGATCAGGTGCCAACTGGTGAGCATTACAGGATTGGGTTGGTTCGGTTCCTGTCCGGAAGGCTTCCACGATAACGTTTTCGCAATCATCTGTGGCTAAGAGGCCGGTATCTGCGTCTATACTCTCGAAGGTGATCCCACCGGGAACGGGAAAGTCATTTATGGGCATACTGGCCAGGGCTCTATCCATAAAGTCTACCCAGATAGGGCACGCTGCCTTGGCTCCGGTTTCCCGCTCTCCGATGCTCTTGTATTCATCGAAACCCACCCATACGCCCACCACCAGATCGGGACTGAATCCGATAAACCAGGCATCCACGTAATCGTTCGTCGTACCTGTTTTACCTGCCAGGGGCCTGCCCAGGCGCTTGGCCCGCCATCCGGTGCCATGCTGAACCACACCGAGCAGCAGGGAAGTAATCAGATAATTGGTTTGGCTGTCCAATACCCGACGGGGAAAGGGCTCATGCTTCTCCAGGGATTCTCCTTTATCGTTGAGGATGGACTTAATGGCCAGGGGAGGAGTGAACATTCCCTGATTGGCAAAGGTTCCGTAAGCAGCGGTGATCTCCATGAGCGAGACGCCTGATGTGCCCAGAGCCAGAGAAAGATCGTGACTCAAGGGAGATGTCACCCCCATCTTCTTGGCCAGATTCATGACGTGGTCAATACCCACCGAATCCAGGAGTTTCACGGTGACCACATTGCTGGAGCGCTCCAGGGCCTTGCGTATGGTGGTGGGACCGCTGAATTTTCCTGAATAGTTCTCCGGTTTCCACCCTTTTGCCTGAATGCCATCCTTATAGATTATGGGGGAATCGATAATAATATCGGCCAGGGTTCTCCCCTCCAGAATGGCTGCGGTGTATATGAAGGGCTTAAATGCGGAGCCCGGCTGCCTGCGCGCCTGGACTGCCCTGTTAAACTGGCTCAGAAAAAAGTCATATCCGCCGACCAGTGCCTTGATATACCCTGTCTTTGGGTCCAGAGCCACCAGTGCGCCCTGAACAGCAGGTTCCTGCTCCAGCGACAGAATCAGGTCGCCTTGAGGTTTGCCTTCCTTGATTTTCGGATATTTCCTGATCCGAACAAAGACCTTGTCTCCGGTTTTCAAAATCTCAGCCGGACGGTTTGCCCTGGTCCATTGCATGTTTTTCCAGGGGATCACTCCCCGATAGCCTGCGACATCTACCAGAATGTCTTCGGCCCGCACAGTGCTGACCTGCCCCAGGAGCATTCCGGACAAAGGGTTACCTTGTTCGATGGCCTGCTTGATTCTTTCCATCTCAAGGTCGGAATACTCCCTGCCGGCAGGGACGGGTCGATATCCCTGTCGCTTGCCGAGCTCTTCGAGGCCGCGCCGCAAAGCGGACTGGGCAATTTTTTGCAGCTTCACGTCCAGGGTCGTATAAACCTGTAACCCGCCTTTGTACAGATCGGACGTCCCATATTTTTTTTGTAATTCCTGACGCACATATTCGACGAAGTAAGGGGCGAGATTTTTATCCTCTTCTTTTTGAAACTGAAAAGAATAACGCAGAGCTGACTGGTATTGCTCCTCGTTAATGAATCCTTCTTCTTTCATTCTTCTCAAGACCACCCGGCACCTTTTTTTGGCCAGCTCTGCATTGCAGAAAGGGGAATATTTGCTTGGCGCCCGGATTAACCCTGCCAGAAGAGCAGCCTCAGGCAGGTTCACATCCATGGCTTTTTTCCCGAAATAGGCTTTTGCAGCAGCTTCTACCCCATAAGCGCTGTGTCCGAGGTAAATATGATTGAGGTATAATTCCAGGATTTCCTGTTTGGAATATTTCTTCTCGATCTTATAGGCCAGGAGTATCTCTTTCACCTTCCGTAATACGGTTTTCTGAGGGTAGAGAAATACCAGTCTGGTCACCTGCTGAGTAATCGTACTGGCCCCTTCGACAAACCTGCCCGCCAGGATATTCCTGTAGAGGGCACTCAAAATGCGGGGCCAATAGATCCCGTTGTGCTGATAGAAATTGACATCCTCGGTAGACAGGATTGCCTTAATGAGATTTGGATTGACTTCAGAAAGGGGAATGGGGATTCGCTTTTCAAGGCAAAAGTTGGCTATCTGCTTGTTATTTTCTGCATAAATTCGGGTGGTTTGTCCGGGGTTATACTCCCGCATGAAATCGATATCGGGCAGGGTGCGGGCTACCTGGTAAACATACCCGATGCCAACACCAGTCGCAATGACCGACAAAAGCAGGAAAATAAAACCTGCATAGATAAGCTTATTGTGCATCACTCATAACCCCGGCGACCAATTCCTTGAGCTTATCCAGATCCAGGGGTTTTTTCATATATTCAAAGGCACCTAAACTCATCACTTTGATATAAGAAGCTACTTCCTCATAAGCAGTCACGATAATAACCTTGATCAGAGGATTTTGATCCCGGATCAGTTCCAACAAGGCGATTCCATTCAGTATCGGCATTCTCAGGTCAGAAATGATCAGCCGAACATCATGTTTTTTTGCCAGACAAAAGGCATCCTCGCCGTCGCAGGCAGCAAGTACAGCGTAACCTTCTTCTTCCAGAATACTTTTCAGGGCTGCACGAAACTCTTCATCATCATCAACTACTAAGATATAAGGCACGATGTCACTGTCAGGCTTGTTGTTGGGATGACTCATCTTTTCTTCCAATACTTTTAACCAGAAATTCTTTCAGTACCCGGTACACATATTCTCCTTTCGTAAGTGCATCCATGCCCTCGGCTTCTCCATAAACCTTCGAGGGAACCCATAAAGGCAAATCCTTCCGTTGATAGAGAGGAAACCGCGTTCTTGCTCCATGCTTTTCCAGTGAGGTAATTGCCTCGTAAATTTTATCGATGTCGGGAATATCCTTCTGAAAAACAGCCACAAAAAGGGTAGATGTTTTATGATCCCTGGTGACTACATTGCGCAGAGTCAAGCATCCTTTGGTTATCTTCTCTACCGCTTCCTGAGAGAAATGAATGGTCCGGCTATAAAGACCATTCACATAGGTCAGTCTCGCAGCCTGAATATCGATTTCGCTTTCTAGTAGATATGCCTCTGCAATATCTTTCGGATCGTGCATGTATTTTTCTCCTTTAACTTTAAAGACCTTTTACCTTCATATAGCCGCAGGCTAAGAAAATTCAATTATCACAAATAGATAATACATTGTCAAGAGGTAATTTTTTCCCTTCCCGCCAAGCTTACTTTCGATCGTCGATATAATCGAGGGGATCAGCCTGATTATTCTCCGCAAAGCCCCTCCTTCTGATCCGGCAGCTATCACATCGTCCGCAGGGTCTTCCCGACGATGGATCTGGATCGTAACAACTGGAGGTCAGACGATAATCCACGCCCAAAGATAATCCTTTGGCAATGATCTGTCTTTTATTCAGATCGATTAAAGGAGTATGAATCGTGATCCGGCCTTTTCCTTCAATCCCCATACGGGTAGCCAGATTGGCAGTTTGCTGAAAGGAGTTGATAAATGCGGGTCTGCAATCCGGATAACCTGAATAATCTATGGCGTTTACTCCGATAAAAATATCCTCCATGTTTTTTGACTCTGCCCAGGCTACAGCTACGGAAAGGAAAATGAGATTGCGGCCAGGGACATAGGTCACCGGGATACCGGTTTCTTCAACCGGCCGGTCCAGCGGCACTGCTATTTCATCGGTCAAAGCGGACCCGCCGATCGTTCGAAGATTCAACGAAAGTATTAAATGCTCCCGGACCTTGAAAAAGGCAGCCGCTTTCCTGGCGCATTCCAGCTCGTACCGGTTTTTCTGCCCATAATCAAAACTCAGTGGATAGACCTCAAATCCCCGCTCCCGCGCAATAGCCAGGGTTGTGGTCGAATCAACTCCTCCGCTCAAGAGCACAACCGCTCCTTTGCGATCCATCGCTCCTTCGGGGTCCGCCGCTCCTTCGGGGTCTGCCGCTCCTTCGGGGTCTGCCGCCCCCTTAAGGTCATTTGTCTCTTTGAAGTCATTCGCTCCTTTAAGATCAGCCGTTTCTTTGGCATCCATCGCTTCCCTGCAACCTCTCTCCCTTTTACGGTCCATTATCGGCCTCGTGCCTCCTTTCCCCAGATCAGCTTATGCATTTGCACCTGTAACCGGACCGGAAGATTATGCTCAATAATCCAATCGGCAAGAATCGAAGCCTCGATCCGGCCGAATACCGGTGAAAAAAGAACCCGGCAGATATCTCCCAACCGGCGGCTCTCTACCATCCGGGTAGCCCACTCAAGGTCGGCCTGGTCGGAAATGACGAACTTTACCTCATCCTGAGGCAGTAACCTTTCCAGGTTCTCCCAATAGATTCGGTGATTTTCTCCACTGCCAGGGCACTTTAAATCCACTATCCTGATAACGCCCGCAGGCACCCCGGCTATATCGAGACTCCCATTGGTTTCCAGCAAAACGGTGTGCCCGGCCTGCATGAGCCGATCCATGAGCTCAAAACTCTCCTCCTGCAACAGAGGCTCTCCTCCGGTCAAGAGGAAAAGACCGGTTTTGTAGCGCTCCACATGGGCGCATATTTCATCTATAGTCCAGGGTGAGTATTCATCGTAGGCATAGCGAGTATCACAATACTCACAGCGCAGATTGCATCCGGCCAGACGGATGATTCCGCAGACGCATCCTGCCCATGTCGATTCGCCCTGAATGCTTTTAAAAATTTCATTTACCCGCAACATCGATCTTTTGCCCTCACCTATCCCCCAGACACTTCAAGTAAAGGCCCAGAGCCTGTATATTTGCCTTTGCAGCCTGCCTGCAATAACGATAAAGCGCAGCCCATTGCAAAGACTCCGCTCCTTGGGCAGGGTCCTGCATCGCTGCCGCCTTTTTACTTCCGCTATCCTCCGGCACCTGGAAAGAGAGCTCATCAGAAACAGCCCGCAGAATCATGACAGGGATATGCCGCTCCTGGCAAAGTTCAGCGATATGGAATGATTCCATATCCACGGCCAGGGCTTCAGGGTATTGCTGCCGAAGGCTCCGCTTCTTTTCTCTGTTCGCCGCCTGGCTTACCGTCAATAAGGTGCCAAGAGAGAAGGACTCAATGGCAGACAGCCCATTCATCAAGGGAGCATCCGTCATCAGTGATAAATACCGCGCCCCGCCATCGTCAGCAACCTCACAGACTTTCCGGGCAGCCACGATCGAGCCGACCTCTAAAGAGGGATTCAGCGCCCCGGCCAATCCTATATTAATGACAAAACAATCCCGATCACACCGGAGCAAAGCCTTGTTTAAGGTTTTTTTTGCCTTCTCTTTACCGACCCCGGTTTTTATGACCTGGACTGGATGTTGGCCGTATTTCCCTTCCCAGAGCCAGGAGGTAACTTTCTTTATATCACCGCCGCTGATCAACTCCTGGATTTCCATGTATAAAGCGCCTGCAATTATGATCATTATCATCAATCATTATCATTCATCATTATCATCAATCAGGAAATGGTCACTTCTCTCTCTTCTACGACAATAAAATGCCCTTGTACGAAAGGCGCCCGCAAGGGGCGACCATCAATTACTGAGCAGCTCCGATGGCTGCCACTGGCTGTTACAAACCATTGTCAGCTATTGCTGGCCATTGCTGGTTGTTACTCTCTATGCCGATTGACCTGTGTGATTTCCTCGCCTGGAAAACTGATTGGGTATTCTCCCGTAAAGCAGGCATGGCAGATATCGTTCTTATCTGAACAGCCGAGCGCATTTTTCATACCCTCTATACTGAGATACTCAAGGCTGTCGGAGGTAACATACCGGCAAATCTCCTCGACGGAATGGGTAGAGGCTATAAGTTCCTTACGGGTAGGCATGTCGATCCCATAAAAACACGGGTATCTCACCGGCGGAGAGGCGATTCGCATATGGACCTCTTGAGCTCCGGCGGCCTGGACCATTTTCACGATCTTTCGGCTGGTAGTGGCCCGAACGAGTGAATCGTCGATGATTACCACCCGTTTTCCACGAAGGACATCCTTGACCGCGTTGAGCTTTACTTTGACGCCGAAATGGCGGATAGACTGCCTGGGCTCAATGAATGTCCGGCCTACATAGCGGTTTCGAATCAATCCCATATCGTAGACGATACCTGCCTCTTCCGAGAACCCCAGGGCAGCACTGGTTCCTGAGTCGGGTATGGATATAACCAGGTCCGCATCGACTTTTGTTTCCCTGGCGAGTTGTCTGCCGAATTCCGCTCGAACCACATGCACATTTTTCCCGCGAAGGACACTATCGGGCCGGGCAAAGTAAATATATTCGAAAACGCAAAATTTCTCTGGTTGCGGAGTCAGGGGCTTTTGGCTGAAGGCTCCGTGGCGGTTAATGATCAGCATCTCACCCGGTTCAATTTCCCGGACGAATTGGGCCTCGATCAAATCGAGGGCGCAGGTTTCCGAGACTATGACCGGCGCACCTCCGAGTGATCCTAAGCACAAGGGACGAAAGCCGTAGGGGTCCCGTACCGCAATCAGTTCATCATCCTTGAGAAACAAAAGTGAATAAGCTCCGTTGATTTTTTGCAGGGCGTCGATAATGCGATCGGCAAACGATTTCTGACGCGACCGGGCTATGAGATGGACAATAACCTCGCTGTCCGATGTGGATTGAAAGATGGATCCCTCTTCCACCAGGCTTTCCCGAATCTGTAAGGCATTGACAATATTGCCGTTATGCGCTACAGCCATCAATCCGTCGCTATACCTTACCACAAGAGGCTGGGCCTCTATGATGCTGCTGTCACCGGCTGTGGAATAGCGCACATGCCCGACCGCTATATCTCCGGACAGCCGCTCCAGCCGCTCTTCTGTAAATACATCGGCCGCATGGCCCATACCACGTTCTATCTTCATCTCATGGCCGTCCCATGAGATGATGCCCGCACTTTCCTGGCCTCGATGCTGAAGTGCATAGAGCCCCAGATAAGCAAGTTTTGCGGCCTCGGGGGCTCTATAGATGCCCACCAGGCCACAGTACTCCTTCAACTTTCCATGCATAATATTTTTCTTTGACCTTCTTCCCCTGGAAAACTTCTCTCTAAGCTAATCTTCTGCCTTACTGTCTTTTCACCTGGATGGCTTTTCCCTGGATGGCTTTTCACTTAAGATGTCTTTTCACCGATTCTGCGATCGACTTCCCTGTATGCTTCCTCGATCTTGCCAAGGTCTCGCCGAAAACGGTCCTTATCCATTTTTTCACCTGTCTGCAAATCCCAAAGCCTGCATCCATCCGGTGTGATTTCATCAGCCAGTAAAACCTGATTGCCATGTCTCCCAAATTCCAGCTTAAAATCGACCAGAGAAATCCCTATCTCCTCAAACCAGTTTTTCAAAAAGGCGTTGACAGCCAAAGCGGTCTTTTTGATCTCTTCCATTTCCTCGTGACTTGCCAGATTGAATACTGCCACGTGGTCCTCATTGATCATGGGATCGCCCAGAGCATCATCCTTGTAGTAAAGCTCCAGAATCGCCCGTGAGAGCGAATCCCCCTCCGGCAGTCCAAACCGCTTGGCCAGACTTCCGGCAACCCGGTTCCGCACCACAACTTCCACCGGTATGATCTTCACTTTTCTGACCAGCATTTCCCGGTCGCTCAGCCACCGGACGAAATGGCTGGCTATCCCCTGCCGGGCCAGAAGCTGAAAAATATGGCTGGAGATCCGGTTGTTGTAGATTCCTTTCTCGACAATGGTGCCTTTCTTCTGAGCGTTGAAGGCCGTGGCATCATCCTTGAAATATTGAATGATCAAATCAGGATCTTCGGTTGCATAAAGAATTTTAGCCTTGCCTTCGTATAGTTTTTCTTTTTTTTCCATCATTCTTTTCCCTTGCGGTATCCTTAACGATATCCTTCATTATCTCCTGTTATTCCTGTTGATTGCTGTTGACTAAGGGTAAAAGCATCAGTCCAGTTCCTGATTGTGAAAAACCCGGTGAAAGAGCGTATCGATATGTTTCAGGTGGTATGACAGGTCAAAGCAGGCGGACAATTCCTGAGGTGAGAGGTACTGGAGAACCTGCGGGTCCTTGCTCAGAAGCTCCTGAAAGGTTTCTTCTCCCTGCCATGCCTTCATGGCGTTTTGTTGCACTATCCGATAAGCATCCTCTCGCAGGACCCCTTTGGCTACAAGCTGAAGCAGCACCCTTTGAGAAAAAATCAATCCTCCGGTAGATTCCAGGTTTTTTTTCATTCTGTCCGGGTAAACCATGAGATTTTCAATCAATTGTGTCATCTTGGTGAGCATGTAGTCAAGGAGGATCGTACTGTCCGGAGCGATAATCCGTTCAACGGAGGAGTGGCTGATATCCCTCTCGTGCCAGAGCGCGACATCCTCAAGGGCTGCCATGGCATTGGCCCGCAGAATTCTGGCCAGTCCGCACATCTGCTCCGACACCACGGGGTTTCTTTTATGCGGCATGGCTGAAGAACCTTTTTGCCCTTTGGTGAAGGCTTCCTCCACTTCCAGCACTTCGGTCCGCTGAAGATGCCGGATCTCGGTAGCCATTTTCTCGATACTTGCGCCGACAATAGCCAAGGTGGTGAAGAACTCGGCATGCCGGTCTCTCTGGATCACCTGGGTGGAAATCGCAGCCGGTCTCAACCCCGCTTTTTGGCAGACATAAACCTCCACCTCAGGCGGTACATTGGCGAAGGTTCCGACAGCACCGGAAATCTTGCCTACAGCTATGGTCTTTTTGGCCTGATGCAGCCGTTTCAGGTTTCTTTTCATCTCTGCATGCCACAGGGCCATTTTCAGGCCAAAGGTAACAGGCTCGGCATGAATGCCGTGAGAGCGGCCGATCATGACCGCAGATTTATAGTGCATGGCCTTTTGCTCCAAAACGGCCAGGAGTTTTTCCACTCCCTGAATCAGAAGATCCGAAGCCTCAACCAGCAAGAGGGCCAGAGAAGTGTCCAGCATATCCGAGGAGGTAAGCCCCATATGCAGGAAATGTGATTCCTCCCCTAAGTTTTCTGACACCGCAGTCAAAAAGGCAATAACGTCGTGCTTGACTTCCTTTTCGATTTCATGAATCCGGGCAATTTCAAACCGGGCACCCTTTTTAATCTTTTCTACCGCCTCCTTGGGGACTTCTCCTAACTGCGCCCAGGCCTCGACAGCCCAGATTTCAATTTTCAGCCAGGTCTGGAACCGGTTCTGCGGCTCCCAGATTCTTCCCATATCAGGCAGTGTATATCGCTCTATCATTGGTTGCTACCTCATTAAGCTAAGATTTCCCGATATATCGTTCGCTCATATGCTGTTTAAATCTGCTATTTTTGTAGTTGCTGTTTACCATGAATCAGTCTCGATATTATATCACAAGATTCTTTCATATTATAAGTATGATATGATATCCAAATCGATATTCGTTTGCAGGAATTCTTCATTGACCGGTTAATCGGCAGATTTCACACGGTTATACTCCCGATTTTTTTTGACAGCCTGTTAATCTGACAGCCTGCCAATCCGATAGCCTGTCAATTCACCAGCCCGGCCAAAACACATACCCGGCCCGGTTCCACCTCAGGATGAGCCCCCCTAAAAATATACCCACCAGACAGAGCGCCGCTATATCCCGGCGGTGCAGTTCGGGAAGGTAAAAATGTTGCCTCGTGACTTCTCCGGTATAACCCCTTTGTTCGACGGCCAGAGCCAGAATCTGGGCTTTTCGCATCGTGGAGAGGAATATTGGTGTGATCAGAGGGACCAGGTTTCTGGCATACCTGAAGAGTCCCTTCTCCCTGGCACATTCGCCTGCCCTGAGCATCTGGATTTGCGCAATTCGTTTCCCCTCCGAGAGCAGTACAGGGATAAACCGCAAACTCATGACCATCATCAGAGTAATATCCGGCACATGAATCCCCAGGCGGTAGAAAGGGTAAAATATGCTTTGAACGCATTTGACCAGTTTGACTGTGGAGGTAGTACGCAGGAGCAGGAAGGAAGCGGTAGCCAAAAGACAGAGCTGGACAATCAGGGTCAGGCCCTTCTCCACTCCTTCCTGAGTCAGGGTGAGTCCCAGTCCCGGAATATGGTAGAGAACCCGTCCGGGAGTAAAAAAGAAGTAGAACAGGTTGCCGAAAATGAAAAACCAGAGGAGGAATTTCAGCCTGCTGACCAGGTAAGTGATTGATATTTTGCCTATTTTTGCCGAAATTAGTAAAAACAGAGCAATACATACCAAAAACCCGGTCGAAGGAATAAAAAAAACCACCCCACAGATTTCGAACAAAATAACCAGCTTCGTCCAGGGATCCAGGCGGTAAAGAATTGATTCTCGATCTGCACCACCAGCACAGGCGGTTGGAAGCATGCAAAACTATCCCCCCTGATCCGGCCAACCCCGGCTTTCAGCCCTCGGCAAAAGAAAAACCCCCAGACCCCTTCAGAAAGGAAGGAAGTAAAGATCCCCTTTTGAAGAGGGGGCAAAGGTTCCCTTTTTTCCTAGTCAATTTGACGCCGCAGGAAAGTCGGCACATTCAGGTGCTCTTCCTCCTCCTTCTCCTGATCATCCAGGAGCCCCAGATTGTCCGGGAACCTGCCATTAGCTGTCGATCTTCCCCGTGCAAAGCGGGGACCTGGCGATGGAGCGCTTTCCGTGTCTTCCCTTTTGTCTGTCTTTTTGTCCTGAGCCCGGAGATAAGCTGGAACATCCCTGTTTCTTGGATTATAGCTTTCCGGCTTCATTCTGGAGGGCTGGGTGACCACGTTATCCAGCCTCTGCACATTTTCTTCGCTGCGATGGTCAAATCCTGTAGCAATGACGGTTACCCGAACTTCATCCACCATGCCTTCGTCATGCACGGAACCGAAAATAATGTTGGCATCCTCATGCACCAACTCATAGATGGCAGAGGATGCTTCATTCACTTCCCACAGGGTCAGATCGCTTCCTCCAGTGATATTGAGCAGGACCCCCCGCGCACCTTCCAGGGAATTATCTTCCAGCAAGGGACTTGAGATGGCCCTCTTCGTCGCCTCAAGAGCCCGCTTTTCTCCCCTGGCTACGCCGGTTCCCATTAGAGCGGTTCCTTTTTCCGACATAATCGTCTTTACGTCGGCAAAATCGAGGTTAATCTCTCCATGCTTGGTAATCAGATCGGAAATCCCCTGCACTGCCTGGTGCAGGATCTCATCCGCCATGCTGAAGGCGCTCTTCATGGAAGTCTGAGGCTCGATGATATTCAATAACCGCTGATTGGGGATCGTGACCAGGGAGTCCACTGACGCCTTCAGCTCCTCGAGCCCTTTGTCGGCCTGAACCATTCTTCGTTTTCCCTCGAACAGAAAGGGCTTGGTCACCACGGCCACGGTCAGGATACCTGCCTTCTTGGCTATGCCTGCAATAACAGGGGCCGCACCGGTCCCTGTGCCGCCGCCCATACCGGCAGTAATAAAAATCATATCCGCACCCTGGACAATCTCCAGTATCTTTTCCTCATCCTCCTGAGCAGCCTTGCGGCCGGTTTCAGGATTTGCTCCGGCTCCCAGCCCCCTGGTCAGCCTGGCTCCCAATTGTAATCGATTCGAAGCAGGAGAATTCTTCAGAGCCTGCAGGTCTGTATTCACCACATAAAACTCCACACCTTCCATTTTAGAATTGATCATGCGGTTGACTGCGTTGCTTCCGCCTCCTCCTATCCCGACCACCTTAATATTCGCTGAACATTCGTTCTTTTCTTCCAGATCTAGTGGCATCGCTAAGACCTCCTTCAACGATGAAAATCCCCTTCCTCCCCCTTTAGAAAAGGAGGGGATATAATTTCCTCTTTGTTCTTTCTCGACCTTTGTTCCCTCTCGGCCCTGGCATCATCTCCCGGTCCTTGGCATCATCTCCATGCCATGGCATCATCTCTCATCCTTTTACCATCTCTCATCCCGACTCTCAACTTAACATGAGGAAAGAAGGAAGAATGGGAGTCCACCGGGAAAAGGGGCAAGGTGCTCTTCGCTTTCGACCTAAGTGTCCATTTTTTTCATCTTTCATTACCATGATCATAATTCTTACAGTTCATTTTTCCTGTTCTTCCAGATCAGGTAGCTCGCCATGACTTTTTACCATAATTACGAGAAAACTGCAAAAATATAGATCCTTAAAAAAAGTCTCTCATCCAATCCTTCATTCGCTTGAGAATGTTCTGAAAAAGATGACTATCATTTTGAGGCCTGAAATTGACCTTCTTTTGATTGACCCTTTTTTGGCTGTTTTGCAATCCATAGAGAATCAGCCCGACACCGGTAGCGTACTCAGGGCTCCTGACAACGTCCGCCAATCCCCCGAAACCTGTAGGGACCCCTATGCGCACCGGCAAATCGAAAATCTGCTCTGAAATCTCCACCATTCCCATCATAAGCGACGATCCGCCGGTAATAACGACCCCGGCTGGAATCAGATCACCATACCCCGAACTTTTGATTTCCCGATCGACCAGCCCGAAAATCTCTTCGGCCCTGGGCTCCATGATTTCGGCCAGCACCTGGCGGGACACTGTCCGGGGCTTTCTTCTCCCGACAGTAGGAACATCGATTGTTTCCAGCTCATCCAAAAGGGCCGCCATCACGCACCCGTGGTCCTTCTTGATCTGCTCGGCTTCCAGGTTCGGGGTCCTTAACCCTACTGCAATATCATGGGTAAAATTGTCGCCTCCAAGTGAAATAACAGCCGTATGCCGGATGCTTCCATCCACAAAAATAGCCAGATCCGTTGTCCCGCCGCCGATATCGACAACAGCTACACCCAGCTCTTTCTCATCCAGGGTAAGGGTAGATTCACTGGAAGCCAATTGCTCCAGAACGATATCTTTCACCTCAAGACCGGCACGGTTTACACTCTTAATAATATTCTGGGCGGATGTTACGGCTCCGGTCACAATATGGACCTCCGCTTCCAACCGGACTCCGCTCATTCCCAGGGGCTGCTTGATCTTGTCCTGGTTATCGACAATATACTCCTGAGGAAGAACATGGATAACTTCCCGATCCACAGGCAGCGCCACGGCCTTGGCCGCATCGATGACACGATCTATATCGGTTTGGACGATCTCCCGGTTTTTCCCCAGAATGGCAATTACTCCCCGGCTGTTAATGCCTCTGATGTGCCCTCCGGCAATACCGACGTAGGCCGAATCCACCTGAATACCGGACATGACCTCAGCTTCATGAACCGATCTTTTAATCGATTCGATGGTGCTCTCGAGGTCGATGACCACCCCTTTACGCAGTCCGCGAGAAGGGCTTAAGCCCAGGCCGATAATGTCGATTTCCCCCCTGCCGTCTACTTCTCCAATAATGGTGCAGATTTTGGTTGTTCCAATGTCCAGCCCCACGACAAGATTATCTTTCTTGATCATCTCTCCTCACCTCCTTCTTTTTATTTTCTTCATCCTTCATCCCTGACCTGATCCTAAACCCTGACCTGATCCTAAAGTGGTTTGACAATGAGCTGATTCTTATATCTAAGATCAATATATGCAATTCCTGGATTCCCGCTTTCGCTGGAATGACTGACAATATCGCCGGTCCTGGATTGAATGGTGCCCCATAGTGCCTGCAAATACATTAATTTCTCCTTCAGGTCATCATTTGCTGCAAGGCGAATCTTACGGACTTCTCCTTTGCTGCTGCAAAGAACGATATTGTCAGGTTCTTCCAGTTCGATTTTTGAAACCTCTTCCATAAGGGCCGCAAACTCACCGGATGCTGCCCCTTCGCTGGCCGCTGACGGAATTTCTATGGTAAAATCCCCCTTATTGAGCCCCTGATTCTTCATGGCCTGTATCAATGTCAGAGCCTGAAGAGCCGATTGCAGGCAGGAGGAATTAACCGCGCAACCCTCCTTCATCATGTGGGCCGGATTCATGCCTGCTGCCCCGCCGTTCTCCTTTGAAGGTTCTTTCAGATTCAGACCGGTAATAAGCGGCAGAAAGGCCCACGTCTTTTTACTCCGGATCATATCGATAAGCACCCCTTGCGCATCCACCAGGTAGAGCTGATCGCCAGTTCCTGGGATTTTCCCCAACGGCACCCGCTCTTCTATCTGAATTTCCAAAGTCGATGGCATAACGCGGTGGATAGAAAGATGCTTAATCCAGCCTATGGAACGGATCTCGCGATAAAGATCCGGTAACCTCACCTTAAAGATGCACTTGCCATAGGCCGGATCTGTCAGTTCTTTTATCCTCTCAAGATCGCACTGCCGCGTTCCGGAAATAGTGATTTTGGATATCTGAAAAAGGGCAACCCTGTCCAGGAGCCGATATCCGGCCCAGGATAAAAGAAAAATGACCAGGCATGAAAGAGCTGCCATGATGCATCTTTTTTTCCAGATCCCTGGTGTTTTCTCTGTGCTCATCGATCTTTCCTGTTTCCTCAAGCGTCTTAAGGATCTTGAGAGTCTGGCCCTTATTCTTCCCCTCCTTTGTCAGGGGGAAACCGTCCCGGCCCCCTTGAGAAGAAGAGGAGATATATTCTCTTTCGAATAGGAGGGGGATGACGGCAGGGCCAGAATCAAAATCCTCTTTACCAGTTCCTCAAAGGATATCCCGGCCACTTTGGCAGCCTTGGGCAGGAGGCTTGTCTCGGTCATGCCTGGAATAGTATTGATCTCCAGTACAAAGGGGTTTCCCTTTTGATCGATCCTTATATCCACCCTCGATACTCCTTTGCATCCCAGTGCTCCGTGGGCACGCAATCCCCAGTATTGGACCTGTTGATAAAGGTTTTCATCCAGCCGGGCAGGCACCACATATTCCGTTTTCCCCACCGTATACTTGGATTCATAATCGTAGAATCCTGAAATCGGGATAACCTCCACCACAGGCAGGGCCTGATCACCCAAAATTCCGACCGTGACCTCCCGGCCATCGATAAACTCTTCAATCAATGCTTCTTCTCCATACCGGAAGGCATGGTTACAGGCAGCCTCCAACCCGTCAGGGGATCTGACTATCGAAATACCGAAAGTGGACCCCTCCTCACAGGGTTTGATGACAATCGGATACTGCCAGACCAGATCCCTGGCTTTAGCCGGATCGGAAAGGAAATCCCCTTTCGTCAAAACCGTAAATCGCGGCGTGGGAATATGATGAAAGTTCAGTACGGCCTTGGTCTTTGCCTTGTGAAAGGCAAGTGCGCTGGCAAGAACGCTGGACCCGGTATAGGGTATGCCCATGATCTCAAGGAGCCCTTGAACCGATCCATCCTCTCCATATTTACCATGCAGCGCCAAAAAGACCAGATCGATATCCTCGGCATGGAGTTTGGTGGCGAGTTGGCTGTCGGCATCGATGGCTGCCACCTGAAAACCCTGGCTTCGCAGAGCCTTCTCGATAGCACTTCCCGTTTTGAGTGATATTTCACGCTCCGAAGAGTTCCCTCCCATCAAGACAGCAATTTTCATCTTGGCTAAATCCTCCTCAGTGGTTACGAATAGCTTGGCCATAATCCTCCTCAATCCTTCTGCTCTTGCCCGATACAGCCTTCTTCAATACGATCTTCCCCAATACGGTCTTCCCCAATTACCAGAACCTCCGGTTCCAGTGCAATTCCAGAGGACTGATAGACCCTCTTTTGAATCATGTCCATCAAGCGTAAAACATCGGAGCAGGAAGCCCCATGCCGGTTGATGATAAAATTGGCGTGAACTGTCGATATTTGAGCTCCGCCAATCGAAATCCCTTTGAGACCGGCCTGATCGATCAACCTGCCTGCCGATTCTCCAGGCGGGTTCTTAAAAATGCACCCCGCAGATTTTTCCCGAAGAGGCTGACGGCTGGCCCGATAGGTATACCGTTCACTGATCCCGGCCAAAACGGCATCCTTACTCTCAGCCGGATGAAGCTGCACTACTGCGCGGGTGATGATTCCTCCCCTCGGCAGGGAACACCGTCGGTAGGAAAAATCCAGGCTCCCCCCCCTGGGAGTATCTTCAGCGCTTCCCCTGGGAGCATCTTCAACACCGGCTGTCTCGAAGTTACCGGCAGCACCGGCAACACCGGGAGCACCGGCAGCCCTGTGCCGGGGCCGGGGTAAGCCCCCCGCCCTGCATGTACCGGTGCCGAGCACCTCACAAGACCCGTCGGGATATACCAGATGGACCTCACTGACCAACGGACCGATTTCCTCCGGGCCTGCGCCTGCGTTCATGAAGAGAGCTCCGCCCAATGATCCGGGAATACCGGTTGTAAATTCCAGACCTGACAAACCATGCTGGACCGATAGCCGCAGCAAAGAAGAAAGAGGACAGGCGGCACCGCTGACGATCCGGGGTCCCTCCACCCGGGCCTGGCGGAATTCTCCACCCAGACGAATCACCAGCCCCCGGATTCCCCCATCTTTCACCAGGAGGTTTGTACCTCTGCCCAGCATAAAAAAAGGCATTCCCGGATTCTCGCTGCCGCAGGGGCTCTCTGCGCCACAGAGGCTCTCTGCGCCACAGAGGCTCTCTGCGCCACAGAGGCTCTCTGTTTCGCGGGAGTGACGGTCAGGATGGTCACTCATGAAATTGCTGTAACCATAGGTATCCATCAGTGCAATCAGCTCCAGTAACTTTTCCATAGTAGTCACGGTAACCAGACAATCAGCCGGGCCTCCGATGCCAAAAGAGGTATATCCCCTGAGCGGTTCCTGGAATTTCGCATCTCCTTTAAAAACACTTTTCAGATGGTTCCAAAAGGCCTGACGGCGAGGCTGGCCCTGGATCTCTGGATGATAATGTCCCTGGAATCCTCGACGAATGGCGCAACTCATGTAAACTTCTCCTTGACCATAGTCACAATCTTCTGGCTGATTTTCCAGATATCCCCTGCCCCGAGCGTGAGGATCATGTCGCCGGGGCGGGCTATTTCCATGAGCAGGCATGGAATATCGTCCCTGTTGGGGATGTAATGCACACACCCGTGGCCATGCCGCCTGATCCCATCAGCCATGAGCTGGCTATGAATACCCTCGATGGGCTCTTCTCCGGCAGCATAGATATCGGTAATGATCAGAATGTCAGAATGGGAAAAGGCAGTGTAAAAATCCGTGAGCAGGTCTCTAGTTCTGGTGTACCGATGAGGCTGAAATATGACAATCAGCCGCCGTGCCTGGCTGTCCTTTTGGGACGAAGACCCCGCCCCTGCCGCCGTCGTCCTATCGCCTGCCGCCATCATCCTATCCCCTGCCGCCGTCATCCCGTCTTCTGCCGCCGTCATGCCGACCCCTGCCGCTGTCATGCCGTCGCTCCCGGTTGCGGTTACACTTCCGGCTGCCAGAACACTCCTGGCTGCGGCCAGGGTAGCTCTGATTTCCGTGGGATGATGTCCATAGTCATCGATCACGTAGGTACCCTGTACATGGGCTTTGACCTGGAACCTGCGATCCGCTCCCCGAAACGATGCCAAAGCTCTCTGGATGGTATCGAAGGAAATATCAAGATCCAATCCTACGGCAATAGCAGCCAGAGAATTGGCGATATTATGAATGCCCGGCACATTCAATACGATTTTTCCCATGGTTCGCCCCATCCATAACACTTCGAAGGAAGATTGCAGACCAGCCGCTTCAATGCAGGCAGCCGTAAGATCGGGCAAAAGCCGGGGCCCCTCTCCGGAAGAGGCCGCGGGCTGGAACCCATCGCCGATTTGCAGGCCGTAGGAGATAAAACGCTTCCGGATGCCCGGAACCAGGGCCCTGATATTTTCCTCATCCAGGCATAGTACTGCCGCTCCGTAGAAGGGTACTTTGTTGATAAAGTCCAGGAAGGCGGCCTTCACCTTTTCCAAAGAGCCGTAATATTCCATATGCTCCGCTTCCACAGTGGTCACCACGGCAATAGTGGGTCTCAATTTCAAAAAGGAGCCGTCACTCTCATCCGCTTCGGCAACCAGAAAATCTCCCTCCCCCAGCCGGGCATTGATATGAGGGGCATCTCCTTGAGAATTCTCTCTGTTGTCCCCCTGATTTCGCTGGTTTCCGTGGCGCTCCTGGCTCCCCTGACACTCCTGGCTCCCGCCGGCAAGACCGGCCAGCCTGCCGCCGATGACAATCGTGGGGTCAAGACCCGCAGAGGCCAGAACTGTCGCTATCATCGATGTGGTAGTGGTTTTCCCATGGGTTCCCGCTATGGCAATACCATGCTTCAGCCGCATCAGTTCTGCCAGTATTTCCGCTCTGGGGATCAGCGGGATTTTCGAACTGCGCGCTGCTGCAAGCTCCGGGTTGTCCGGCCGGATGGCCGAAGAATAGACTACGACGCTGCAACCAGCTTCTGCGAGAAGAGGGCGGATATTCTCAGGATGATGGCCAATGGTTATGCCGATATTCCGCCTGCGCAGGTAGAGGGTGTTTTCCGATTCCGCCGCGTCCGATCCGCTCACCGAAAGGCCCAGATTATGGAGCAATTCGGCCAGACCGCTCATTCCGATACCGCCAATCCCGATAAAATGCACATGTTTTATCTTCAGAAACATACCGATATACTCACTTTTTGCGATGCATCGTTTTTGTAATTCCATTACTTTGTGCTCATGCTGTTATTTCCGCTACTTTCTCATCATGCCATTGCTTCGCGCTCATGCCATTACCTTGCGATCATTGCGTTACTTTGCGCTTATGTCGTTACTTTGCGATCATGCCATTACTTTGCGATCATATGCAGACATTCCTGAACAATTCTGGAGGCAGCCTCCGGTTTTCCCAGCTTTTTCGCTTTTTCCCGCATCCGGCTCAGTTTCTCAGGATGCTCCATCAAGGCCCCTATCATGGTCCACAAACCCTTTCCCGTCAACTCCCGCTCGATGATCATTTCCGCGGCTTCAGCCTTCTTCAGTTCCCCGGCATTGGTGGCCTGATGGTCATCGACCGCGTACGGGTAGGGAATCATGATCGATGGTTTCCCCAAAAGGGTGATTTCGGCCACGCTCGTGGCTCCTGCCCGACAGACTACCAGGTCAGCCAGTTGGTAGGTCTCCATCATCCGGTAGATGAACGGCAGGACCACAGACTTGACTGGAATCCGCTGATAGCTCTTCTTTACCTCTTCAAAATCCTCCTGCCCTGTCTGGTGGATGATCTGGAGTTTTCCGGCCAGATCGTTCGGCAGATCAGCCGCTCCTTCCAGCACCGCTTCATTGATCGTGTGCGCTCCCTTGCTGCCGCCAAAAATAAGGAGCGTAAATTTACCTTTTTCCAGGCCATACTGCGACCTGAGATCTCCATCCACGGGAACTCCTCCTGCCTGGCGGACGGGATTTCCGGTCAGGACGATTTTCCCCCTCAGATCGGACGGGAAAAAACCCTCAGTTGCCGGAAATGAAACAAACACCCGTTTCGCCCATCTGGCCAGCATCTTATTCACCCTTCCGGGGAATAAATTCTGCTCCTGCATCACGACGGGAACCCTGCTCCACCTTCCGGCAACGAGCATGGGAACCGAAGGGTAGGCACCAAGGCCGATAATTAAAGAGGGCTGAAATTCCCGCACCAGAAAGACCGCCTGCCTGATGCTGAAGGCAAGGCACCCCAGCGCCCGCACTGTCTGCCAGGATACACCCCGGAAGCTCTCGACCGGCAGGGCTGCGTATTTCCACCCCTCCTGGGAAACAATCTGTTGATCACTCTTTTTCCTGGTTATGGCAAACAGGATCTCGCAGTCCGGCCTCTGCCTTCGAAACTCCTGGGCAATAGCCACACCGGGATATAAATGACCGCCAGTGCCTCCGCCGGCTAAAATAATCTTTACCATGAGTCAGTCCCTTTATGAAGAGGGAGTGCAGTGGCCTTTTTTTCTTTTGCGATTTTTCCCGCTCCGGTTTTGATTTCGCTCATTCCGGTTCCGATTTCGCTTAATCCGAAATTTTTCATTTTCCTCATCGAAGTATTCCAGTCATTATGCCGAAAAAAAGAATAGATAATTTCGGCCTTTTGATCCTGACTCCGGCAGAGCATAAGTCCGGGTGATGTAAGGAGAGCGACATTCCATACCTCCTTCAGGTATACTGAGAAATATTCAGTAAAATCCCGGCAGCTACCGCACTCATGATCAATGACGAACCGCCGAAACTGACAAAAGGCAAAGGAAGCCCCTTGGTCGGCAGCGCTCCCAGAGCCACCCCGATATTGATCAATGCCTGAAACCCGATCAGGCAGGTAATTCCCAGTGCCAGATAGCAGGCGAACGGATCTTTGCTCTGGCGGCTTATTTTGAATCCTCGCCAGATAAACACTCCGAACAGAGCCAAAACACAAAGAGCACCGATCAGGCCAAGCTCCTCTCCGATCACGGAAAAAATAAAATCCGTATGCGCCTCCGGCAGGTATCCCCTCTTTTGAATCCCCTGGCCCAACCCCATACCAAACAGCCCTCCGTTCCCGATGGCGCACAAGGATTGAATGGTCTGATATCCCACCCCCTTAGGGTCCTTCCATGGGTCCATGAAAATCACGATTCTCTGCCAGCGGTAATCGACAAGATAAACCAGTCCTGCCACGGTTGTCATAAAAAGAGCGGTCAGCCCGAAAAGGTGCCGCTTTCTGGCCCCTGCCGCGAATATCAGGGAGATGGCCACGGCCATAACCAGGACGCTGGTGCCCAGGTCCGGCTGCTTTACGATCAGCAGCAAAGAGACGCCCAGCACAATGCACAGGGGCAGAAAAATGGCCTTCACGTCCCCGATCACTTCGGCCTTTTTGGTCAGGAAGTGGGCCAGATATAAGACCAGGGCAAATTTGGCAAACTCGGCAGGCTGAAAACTGAAGCCCGCCAGATGC
>JBFMGO010000100.1:0-22761 GCA_040752695.1 bacterium
GATGAACTTTCTGTTGAATCACTTATTTTCCTGAGGGCCTATCGCGGCGGCAAGCGGTACATCGAGCAGTTCAGAAGGGTGGATTTTACCACCAAGAACAGGAAGAAGATAGAAATAAAGGAAGATGGTATTTATGTAATAACAGGCGGTCTGGGGGGAGTTGGGCTGGTTATGGCAAACTACCTGGCACAGAAAGGGAGGGTAAACCTTGCGCTGATAAGTCGAACGGGAGTGCCAAGGGGTAAGGAGCAGCAGGATTATCTCAGAAAGATTATGACCACAGGGACCAGGGTGGAATGTATAGCAGGAGATTGTACTGACTTCAGAAGAATGGACAAGATCATGAAAGGACTTCGCCAAAAATATGGCCGGATAAATGGCATTATTCACGGTGCGGGAATTATAGAAGTTGATACTCTCATTAACCGGTCCGAAAAAGAGTTCCTTTCAGTACTGAGTCCGAAAATAGAGGGCACTTTTATCCTTGATCGGGTTACTGAAGAAGAAAATCTGGATTTCTTCATTCTTTTTTCATCAGTGGCCACTGTGTTCCCTACTATCGGTCAAAGTGACTATGCTGCGGCAAACATGTACCTTAATGCATATTCACAATATAGAAACAAAAAGAACAGAAATACGCTGACTATTAATTGGGTAGCCTGGAAAGATGTAGGTATGGCCGTTAGTACGGGGATCAGCCAAGGCTTTATATTTAAAGCACTGCCCATTGATAAAGCCATGAAAGGATTTGATAAGGTAATACAATACCCTATCAGTAATGTTCTTATAGGCGAAATCAATTATTCCGATAATATCGTGTCTTTACTGGAAAAATATCCTGTAAGCCTGTCCTTAGACATTAAAGAGAATCTCAATCAGAAAAAAGAAGAGAGTAGTGCAAGCAAGAAATCGAAGGCAGCCGTTGGCACTTCAGTAAGATTGGCGGGCAGAGAGGATAATAATTATACGGAAACTGAAAAAATATTGGCAGCTATTTGGGGCAAGATCCTGGGATTTGAAGAGCTGGATATCTTTGCCTCATTTTATGCATTGGGTGGAGATTCTATCCTTGCTTTACGGATAATTAATAACGTTAATAGCGAATTTAATATAAACCTCAATATTTCTGAGCTCCTTAATTATGTAAGTATTGCTTCTCTGGCTGAGATGCTCGATAGAGATTATCCAAGGAAGCACAGGAGGGCTCCTGATAGCATAGGAGAAAAAGCCACCTCATATCCCCTTTCCTTACAGCAGAAGAGGATGTATTCCATGTGCAACATGCCCGTAACATATCTTGTTGAAGGAGAAATTGATGCAGTTCGTGCGGATTTCGTTTATGATTTCTTAGAGCCTGTAGAAAAAAGAGAATATTATCCTGCCTCATCAGCACAAAAGCGCCTCTTTTTTTTAAACCAGTTAACGCATATTGGCATAAGTTATAATCTTCCTGTTATCGTAAAAGTGAAAGGGAAGTTTGATAAAAATCGATTTGAAAATGCCATAAGGGAATTGATTGAATATCACGAAGCATTGAGGACATCTTTTCAATTGGTAGACAATGAACTGATGCAAAAAGTACATGATAAGGTTGATTTCAAAGTAAACTATATCCAAACCAATAAGTCCACCCTGCAAGAAGGAGATATCAGTCAATTAGCAAAAGAACTTATTCAGCCCTTTGATTTGTCAATAGCCCCCTTATTCAGGATTGCTTTGATTACTACTCTCTCAGAAGAGGAACATCTGATTTTATATGATCTTCACCATATTATCGCCGACGGGACTTCAATACAAATTTTTAATGCAGGATTTATGCGTCTGTACAAAGGAGAGAAATTATCCCCCTTGAGGATTCAATATAAAGATTATACCTGCTGGCAAAATAAATTGCTTGAAACCGAACAAATCAAAGCACAAGAAAGGTATTGGCTGGACGTATTTTCAGGAGAAATACCGAAGCTGGATTTACCTACAGATTTTCCCCGTCCGAGTATTTTCACCTTTAAAGGTGATACCTGCTTATTTAAACTGGGATATGAAGACACCCAACTATTAAAAAAAATGTGCGCGGAGTGCAGCGTCACTTTATTCATGAATATCTTGGCAGCCTTTTATGTGCTCTTACATAAGTATACAAACCAGGAGGATATAATCGTCGGCTATGGAATAGGCGGACGTTCACATAAAGATTTACAACCCATTATGGGTATGTTTATTAATACCTTGGCCATGCGAAACCAACCACGGCCCCAAAAGACCTATAAAGAGTTTTTAGATGAAGTAAGGGAGAATTGTTTACAGGCTTATAAAAATCAGGATATTCAATTTGAAAGGTTAATAGACAAAATCGATTTACAAAGAGATCCATCAAGGACCCCGCTTTTTGATGTATCAATTGTGATTCAGAATTTTGAACGCTCAAGGGAGAGGATAGAAGAGAATATCTTTCATGAATATTACTTTGAAAAGAAAACTTCTATGGTTGACCTTACTTTATTTATCAATGAGATTGACAATGAGATCCATTTTACTTTCGAATATTACTCAGCGATATTCAAACAAGAAACCATTCAGCGGCTCTCCAACTACCTGGTAAACATAATAAAGCAGGTATGTAAAAATTCACAGATTCCAATATTAGATATAGACATCCTCTGTGAAGAAGAAAAGAGCCAACTATTGCATACCTTCAACCGGACCAAAGCTTACTATCCGGAAGATAAAACAATTAACGAATTATTTGAACAACAGGTAGCAAAGGCGCCAGAGGCGGTTGCCTTAACCTTTCAGGCTCAACAGCTTTCTTATTCAGGGTTGAATGCAAGAGCCAATCAACTGGCAAGAGTATTAAGGCAAAAAGGGGTAAGACCGGGTAGTATAGTTGGGATGCTCTTCGAGCGCTCAACAGATATGATAGTAGGGATACTTGGAATCCTAAAATCGGGTGGTGCCTATTTGCCGATAGATCCAGGGTATCCATTGGAAAGAATAAGCTATATGCTCAAGGACAGCAAGGTAAAAATAGTCCTTACACAAAAAGATTATCCATTTTCGGATAATTTATCTCCTGTTGACATTTTACCTGTAGACAACGAGGGCATGTATTCGAGGGAAGCATGTAACCCGGAGATTATAAATACTCCCGACGATCTGGCCTATATTATCTACACTTCGGGGACTACCGGTGAGCCCAAGGGTACAATGATTGAACATCGAGATGTGGTTAACCTTATCTGGGCATTAAAAGAGAGGGTGTATAGGAGGTATGAAAATTGCCTGAAAGTGAGTCTGCTCGTTTCCTACACTTTCGATGCTTCTGTGCAGCAGATATTTGGGGCTCTATTACAGGGGCACAGCCTTCATCTTGTTCCCGAAGGCATTCGAGCTGATGCTGCAGGTTTACTTAACTTTTACACAAGAAACGAGATAGATATTGCAGAGGCGACACCTGCCCATGTCCGGTTGTTGCTTGATCATATGAGACATAGTAAATTCCCCCTCAGGGTAAAACATTTCTTTATAGGGGGAGAGGCCTTACCCCGTCAAATAGTAAAGGATTTTTTCCATTGTATTAAGGAGAATACCCCTGATACTGAGCAAAATGTTCCTATAATCAGTAATGTGTATGGTCCGACTGAGTGTTGTGTAGTCTCTACCTCATACGAAATTACAACTGAAAACATAGATCATTATGAGAGTATTCCGATAGGCAGGCCCATCTTAAATAAACAGATTCATATTGTTAACAAAGAGAATAGACTTCAACCAATCGGAGTGGTAGGAGAAATATGTGTATCCGGCCATGGATTATCCAGAGGCTATTTAAATAAGCCGGACTTGATAGCAGAGAAATTCATAGATAACCCTTATGCAAAGGGGTGCAAGCTTTACAAGACCGGAGACCTTGGCAGGTGGCTCCCTGACGGAAATATTGAATTTATCGGCAGGATAGATAACCAGGTAAAAATACGCGGCTTGAGGATAGAACTTGGCGAAATCGAGGCTCACCTCCTCAGGACATCGGGAATCAAAGAAGCGGCGGTGCTGGCCAAAGAGGCTGATGACGGTCAAGAATTCCTCTATGCTTATATTATCTCAGATAAGAGCCTGACAATGAATGAGTTAAGAGAACATTTATCAAAGAATTTGCCAAATTACATGGTCCCTTCATATTTTATTCAGTTGGAGCAATTGCCGTTAACTTCAAATGGGAAAATAGACAGGAAAAAATTAGAATCATGTGGCCAAGCAATGATGACAGGTGTTCAGTATGTTGCTCCAGAGAATGAGCTGCAAGAAAGGATTGCTGCTATCTGGGGAAAAATACTCAAATTGGATAAGGTGGGCATACATGATAATTTTTTTGATCTTGGCGGTAATTCATTAAATATTATCCAGGTTAACGATATGCTGAAAAAAGAGCTGAGCAGAGAAATTTCAGTAACATCCCTTTTTCAATACCCAACAGTAAATTCTCTGGCCAGGTTTTTAAATAATCTCGAAGAGAACCAAACGTTTTCTGATCGCAAGGAAATCCTGGGAAAAGGGATGGATAAGTTGAAGAGATTGAAAAACAAGAAGATATCGGTAAATTAACAGGTGGTGTAATTATGGGTAAAAACTTAACCGGATTTGAGATAGCTGTTATTGGCATGTATGGAAGGTTTCCCGGTGCTGATAATATTGAAGAATTTTGGAATAATCTTATAAATGGGGTTGAATCCATTACTTTTTTTTCTGATGAGCAGCTATCAAATATTGGTGCAGGGCTTGTCAAGAATACAAATTCGGTCAATGCAGGAGGAATACTTCAAAACAAAGATTCGTTTGATGCCTCATTTTTTGAATATTCTCCCAAAGAAGTGGAAATTATGGATCCGCAGATGAGGGTCCTGCATGAATGTGTATGGAGTGCGCTTGAGGATGCAGGATACAGTCCGGGGCAATATAAGGGATTAATAGGTCTTTATGCAGGCGCATCACCCCATTTTTACTGGGAAGCCCTTTCAACCCTTACCGGTAAAGTTAATGATTTTGGGATATTTGCTGCTCAGCAATTATTTGATAAAGATTTTTTAACCACCCAGATTTCTTACAAGCTGGATTTAAGGGGTCCCAGTGTTACCCTTTATACTGCCTGCTCTACCTCTTTAGTGGCTATTCATATGGCTTGCAGGGCTCTGATTGGCGGAGAGTGTGACCTTGCTCTGGCCGGCGGCGTATCCATAAGCTCACACGACAGGTCAGAGTACAGCTATCAGGAGGGAATGATTGTAGCTCCTGATGGTCATTGCCGATCATTTGATGCCAAAGCTCAGGGAACGGTGTTTGGTGAGGGTGCCGGGATTATTGTGCTCAAACCTCTGGAGAACGCGATTGAGGATAATGACTTTATTCATGCAGTTATTAAAAGCACAGCCATTAACAATGATGGGAAAAGAAAAGTTGGGTATACTGCCCCGAGTATCCAGGGACAGGCAGAAGTAATCAGGACTGCTTTAGAATTGGCCGAAGTTGACCCGGAAAGCATCAGCTATGTTGAAGCGCACGGGACCGGGACTGTATTGGGTGATCCTATTGAAATTGAAGCATTAAAATTAGCATTTAATACGAACAGAAGAGGTTATTGTGGTATCGGCTCCGTGAAAACAAACATTGGACACCTTGATGCAGCAGCTGGTGTGGTAAGTGTAATAAAAACCATACTGGCCATGAAGCATAAAATAATCCCAAAGAACCTGCATTTTAAAACCCCTAATCCTAAGATAAATTTTGAAGAGAGCCCTTTTTTTGTAGTGAAGGAATTGAAAAAATGGGAAGATGGAGCACATCCTATTCGAGCGGGGATAAACTCTTTCGGGATTGGAGGAACTAATGCCCATCTTATTCTGGAAGAAGCTCCTCAGATAGATGACACCACCAGAAGCAGGCCATATCAAATTCTTTTACTTTCCGCTAAAACAAATACCGCTCTTGGTCAATTAGCGGAGAATCTGGCAGACCATTTAAGGAAAAACCCCGGTTTAAACCTGGCTGATGTCGCCTATACCTTGCAAACGGGCAGGGAGGCTTTTCGATATAGAAGAATGATTGTATGCTCTGATATTGATGAGGCAATAGAATTATTATCCTCTGCTCAAGGAAAAGAGAATATTTCCTTAATAAAAGAAGATGAAAAATATGCTGTCTTCATGTTCCCGGGTCAGGGCTCCCAATATATAAATATGGGAAAAGAGCTTTATGATACGGAAATTGTGTTTCGCAGAGAGTTAGACCGGTGCTTTAAAATCTTATCTCAGATTACTGGAAATGATTTAAAAGAAATCCTCTATCCATCTGCTGCTGATACCAGATCTGCCAAAATTAATCAAACAGAGTATGCTCAACCTCTATTATTTATTTTTGAGTATGCATTAGCCAAACTCCTCATGAGCTGGGGAATAAGGCCAAAGGCTATGATTGGCCATAGCATAGGTGAATTTGTTGCCGCGCACCTGTCCGGCGTTTTCTCATTGGAAGAAGCAATAAAACTGGTAGCCACGAGAGGAAGGTTGATGCAGCAACTTCCCCTTCATACCTCTCACGCCTTCCATAAAGACAAAAAGGCAATCTTTTTTGAAACAGGCCCTGGCAGAGCCTTAGGTATATTTGCCGAGCAGCATAAAGAGAGGGACCCCGGGCAGAAGATAATCAATATGGTAAGACATCCCAAGGAAGGGGTCTTGGATGGAAAATACCTTCTATCAAAGCTGGGTGATGCCTGGTTGTCAGGGTTATCTATAGATTGGTTCTATTCAGAAGAGAAAAGAAAGCGCCTGCCTTTGCCGACCTATCCCTTTGAGAAAAGGAGCTATCAAATTAAGGGCGACCTATTCAAACTGGGTGGGATATCTCAACAAAGAAAATTGACTAAGAATCCAAATATTGCAGACTGGTTCTACGTTCCTTCCTGGAAACGTACTCTATTGCCTCCTGAATCTGCATACCAGCCATCAATTCAGCATAATTGGCTCATATTCACAGATGAAACCGGTTTAGGATCTCGAATTATAAAAAGATTGAAAGCTCAGAATCAGAATGTGACTATTGTGAAGGCAAGAGCAGAATTCTCAAAAACAGATGATCAGGAATATAGTATCAATCCGGAGCAGGATAATGATTATTACAGGTTATTTGAATGCTTAAGAAAGGAAGGCAAGCTACCCGAGAAAATCGTTCACTTGTGGACTATATCAGACGACAGCGGGAATGATGATAAAGATTATACTCCTGAACTGGTTGATGAATATAATAACTTGGGATTTTATAGTTTGCTCAACATAGCTCGGGTGATCGGAAGGACGAGTATTACAGCCCAAATAAAGGTAATCACCAACCGTCTGCAAGAGGTAACAGAACATGATTTTCTGTCTCCATGCAAGGCAACGGTTCTTGGACCGGTAAAGGTGATTCCCCATGAATTTCCAAACATCCATTGCATCTGTATTGATATTGAGTGGCCGGGCTCAGGAGGAAATAATGCTTTGCGAATGGTCGAAATACTCGGCCGGGAATTAGAAAGTGAAACTCCTGATATGATCATTGCTTATCGTGGTAATCACCGTTGGGTTCAAATATTCGAACCGGCACGGTTGGCAAAACCAGGTGACGCTAACATCAGATTAAAAGATGCCGGCGCTTATCTTATCACAGGAGGACTGGGCGGCATAGGCCTCGTACTTGCCGAGCATCTCGCTAAAACAAAGAAGGCAAGGCTTATTCTCACAGGACGTTCCTTTTTCCCGGCCCGAAATGATTGGGATGAGTGGCTGAAGAGCCATGATCAAGAGGATAAAACAAGCATCAAGATACGAAAAGTACAGGAGCTGGAAAAGTTTGGAGCGAAAGTATCAGTTTTCAGTGCAGATGTCTCAAATAAGCTCCAAATGCAGCAGGTAATGACAGGTGCAAAGGAATACTTCGGCGGAATTGATGGGGTTATCCATGCAGCAGGTACTCCTGACAGTGGAGTAATACAGTTGAGATCACGTGAAAAATCAGAGGAAGTATTCTCCTCAAAAATAACCGGATTACTTATATTGGATACTCTTTTGCGGGAGAATTCAATCACTTTGGATTTTTTTCTTTTCTGCTCATCATTGGCTTCCATTTTGCCGCCCTTTGGCCAGGTAGCATATTGTGCTGCCAATATTTTTCTCGATACCTATGCCTGCTTTAAGGTTTCTCAAGGCGGGCCAGTTACTATCTCGCTTAACTGGGATACATGGCAGGAAGTTGGTATGGCCTTTGAGACAATGAAGGATTTATCTTCAAAGGGATACAGCCTTGAGAAAGGGATATTACCTTCCGAAGGAGTAGAAACCTTTCGATATGTCCTTGAAAGTGCACTATCAAATGTTGCCGTATCAACTACAGATCTGCAGATGCGGATTGAGCAAATGCATACCCTGGAAGACGAAAAGTCAAAGTTACTTGAAGCTTTTGAAGAAGACTCGCCCTCTGTAAATTATCTTCCAAGACCTGAATTAAGTACTGAATACATGGCCCCAATGAGCGAGGTTGAGCAAAGACTTGCCCAGATGTGGAAAGATTACTTAGGCTTTGAAGAGATAGGCATACATGATAATTTTTTTGAATTAGGGGGGGATTCATTAAAAGCTGTAATGATTATTTCAAAAATTCACGAGGAATTAAATTCAGAACCTCCCTTAGCCATATTTTTTGATAACCCTACCGTTCAATCCCTGGCCGATTACATTGAAAATTCACAGAGAAAGATATATCGAGGTATTGAGCCTGTTGAAAAGAGGAAGTATTATCCTCAGTCCTCGGCTCAAAAGCGGCTTTTTATTATAAATCAGTTTGATAATGTTGGTGTAGCTTATAATTTATTTTTAGTAAAAAAACTCGAAGGCATATTTAACAAAGACAGGTTCGAAAAGGCGGTAGAGGCTCTGATTGAGCGCCATGAGATACTAAGGACATCCTTTACCATTATTCATGATGAACCGGTTCAGATAATCCATGACAGGATTGATTTTGAAGTAAGATATTATGAGCTTGATGAGAAAGAAATGAAGCAAGAAAGAATGAGAGAATTAAGCAAAGATTTTTACCAGCCCTTTGATTTATCTCGTGCTCCTCTCTTTCGCATCGCCTGTGCCAGGATGGTACCTGACAATGAATTTTACTTTATACTACAGATGCATCATATTATTACCGATGGCAGTTCCGGAAATATTCTCTATAACGATCTTATGCATTTTTACAAGGGAGAAAAACCGAAACCGCTTCAAATACAATACAAAGATTTTGTCTGCTGGCAGAATACCCTCATTGAAACAGGACAGTTCAAAGAGCAGGAAGAATATTGGACCAATTTATTTTCAGGAGGGATTCCAAGGTTGGATTTACCATTGGATTTTCCCCGCCCTGATTTTTTCATGTATAGGGGAGAAAGCTATACCTTCACGCTTGATAAGAACACTACCTCTCAACTCAAGAATCTGTGTTTAAAGCATGAGGCTACTCTTTTCATGACTCTCCTGGCAACGCTCAATATCCTGTTTCACAAGTATACTGGAATGGAGGATATTGTTATTGGAAGTATTGTAGCCGGACGCCGTTATCATCCGGAGCTGCAGAATCTCACTGGTTTTTTTATAAATGTCCTGGCTATGCGGAATTACCCCGGGACAGATAAAACCTTTCTTACATTCCTGAAGGAAGTCAAGAAAAACAGTATCAGGGCTTATGAAAACCAAGAATTTCAATTTGAGGAATTAATTGATAGATTAAATATTGAAAGAGATCCTTCAAGGAACCCCGTCTTTGATGTCTGCTTTGTCGTGCAAAATTTCCAGGATCGATCAGCCCAGATGTTGCAACCCAATGAGATGAAGGTACTTTCCTTATTTAAAGAGCAAGTCGAGGGGACAACCCTTTTTGACTTGGACATAGAAGCATCTGAAAGCGGTGATAAAATTCAAGTTGACATAAAATATTGTACATCATTATTTAGACGGGAGACTATAGAACGGCTTGCCGGGCATTGGCTGAACATTGTGAATCAGGTTTGCCTGAGACCTGATATGCGGATAGCTGACATTGAATTACTTTCAGAGAATGAAAAAAGAAACATCTTGTTCGATTTTAACCGGACAGAAGTAAAATATCCGGAAAATAAAACCATCTGTGATCTATTTAAAGAGCAGGTAGATCGGCTGCCTGATAAAGTGGCGGTGACATTTAAAGATTATTCAATTACCTATCAGGAATTAGACGAAAAATCTAACCAGGTTGCCAATTATTTACATGGTGCAATCCAGATCCGTGCGGAATCAAAGATCGGGATTTTTATGGATAAGTCCATTGAGGTCATCATCGCGGTATTTGGAATTTGGAAAGCAGGCGGCGCCTATGTTCCCCTTGACCCCTCCCTTCCCTTAGAGCGAATGAGGGACATCATCGATGATGCAGGCATCTGCCACATTCTCTCCCGGGGAAAATATCTCAATGTTCTCAATCAATTGCAAGAGCAGTGTCCATCAATGAAAGCCTTCTGTTATCTTGACCGGTCCGAT
Organism: bacterium; assembly: GCA_040752695.1. Lineage (GTDB taxonomy): Bacteria > SZUA-182 > SZUA-182 > DTGQ01 > DTGQ01 > DTGQ01. The sequence continues at coordinate 10,587 of JBFMGO010000100.1, forward strand.
ACCGGCCTGCTCCAAAGGTACAGTAAGGAGAGATTGAACCTGGCTATTCCTCCAAAGCATCTGGCCTATGTTATCTATACCTCAGGCTCCACAGGGAAACCCAAAGGAGTAATGGTAGAGCACAGGCAATATGTGAATGCTGCCTATGCCTGGAGGGATGTCTATAGGTTGAGGAGTCAGGACTCAGAAGTGAATCTTCTTCAAATAGCCGGTATCTCCTTTGATGTATTTGCGGGTGATCTGGCCAAGGCACTTGTAAATGGAGGAAAGCTCATACTCTGCCCTGAGGATTTGTGCCCAGATTTTGAGGGAATGTATGCCTTGATCAAAAATCAAAAGGTGAGCCTGTTTGAGTCAACCCCGGCCCTGATTATACCCTTTATGGATTACGTCTACACTTTTGGCTTGAATATAGATAGCTTGCAGTTGCTCATCCTTGGTTCGGATACCTGTAATGCTGAGGATTTCAGGACACTGAGTCTGCGCTTTGGGGACAGGATGAGAATTATCAATAGCTATGGGGTCACAGAGGCAACCATAGATACAAGCTGCTATGAAGAATCCCTTGGCAAACTTCTTCAATCCGGAACTGTGCCCATCGGAAGACCGCTTCCGAATATGACCTGCTACATCCTTGATGAAAATGAGAAGCTTCAGCCCATCGGAGTTCCCGGTGAACTATACATAGGGGGTGCTGGAGTATCAAGGGGGTATGTGTCCCAAGAGGAATTAACGAAAGAAAGATTCAGAAGAAACCCTTATATCAAGGGAGAACGTGTCTATAAGACTGGAGATCTGGCAAAATGGCTTCCGGATGGCACTCTTGCCTTTTTGGGCAGATCAGATTATCAGGTCAAGATCAGAGGGTACAGAATAGAGCCCGGAGAGATAGAGTCAAAGCTTAAAGGACACAGCGAGATAAAAGAGGCGGTGGTCATTGATGGTGAAGATAATGCTGGTGATAAATACCTATGTGCATATGTTGTTAGTGACCGAGCGATTGAGGCACAGGAATTGGAAGAGCACCTGTCACAATCATTGCCCAGGTACATGATACCTTCCTTTTTTATTCAAGTGGAAAAAATACCACTGACTCCAAATGGCAAGGTAGACAGAAAGGCTTTGCCTTTACCTGCGATAGCTGCAGGGCAAAAGTATATTGGCCCAAGGGATAGAATCGAGGAAAAGTTAGTTGAAATCTGGTCAGAAATACTGAGAAAAGAAGGAGAGCTCATCAGCATTGATGCAAACTTTTTTCATTTGGGCGGGCACTCATTGAAGGCAACCATCCTTGCCTCCAGAATACATAAGGTGTTTGAGATAAAAGTGCCTCTGAACATCATTTTCAAGTATCCTACTATAGAAGAAATAGCCAAATACCTAAAGGGTAAAGAAAAAGATCAATACCTGGCTATAAGGCCGGCGGATCAAAAGGAATATTATCCTCTATCATCAGCCCAAAAGAGACTCTATATTCTGCAGCAGTTCGAGGAAAATAGTATAAGCTATAACATCCCCTTGATATTTCCCTTGGCAGAAGGACTGGATAAAGAGAGGCTTGAGGATATCCTCAAAAAATTAATAACCAGGCATGAGAGCCTGCGGACCTCTTTTGAAATAATCGATGATGAACCAGTGCAAAAAATTCACCAGGAGGTCTCCTTCTCGATAGAATACTACGAAACTGATGAGAGTGATCTTGACATCATAAGGAGCAACCTCACGAAAGCCTTTCACTTGAGCCAGGCTCCTCTTTTAAGAGCAATTTATGTGCAAATGATTTCTTCCTCCCGGGCGGCAGGTTTTATCGATATGCATCACATTATTACTGATGCTGAGTCAAATCAAATCTTAATCCGGGAGATTAAGGCCCTGTATGAAGGGAGGGAATTGCCGGAGCTTCAGCTCCAGTATAAGGATTTTTCCGAGTGGCAAAACAGCCGGGAGCAGCAGGAACAGATCAGGCAGCAGGAATTATACTGGCTGGCAATATTTTCAGATGAGATACCTGTGCTGAATCTGCCCACAGATTACCCAAGACCTCCCGTGCGAAGCTTTGAGGGCAGCACAGTCGACTTTACCTTAACGGAAAAAGAAACCCGGATACTAAAGGAGGCAGCCAGAGAGACAGAAACCACACTTTTTATGGTTGTTCTTTCCCTCTATACCATCCTTCTTTCAAGATTGAGCGGCCAGGAGGATATTGTTGTAGGAACTCCCATAGCCGGACGAAGGCATGCTGATCTGGAAGGCATTGTCGGAATGTTCGTGAACACCCTGGCCCTGCGGAACTACCCACACGGGGGAAAAAGCCTGGCCGGTTTTTTCGCAGAGGTAAAGGAGAGGACTCTTAAGGCCTTTGAGAATCAAGAGTTTCAGTTTGAGGACCTGGTTGATAAACGAAAGATTCAAAGGGAAATGAGCCGCAATCCCCTGTTTGATGTAATGCTTAATATATTAAACCAGGCAGAGTCCCAGGAGGACATGCTCAGGGGCAATGAGCAGGATTTCTTTAGGCATAAAAAGAGTACAGCCAAATGTGATCTGACCCTGACCGCTCTGGAAACCGGGAAGAGGCTGTATTTTCAATTTGAATATAGCACCAGACTCTTTCATCCGGCCACTATCGAAAGATTTATCAGCTCCTTTAGACAGCTCATCCAGGCAATGAGAAAGGGCATGCAGCAGCGGTTATCAGATCTTGAAATACTGTCTGACCGGGAAAGGAATCAGCTCCTCCATGATTTTAACCAAACCGAAAGTTCCTATCCAAAGGACAAGACCATTCAAGAGTTGTTTGAAGCGCAGGTTGAAATGACGCCGGATAATATAGCTGTATCCTCCGGAGGCAAAAGCATTACCTATTCGGAATTAAATAAAAGAGCCAATCAACTGGCCAGGGTGCTGAGAGAAAAGGGAACAGGCAGGGACTGTATTGTAGGAATACTCATGAATCGCTCAATAGAGGTGGTGATCGGTATACTGGGAATAGTAAAGGCAGGGGGATGCTACTTGCCGATTGACCCGGAATACCCGCAAGAGAGAATGCTCTCTATGCTGGAGGATAGTAAGGCCCAAATCCTCCTGACCCAGGATACTTTCAGAAGTAAAGTAAAATTTCGTGGTGAAATGATCAATGGAGAAGATGAAAAGGTATATGCAGGAAATTCTTCTAATTTATCGAATATAAACAAGCCTGATGATCTGGTGTATGTAATCTATACCTCCGGGTCAACAGGAAAACCTAAGGGTGTGATGATATGCCACCAGGGGCTGATCAATTATATTGAATGGGCCAAAAAGGTATATATCAGAGATGATAATCCAGCCTTTCCATTATATTCGTCCTTATCTTTTGATTTAACAGTTACTTCAATCTTTACTCCCTTGATTTCAGGAAACAAGATAATAATTTATGAAGATGATAAGAAGGATCTTCTTATCGCCAGGGTGATACAAGAGAATAAGGCGGGAATAGTGAAAGTTACCCCGACCCACCTTAACCTGATAAAGGAGGGCTATTATGGCAAGTCCAGTATCAAGCGACTGATTGTAGGAGGAGAAGACCTTAAAACTGAGCTGGCCAGGCAGATATATACTGCTTTTGATGGGAATATTGAAATATACAATGAATACGGGCCGACTGAAGCATCTGTGGGCTGTATGATTTATAAATTCGATTTTGAAAGTGATACAAGGCCATCTGTACCAATAGGCGTTCCGGCAGATAACGTTCAGGTGTATATAGTGGATAAGTACCTGAATCTTTTGCCAATAGGTGTTGCGGGCGAATTGTGCATCGGAGGGGATGGGTTGGCCAGGGGATACTTATACAGACCGGAACTGACCGCTGAAAAATTTATTCCTCATCCCTTTATCCAGGGAGAGAGAATATACAAAACAGGCGATCTGGCCAGATGGCTTCCTGATGGCCGGGTGGAATTTCTCGGCAGGATGGATCATCAGGTCAAAATAAGAGGATTCAGGATAGAGCTTGGAGAGATCGAAAGTCAGTTGCTCACTCATGAGGCTGTTCAAGAAGCTGTAGTGCTGGCTCAGGAGGCCGATGACGGCCACAACTATTTATGCGCCTATCTTGTTTCAGAAAGGGAACTGACAACTGATGAATTAAGAAGGCATCTATCAAGAAGCCTGCCTGATTACATGATCCCTTCATATTTTATTCGGCTGGAGGAATTACCTTTTACCGCCAATGGTAAAATAGATCGCCGAGCCTTGCTGGAGATGGGAAAAAACGCCGGTCTTAGCACAAGTGCCGCCTACCAGCCGCCGCGTAACCACATTGAAAAGCAACTGGTGGAGATATGGGAAAAGGTCTTAAGAAGAAAAAATATTGGCATCAATGATAATTTTTTTATGGTTGGCGGAGACTCCATCAGGATTATTCAAATTATTTCAAGGCTGAGCACGTTTGGCTATAAGCTGAGTGTAAGAGATGTATTCCTTCATCCGACCATAGCCGGATTAGCTCCTCTGGTTAAGTCTGTAAAGCGCATAGCTGAGCAAGGGCCGGTTACCGGACATCTGCCCTTGACTCCGAATGATTATACCTACAAAAAGCTGCCCATTGAGGTAGTGAGTCACCTGCAGGAGTTATATGAACTAAAAGATATATATACCTTATCTCCTCTGCAGGAGGGCATGTTATTTCATGCCCTGTATGATAAAACTTCTCCTGCCTATTTTGAGCAATTCTCCTATCGATTGGAAGGCAGGCTGGAAATATCTCTGGTAGAAAGGTCGCTCCAGGAGCTCTCCCAGCGGCATGATGTATTAAGGACAGTATTTCTCTCTGAAAATATGGGCCGTCCCATTCAACTGGTGCTCAAAGACAGAGCCCCTGAATTTTCATTTGAAGATATACGTAACAGAGGCGGGGAGGCAGAAAGAAAGGCTTTCATAAGGGATTTCAAGGTCAGGGATAAGGAGCGTCTGTTTGACTTAAGCAAAGGTCCTCTCATCAGGATGAGCATCCTTCAAGTATCGGAGGCAAGCTATGAAGTTATCTGGAGCTATCACCATATCCTGATGGATGGCTGGTGTTCAGGGATACTGCTGGCAGAATTTTTCGAAATTTACCAGAGCCTGGTTGAAAATCGTCCCCACACACTACCGGAAGCACCACCCTATAGCAGATATATCGCCTGGCTGGAAAATCAGGACAGGGAGCAATCAAGAAGATATTGGATTGATTATTTATCCCTCTATGATGAGGCAACAGGCATCCCGAAGTCAAAGAACAATCAAAAACCCGGTGGCGGCTATCAGCACGGGCACTCTGTATTCACTCTCTCAGAGGAGAGAACCCGCAGGTTGAGCCAACTTTCAGGAAGGTTGAAAGTTACCCTGAATACGATTATCCAGACTGTCTGGGGGGTCTTGCTCGCCAAATATACTGGTAAAACAGATGTAGTTTTTGGGGCGGTAGTTTCAGGCCGACCATCAGAAATAGAAGGAATAGAGTCGATGGTTGGATTATTTATCAATGCTATCCCTGTGCGTATACAATATGACGAGAGCATGCAATTTGACACTTTGCTTCAGCAGGTACAAGAGAGAGCCATAGAAAGTGAACCTTACCATTATTATCCACTGGCTGAAATACAGGCAAATTCCGAGTTAAAACAAAATTTAGTTGACCACCTGGTAGTATTTGAAAATTATCCTCTTGGCGAGATCATTGAAAACCTTCCTGTTAAAGTAACTCGGGGAGAAGTGTTCGAGCAGACCAATTATGACTTTAACCTTCTTGTTTCTCCGGGAGGCACATTAGGCATGGAATTTAAATATAATGCAAACTTGTTCCAGGCTGATTTCGTACAATCCATAGCCAGGCACTTTCTTCACATAATAGACCAGATTATAGAAAATGAAAAAGTGACCATGAAAGCCCTCCATCTTCTCTCGGAAGAGGAAAAAAATCAAATCCTCCATGGCCTTAACAATACCAATTTCTCTTATCCGAAGGATAAGACTATCCATGAATTATTTGAAGAGCAGGTGGAGAAGACGCCTGAGAAAGCTGCTCTCGTCTATGAGGGAAAACAGCTTACCTATAGAGAATTAAATGAAAAAGCGAATCAGTTGGCCAGGGTACTGAGAGAGAAAAATATTACGCCAGACTCTGTGGTGAGTATTATGGTGGATCGGTCTTTGGAAATGGTCATCGGCCTTTTGGGAGTGCTCAAGGCCGGGGGAGCTTATATGCCGATCGATCCGGGCTATCCACAGGAGAGAATCAGGTTTATGCGTGAGGATAGCCGGTCGGCCCTGATTCTCACTCAGAGAAAATATATTGATCAGTTGAAGGGGGAATATCAGGCCATTGAGTCAAGAGGACTTGAGTCAGGAGCTAAAGAAACTAAAAATTCATGGCACACAGGGAACATCATTGATTTGGAAAATCCGGCCCTTTACCAGTCACAATTTGATACATATCCAAAAACACCATGTTTAAACATCATTGATTTGGAAAATCCGGCCCTTTACCAGGGCAGTGCAGGGAATCTTGAGATAATAAACCGCAGCACTGATTTAGCTTATATAATCTATACCTCAGGGACAACCGGCAGACCCAAGGGAGTAATGATAGAACATCGGTCACTGGTAAACTTTAGTTTTTGGCACAATAGCTACTATGAGGTTTCGCCGGAAGATAATTCGACTCAATATGCTGGGTTTGGATTTGATGCTTCAGTATTAGAGATATTCCCATACCTGATAAAGGGTGCGACCTTATATATTATCAGTGAAGCCATCAAGCTGGATATTGCAGCATTAAATAACTATTACGAAGAGCACAATATCACCATCAGTTTCTTACCCACCAACATAGGCGAGCAGTTTATGAGGCTGGAGAATACATCACTACGAAAGCTGCTTACCGGCGGTGATAAGCTGCGTACTTTTATCAAAAGATCTTATGAATTGTACAATAACTATGGCCCGACCGAAAACACTGTGGTAAGCACAAGCTGCCGGATTGAGGAGAGTAAGGATAATCTTCCCATTGGAAAGCCTGTGAATAACTGCCAGGTCTATATTCTGGAAAAAGATACGCTCCACCTTCAACCCATAGGAGTGGCGGGAGAGATATGCCTGTCCGGTGACGGGCTCTCAAGGGGCTATATAAACAAGCCGGATCTGACCGCAGAGAAATTTATTGATCATCCCTATCGAGAGGGCCATAGGCTTTACAGGACAGGAGATCTTGGCAGGTGGCTTCCTGATGGGAGCATCGAATTTATCAGCCGGATAGACGATCAGGTAAAAATACGCGGTTTTCGGATAGAACCTGGCGAAATTGCGGCTCATATATTAAGAATTCCCGAAATAAAAGAAGCAGCGGTACTGGCCAAAGAGGCTCATGACGGCCATAAGTACATTTGCGCTTACTTTGCTTCAGAGAAAGAGACGGCAGCTCAGGAGTTGAGGAAACACTTATCAAAGAGCCTGCCCGAGTACATGATCCCCTCTTATTTTATCCGGCTGGAACAGTTGCCTTTAACCGCCAACGGCAAAATAGATCATAAGGCCTTGCTTGAAGTTAATGAAAACACCTCCACAGATGCTGCCTATCAACCGCCGGGAAATAAGGTGGAAAAAAAGTTAGCTGAGATATGGGAAAAGGTCTTGGGGAGAAAAAATATCAGCCTGAATGATAATTTCTTTTTAATCGGTGGGCATTCTTTGAAGGCAATGAATGTAAATTATCTGATCCAGAAAGAATTAAAGGTCAACTTGCCCCTTAAGGAACTTTTCATCGACCCGACCATCAAAGGACTTGCTCAATATATAGTAACACATGCACCTCAGAGATATAAAAAGAGAATGGAGGAGATACCCTTCATGGAGCTGAATGAAGAGCCATATTTGTTGCTCAATAAGTTAACCATCAATAAGATATTCTGCTTTCCACCCATAACAGGCTATGGAACTGTATATATGGGAATGGCATCGTTAATTGAGAATTGCTCAATCTATGCATTTAATTATCTACAAGATGAGGAAAATGTCATCCAGCACTATATTGATTACATCCTGGATATACAACCGAAAGGGCCTTATGTATTCTTAGGATATTCTGCGGGGGGAAATATTGCCTTTGAAATAACCAAAGAGCTTGAAAAAATGGGGCATGTCGTTTCAGATATCATTCTCCTTGATTCTTATAAAAAGAAAAAAACAAAAGCACCATCAAAACAATCCCTGAGGAAATTTGAAGAAACAATAAATACTGTAATAGCGGAGCGGGGAGTTGTGTTTGAACCATACAGGCAAATGGTAGTAGAAAAAGCGAAACGGTTTAAGGTCTACTTGAGCAGTATTGATAATTCTGGTGTGGTAAATGCAAATTTACACCTGCTCACTGCGAACAGGCGGAAACATTACCATGATGGGTGGGGAGACTCAACCAGTAAAGCGTACAGGGTCTATCAGGCTTACGGGAAGCATTGGGATATACTGGAGCCAGGATTTAGAGAAAATAACAGGGAAATACTACAAGGTCTGATCAATACGATATTTACCCCGGTGTCGTGAAATATACTCTTAATCGAAAAGAGAAAGGAAGGGCGGAAGGGATTGAGAGATTTGATATGTCTCATGGCCGCAGGCGGTACCACTGGAGATGTAAGGCCGCTCTTGGGATTAGCTGTCGGCTTAAAGCAGAGGGGTCACAGGATTCGTTTCTTTGCTGATCCGGGATTTAAAGATCTGGCTGAACAGAGGGGGATCACCGGGGAAGAGTGGTTCAGTTCAAGCATTATCCCTCAGCCCGTCTTTTGGCGAACCGAAAGTGCCCAGAGATATCTATGGGGCAAACTGCCAAGAATACGTGACCTGATGTTTATCCGGAAGTTACACAAAAGCCATTTCCAAAAGGCAGAAGCATTCTTAAAGCACCTTGATGCCCGGAATAACTCAGCGATTGTTGCTTCAATAGCCAGCCTATCTGCCCGGTCTGTTCTTTATAAATTTGGCCCCAAGTGCGCTAAAATTATCTCCTGTCCTATGCCGTATCAGCCAAGCAGTACTTTCTCACTGGCCCCTTCGGAGCCTTTCTTTAAAACCCCGATTGGAAAATGGTTCTTTCATATTCTCTGCTATCGAAGATTGATAGGTTTCAGAAGAAAGAAATATGAGAATTTTATAAAAAAAACTTACCATCTTGTTTCTGTAAGTTCAGAATTTTTCCCTCGACCGAAAGACTGGCTGCCGAATATGCAAGTTACCGGCTATATTCCACTTCAGGAGACAGGGGACTGGCAACCACCAGACTCTCTGGTTCAATTCTTAGAGAGTGGAGATGAGCCTCTATACGTCGGCTTTGGTAGCCTGGCATTATTTTCCGGACTGCGCGGAAAAAAACTGGCAGCAAAAGTAATCGAAGCAGTTTCTCGGCTTAATCAGCGCTGCATTATCCAATCCCCAGACTTGTCTGATCTTTCTCATCCTTCCAATATTTATATTATGGATTATGCCGCTCCTCACCACTGGCTTTTCCCTCGTTGTGCAGTTATCGTGCATCACGGCGGGTATGGTACAACTCATGCGTGTTTGTCCGCGGGAAAGCCCATGGTTATCTACCCATTTCATACCGACGAGTTTCTCTGGGCGAAAAAGGTTGCCGAGTTTGGAATTGGACCGACTCATACAGTAAGAATCTGGAAACTGGACCAGGAGGAATTGATCAAAGGTGTTTTATTTGCCCTTAAGCCGAGTGTACAAAGAGCTGCCCAAAGGTTTTCTGTCATAAGAAATGAAGATGGCCTTTCTGTGCAGATTTCGGCTATTGAGAGCATCATAGAGCACCATCAACGTGGCCTCTCTCCATGGCAATGGAATATGCCCTCTGACCTCACTGTTGATGACACAGCCGGGCAATACCAGAAATCAAAGGACAGAGAACAGGAGGGGCGCAAAGTCGAATGTCATCTCATGAGGTGATATGCCTTCTGACGAAAAATGGGACTGCCGGGGATGTGCGGCCGCTTTTAAGACTGGCTGCCGGATTGAAGCAGCGCGGCTACAGGATTTACTTCTTGGCTGATCAAGGATATAGAGAATCGGCCAGGCGGATCGGAATTACTGAGGAAGAGTGGTTTTGTCCGGGCGATATTCCACTCTCCATTTTTTTACGAACTGAAAGTGCCCAGAGGTGGCTGCGGGGCAAAGCTCCAAGAGTGAGTGACCTGATATCTGCCCGGAAATTCCGGAAAAACCAGTCCGAAAAGATAGAAGCATTCTTAGAGCACCTTGAGGCTTGGAATAATTCAAGAATTATCGCTTCTATAGCCAGTATATCTGCCTGGTCCCTTCTCCATAGGTTTGGCCCCGCGTGCGCGAAAATTATTTCCTGCCCTGCGCCTTTTCAACCAAGCAGCACCTTTTCCCTCGCTCCACCAGGGATTTTTTGGCAAACACAGGTTGGAAAGTGGTTTTTCAGGAACTTGCGCCAACGCCGCATTACAGGAAACACCAGAGAAAAATACCTGAAGTTCATGCACAAGAGCTATCATCTTGTTTCGGTAAGCCCGGAATTCTTTCCGCGACCAAAGGACTGGCTGCCGAATATGCAGGTCACCGGCTATATCCCCTTACGGGATATGGAAGACTGGCAGCCGCCGGATTCTCTGGTCCAATTTTTAGAAAGCAAAGATGCACCGGTATATGTCGGTTTTGGGAGCTTGCCATTTTTTGCCGGGCAGTGGGGGAAAAAACTGGCCACCGAGATAATCGAGGCCTTTTCCATTCTCGGACTGCGCTGCATCATCCAGTCTTGCGACTTATCTGATTTTCCTCATCCTCCCCCTGTGTATATTATGGACTATGCCGCCCCTCACCACTGGCTTTTTCCCCGCTGCCAGGTTGCAGTGCACAATGGAGGATATGGCACAACCCACGCCTGCCTTTCTGCCGGTAAACCCATGGTCATTTATCCTTTTCAGGCAGATCAGTTCCTCTGGGCGAAAAAGGCGGCAGAGTTTGGGATTGGACCAAATGATGTAATGAGAATCGGGAAGTTGAATCGAAAAAGATTGATCGCTGATATTCTCTTTGCTCTTGAACCGGATACACAAAAGGCTGCCCAAAGATTTTCCGCAGCGATACGGGAAGAAGATGGTTTTCCCGTTCAGATGTCAGCTATCGAGAGCATCATTGAGCACCATCAGCGCAACCTTTCCCCTTTAGAATGGAATATGCCTTTATGAATGAAAATGTGTATGACGGGAAGATCAACGGCCTTAAGTATATATCGTTTTATGAATCAAGTGGTTATGGGAATGCAGCTCGCTCCTATCTGCACGCTGTCAGACGTGCAGGAATCCCCTTCACCTGGAGCCCAATGGTGCCCGGGAGGGCGCTGGGCTTAGGATATGAACCATTCAAAGGGAAGGCCATAGGCGATCCTGATTTAGATCGGTTTTGTAACCGGCAGATTGACTATGATGCGGTTATTATCCATACTGTCCCGGAGTATTTTCCCTTTTGCATAAAACAGGAGTCAAACAACACACGTACTTTCGGATATACGGTCTGGGAAACAGATAAGATTCCCCGCCACTGGCCTGCACTTTTGAACCTGGTCGATCATTTACTTGTCCCCTGCCACTGGAACAGGGAAGTTTTTCGGCAGGGCAGCGTTAAGACTCCCATTGATGTTGTTCCTCATATCTTTGAAGAAAAAGAGCCGATAAAAGGTGGATTCCCCTGGGACATACCGCCATCCGATTATATGTTTTATACTATTGGGGTCTGGACAGAGAGAAAGGCCGTCTGGAACGTAGTCAGATGCTATTTGGATACTTTCACCGCACATGATCCGACCCTTTTGGTTATTAAAACGACCGGCAAGGACCTTACCAGGAGATTTTTCCGAAAATGGCTCGGGAGCACGAAATATGCCGTTTCAAAAATTATCCGCCGCTACCGCTCACCGGCCAGAATCATGCTCATAGATAATGAGATAAGTGACCAGGATATTCTGAGATTGCACTATCGAGGAGACTGCTATATTTCATTATGCAGGTCAGAAGGGTGGGGATTAGGTGCATTTGATGCAGCCGGATACGGCAAGCCGGTGATTATGACCGGTTTTGGTGGACAATTGGACTACTTACACCGGGATTTGGCTTTTCTGGTGGACTATTCC
>JBFMGO010000101.1:0-22636 GCA_040752695.1 bacterium
GAAGTTGGCTGGAATTGACAGGGCGAAGCTTTATCTTTTTGGGTCGCCGCTCAAAGGTGAGTGGGAACGGGGCCGGGGAGCAGGGCTGATTGGCCACATAAGTATCTTTCGAAATATTACTTTATCTGGGAAAATGTTACTTTTTTTCTATTGTGTTATAGAAATGAGGAGAAGGGGATGGAAAAAGCTGAAAGGATCACTGAATTCACCGAAAGGATCACCGAATCTACTATTGACGCTATCAGGAGGGAGATCGGCAGGGAAAAGATCTCCTATGAGCACATATATCGCCTTGAGAACGGCTATACCCTGATTGCAGTGGTAAGCAAAGAGAAAGAGCAGGAAGGCCGCCAGAAGCAGGCAGCCCGCCAGGGGGAGCAGGAAGGCCGCCCCGAAAAGGAGGGCTTCTACCGGGTCACGCTGGCCACTGATATTCCTGGCCCGCTGATCCTGCACTGGGGAGTGGGTGGACGATTTCTCTTCGAATGGACCCTGCCTCCACCCTCCATCCGTCCTGAAGGGACGACCCTGTTTCAAAACAGTGCCGCCCGGACTCCCTTTGCTGATCAGCCTGTCCGGCAGGGGAAGGAGGGGATGGCAATGAGGATTTTGCATCTTCAAATGGGCGAGCAGGAAGCCCCACGGGGCATTTCGTTCGTGCTCTTTCAGCCCGCTTCCGGCCTCTGGATAAAGGATCATGGGCGCAATTTCACCATTCCGGTCATCATCCCCGATCAATACAGCAAAGTCTTGGGTGATCCCGGTCTTATAGCTCTGGCTGAAGCGATCATCGACAGGGAGATGAACAGCGGGTCATGGACCCTGATGCACCGGTTCAATCTCTGCCATGATCTTTTGGATGAGATCCCTCTCCATAACCTGGACGGGCTGGCCTTGCTCTTTGTCTGGCTGCGTTTTTCCGCCATCAGACAATTGGACTGGCAGAGGAACTATAATACCAAGCCCAGTGAACTGAGCCACGCCGAAGACCGCTTGACGATCAAGCTGGCTGAACGCTACGCCGTCACAAGGGCGGGTGAAGAAGCAGGGGAAAGCCAAGGAGCAATGGCAATGACAGGGGAAACAGACAGAGCAGCAGGGACAACAGAGAGAGCAGGAAAAAATGAACCATCGGGGGCAAGGGGGGCAACAGAGAGAGCAGCGCGGGGCAGGGAACTTGTCCGCCTGCTCCTGACCACCCTGGGGCGGGGCGGTGAGGGTCAAAAGGTTCGTGACGAGGTTTTACATATCATGCACCGCTATGGTATCAAGGAGGTTTCCGGTCATTTTCTGGAGGAATGGCACCAGAAACTCCACAACAACACAACCCCCGATGACGTAGTCATCTGTGAGGCCTATCTGGAATTTCTGAAAGGTAATGGCAACACCGATCTTTTTTACCGCAAACTCATGGAGGCCGGCATCACCAAAGAGCGGCTGGAAAGCTACGAGCGGCCGATCAGGTCTCACCCTGAGTTCATGCCGCATCTGAAGGATGCCCTCATCCATGATTTCGAATACTTTCTGGGGATTCTCAAATCGGTCCACTCGGGTACGGACCTTGGAATTGCCATCCAGGCAGCACGCTACCTCTTTGATGCAAATATGCACGGCCTCATGGATTTCATATGGTTTCACCAGGCAGATCCCTGGACGCCGGCGGGCACTTTGGCCGAAAGCATCACCGAAGGGCGGCGGCGTCTTGCAAGCAGGTTACAGGGGTCTTTAGAGGAGCCTTCATATCAGGTGCGCGATATGCTCTTTCTCGATCAGGCACTGGAGGAGTTCCTGCGGGTGGTGATAGAGCGGACTTCTTATTCCCTCCTGGAGGGAAATCAACTGGTAGACCTGGCAGCCCTGATGCTCGAAAATCTCAACCTTACACGGCCGGATGATGAGCTTGCCGCTATCTTCCGCCACTGGGGCCGGCTCAAACAGATGCCCCGTTTTGGCAAGGACTGGTCTTTGAGGGCCGAAGCCGCTCTCAGCCGTCTGAGGCGTGTTCTCGGCGTATACATAGACGACTATTATCAGCTCCTTCAACCCAAGGCCGAGTTTCTCGGACAAGCCTTCCGTGCTGAAAGCTGGACCATCAATCTCTTTAGCGAAGAAGTCATACGCGGCCGCTCTGCCTTCATCCTGGCCATGCTCTTGCGCTCCCTTGATCCTATCCTGCGGCAGAATGCCGACCTTGGCAACTGGCAGGTTATCAGCCGAAACCGCGTCACAGGCGAAGTGAAAGTTGTAGATGTGTTACAGTCAGTGCAGGATAAAAGATACACCCGGCCCACGGTCATTATTGCCGATCATGTCACCGGCGAAGAGAATATTCCCGAAGGAGCCGCAGCCGTCATCACCTCTGATCCGGTGGATATTGTCTCCCATGTAGCCATTCGGGCCAGGAATGCCCGTCTGCTTTTTGCCACCTGCTATGATCCCCAAATCATCAAACGCCTGAAATCGCTCGAAAGGCAGGTAATCAGGCTTGACGTGAACGTTTCTGGTGAACTCGTCATCGAAGAAAAACCTGGTGCCGAGAGAACGAAGGCACCTTCCGTGAAGGCACCGAAGGCAGCCATGCCTGAACACCGGCCCGGTTTCACCGCTTATGCCGTACCGATGAGCGATTTCAGCGAGCACACTGTCGGGAGCAAATCCAATAACCTGAGGCGACTGTATGGCAGGCTGCCTGAGTGGATAAGCCTTCCCACGTCAGTGGCACTGCCTTACGGGGTCTTCGAAAGAGTCCTTGAGGAAAGGAGCAACAAAGATATTGCCAGGCATTACCAGGAATTAACCGGACAACTGGTTAGAGAGGAAGAAACCGGGGCAAAGGCAGGGGCTGAAGCCGGGGCCGGGGCTGGGGCTGAGCCGGGAGGGACAGGATCAGAAGCTGAAAATGCCGGCAGGGAAAGGCTCAAGGAGCGGCTCGATGATCTTCGCCGGTCCATTCTGGCACTCGAAGCGCCGGACGAACTGGTTTCTTCCCTGCACCGGATAATGGAGCAGGCAGGGCTGCCCTGGCCGGCCAACTGGGATGAAGCATGGATGTGCATCAAGCGGGTATGGGGCTCGAAATGGAACGATAGAGCGTACTTAAGCCGCAGGGCAAGTGGCATTTCCCATGATGCAGTTTTCATGGCCGTGCTCGTTCAAAGGGTAGTCGAGGCTGATTACAGTTTCGTGATCCACACGGTCAATCCGCTCGCCAATGACCGGGACACCATGTATGCTGAAGCTGTCCTGGGGCTTGGAGAAACCCTGGTCAGTGATTATCCGGGCAGGGCTCTTGGCTTCTTGTGCAGTAAAAGAGAGTGTAATCCGCAGTTTCTGGCTTTCCCGAGTAAAAGTGTCGGGTTATTCGGCGGCGGCCTGATCTTCCGCTCGGATTTCAGCGGCGAAGACCTTTCGGCCTACGCCGGTGCGGGACTCTACAGCAGCATCATGCTGCCGCAGCCCCGTAAGGTTCTCCTCGACTATACGGACGAGCGGCTTGTGTGGGATGACGATTTTCGAAAAGGCTTTTTGACTGCTGTCTCCAGGATTGGAACAATAGTCGAACAAACCCTGGGATTCCCCCAGGATATTGAGGGCGCCTATTCCAAAGAGCATTACTATGTGGTTCAGGCACGGCCCCAGGTGGGAATAGAAAATCAAAAATAACCGTTCATCTTTTCCTTTTATGACGATATAATAAAGAAGCCAGGAAACTGAACTATTGCCGAACTATTGCCATAGATATCCACGATTTCCATAATCACTATACTTTTGCACTTTTTAGTAAGTACTTGAAATACCAATAACTTCGTAATGACAAAAATACAAAAGCATAGATAGTCATAATTGTAATGATAAACCGAAAACCGTAACTGTAATGAGCCATAGTCATCATGAAAGCCAGAATCATAACCATCATGAAAACCTGCTCTTGACACTATAAATTCTCACCTTGATAAACAAGAAAGCGTGCGGAAAGGAGTCCTCTAGCATGGGTCAACCGGAAAAGATGATCATTTATAATGTATTTCCCCTTTTGGCCGGGAAATTCACCGAATGGGAAAAGCACCTGGTGCGCGCCTCAGAAATGGGATTCAATTGGATTTTCGTTAATCCTGTTCAACGTCCCGGTACATCGGGCAGTATTTATGGCATAGCTGATTATTACGATTATAACCCCATCCTGATTGATGAAAAGAGCAGCTTGAAGCCGCAGGAGCAGGTCAGGGAAGTACTCAAGGCCGCAGAAAGGCTTGGCCTCAAGGTAATGGTGGACCTGGTGATCAATCACTGCAGCGTGGATTCCGGCCTCCTGAAATCTCACCCCGACTGGTTTGTCTGGGAAGCCAGAGGCCGGGTCGCTCATCCATTTGCAGATGAGAATGGCAAAAAGGTAGTCTGGATGGACCTGGCTCAGTTCGATCACAGGAATACGAGGGACAAGGAAGGCATCTATCAATATTTCCTTGGTGTTGTGAAGTCCATGATAGAGATGGGGTTTAAGGGATTTCGCTGCGATGCGGCTTATCAGGTTCCCAAAAGCCTGTGGGAGAGGCTCATCGGGGAAATAAAGAGAATGTACCCTGATGTGCTCTTTTTTGCCGAAACCCTTGGATGTCCGCCGGATCAGACCAGAAGGACCGCCAGTGCAGGCTTCGATTATATATTCAACAGCTCCAAGTGGTGGGATTTCAACAGTCAGTGGCTCATGCAGCAATACGCCCTCACCCGGGACATTGCCCCCTCGATCGGTTTTCCCGAAAGCCACGATACAGTGCGACTCTGTGAGGAGCTCAATGGCAACATCAACGGGCTTAAGCAAAGGTACCTGTTTTCCGCCCTTTTCTCAGGCGGGGTCATGATACCCATAGGCTTCGAATTCGGTTTTCGAAAAAAACCGCATGTAGCCAAAACCAGACCCGAAGACTGGGAGGAAACATCTATCGATCTGACCTCCTTCATAACCAAGGTCAACAAGATCAAGGCAGATCACCCGATTTTTCAGGAGGACGCTCCTACCGAGGTGCAGCACTACGGTGACAACAGGAATGTTCTGGTTATGTGGAAAGCCTCCACTAGAGGGCAGGAAGAGTCTTTGATTATCCTCAGCAAGGATATATACAGCAATCAGCACTTTTATGCGGAAACCCTGCAAAAGTTTATCCAATCCGGGGCGCCACTCGTTGACATTTCCCCGGAAGGCTCCCTGGAATACATCCCTGTGCCATTTTCCTATGAACTTCAGCCAGGACAAGGAATTGTACTGATCACCTTAAGGGAGCTCGCACCGGAATAATGACAGCTTCTCTTCCCTCTGTGCGGAATCTTGTGAAACCACTTCTGGATACCCCTCCCTCGATTGGAGTAACGATTTTGGAGTAACGATTATGGAATCAGCAGGGAATAATAGCAGGGAATAGTAGGGAATAAAGATGTGCTCTGACGATATAAAGATTAGTCGTATATTCTGATGGAATAAAGGAGGGAGATTTATATGACTAATCAGGAAATAGTCGATAGATTGAGCTCATTGATGAAGCTTGACATTGATGCAGTCAAATCCTATGGGCAAGCTATCGAGGAAATCGACATTTCGGATGTTCGTCAGCAGGTTACTCAGTTCCGTGACGATCACAACCGACATATCACCGATCTTTCCAATATGATCCGTGAATTCGGAGGTACTCCGCCGAGATACTCGGTTGACATGAGGGGTTTCTTCATGGAGGGTTTTACTGCTATCCGCAGTCTCACCGGGACTGCAGGTGCACTGAAGGCGTTGCATACCAATGAGGAAATAACGAATAAAGGATATCTTGACGCTCACTCATTGGAAATGTCGCCTTCTGTCATGGAGCTCATAGAGAAAAATTTCGCTGATGAGCAGCGCCATTTGAGCTACATTACGCAGGCAATTAACAACAAGATCTGGGAAAAAAGGTAGGTTCCGGATTATTGTTTGTTGTATTTGGGATCAGGCCCTTTTGAGGTGACAGAAACATCACCTCAAAAGGGCCTGATCCCTCCCCATGTACCCACCATTATATAGAGAAAAATGCATGACTCGTAACTCATCGAGAGAAAAACCGTGACTCGTAATCCGTCGAGAGAAATCCATGATTCGTAACTCACATCCGGTATCCGGCACTCAGCACGCAGTAGCCGGTACCCGGCATTCAGCATCCAGCGCCCTGTATTCCTGTTCCTCTTCCCCTGTCAGTATGCCGGTCAGGAGAATGTCCTGGCCAGAGGGTGGCCCTGCTGATCTTGAAGCCATCCTCAGTCGCGAGTGGCTTATAACCAATGGCCTTGGCGGCTATGCATCGGGTACGGTTTCCGGAGTTTGCACGCGCCAATATCACGGTCTGTTGATTGCAGCTTTGCCTGCTCCTTTGGGCAGGGCAGTAATGCTCACCAGTCTTTTCGAAGAGCTTCTGTTTCCGGACGGCAGAGCAGTCGAATTGGGGGCAGATGAGCGGTCCGAAAAAGAGCTGCATATACCCGGTGCCAGGCACTTGCGAGAATTCAGACTCGATTCGGGGATCCCCATTTGGCGCTACGAGACGTGCGGCCTTGTTATCGAAAAGAGTGTTTTCTTTCCCATCGGGCAGAACACCGTCTACGTCGATTACCGGTTGATCTCGGGGAAAGAGCCTGTTCGGCTGAAGCTTCGGCCTTGCATGCACTTTCGAAAGATACATACAGAGGTGAGCAGTGCTTCCCGGCGGCCTTACACGATCAAGGTCTTGCCAAACCGTTACGAGATAAGAGGAGCGGATGAAGCTTTCCCTGCGCTTCGGCTGTTCCTGTACGGCAGGCAGAGGTCTCTCAATCTGATCGGCAGAGGGTTCAGGGATGCTTTTTACCGGGTGGAGCAAAGGCGGGGCTATGCGTGCTGCGGCTCACTCTGGTGCCCGGGCTCCCTGGAAGCTGAAATCAGGAAGACTGGAGCGGATGGGCACCGGTATGAGGATGAGCACACGGATGAGGATGGACGTGGGTACCGGCACGAGGATGAGCACACGGAAGAGGATAAACATAGGTATAGGCATGGGCATAGGCACAAGACAGGGCGTACGAATGATCGCAGGCATAGGCAAGAGCACCTGTCTAAGGGTGCCGGCTATGCGGCAGTAACCCTGGTTGCCTCCACTGAGCCTTGGGATGTCATGCTTGGTTCTCATCCTGAAGAAGCCCTCGAAGCTGAGATTGCGCGCAGGCAAAAGCTTCTGGCAGCAGCTCACAGGAGCGTTCAGTCAGGACCGGCTGCTGAGCTTGTTCTGACTGCTGATCAGTTTATCGTCACTCCCGGTATCAGGTCGGCTGGCTCTACTGCCCCGACTGGTTCTGCTGGTTCTGCTGGCTCGGCTGGTTCGCATGGTTTGACTGGTTCGGCTGGCTCGGCTGACTCAACTGGCCCGGCTGGTTCGGATGACAGGGCAGGTGCAGAGGGGGAGGGAAATACCGGCGCTGGTGGTAACCGGCAGCAGGCAGCCACTCTTATTGCAGGCTATCACTGGTTCACTGACTGGGGCCGCGACACCATGATCAGCCTTGAGGGGCTTACCCTGGTCACGGGCAGATTCAGTGAGGCGGAATGTATTTTGCACAGGTTTGCCAGTCACGTCCGTGATGGACTTATCCCCAATCTGTTCCCCGAAGGCCAGGCCGAAGGGGAATACAATACGGCAGATGCAACACTCTGGTTCTTCCATGCCATTGACCGCTACCTTCTGGCTACAGGAGACACCGCCATGCTGGAGCGCCTCCTGCCAACCCTTCTCGACATCAAGGATCACCACCAAAGAGGTACTCTTTTTGGCATCGGTGTCGATCCTGCGGACGGGCTTTTGAGACAGGGTGCAAGCGGCTATCAGCTCACCTGGATGGACGCCAAGGTGGGGGATTGGGTGGTCACGCCAAGGCGCGGCAAAGCGGTTGAAATCAATGCACTCTGGTATAATGCCCTGCGGCTCCTTGACAAGTGGGTGCGAAGCGGGCAGGGCGATGAGAAAGCGCAGCCGATTGCCGAATTGGCCGAACGGGTCTATGATTCGTTCAACCGCCGCTTCTGGTATGAGGAGGGAGGGTATCTGTACGATGTGATTGATGGCGGCGGGTACGGTGAGGATACATCCTTTCGGCCAAATCAGATTCTGGCTATTTCTCTGCCCTATCCGGTGCTTGATCCTTCACGATGGAAGCCTGTCCTTGAGGTCGTCGAAAAAAAGCTTCTCACGCCATTCGGACTGCGGTCTTTGTCAACTGATCATCCTGACTATAAGAGAATATATCATGGCGATATCAGGGAGCGGGATGCAGCGTATCACCAGGGAACCGTCTGGTCCTGGCTCATCGGCCCCTTTATCGATGCATGGCTGAAGGTGCATCCCGGCGATCAGGCAGGCGCAAGGCGCTTTCTCGATGGGCTTTTGGCCCATCTTGATCAAGCCTGTATCGGATCTATCAGCGAGGTTTTTGACGCCGAGCCGCCCTTCAATCCAGAAGGATGCGTATCGCAGGCATGGAGCGTTGCCCAGATGCTCCACTGCTTGGTCAAAACGGCCTCATCTTGAGCCCGCCTTCTGCACTTATTCGGATACCCCAAACCTCCCTTCCCGCTCAGAATGACGAAAGATTCCGACACACTATCCGATCGCGTATTTACTGCGCAAGTGCCCCTTTTGCAAGCCGCACATGAAATACGCGGCATGTTTTCATCCTTCTCCCCGTGATAAGGGCTTTCGGAAAGGGGGTTTTGGGGGTGCGACAAAATGCCCCCTCGTTTTTTATAGGACAATGAAGAAGCAGGATATATGAAGAGCAAAAATAGAGAAAGAATAAGGAGAAACAGGTTATGAAAGCTGTTGTTTTTTATGGGATCGGTGATATCCGTTATGAAGAGAATGCACCTGAGCCGATAATTCAAAAACCCACGGATGCCATCGTGAGGCTCACAGCCAGTTCTATTTGCGGAACGGATTTACACATGGTTCGCGGCACTATGGGTGAGATGGAGCCAGGTACGATTATGGGACACGAAGGTGTCGGAATTGTCGAGGAAATCGGCACTGAAGTAAGGAATCTGAATATCGGGGACCGGGTCATTATTCCATCCACTATTGCCTGTGGCTATTGTGCCTATTGCCGGGCTGGCTATTACGCCCAGTGTGACAATGCCAATCCGAATGGAAAACGGGCAGGGACTGCCTTTTACGGAGGGCCGAAACTCTCCGGGCCTTTTCACGGTCTTCAGGCAGAAAAAGCCCGCATTCCCTTTGCCAATGTCGGATTGGTGAAGGTTCCCGAAGGATTGACTGACGAGGAGGCCATTTTAATTTCCGACGCCTTTCCTACAGGCTATTTTGGGGCCAAATTAGCTGAGATTAAATCGGGTGATACGGTTGCCGTTTTCGGGTGCGGCGCAGTAGGCCAAATGGCCATTGCCAGTGCCAAATTTCTGGGAGCCGGACGTATCCTGGCTGTCGATCATGTTCCAGCCCGTCTTCAGATGGCCAGGGATCAGGGTGCAGAGGTTATCGACTTTAACGCCGAGGACCCGGTTGAAGCGATCCTGAATCTCACTGGCGGTATCGGTGTTGACCGGATTATCGATGCGGTCGGGATCGATGCCCAGCGCCCGGTCAGAGGTCCGGCGGCGGAAGCGGCCAGGAAGAAGGCTGAGCAGTTCAGGTGGGAGCTTGAGCAGGTCGCACCAAAAGCCAATCCGCAAGGGGGGCTTTGGAGACCGGGAGATGCACCGTCCCAGGCGCTCGAGTGGGAAGTTAATGCGCTGGACAAGGCAGGAACGCTCGCTGTTATCGGAGTCTATCCGTCCACGGTCAACTTCTTCCCCTTTGGTACGGCAGCGATGAAAAATATCACGGTTAATATGGGAAACTGTAATCATCGTAAATACATTCCGATGCTCGTGGACCTGGTCGAAAGCAGCAGAGTCGATCTGCCCGAGCTTCCTACTCAGGTCGAGCCCTTTGGCAGGGTTATCGACGCCTATCGGGCTTTTGACCAACGGGAGTCGGATTGGATCAAGGTGGAGTTAATCTTCGGTAAATGATGAGTATCTGGATAATGAGTAACGAGATAACGAGTAACTGGATAACGAGTATCCGGATAATAAGTATCCTTAGGTGAGTATCGGGATAGTCAAAAATATCGGGATAGTCAAAAATAGCCGGGAAGGCCAGGATAGCCGGGCCTTTTTTCCCTCATCGATCAAGGGAAAATATCCTTCCCCCCTATAGTTGAAGGCTTTGCAGCAGCGATGGGGGGAGAGAAAGGTCCGGCTGGCTTTCGACCCGGGTCGGGTGACTTTTGGATGGAAATTGGCCCTTTGCCTGGGTGGTGAAGGGTGGGAATGATTCTCTTGAGGCTTTGAGTCTCATCTTCATAGAGTTCCAAAGCTGGCCCCATACATCCCCAGCAGGGGACATTACCCTTGAGACATCGGGCTCCGCAACCCTGGACGGTTACACTCCCCCTGCACAGCACTCCCTGATCAAGGAAACACATCGTCGGATCGATCTTCTGGGTTTGGATGGCTGTATGGAATGAGTCAAGAACAGACGGCAGGTCCTGATGGCAGGCAGAGGCACTTTTTTGCCTTTTGCACTCGGCACAAAGGCTTTTCGTTGTCTTTGGTTTTGGCTCCTGTCCCTGCAGGAGGTTCATGATAATCTCTTTCATGTTTTCCAAAAGGGGAGGGCATCCCGGTATGTAATAATCCACTGCTACAAACTGATTCAAGGGCCTGGCCTGGGGATGGAAGTATTCTCCTCCCTCACCCGGCATGTCCCCTGGTCCTGAAGGCTTCTTTTCAATAATGCATTCTTCCTGAAACAGCCTTCTTATCCTTGACAGCTCTCCAAAACAGGCGCACGTTCCAACGGCCACCAGAATTTTGGATTTTTCCCGGAATTTTCTCAACATCATTTCATTCGCTTTGTTGGCTACGGCTCCTTCGATGATTCCGATATCCACGGATGGAATATCTTTCTCCCCAACAACGGTAAAATAATCAATCCTTATGCCTTCCGGTCGAAGGTGTAAAAATTCTTCCCTCAGATCGAACATTTTCATATGGCAACCAGAACAGCTTCGCAACCAGGTAGTAGCGATACTGACTATTGGTCCCATTTGGATTATCTGCATTCTTTATCTCTCCTGACAATTTGAGTTGGATTATGGCAACGTGAGATCGTCGAGTTGAAGTTAGCCGGACCTTCTCCCCCCCGAAAAGATTCTAAAGACCCGGCCATGAATATCTGGCTTGTCTGCTTCTATTCCATGGTGAGATTTTAGCGGAGCCCAAGAACAGCGGTTTGGAAAAGCAACTCGCACTCGAACCTTTCAACCTCTGATTTACATTTTCGCCTATAGTTTTTAAATATCCACTATTAAGATAGATATACTCTTAAAGTTAATCATCAATTAATTCTTATTTAATATTAGATTTGTTATATTATTATTAATGTATTATTATTTTTTCGTTTCGATGGTCTATTCCCTTCAGTGATTTTCCCATTACACAAGCATTCACCTTTGAGGAATCAAACCAGGATCCATACCCCTTTCGTTGAAGGATATCCTGGACCATGTACCTTACCAGGAGATTTTTCTCATCTTCCATGATAAAGGGGTTTTCAAGTTCCAATTCTTGTTCCAGTGCGTCAATAAGTTCAGTGACAAAAAGAACCATATTCTGATCGTCTACATTTTCCAATCCCTTGCCTCCTTCCTGCAATCAATGATGGTAAGAGTTGCATACCGTATGCCAACGGTAGCTGCAATATTTTTCGGCTAAAATGGTTAAAATAACCTATAGGAATAAAAGGCTTTTTTAATTCCGGGATCAAAAGAGCAGGAAGAGAACTCGCCGGGAAAATCACTAATTTGGTTCTCTTCAACTTAAAATAGAAACAAAGAAAATCCAATCTCCAAAGCCACGGGTTATCGAACCATCGATAAAGATTGGAGATAGCAGGGATTCCCGTACAATGGTCAGAGAAAAACTGATTGCATCAAAATAGTGCGCTACCCTTGCAGCTGTTTTCCTGTCGGATCTATGATTATCCTGTAAGACATAACACCATCCTATGCGATTTGGCCTTATCATGATTTCTCCTTTACAAATTATACGTAAATTGATATAATCCGCCATTTACTGAAATTAGTCCCTTGCAGGCATACTTGTCAGATATGATAACCTCGCTTTCACCTTAAGGGGAGAGAGCTTCCAGAAAATAAATGAAAACCCTTATTATGGTAAGACTATGAAGAAAATAGGCGTTTTGATTAGAAATCACTCTCCTATTCTGTTAGGGGAGCAAAAATGGTATTTCGAGAAAGTCCTGAGGACCAGAAAGTACATTCCCGGCGTTTATCTGCGGGGAGCAATAACTGATCAACTCCTTCGAGGCCGCACGAACATTGACCAATACTTCGATCAATTGATCTGCGACTCTCATCGCTGGGGAACGGAAATCGTTTTTCCCAATTGTTATCCCAATCTCAACGCCTATACTTTTCCCATGCTTCTTCCAGTAACTGCAAAAAGCTGCAGATGGAAGCCCGGATTTGTACATGATGGGAATTTCGATGAAGAGCATGGAGTATTTGATACCCTGCTCAACCAGATCATATTCCAGCAGATAGTAGCCTCTTCTACCGAGAGCGGACGGCCGTCACGGAGTTTAACCCTGGTTCAGAATGCCTATCGCACACTCATCGAGCAGGGAACCCTTCACTGCAATGTCTGTCATGAGCTTGCGAATTCCTATCAGGTTGATTACGCAAAGCCTCACGGAAAATTTTGGGAAATTCCGGTTCAAACCTATCAGCAGTCAAAATCCTCTCTCTCCCGCAACCACCGGAAGCGGCAACAGGAAGAATCTTCCAGTGAACAGAGCCAGTTTATCGAATGTATCAGCGAACGGACGTGGTTTTTGGGTTTTTCTTTCCTTCCTGATGATCCCTCCTTGATTAAGCTGTATAAGGATTCGCTGGAGAGCATCACTCACCTCGGAGAACCCGCTGATAAAGGCAAGGGCAGAGGGAAAGTCGAGGTCAGAGTCAAGGAGATAGATGACCATACTCTCTCCCTCAGACAGAGAGTCCTGCAATTCAACCAAAAGTACAGGGAAATGCAGGAGGACTATTCGGTTCGAAAAACCGGCGAGGTGATTACGGTGAACCTTCAATCCGAAGCCATTCTCAGAGACAGGGATGGGCGAACGACTTCCAGGCTCAGCGCATCTTTTCTGGTGGAGGAATTGAGGCGGATTTACCGTAGAATGTATGCAGAGGAACTTTCGGATCTTGAAACCAGGTGCAGGGAGCTCATTTCCGTTACCCAGCCTACCTACGTAACCGGCTGGCACAGCGGGTGGAGACCTACCGATGAAGCGGTTCCGGCCATAGCCAGGGGAAGCGTGTTCGCTTTCTCCTTCCCATACCTGAGTGCAAGGCTTCTCTCAGCCCTGGAATGCCTCGAAAAACAGGGTATAGGAGAAAGCAAAAGGGAAGGATACGGCCAGGTTTTGATCTGCGATCCTTTCCACCTGGAGGTTCCTTTACCGAGGGCCTCATCGGACCTCTACAAGGGTGTCCGCCACTCCCCTTTTAAGGCGCCCCTTTTCCATAAGGCTGGTCATAATATACACTAGAGCCGAATATATAGAATATATACACGTTACTATATTTTGTGGGTGGAAATGAAAAAAGAAGAGGGAAAAACGTGGCTCTTGATGAACGGATAAAAACCAGACGTGAAGAGATCTTAGCTTTGGCAGCAAAGTATGGTGTATGCAATGTCCGCATCTTTGGCTCTGCAAGCCGGGGTGAAGCTGGTCCGGAAAGTGATGTGGATGTCCTTGCAGAATTAGAGCCAGGCCGCAGCCTCTTTGACCTGGGTGGATTTTTAATGGACCTGCAAGACCTGCTGGGCTGTAAGGTAGACGTGGTAACCGAAAAGGGCTTACACTGGTACATACGTGATCAAGTATTGAAAGAGGCGGTACGGCTATGAAAAATGATAAGCTTTACCTTATCCATATCAGTGAGTGCATCGAACGCATTGAGCAGTATGTCAGCGGTGGTAAGGATGAGTTTTTAGATTCCACACTCATTCAGGATGCCGTGCTGCGCAATCTTCAGACGCTGGCTGAATCTACCCAGCGTATTTCGAGTTCACTGAAGGCTACATATCCTCATGTACCGTATGTACCGTGGAAAGATATCTCAGGCTTTCGAAATATTTTAGTGCATGATTATCTGGGGCTCGATCTTGAGAATATTTGGCAAGTTGTCGAATGTGAACTGCCTCCCCTCAAGCAGCAAATCAATGCGATAATAAGAAAATGATAGGAGCATCAGGAAAAGGGGGGAAATAGGCTATGAGTAACGAGGGGTGAGTTCCCTGCGCTCCCTTGCAGGTGCGTTTTATTGTCCCCAAATGCTTGGCTCTCTTGGCCTCAAGCACCGCACTTTCCAACTTCCTGCCTTTACTCGCCCACTTCTTCCCGCCCTCCTTGCCCCGCCTTCACATCTTTCCCTCGCTCTCTGGCATCAGCTTTCCCAACTCCGGCGAGTTCTCTTTTGCCCTGCCCCCCTTTGTGTCTACTGCTCGCGGATGAGTTGCAGCAGTTCGTCTGCGGACATTTTGCCGGTCATGTCGCTGCCGTCGAGAAGGTTTGATGCCAGGTCGCGCTTATCCCGGTGCAGGGCTACGATTTTTTCCTCAATGGTGTGTCTGGTAACCATCCGGTAGATGGTCACGGGCCGCTGCTGGCCGATTCTGTGTGCACGGTCGGAGGCCTGGTCTTCCACAGCCGGGTTCCACCAGGGGTCCATGTGGATAACGTAATCTGCTGCGGTCAGATTCAATCCGAATCCTCCGGCCCGCAGGCTGATCAGGAAAAGGTCGCCCTTACCTGCCTGAAAGGAGTCAACCCGCTGTTTTCGCTCTCTGGCTGGAGTGCTGCCATCGAGGTATTGGTAGGTAATCCCCTTGGCATCCAAAAATTCCCGGATAATGGACAGATGATCGACAAACTGGCTGAACACCAGGGCCTTGTGCCTGTTCTCCAGGAGTTCGCCCACTACTTCCGCCAAAAGGGTCAATTTGGAGCTTTCCAGGCTGATTTTGGCGTTGACCAGGCGGGTGTTGCAGCAGGCCCGGCGCAATTTCATAATTTCGGCCAGAATCTGCAGGTGCCTCTGTCCGGCCTGACCGCCGGGCGAATCCTGAAGCCGCTGCAGGGCCTCCTGCCGCAGGGCTTCGTAGAAGGCGGTCTCCTCGTCGCTCATTTCAACATGCAGGGTGATTTCCGTGCGCGAGGGCAGATCTTCCAGCACCTGGCTTTTCGTTCTGCGCAGGATGAAGGGCTGAATGAGCTTCTTTAATCTTTTTCTGGCTTCCCTGTCCTGAAATTTTTCGATAGGAAGGGCGAACTTCTGGTTGAATTTTTCCAAAGACCCCAGTAATCCCGGATTGATGAAGTGGAAGAGGTTCCACAATTCACCAAGGTGGTTTTCAATGGGCGTGCCAGTGGTGATCAGCTTAAAGTCGGCCTGAAGAGCCATGGCGGATTGAGACCTTTTGGTGGTCATGTTCTTGATGGCCTGGGCCTCGTCAAGAACGATCGTCTGCCATTGGACCTCGGAAAGGATTTGCGACTCCATCTGAAGCAGGGCATAGCTGGTGACCAGAGCATCGAAGGGGCCCAGGTCATTGATTTGTTTTTTCCGGTCCTTTCCCGAAAACTGGACGATTTTCAGGGTTGGGGCAAAGCGAAGCGCCTCGTCCACCCAGTTCATGCATACGGAAGTGGGAGCAACGATCAGGGTCGGACCCTTATCAGCCCGCTCCAGAATCAGGGCCAGGGCCTGGACGGTCTTGCCAAGGCCCATATCGTCGGCCAGACAGGCACCGACGCCCCATCTGGATAACTGGACCAGCCATTGGAAGCCCTCCACCTGATAATCGCGCAACTGGACCTGCAGGGTCGAGGGAAGCGTAATCTTCAGGCCTTGAGATTGATCGATTCGCTTTAAGTGATCCTGCCAGGCATCATCTGCTTCCACAAAACCTGCGCTGTCAGTAAAATCCCGTATGGCGAAAGAGGCCAGGGGGTGGAACCTGACACCCCTGGCTGTCGTTTCGGTAAAAGCCCGAAACTCATCCAGCCGCTTTCGGAACTCATTGGTCAGGGCCAGGAACTGCCCCTCTCCCAGGGGGATAAAACGGCCGGGCGATGAATCTAACAGTTCAAGGAGCTTTCGCATATCGAGCACCTTGGAATCATCCAGTTGCACCTCTCCTGTTGCGCTGAACCAGTCCTTTTCCTTGTGTATCTTAAGCTTCATCTGGTCAAAGGAGATCTGCCGGCTGACTATCTTCATCCTTTCCCCTTCGGGCCATTCGACCTGAATGCCTTCAATCCCCTGCAGATCAAGCAGGGTTTGCAGGCAATCCTCCATTCCCCCTATGGACCATTCGAAACTGTCATCGTCCAGCCCTGCGAGGGTCGGGCAGGCAGCTATCACCTCTTTGGCCTTTTCCCTCTCTTCCTGAAGGTTTCGGGTGGTTTGAAACCGCTTGCCAT
This sequence comes from bacterium, assembly GCA_040752695.1. Classification (GTDB taxonomy): domain Bacteria; phylum SZUA-182; class SZUA-182; order DTGQ01; family DTGQ01; genus DTGQ01. The sequence continues at coordinate 16,620 of JBFMGO010000101.1, forward strand.
CTATCTCGGCGATAATATTCTTTCCTCCGTGGCCGGGTTTGAGATAAGGGCCTCCCCTGGAAAGAGGTTTGACCAGCATTTCCAGCCTGAAACCGGAGCCTGAAGGGAGTAAATGGATGTAGATTTGGGGATTCGCCGCGAGCTCTTCGACATCCTCTACACTGCCCTCGACCGAAGACTGCACCATAACCAGGGAAGAGAGAGCGGCCACGGCACTCAGGACACTCTCTTTGGCCTCAGCCGGCACCTTCAGGCCGCTCCGCCCGAGGATTTTGGCTATGGCCTGATGCTGCTGGGTAACCTCGATGACTTTATATTTGGCCAGTCCCTCCTTGATGACCAGCAAGGCGGTGGCGTCGGTAATGTCTTGAGAAAGCCTGATATTAAATTGATTTTCCTGGCGCTCGACGAGCAGTTCCAGGTTACCGGCCAAAAGCTCCACCCTGGTGTCAGGACTATCCGCAAGGTATAGGAGAGGATGGCCGATCATGGCCACCAGAGTTTTTGGCCAGTCGAAGGAATAGGTCGTTTCCCAATAGTCGCGGCTGGCCGTGAGCGTTGCACATATTTTCTGATCCTGAGCAGTCAAAAAATCCAGATTCTTCCGCGCATGGAGCCTGCTGAGGGCAACGGAACGGCCCTTTGACCATCGCCCGTTCTTGGTGAGCTTTTGCTCTATAGGCTGAAAGGTGCAGTAGTGACCACGAAAACCAACCAGCCAGACAAGCCGCGATTTGCTGACTGCCTTTCCCCTGCCTTGCGGAGTCCCCTCTGCCAGGCAGGTCAGGGCCTTGAGAGACCTCTCCCATTCAGCCTCATAGCGGATAATGCCCAAAATGGACTCCATGCCGGTCTTGTCCTTTATTTCATCAGCCCGCTTTCGATATGCCGGATCATCGGGAAACAGAGCATCGAGGAGGCTGGCGGATTCCAGCGAAAACCACAGGTAGCCATTTTCCTCAGCTCTTTTAAATATCAGCTTTAGCAGGGTCATCTGGTCGGTATCGAGCTTTTTGTTTGCCCAGTAAGAGGCGAAAAGGGAAAACAGAAGGGAAAAGTAATCATCCGGTCTTGCATTCCTGAGCAGGGAGAACACGATCCTGGCCTCCTCGTCCTGGCCCTGCTGCGAGAGCAGGGCGGCTTTGAGTGCCCAATATGCGCCCAGATACTCATTATTGTACTGCTTCTCTTCTACAATATGGATATAGTCCAGGGTTTCTCTCATAGAGGCAGGCCGTCCGGTTTTCATCAGGCCTAAAATAAAAAATATCCCCCCTATGTGCGTGAAGTAGAGTTTCTTTTGCCGTGCATCTTTCCGGTAGAGCTTCAGAGCCTCCTGGAAGCGGTTGATCGCCTGATCGTTCTTTCCCGATAAAAAATCACACCACCCCTGGATAAGATCGGTATAAACGATTCCTTTATCGGGTTTGATTATTTCCAGGGCTTCGTCAATCCGGCCTCGAAAAACCAGGATTGAAGCCAGAGCATCCCGAAGGTAAGCTCCTGCCTCCTCACGGGGAAGATCGCGGTATTCGTTCAATGTCTCGCATATTTTCCCAGGAGGCGCTAAATCCCTCAAGGTCTGATCAGCTATCTCGTCAAGAGCCGTTACCCTTAAGGTCGCAGGAAGCTGGCCAATCCAGTCGGGCCGAAAAGGATTATTGCAGATCATGGCAAAAATTTTTTTGCGGGCAAAGGATTGCGGATATTGAGTATACCCAAGATTGAGGAACTTTTTAACATGGTCCAGGTTATGGAGGTATATTCCTATCCGTATTTCCCGGATACATCGGACAGCGCTGTTTGCGCTGCTCCAGGCCATGGCCGGGATTTCGGCCTGAATCACCTGCGCCATCTCCTGAAACCGGCCGCTTTCTACAGCGAGCCTGCTCGCTTCTTCCACAAAAACCTCATTGCAGGCCAGATCTCTCACCAGGCCCTTTTCCATGAGCACGCTCAGCACTGCCTTCACTGCCTCCCCAGTCAGAGCCTTCCCCTCAGATGTCTTGACTCCGGCCCTGCGCAGGCAGTTCAAAAGCGTTGTCTGAGTGCACGGTTCATAGATGATCGACAGCATCTGGAGGGTTGTCTGCTCAAAGGGATTGAGCCGGGCATATTCTTCTGATAATTTTTTGAATAAATTTGTTGTATCATTGGACATAATAGGCATAATGTATAACGATACCCTTTACCTTGTTTGTTTTCACCCTGTCGTATTGATACTTGGATTTTATAGTCTATACTCTGATCCTTATCGTGACTCATACATCTACTATATCACAGATACATAGTATACAGTTTTAAAGAAAAGATTGAAAGTGTTTTAGCCGTGATTACGCACCACCAAAATATAATTTGACATTTCTCCATTCCTGAAATTTCTTCCAGGCCCGCATGGCATCTTCCGGGCAAGCAAAGGCACGGTGGCACAGTTTGGCAAAAGCCTTTAACATTCCGACCATTTTTTATCTATGGTACAGTGGAAGAGCTCACCGCTACACCATCGATGATTTCCACCGCTGGAAATGATCAGAAGACGATATCATCGAAAATGACCGGAATTCGACTCTTGAATTCATTAAGGAGGGAACAGGCTACCTCAAGCATCTGGGGGTGACTGGCAGGCGAAGTTCTCAACTTGAAGAAATGCCTCCATTCACGGAGGTTCATGGTTATAACAATCTCGGTCTTGAGCGAACTGGGAAGCACGCTTCTGGCTTCCTGGGGCGTGGCGCCTAATGCAAGGAGTTTCAGATAGGCTTTTTCAGCCTCTTCCATAGCCTTTTCCCAGATTTCGTATTTTTGTTTATCCTCAATGCTCTCACCCTTCCAGAAGCAGGGGTCAATGACCGTTATTTCATTGCCAAACTTGTCCTTGCCATAATTACAGTAACGCGTGCTTTCCTGACTGTAACTGGCTATTCTATGTCTGACTATTTCGTGGCTCACACCCCGGTCGCAAATGATCCTGACCGTAACTTTTTCATGCTCCAATACCGTTTCATGGCCATGCTCTATGAGAAACTTTACAAATCCCTGAGCAGAATCAGTCGTGATCCTGTTTTCGCTCTTATAACAAGTCCGCCCAGCTTTTTCAATTTTTTTTAACATTTCTTCACCACTTATTGTATCTTCAATAATTACTTGCGGCGATACCCTGCGCATATGCATATCCCTTCCTGAGAGTTTATCCCCAAACTCCTGCTGTTCAAGACCCCAGGTACATGGCGCGCTCAATACACGACCGGACAGAAGGAGCAAGTAACAGGTACAAAATGATCATGAATCGGTATTCATGAAACTGGTCGGGTAATTCCCGCGCCGTGTACTAAGCTTGCAATCTGCACGCTATACTATCTCTTGTGGTCACGTCAGTCAAGTATAGACACTCCGGATAACTTTACGAGGAGCTTGTCTGGGGGATGTACCTTTTGAATTCTTGGAATACGGCATACGATTTTTGGAACATAGTATGTGATTTTTTGAGCATAGCATGCGATAAGTTACTGCATCTTTGATCACAATATCTGGCGGTTAAAATTTTGAATATTCCTCTTTCCGGATAGCCTCCGGGCGACACACCCGTCAGGTGGATATCCTGGCAGGATAGTATCGTTAGAATATTATAGCAGGATTGAACCTTCCTTTGAATCACCAAATGTACAGATAATTTACTTAAAGGCTCTGCTAAAAAATTAATTTATGCCGATATTTTGAGATGAAAGAGGACATACCTTAAAAGTTTGGTATATTAAGGTAACCTTACCAAAAATACATGCTAAATTATAAGTAACTGAAGGTTATAGGAGAAAAGAAAGGAGAAAGTCATGAAAAAGATACCCATGTTGGCTCTCATTCTGGTTTTTGGATTCATAGCAGCATTTGTATCAGTGGTCTGTAGGCCTGTCGAGACAAGAGCGGATGGTATCATTATCTTCGCTGACCAACATTTGGAAGGAGCAGTTCGTGATGCTCTTGGGGTAGGTGAAACAGAACCGATAACTGAGGGAATGGCTCTTACCCTTACCTCTTTGGATGCTTCTTCACGCGGGATTGAACAGGTTGATGGCCTGGAGTATTGTACTAATCTGACCGAGTTAAACCTTGCGAACAACAGCATCACCAGTGTTGGTCCTTTATCCGGTCTTCCCAGCCTCAGCAAGCTGAGTCTTTTTAATAACTTCATAACCGATATCAACCCGATCGGGAATATATCCGGGCTAAAATGGCTGAACCTTGGAAACAACCTCATCAGTAATATCGGTGGCCTGAGCAACCTTCCCAATCTGCAGTGGTTGAATCTTGGGAATAACTTTATCAGTGATATCAATCTCTTAGGTAGGCTTAGCAATCTAAGGTGGCTGACCCTTGGAGACAACCCCATCCTTAACATCCCTTCCATGTTTCAACTGAAAAACTTGAAGTGGCTTGGTATCTGGGGCGGCCTCCTGGAAGCTGTTCAAACCTTAGCAAACGATCCCAATGCACCCTGGTTGTATGGTTTTGACGGTACCTGGTTAGAGCAGATCTTAAGCATAACCGTTAATGGTGATTCATGGATGGAAATCTGGAATGATTTTACCGATAACTACGCTGAAATGCCCCGCTTGAGCGATTTGCCGTTTCAAGCCTATTGGAATGGAGGCAATTACACAGAGAATATCGAAATCCTGAATGAATTCTGGCAGGAGAGGATAGACCTCCTTAACCAAACCCTGGAAGATATCAGCGCCATGGCTGAAGAAGCCAATGTACCCTGGGCGGATTATCAGGCAGAATTATGGAATACTATCCTCGATGAATTGAACTCCTTTATCCCCTCAGAAGCTCTGCCATCCTGGTTCAATTACAATGGCGATATTCCTGCCTGGTGGACGGACTACAATGGGACTCTCCCGGTGCCCTGGGCCTATGGGTTCCTGTCCTTGTGGGGTGCCTATAATAATGGCGGCCTGCCGGTGCCCTGGAGCAGTGGGAACCTGCCCTGGTCGAATTTCTACAATAATGGTAATCTGCCAGTACCATGGGCCTATGGGACCCTGCCCTGGAGCAATGCACTGCCCTTTTGGAATTTCTATCAACCGGCAGGAGGCAATTTAATGCAAAACTTTTTATCCTACATCCAGGGACTGTCCAACAGCGGTATCGGCACACGGATGACCTTCCCGATAAGTTATCAGCCGGGTGTACTATTCCGCAGAGTCCTGGGAGGAAGATGAGGTGAATCCAAACGAGCCGCCCCTCATAACCGGTTAGACCGAGGAGATAAGAGAGGAGCGGGAAACAAGAACAGGAATAATAACATTACTATCACTATGTTACAATATTATGTCACTATATTACAATGTTACTCAACTTTTACCATTATGCGCATGAGATCTTACTTGAAAGCCCTTCCTGAAGGAGATCTTATCGCTAAGGAAGAGTTTTTGTCACGGTTCTCCGCACAGGAGGCAGAAACCTGAGACGTTGAGAGTCAAGGCGGGAAGGCAAGACATTCTTGCCCCGCCTTATCTCTTTTTCCTCACTTATCTCACTATGATGAAGAAAGAGTAGTGAATTGATCACTGTGGTGTATTCACTTTTGCTGAATAATTTCGTCCATGGTTATTTCCGGGTGCCGGTATCTTTTACGACCCTGTGTCCGCTTGCCCATCTCGATAGCTTCCTCAGGGCACCAATGCAGACAGGCCAGGCATTGCTCACAATGATGCCGCCATTTCGGCCTGGTTCCTTCCATTTCGATATTGTCAACAGGACAAACTCTGGCACAGACTCCGCAGCCATTACATTTTTCACTTACCCGGAAATCGCTATCCATTTGGGAAAATCTGGATATACTGTTTTGATAAATAAAACTCGAAAATATCACATTGGTCAAGAAGAAACCGGATTCGATCCTTGCCGTCCTGCCTTCCCTGACTATTTCGGCTATCCGATTCAGCTTGATTTCCGCCTTCGAGAATAGTTCCTTCTGCTTCTTTTCAGCGGGGGCTCCATACAATGGGGTGTAATTT
>JBFMGO010000102.1:0-21720 GCA_040752695.1 bacterium
CGCAGGTTCGAAGTGACAGCTCTTGGAAAATACCTCCAGACAGACTTTCCCGGCTCTATGCGTCCGTGGGTACGCTTTGTAGGTTCGGAGTGGCATTGGAATTTCTGGGGTAAGTTGATTGACATCGTCAAGACAGGAAAATCTGCCTGTGAACATTGTTATGGCGAGCGAATCTTTGAATGGCTCGACAAGAACCCGGAACCACGGGAAATCTTCAATGCGGCCATGAGCAGCCGTACGGAAATGGCGAATCAGGCGATTATTTCAGGATATGATTTTTCCCCGTTCGGCACTCTGGCCGATATCGGGGGCGGCCACGGAGGCCTGCTGGCCGCCATTCTCAAAGCCAATCCGTCGATGAGGGGTATCCTCTTCGAGTTGCCGAATACTCTGGAAGGGGCCAGTAAAGAGGCATTCTGGAATGATGACGGCCTTTTGCACCGCTGTGATTTTGTCAGCGGAGACTTTTTCGAATCCATACCGCCCGGTGCCGATGCCTATATCTTGAAGACCACTATCCATGACTGGCAGGACCCGGAGGCTGTTCAGATTCTCAGGAATTGCCGCCGGGCAATGGGAAAGGGGAAAATGATTCTCATTATGGAAATGATTATCCCTGATAATAACCAGCCCTTCCACGGCAAGCTTCTCGACCTTGAAATGATGGCCATGACCGGCGGCTGCGAACGCACGGTCAAAGAGTATAAGGCAATCCTCGATACCACAGGCTTTAAACTGTGCCGCATCGTTCCCCTTGCATCCATGAACAGCATCATCGAAGGCGTGGCGGTGTAGAGGGGGGGGATCGGTGGTTTAACCTTGTCGGTTTACCAGTGCCAGATTAACGCAACATGCGCTTATCCTATCCCTATCGTAAAAGCATCTACAAGCAATTGTATTGCCTCGCGCATTTCCGGTTGTTGACGTTCCATGACTGCCGGGTCCCTGCCTGATTGCAGATATTCAAGTGCTATCATGTAGGGAGCATATAAAGCTTTGGCATCGCTCAAAAGGTAAGGAATGGGCGTTCCTACCAGTTCAAGAATGGTATCCCTGACTTCATGTTTAAGCTCGATCTGCCGGGAGGAGAATACGGCTTCTATATATCTGCTGGCAGTAGTGGAATCAAACGGTTTTAGCCGTGCAATGCAAAAGTCATTAACAGTATCCACCCGCCCCAGGGAATCCAGGGTTGATATAAGGTTGACCGATCCGCCAATGACAAACCGTGTCCGGGTATCCGGCGCGATGCGGGCGGCACGAAACCATCGATCGTCTAACGGTTATTCAGGCACTATTTTTATTGCGCAACAAATTTGTTGCGCAACAGTCTTGCTGCATATTAAACAGAATCATTCAAAAAGTCAAGTGAGTTTTTTCATGGGGTAGGTGTATGTTACGGGAAAGGATGCGATTTTTCACCCTCTGCGAAATTGCTAAAAGAGTATCCTCCGATAACAAGGGTACCGCTCATATGTGGCAGGCAACACACCTTCTAAAAGAGTCCAAAGATTTCGTCATTTCCGCGAAGCATGCCCCCCCGCAGCTTTAAGCGGGGAGTTTTTAGTACAACGAGACATTATCCAAACTCTCGCAGAGATGCGGGTCTTTCGGGTAAAGCAAAAAGGGCAACATTTGTCATTCCCGCGAAGGCGGGAATCTAGGCTTTTCAAGGGCTTCTGGATTCTAAGCCTTCACAGGAATGACGTTGATGCAGTGTGCAAACCCGCCGCTTCTGTGGCACAACCCGTTACAGAAGAGGAAGAAGGGCGCTGGAACCTAAATAAACAGGGAGTATACCGTTTGGAAATGCTCCCGGAATAGCGGCTAGAAACCCTATAGCTGCTGGATTGGCCACTGGAATAAAATCTGAAATAAAGCTTGAAGAGGTCACCGGCAATGTTGCGTAGTCTGCTGGAAGGGTCAAAACCTTAATTGATCCGTTTGATTTTATTAAGCTTGGAGGGGGCCAAAAATCGACACCACCAATTGGATCAAAATAGGCCATACCCAGGGGTGTATTATAAAGAAGCCATGGGTAGCTTAGTGATGGGTTCCACGTTAATCCGGGTTCAACGGGCAAGATAGTAGATTTGGTTAATTCAGTTACTATTGGGACCGGCACCCCGGCAGCATCAAGAGGTGATAGAACCGACGGCCATAAAGGCCATAAGGTATTATAAGGTGGCAAGGCTGCCCAGTTTTGTGCATAAGCTGTGGATGTGGGTGAATACGTTAAGAATAAAGCAAACGATAAAGTGACCGTTATGAAAAATAACCGTGAGAGCCTCTTCTCGATCATCATTTTGGAAATTCCCCTTTCCAATCCGCAAAGCAGTTCTAAAGGATTTCAACGTATGTTTTCAGCATGCTCTGAGCTTTTGCTCTTTTCTCCCTTTTCATCTCCTTTCTCTTATTTTAATATCTTCGCTCATATACAGTAGCCACCACACCCCTTCTTTGTCATTCCCGCCTTCGCGGGAATGATGAAATTTGATGTCTTTTATAGTCGGTGTGTTGTCTGATAAATATGAGCGAATATTTTTGAATATGCCTGTTGATTTATTAAGGCAAGATTGGTACCAGTGAAATGAGTACAAGACCATTAGAAGAAAGTAATTATTCTCCTAATTATGAGTAGTACTGCCTGATTATCACCTTAACAGGTATAAAAACAATATACTTTATCCTACAAAATATATAGAGATTTCATAACCCCTATGACGCCAAAATTAAAAGAAATGGCAGCCGAAAATGAGAATCAAAGCCGGTATTCATTCTCCGGCAGGCTGCTGGCATCCAGTATTCAGACATCCAACTTTACCATCAACTTTACCGTATCCCTGCACCCCGCAATGAAAAATTCAAGGTCACTTCGATCAAGATGGAATCCTCCGGCATGCTGCCGGGGAAAGGGGGAAAAGGGTTTCCATCCTTTACCGCGGCCAAGGCCGCATTATCTAATAGATCGATCCGGGAGCTCCGGATTACCTGAATCTGCTCCACCCGTCCGTCACGGTGAAGAAGGAACTGGACATCGACATTTCCTTCCCATCCCATCCGGACAGCCAGAGGGGGGAACTTTTTGTGTTCATCAATATGACGATGGATCATTCTCTGATAGGCCAGGGTCTGGTCAAGATGCTCATAGGCGACTTTGGCCTGAAGCGGAATCCGGGGAAGAGAGCCAGGCGCAATCTGACCGACTACAGCCGAACCGCCGGACCGGCCTGAAGAGCCGGACCAGGGTACATAAAGCCCTCCATCGGAGCGGTCTTTGGAATTGGAGAGAGGAACAGAAAGTTTTTCCACTGCACCGGAATTAAGTGCTTTTTCACTGTCAATGAGTGGCGCGGGCGATGTCTGCGAAAAAGCAGGGTTTATGGGCGCCGGTGACCTGTCTGCAACTTTCATGTTCCGCGCCTGAGAGAGAGGCTTGGGACGCAGGTAAGGCTTGGGAATATCCCTCGGCGGCTGGGCTTGTCTTGTGGTTTGATTATCTTCTTTCAAAGGCATGGCCCGTAAGTCCACTTCGAACAAAAGATCAGAGGCGCGCAGATGTACCCATCGGCCCGCAGCCAGGAAGGAAATCGTATGCAGTACAAAGGAAAAGAGAAGAAAATATCTTATGGTATGGTTTTTTGTTTTTTTTCTCGGCATTTGTATTCCCAACACTCAAAAGCAACTCTGTCTCAATGATCGTTTCAAGATCTCATGCGTTTCAAGATCTCACTCGTTTCAAGACCTCTGGCGTTTCACCATATTTTGTCATCTAAAGATCTCCGTCCGTAGCGATGCAAAGTCTCTCTGCACCGGCTTTCCTGGCGATATCCATCACTTTAACCGCCTTGTTCAGGATAATTCCCCGATCCGCTTTGACAATGACCAGCTTATACTGGGCATTTGCAATCATCCCGGCCAGACGGCCATACAACTGGCTCTCATTCAGTTCTTCCTGCTGGAGAAAAATCCTTCCCTCCTTGGATATAAAAACCGTAATCTCCTCATGGGTTTGGGCCGCGGTCGCCCTGGCCTGAGGAAGTTTTACCTGGATACCCTCAGTAGTTACAAAATTAGTGGTAAGAAGGAAAAAAATCAAAAGTTGAAAGACAATGTCTATCATGGGCGTCATATTCATTGAGGCGTCAAGCCTCCTTCGGTAACTGATTTCAATCATAGCCTTATTCCATTTCCACTTTTTGATTAGGTTTGATCTATCTGCTTCATATGCTCCATACTATCAGATATTCATTGCTCATACCGCTGTTTCTTATACAGTCTGCTTCTCACACGATACAGAGACAGTCTGCTTCTCACACGATATGCTTCTCATGCAATACTTCCAGAAGCTCCACCGAGGAATCCTGCATGTCATGGCTGAAATTCTCCACCTTCCCGACCAGGTAATTATAGGCCACAACCGTAGGCAAAGCCACGGCCAGCCCAAAGGCGGTGGTCAGGAGTGCCTCCCAGATTCCCCCGGCCAGGACACTGGCATTGACTTTTCCCCCTAATTGCTGAATGACCATGAAGGCTTTGATCATTCCGGTCACCGTACCGAAAAGTCCCAGCAAGGGGGCGATATTCCCTATGGTAGCCAGAGTGGGCAGATAGCGGTCAAGGTCCCGCAGTTCCTGCTGACCAGCATGAGAGAGAGCCTTTTCTATTTCCGCCAGGTTCTTGCAGCATCCGCTGTAATGAGACTTTTCAATTCCCTTGGCCAGGATATTTCCGATAGGCCCCTTAGTCTGCTTGCACTCCTTGAGTGCATCTTCTACTCTCCCTTCCTTGATCAACTCCTTGATCTTATCCAGAAAAAGTGGGTCCTTGAGCTGCGCCCGATGAAACCGGAACAGCCTCTCGGAGATTACAGCTACAGAAACCAGAGAACACAGAACGATTGGTATAACTAATGGTCCGCCTTTCATCAAAAAGCTAATCATATTTCCTTCTCCTTGAAATTAAGGTCTTATCAGGTATCGCCTTATCCAGCCGCTGCCTTATCAGGGAATGCCTTGTCAGATATCGCTTTGTCAGAGTAAGCCGTTGGCAGATGATGCCTTGCCAAGTCATTGCCTTATCAGGGCATTGCCTTATCAAGTCATTGCCTTATCAGGTAATGCCTCACCGGGCTATGTATTACTGAGTGAGATTGTCGATCTTATCAGCGACTCCGTCATGGTTTGTATCTTGTTTGCGGCAGGTTACTGCTTCAGTGTGATCGTAGTATTCCCAGAAATCAGCTTTCCCGTCGTGGTCTGTGTCTTCCTCGATATGCTCAAGTTTTCCGGCCTTGTAGAAGATCCAAAGGTCTGTCCGGCCATCCTGGTCCTTATCTTTTTCCCCTCTGACCGGATGCTCCTGCTCATCGTAACACCAAGTAAGTTCGAACTTGCCGTTTTCATCCTCATCCTGTTTGCTTTGGATCATTTTCCCGGCAGGTGAATAAATTTCGGTAGTGTCCATGCGGCCGTCAAGGTTGGTATCCATTTCCTTGCTCTGGATTACCTTCCCCTGGTAATGCCAGCAGATATCAGGTTTTTCGTCCCCGTTGGAGTCCTGCTCCTTGCGAATAAGTTCCCCCTTCTGGTAAAAATCCCAGCTATCCACTTTACCGTCTGTATCGCTGTCCTGCCATGCCTTGCTGATTTTGCCCTTTTCATACTCAGCCCAAAGATCTATGGTGCCATCAAAGTTTGAATCCTGGCGGCTTTTTTTCGGGAGCTCGTTTGCATCAAGCTCCACCCAAATATCGATTTTTCCGTCTTTATTGCTGTCCTCCTGCTGCTCGACAGCTTTCCCGTTCCGGTACTGTATCCAGAGATTGACCCTGCCATCACCACTGGTATCCATCTCCCTTTTTTGGGGAACCCCTTTGGCAAAGGTGGTGAAGCTGTCCATGCGGCCGTCCCCGTCCTGGTCCAGAGTGCTCCTTTCGACCTGCCCCTGGCTGTCGAAGAAGATCTCAAGATCGATCTTCCCATCTTTATTTTCATCAAGGGTCTGGCGACGCAGTCTTTCATTCTCATAGTAAGAGACGCGATCGAAGATCAAGCCCTTGCCTGAATCCTTGTCCAAATCAATGGCCGAACCCTTACCCGAACCCTTGGCCGAACTCTTGCCCGAACCCTTGGCCGAACTCTTGCCCGAACCCTTGGCCGAGTCCTTGGCCACGTCTCTGGCCGAATCCCTGGCCGTGCCCTTGACTTCGCCCTTGTCCGCGCCCCTGTTCAGGCCCTTGTCCGTACTCTCGACCATGCCCTTGGTCAAATCCTTGCCGGTTGCCTCTTCCATCCGGATAATCCGTCCTTTCTCAAAGAAGCTTCGCTGATCAGTTATGCCATCGAAATCGGTATCCTGCTCACTTCTGGCAAGTTTTTCGTCTGCATCGAACCAGAGCCACTGATCGGCCTTTCCATCCTCGTTCTTGTCCTGCTCCTGCCTGGCCAGTTTTTCCTGCCGGAAATAATCCCATACATCCATGTGTCCATCGGCGTTGCTATCACGCTTCTGGAGCTCAAGCACGCCGTTCTTATACTCGCCGACAAGATCCTCCCGGCCATCGAAATTGCGGTCCTGTCTGCTTTCGCGAATATTTTCGTTTGCATCAAAGAAGACCCGTCCATCTACTTTTCCATCCTCGTTCTGATCGCGTTCCTGCCGGTCGAGCTTCCCCTGCTTAAAGTAATCCCAGGTGTCCATTGTACCGCTGGCATTCGTATCCCGTTGAACCTCGGAGAGCTCGTTCCCCCGGTATTTCTTGACCTGGTCGATTTGTCCATTAAAGTCACGGTCGATTTTCTCCAGTACAGGCTTTCCCTCCTTATTGTATTCGATCCAAAGGTCCGGCTTTCCATCGCGGTTTTTATCACTGCTTGTGGCAGTCAGTTTCTCGTTCTCCCCCAGTTGAACCCAGTGATCAGGGGCACCGTCGCCATCCTGGTCATGCTCCTGTCTGGTCCGGACGCCATTTTCAAAATAATCCCAGGTGTCCTTTTGCCCGTTAAAGTCAGTATCCCTGATCATGGTAAGGATTTTTCCAGCCTGATAGGTTTGCCAGTTGTCGATTTGGCCATCAAAATTGGAGTCTATTTCAACCCTCTCCAGATCGCCCCGATCGCTGTAGTAACCCCACAGGTCCGGTTTACCATCCTGGTTTTTATCCTCAGCATGTGGCTTCTGGGACTTGGCAGGTGAATCGGTACGTATTTTGGCAGATGAACAGGTATAAAAAGTGACAATCAAACCAAAGACCATAACCAAGCAAAGAGGTAACTTCCTTCTCATCTTTCTTCTTCTCCCGGCGTAATAATGGCTTAATTTTCAGCTCGAAAGCAAAAATTTTAACCTGCTGGCAACGGTATACCAGCGTAAAAATTTCCAGCCTGAAAGCAAAAAAGCCATGAAAAGTTTCCTCCGGTATTTTCTTGCCGGAAGAAGCCTTCATGGCTTCGACTTCTTTTCCTCTGCACTACCATGTAATTGATCTGGCAGTGCACTGGTCACTATTTTTTAAAAATAGTAATAATATAAGTGTGCGTAATACTATCGATAAAAATTAAACTATGACTGCTACAAGCGGAATAAAACCCTTTCCGGTTCTCAAAGAGTAAATGGGAATCTTCTTGATCCCAATTCCCCGCTAACAGACAAATTGACTATACTTTTGCATTTTTCAGTAACTGATTGAAATATCAATAGAAATTGATATAGATTTCCAGCAATTGATATGCACTTGGAAATCCCCTTAAGAACCCCTTCTCGAAAAGGGAAAGATATATCCCCTTATATATAAAGGGGAAAATAGAGGGGATCGTTGCAAATATCTGCCTGGAAATCTAAAAAATTATAATTTAACAATACCAGGCGAGAGCCTTTTTGTCAAGAGGTTAAGAGTGGCTTTCCTGCAGTTTCTCATACGTGGTTTCAAAGAAGAATCACAGAATCGAGGGCGGAACCCGGAAAGTGAAATGGTGGCATAAAAACTCGTAGCTCGCAACCGGAGATTCGTGAATTAAATTTTTATTGAGAGCAATTATTTAATTATTGTGCTATAATATTTATGTTCAATTAATTAACGATACGGGGGGATTCAATAATGATTAGAGCGAGTGGAATGAGAATAATGAACATACTATGCACAATAAGTGGTATAAGTATCATAAATGCAGTAACCATGAGACGAAATATACATATCGTACCTATCATTTTATTTATGACCTTCATGATAGGCTTATCGCCGGTACAGGCCGCTGTTGCACCGGACCAGCCGCCGGAAGGTCCGGGCGGCGCGGATTACACTTGCAGCAAGGTTATCAAGACAGTACACGGCTCCGATGATTTAACCTATTACCTGTTCGAACCGGATGGGCCCAGGCCGGAGACTGCACCAGTGATAGTTTTCATCCATGGGTGGGGAGGGTCCAACCCGGATTATTACGATACATGGATAGAGCATCTGGTCAGGAAGGGTAATATCGTTATTTATCCGGTATATCAATCCTGGAGTTCCCTGTTTACCAGTAACAGATATACCTCAAACTGCATCCAGGCAATTGTGGATGCGATTGAGCTGCTTCAAAACCAGGCCCAAAATCAGGCCCAAGACCAGAGTCAAAACCAGGGCCAGGGCCACCCCAAAGCGGACCTTGACAAATTTGCCGTAGTGGGGCATTCAGTTGGCGGGATACTGGCCCTCAATGTCGCTGCACTGGCCCGGCAATCCGGCCTGCCTGTCCCAAAGGCGATCATGTCGGTCGAGCCAAGGATGGTACCGATGCTGTCCATGGAGGACTTGTCAGCGATACCGTCCCGGACCCTGTTTCTGGTGGTTGCGGCTGACCGGGATTTTTTGTCAGCCGATGACTCAGTCATGGTCTTTCGCTCTGTCAGCCGGGTGCCGTTTGAAAACAAAGACTTTATCATTATAATATCGGATAACTACGGGCAGCCGTCTCTGATAGCCGATCACCTGGCTCCTACCTGTAACGCTACGGGGAGTGCCGGATTCATAGGAGGCGTCGATACCAATGCCCTTGATTATTATGGCACATGGAAGCTGTTTGACGCGCTTACTGACGCGGCATTTTATGGCACGAACCGGGAGTATGCGCTTGGCAACACTCCCCAGCAGAGGTACATGGGGAATTGGAGTGATGGCACGCCGGTAAAGGAATTGGTCGTCACCGATCGTCCCCGTTCGAGGCAAAAAGGAAGGTTGACGACCCCTACTCCACGGTCAAGGTACCGGGAGCGACAAAGTATGGAGTCTGAACATCAGGGTGGCTCTTGAGAAGGTGGTACATTTTCAGAAGATCTTTCATGTCCAGGTAGCGCTGTCCGGGAGGTTTTCGGGCCAGCCGGGTGCCAAGCTGGGCGTCCTGCTCGAAAGCCCTGCATGCCTGCGATACATCGCAAATCGGCAGGCCGCAGTATTCAAAGAGGGATTTGACCATCTCCTGAGGGTTGGCTATCAGGTCCTCATAGCGGAGGCTGACCATCGGAATCCCCTGCCGGTAAAAGAGCAGGTAGCGGTGCATAACCGACAGCCACATGATGAGCAGCAAGCCCATGCTGCCAAAATCCGTATAGATCCTGGAGGGATAATTCCGGATCAGGGGAATCAGGCGGCTCAGCATTTTTTTTCTCCGAGCCACGAAGACGCGCAGCAGAAACCGAGCCATTACCGAGGTTTTCCCTGCCCGCAGCATCCAGCCCCAGACCCCCAATGGTCCAAAAGCGCGAATGAGAGACTCGACGACGTCTTCCGCATTCCGGTAAAGAAAAATAATTCTGGCCTGAGGAAACATGCTGTATATGAGATCCCCAATCTCGATAACAAAGCTGCGGAACTTGACTACCAGGCAGGGGATCCTGATACCCGATGCGGGGTTGACAAGAAAGCGGGTGCAACTGAGGAGAAGTTCCGCCAGATCGCGATCGCGGCTTCCGTCCGGGTTTCTCAAAGTCACGATCTGGGTAAAAACATCAGGCTCGGACAGGCTGATGACCTCAGGCAAACGGTTGAATACCTTACTGAGAAGGGTAGATCCGCAACGCCCTACCGAGTAGATGAGAACAAGGGTCCCGAACGGATCCCCCGCCTCTTTAGCCAATTGATGAAAATCTTCATAAGGCACGGCGATCAGCCGGAGTGCATGTTGAAACTGGGCCTGATAATAGAAAGGGGCTTCGGAAAGATCAATGTCCGGCGGGACTTCAACAAAGATCGCCCGGCCCTTCGAGTCATCCAGGCAATATAAGCTCAGGTTGGGGTTATTCACGATGATTCCCGAGTCAACACTTTCACCCTCCTGGTAGCGGAAATTATGCACATTGACGAGAGATTCGGCGGCAATGTTGAGTTTTCTTTTGATGTGAAGAACCTTTGCAGCCATAGATGTATCCTCCATGAAGATTTATCATGCTTAAAAATCACCCCGCCTGAAGCTCAAAACCTAACTCAAAAGCCCTCTGTTGAAAATCCCTCCATCCACCTTTGGAAAAGGAAGGAAGAGATATTTTGGTATAGACATATCAGAAGTTACTTTCGGTTTATCTGCTCTTTTCTCATGACCAGGAAAATGATTATGTTTTTGTAAAAGTACCGGTAAAGGTATCGGTGAACGGACCTTGTCTTTTCGGTTGACATGACCGCTTTGAAAGCATATCATAATGCTCCCCGTGAAGGATAACGAGATGCATTGTGGGGAGGGGTCTTCAAAGCTCTGTCGCGGGGACAGGTTTTTAAGCTCTTTCGGCGCATTTCCCAAAGGATGTTAATAATAAGGAACAATAAAAAGAATAGTAAGAAACAGCAAATAAAACAGTAAAATATTAGTAAAACACCGGTAAAATGCCGGTAAAAACAATAGATAAAAAATTCCATACAAAAAACCTATTAAATCCCATTTGCCAGGAGGCATCGGAAACCGAAGATGAGCAACAACGTACCAAATAAGGTCATTTATTCAATGATTGGAGTCAGTAAGTATTACGGAAAGAAAGCGGTTCTCAAGGATATTTATCTTTCTTACTTCTACGGCGCCAAGATTGGTGTTATTGGATTGAATGGATCGGGGAAAAGCTCACTGCTGCGAATCCTGGCCGGAGTCGATAAGGATTTTCTCGGCAAGACCGTTCTTTCTCCCGGCCACACAATCGGGTTTCTCGAACAGGAGCCGCATCTTGACGAGTCAAAAACGGTCAGAGAGATAGTCGAGGAGGGTGTCCAGGAAACGGTTGATCTGCTCAAAGAGTATGAAAAGATCACCGAGAGATTTTCCGAACCGATGTCGGACGATGAAATGACTTCGCTTCTCGATCGCCAGGGTGTAGTGCAGGAAAAACTCGATGCCCTCAATGCATGGGATCTTGACAGCAGGCTCGATATGGCCATGGATGCCTTACGGTGTCCGGCGGGCTCAACACCGGTCAAGGTGGTTTCGGGCGGGGAAAGACGGCGTGTAGCCCTTTGCCGTCTTTTGCTTCAGCAGCCGGATATCCTGCTTCTTGACGAGCCGACCAACCACCTCGATGCCGAGTCGGTCGCCTGGCTTGAGCAGCACCTTCAGCGCTATCCCGGCACCGTCATTGCCGTGACCCACGACCGTTACTTTCTCGACAATGTGGCAGGATGGATTCTTGAACTGGATCGCGGTGCAGGCATTCCCTGGCAGGGCAACTACTCATCCTGGCTCGAGCAGAAGCAGGTGCGCCTGCGGCAGGAGGAGAAGTCGGAAACCGAGCGACAGAAAACCCTACAGCGAGAGCTCGAATGGATACGGATGACGCCCAAGGGCCGCAGTGCGAAAAGCAAGGCACGCATCAATTCCTACGAGACTCTCTTGAGCCAGGAGGTTGAAAAGCGTGCAGACGAACTCGAGATCTACATCCCCGCCGGCCCGAGGCTGGGAAAAGTGGTCATTGAGGCCGATGGCATCAGCAAGGCATATGCTGAGCGGCTCCTTATGGATAATCTGTCCTTCTCCCTGCCTCCTGGTGGAATTGTGGGCGTCATCGGACCTAATGGCGCAGGAAAAACAACTCTCTTCAAGATGATCACCGGACAGGAGCAGCCTGACAGCGGAAACATCCGTATCGGAGAAACTGCCAGTCTGGCCTATGTCGATCAGAGCCGTAATATACTCAATCCCGACAAAACGGTCTGGGAAGAGGTCTCGGACGGCATCGATACCATCCAACTGGGAAGCAGGCAAGTCAATTCACGGGCCTATGTTGCCAGGTTTAACTTTTCAGGCTCGGATCAGCAAAAGAAAATCGGCTCACTTTCCGGCGGTGAGAGGAACAGGGTCCATCTGGCGAAGATGCTCAAGGAGGGAGCCAACGTCCTGCTCCTTGACGAACCGACCAACGACCTCGATGTCAACACCCTGCGGGCCCTTGAAGAAGCGCTCGAAAACTTCGCCGGCTGCGCCGTGGTGATCAGCCACGACCGCTGGTTTCTCGACCGGATAGCCACGCATATCCTCGCTTTTGAGGGCGACAGCAAGGTTGTCTGGTTTCAGGGCAACTACTCCGATTATGAGGCGGATCGAAGGGCACGGCTTGGCTCGGCAGCGGATCAGCCCCATCGGATCAGATACCGCCAGCTCACCCGAAGCTGAAACGGTTTTTTTCTTCTTTTCGTTCAGTGGAATAAGGGCCGTCCCTTATTTCCTGTGAGAGCTGCTGCATTTTCCAAAAAGTAAAGCGTATGAAATAAAATTCTTTACAAAAGAGAAAACAGTGTGTATAATCCATTCTCACGTTTAGGCCATTATGTCCCCATCGTCTAGCCCGGTCAAGGACATCGCCCTTTCACGGCGGTAACGGGGGTTCGAATCCCCCTGGGGACGCTCTTACCTTTTTCCCTCCTTAAATAATGAGCTACCGGGGCGAATAATAGTCTGCCGGGTGGCCGACTATCCTGAAATTTCTATTTTATCTTAAGTTCCTACCCCGATTTATCGGCCAGGGCTTATATATAAGAACTCATACAAGAGAATCCCCTGCAAGAGAACATCATACAAGAGAATTTCATACCAAAAAATTTCATACCAAAAAATATGCCTGGTAACTATCGGTAAAGAACTCCATGGCTTACCCAAAGCCCGCCTCTTTGAGTAATAAAATATCCGTAATGCTCCAGCTCATTTTCCGATTGAAAAGTAAGGGCTTCACGCGGAAAATGAGATTTTCGCAGAGGGATGTGAGGGCTGTAGGGAGCGTTGCGTTGAAATAGAGAGAGATTTGGCGTCATACACACCTGAAGGGAAGCGCGATGAAGTATGAGAGTATGAGATGTCTTGGTATCAAGGATCACTTACTGTGGTTAGGGATTGGGTTGTCGGTATTTTTCGTCATCATCGAATCGGTTCTTTGTTCTTTCGTATTCCACAAAGGATCTTTTATCAGCCAGTTACTTACGGTGAACCCTCTGGTGATCTGGTCGCGTTTGCTTGTTCTGGGGCTTATCCTTACCTTTGCTGTCTATGCACGGCTCACTATGGCCAGACGGAGACAGATTGAAGAGGCGCTGCGAAAATCAAAGAGGGAACTGATTATCAGGAACCGGATCGCCGGCATTTTTCTCACTATCCCCACCGATGCCGAGATATACACGGCAGTGCTGGAGGTGATCTTAAGCGTAACGGAGAGCAAGCGCGGGTACTTTGGTTATATCAACCAGGATGGAGCCCTTGCCAGTTTCTCTTTAACTAAAGACCCCCGGAATCAGTCTCTGACCTGCAACAAAGAATTGATCTTTTCGAAAGAATCGTGGGAAGGCATCTGGGGGCAATCCCTGAAAGAGAAAAAGACCCTGTACTCGAATACCCCTCTTTCCGTTTCTGAAGGGCATCCTGCACTTCTGCGGGCTCTGGCTGTGCCGATCCTTTATCAGGATAGTATTATCGGGCAGATTCTGGTAGCTGACAAGGGAGTTGACTATACCAAAGATGATCAGGATCTTTTGGAAATCACTGCCGGCCATATAGCTCCTATACTCAATACAAGATCGCAAAGGGACAGACAGGAAAAAGAGCGCCGGTGGATGGAACAGACGATTCAGGCATCTCATCTTTTTCTTAAAATTACTAACTGGCATACGGAGACAGTTCCTTTACTTGAGGAATTCAGGGATGAAGTTCGAAAATTCACCGGCTGCGAGGCAGCGGGGATCCGCATCCTGGATAATGAGGGCCGTATTCCCTATCATGTCTATGCGGGCTTCAGCCGGGAATTTTATGAAGAAGAGAGCCCTCTGTCAATCAATTCAGATCAGTGTATGTGTATCGATGTCATTAAAGGGGCAACGGATCCGAAGTTCTCCTTCTACACAAAAAACGGCTCCTTCTTCATAAATGGTACGACCCGTTTCCTGGCCACGGTTTCGGAAAAACAGAAAAGGCAAATCCGCAACAGGTGTAATCAGGCGGGATATGAATCGGTAGCTCTGGTGCCGATCCGACTGCATGAGCAAAATCTTGGGTTGATCCACGTGGCCGATCGCCGGGAGAACATGATTCCTTTGAATATGGTAGAGGCGCTGGAGGGAGCGGCACTGCAGTTGGGTGAAGCCATTCAGCGGATACAGGCGGAGCAGGCGAGTAAATGTGCCTATATGGAACTCAAGCAGATTTTTAATACCGCGGTCGATGGCATGCGGGTAGTTAACAAGGATTTTACCATACTTCGGATTAATGAAATGTTTGCTTCACTATCGGGGAGGGGGAGGGATGAGTCACTTGGCAAAAAGTGCTATGAAGTATTTTGGGGTAACCTGTGCCACACTCCCGGTTGCCCGTTAGCCAGAATCCTCAGCGGTGAAGAGCGTATCGAGTGTGATGTCGAAAAAGAGCGCAGCGATGGCAGCAGAATTTCGTGTATGGTGACAGCGACACCGTTTCGCGGGGCACAGGGGGAGTTGATCGGCATTGTCGAGAATTTCAAGGACATCACCGAGCGCAAGCGGACAGAAGGAGAATTGCAAAGGATACGGAGCGAATTAGAGGTTAAGGTAAAGGAGCGAACCGCCGAGCTTCTCTCAGCAAACAGGGCACTGCAAGAAGAGATCCAAGAGCGCAAAAGGACCGAGGAGGCGCTGCGCCAGAGCGAAGCCCAGCTTCGTCAATCGCAGAAGATGGAGGCGATCGGCATGCTGGCCGGTGGTGTAGCTCATGACTTTAATAACCTGGTGCAGGCCATTATGGGCTTTAGTGAGCTTTTGATGGATGGCTGTGTCAGCAGTGAAGAGGTACATGAGTTTGCCGAGGAAATCAAGAGTGCCAGCAGCCGGGCCGCCATACTGACCCGGCAGCTTCTGGCCTTTGGCCGCAGGCAGATACTCCAGCCGGAGGTATTGAATGTCAATAAGGTTATCGCCAGTACGGAAAAGATGCTTCGACGCCTCATCGGGGAAGACATCGATCTGGTCACCGATCTTGGATCAGGGCTTGGATCGGTAAAAGCCGATCCGGGGCAAATCGAGCAGGTCATCATGAATCTGTCGGTCAATGCCCGCGATGCCATGCCCCGTGGGGGCAGACTCACGATCAGGTCCGATAGTGTGGTCCTGACTGAAAATGAGTGCAGGGTTATCCCTGAAGGGCGTCCAGGCACATTTGTCTGCCTGTCAGTAACCGATACGGGATGCGGAATGGACAGAGCGGTGATGGACAGGATCTTTGAGCCATTTTTTACCACCAAGGGTCCGGGAAACGGCACAGGGCTCGGTTTATCTACCGTCTACGGCATTATCAAACAGCACGAAGGGTGGATAGATGTCTCCAGCCAGCCTGGCCAGGGTTCGACTTTCAGGATGTTTCTGCCGGTTTTCTCTGTCAAGCTCCCGGAAAAGAACCATGAACGGGCCTTGCCGCTGCAGGGACTTCAGGGCAATGGAGAAAGAATCCTCCTGGTGGAGGATGAGCAGGGCGCCCGTCAATTTGCTGCACAGGCACTTCGGAAAAACGGCTATATCGTGTGTGAGGCTGCCAGTGCCAGGGAAGCATCGGATATTTTTTCAGCTAGCGGGGATTCTTTTCATCTGGTCTTCAGTGATGTGGTTCTGCCCGATAAGACCGGCATTGAACTGGTTGACCATCTCCTTGCCCTCAGACCGGAACAGCCAATTCTGTTTTGCAGCGGTTACACAGACCAGAAGTCACAATGGCCGCTCATATGCAAAAGAAAATTCCGGTTTCTCCAAAAGCCTTACCTGTTGGCCGAACTGCTGAGCGCAGTTCAAGAAACCATCAGGCTCAGCAAAGCTCATAGCTCATAAAATACAAAAGGCAGCCCCAGAGACACAGAAACGAAGAATTAAACTGGATAAATTCTCCCCTTCCTGATACAATCATATTCACTTTGAAAAGTTGAGGTACGGTGGATTTCGGCACTTTTGGGAGGGAAATAAGGCATGAAAAAAGGCATCGAGCGACCATGATGCATGAGCCAAAAGATAAAGGATTCCTCATCGCTTTCTTTTTTCCGTGCATTCTCTTTTACCTTTTATCTGTCTTTGGTGCGACTGAATGCACAGGCGGCGATCTTTTCGTCCCGGATGATTTCCCTACAATCCAGGAGGCCATTGATACGGCAGAATTCGGAGATACCGTCCGGGTGGGGCCCGGCACGTATTACGAGAAGATTATCATCAAGGAAGGCGTATCACTGGTGAGCGACAGCGGGCCCGAGGGGGAAACGCTGGTAGACGGCCCCGGAGAAAAAAAGGTCTATCAAAGAACGCTCCAGACTATTATCGATGGATCAAAGCTTGATCCTCCGGACTATCTGGTGAGTTTCCAGAAAGAAACCAGTGCTCCGATGAAACTCGACGGCTTCACGATCTGTAATTTTCCAGTCAAAGCTATTGATAAATTATACCTGGTGGAAGTGCGGGGCTGCTCTGCCACCGTGATCAATAATATTATCTGCAAAAACCACTCGAAGGGCAAAGGGGGAGGGATGCTCCTGACAGGGTTGGGGCCGTCCATGGGATCTCCTCTGGAGACAGTAGCAAAACCTGTGGCACAAAACAACGTAATTTACGATAATACCGGTACGGGTATCGCTAATGGGCCGAATTCACTCGCCTTGATTGAGGATAACGAGATATTCGAGAACCATGCCGACCAGGCGAAAGACAGCGAGCAGGACGTGCCGGGTATTGGAATAAGAGAATATGCCCGGCCGCGGATAGTCCGGAATCTTTGCTACCGGAATGGAAGCGGGATCGGCGGCCTTGATCTGGTCACTCATGATCAGCCCATCGTGATTCAGGATAATACGATCCGGGATAACTGGCGGGCAGGCATCGGCTTGCGGGGAATTAACAATCAGCAGGAAAAAATTACCGTCATCATTGAGGGAAATAACATTTATGGAAACCTGAGAGCCGGAATGCGGATTGAAAATATTACCGATGCCACCGTCCAGGGGAATCAGATCTGTAATAACCTGCGGGCGGGGGCTGCCTTCTATGGGCTCAAAGATGCACGGATTGTCAGGAATGTCTTTGCAGGGAATCTTACCGCCGGATTAGTCCTGGACATTCAAAGGGGCGTGATTGAACAGAACCGAATTTACCGCAACCTGAACACCGGCATAAATATCCTCATCCCTTTTGAGAAACCACAGGAGTGATGGATGCTTATGAAACGACAGAGGATGCTTATCTCAGGGGTGCTGCTGCTGTGTCTGATTCTCCAGTCCTGTCACCGGGGATCGATAGTGCACAGAAAGCTCTTCGTGCCGGATGAATTCCCCACCCTGGAGGAGGCCCTCAAAATTGCAGTCTCAGGAGACACTATTATCGTGGGGCCGGGAAGGTATTCCATTTCCTCAAAGGGCATCAGCATTACCCAGGAAAAACTAACCCTTCGCAGCGCTTTGGGAGCGAAGGAAACGATTCTCATGGGAACGGGAAACGGCCCGGTCGTTTCTTTCGGGAAGGATTGCCAGGCTGTTTTTGATGGCTTTACGGTCATGGGGTCCGACCCGAACCGGGAATGTCCCCTGAAGGGAGGGGGAATCTTGTGTGATTCGTATTCCTCCCCCACCATTATCAACAGCTCCATAAGAGACAACAAAGCTCAATTTGGAGGAGGGATTTACTGCGCACCTTCCTCCTCGCCCAGTATTCTTCAAAATACCATCAGCGATAATCAGGCCACGGTCCTGGGAGGCGGAATTTTTTCTTTTCATGCATCTCCCAAAATCATGAAGAACCGGATTATTCGAAATACCGCCCATTTTGGAGCAGGATTATTTTGTAATGCGGATAAGGCTCTTATCCAAAACAATTTCATCGTCGAAAATAAAGCCTTGCATTCCGGCGGAGGATGCAGTTGTATCGACTCGTCGGCCACTCTGGTCAATAATACTCTGGCCCGTAACCATGCCAGTTTCGGCGGGGGTATTTTTGGATCAGCCGGCGAATTTCAGGTGCTCAATACGATCCTCTGGGGAAACCAGGACGACCTTTGCCTTATTGATTTCAAGATGCTCTCAAGGCCGAGGTTTTCCGATATCCAGGATGCGGATTATCTGGGAATCAATGGAAATATTTCCCAGGACCCATTGTTTATCGATCCAAACCAGGGGGATTATCGGCTGAGCCCTGAATCCGTCTGCCATCATGCAGGAGATTCCCAAAAAATGTACAATAATCCCGATAGTTCCCGAAATACTATTGGCGCACAGGGAGGACCGGAAGCTTTCACCTTTTGAACCAGAGGGTTCCTGGCACCTGTCTTATGGCGGGGCAATAGGGAACAGCAGAATTGCCTGCTTATCCGTTTACCTGCTTATCCGTTTACCTGTTTATCTGTTTGCCTGTTTATCTGTTTATCTGTTTATCTGTTGATTAACCTGTTACATTATGGTATATTCATAAAAATAACTGTTTTTTTGTCGGGCAAGTGTTTTCTTACGAAGTCTTTTTCTTACTAAACTTACGTAAGAGTTTTTCGAACTCAAGGCAGCCTGGCTTAGAATAAAAAGCTTCTCAATGAGACACTCCTCAACCGTCCCCTGGTGGGATAGGATTAAAAATAAGCTTATCATATCCTTGTCCGCCGTTCTTGTCTTTTCCCTTATTCTGCTTGGCCTGATTTGTGCCATTTCCTTCAAAATGAATATCATCGAGCAGATCAGCAATAAAAATAAACAATTGTCAACAAATATCAAAGATGGAACAGACCTGTTCCTCTCGAGCATTATGAATGACCTTTCCTCTTTGGCTGGCACCCTGGGAGAGGAAGGAGACCTGTGGGGGGATCAGCAGCAGGAAATTCTCGATCGGTATGTAAAGAAAATGCCCGATGTCGATCAATTGACGCTCCTCGATAATCAGGGAAAAGAATGTGTGACAGTTTTTAAACAGACTGTTGACCTTGCCCGTGGCGGACGGGAAGCCTCTGGCCGTACTGAACAGGAAAAAACCGCTCTTCAGGAAAACCTGTTTGTCAGTCCCGTATATCCGTCTTACCGCGCAGTACCCATGATCGATGTCGTTATGCCGGTCAGGAATTTCGCTGACAATAGAGTGAGGGGGACTATCAAGGCAGGGGTGTCGCTCTGCGGGCTCTGGACGAAAATATCCTCCGTCAAATCGGGACCGGAAACAACGATTTACCTCATCGATAAGAATGGAAAATTAATAGCCCATTCTGACATCGGATTAGTTTCCACAGCGATTGATTTCAGTCATATTAAGAAGGTAAAGCAGTTTATCTTCGGTGCCAGCCAGAATGATCTCGGGGCGCCATTGATCTATGCGGGAAATAAAAATACCGAAGTCGTTGGCGTGGCAACGTCTATCGATAGAATGAACTGGGGAGTGGTCGTTGAAGAGTCACTCGATTCAGCCCTGTCCCCTTACTATCGTATCAGGCGAATTATTTTTTCCTCTCTGGCCGCTCTCGTTTTCCTGGCCAGTATTACCCTTGGCCTTTTCGTAATCAGGTTTACCCGATCGATCGATACCCTCACCAGACAGGCGGATGCCATAAGCGAAGAAGAGCACTCCCCCTCGATAGAAGTGGATTCGAAGGATGAAATTTCCCACCTCGCCGAGATCATCAACCGTATGCAAAAGCAGCTCTGGGAAAAGAACGAAAAGCTGAAGCGCAGATACAAGGAACTGGAAGCCATTCACGATGAATTCCGGGAATCTTATGACGAACTCGAACAGGTCAGTGAGAAACTGGAAGCATCGCAGTCCGAATTGCATAAACAGAAGGAATTCGAGAAACAGCTTATTGAAACCGCCAATATCCTGATAGTCGTTCTCAACCAGAATGGTGAAATCATCCTCTGTAACAGAAAATGTGAAGAAGTAACCGGATACAGCAAGAATTTTATTCTCGGCAAAAGCTGGCTTCAATTGATGCCACCCTCCGAAGGGAAGGAGGAGTATATCGGCCATTTCCATGCATCCTTGCAAAACAGATGCCCCTCCATCTACGAATGCCCGATCGTAACTCACGATGGAGCGGTCAGGATAATAGCCTGGCACAGCAATCCTACCTTCGATAAGGCAAATAACATCATAGGCATCCTCAATGTCGGAGAGGATGTCACCGATGAAAAAAGCCTTCAGCAGGAGCTCGAAACAAAGAACAGGGCTCTGGAAGAGAAGAACGAGGAATTACAAAACTTCGTTTCGATCGTTTCCCATGACCTGAAGAACCCTCTTTATGTTATCAAATACTTCGCGGACACTCTCTTGCGTGAGCATAAGACCGAACTGGGGGAAGATGTCATCGACTACCTTGAGAGGATCAGAAAAAATGCGGAAATCACCGAAAAGCTGGTCCGTGACATTCTTGATTTTTCCGAAATCGGCACTTCCGAAGGCGAGTATCAAAATTATCCGATAAGCCAGCTCGTTCAGCAGGCTGTCGACGGCTTAAGACCCAAGATCGACGAGAAAAATATCCGTCTGGTCATCAGCAGCCAGTTTCCATCCCTTTATTGCAATCCCCACCGGATAACGCAGGTATTCATGAACCTCGTTTCGAATGCCATCAAGTTTATGGACACGAAAAAGGAGGCATTGATCGAAATCGGCTGCGCCGGACGGGACGGAGAATACGAATTTTTCGTCAGGGACAATGGGATCGGGATTGAAAAAGAATATCACGAAAAAGTCTTTCAGATGTTTCAAAGGCTCAAAGAGCTGAAACATGTGGAGGGAACCGGCGTGGGCCTGTCTATTGTCAAAAAGATCATCGAAAATCATGGCGGAAGAGTCTGGCTTGATTCCGAGAAGGGAAAAGGATCGACCTTTTACTTTACGCTCCCGGCTAAAAGACAGTGATCGGAAAAGCCCTCAAGCGGGGGGAGGGGAGATGGATAGTGGACTGTATGCTGGCGCTCTTTCCCTCCGGACATGCAGGCACAATGCAGACACCATGCAGGCACAATGCAGGCACAATGCAGACAATATGACTTTCCAGACGATGCTCCAGACGATTTTCCAGATGATGTTCCAGTTCTTGTTCTTTACCAGCCTTTTTGGATAATTACCGGCCTTTTCGGACAATTACCCTTTATCGAAGGTTCCGTAATCGCTCCTTGCCCGGACCCCCATCGTATCTCATTGCAAAATAAACGAGCCATCGTTGCCTCTGTCCATTCCAGTGCCTTTTTGGGGGTCATGGCCATATTGGGCTTGAGCGATCTTATGGATGTGCTCTGAGCAATGATAGTAGT
>JBFMGO010000103.1:0-21667 GCA_040752695.1 bacterium
CTTGTTGCCGGGGCCACCGGCCGTTTAGTTTTTTCCCCGATGCTTTCGCATCGAAGCATTTGACAATATCCATTATACTGCATGCATAAGATATTATCAAATAAAAAATTTTCTTCGCTTCCCCTTGCCATTTTTCTTGTCAATTTGGCTGCCATTCTCGCTAACCTGAGTTAAGGATTAAACATTACCCGCAGACTTAAGCGGGAGAGACACTGTCATTCTGAGCTTTCGCTCAGAATGACAGCTAGTTTTCTTCGAGCTTATGCGCTTATAAAAATACTTGCGAGGTAGCAGGATTGAGCGGCGTACTCTTCTTTGCACCAGGCATGGTATAACTGCCGGTTTTGCGAAGCGAGGGGAGAACTTCTGATGTGACCCATTTCCGGAAAGGTTTGACCTGCGGTTTGTTCGAACGAAAAATGAGTGTATAGAGGCCGGATTCATTGATGGCTGTCATTTCCTGGGGTCCACCAAGGGTGTCCATCTTTATGGA
Organism: bacterium; assembly: GCA_040752695.1. Taxonomy (GTDB): domain Bacteria; phylum SZUA-182; class SZUA-182; order DTGQ01; family DTGQ01; genus DTGQ01. The sequence continues at coordinate 494 of JBFMGO010000103.1, forward strand.
CACCCTTTTATCATCATCTAATTTTTGAATAGCATCCCTATATTTTGAAATTTCCAGAATATCACATACATCCTTTGCCACCCACCAGGGATTTCCCTGCTCATCAATTGCTGTCCTTACTGCATGCTCTCCATAGTTGAAACATATTAACGAGAAGTTATCATTATTGGTGGATTGCTGTGAAAAAGGGGAGTTAGAATCGTGCCCGTTTCCGGGCAGAGGTGTAGAACTAGACATGCTACTGCCTCCTAACGTTTGCGAGGGTAGCTGCCAAAAGAAAAAGCCCAAGTGCTGCTACGACCACGTTAGGTAGGCCGCCCCGGTCCTCACGGATTCCGAGACACTTGGACTTGATTTTTAGACTCGCTAACCTCAATTTAGCAAAAAAAATGGCCAAAGCCGAGGCCACCGGCCTAACGTTTTTATCCGGTGTTTTCACACCGGAGGTTTCAGCACTTATTATTCTATAGCAATCGCTACTAATTGTCAAAAATATTCGTGCTGAAGAAACGTTCTTCGGCCATTCTTTTGCCATTTGACAGCTACCTTCGCAATATGGTTAATGTTTAAAAGACACTGGATTCCCGCTTTCGCGGGAATGACAGCTAGTTTTCTTCGAGCTTATGCGCTTATAAAAATACTTGCGAGGTAGACTGCCTTACTGGTATAATGCTTCCCTAACTAGACAAGTATTACCTCTTGGGGCATACGATTTGCGCAGGTCGTATGCTCTCTGCCTTCTTTCACCTATAATTCAACCGAATCAGAGGATATTGGAGATGAGCCTTTCTTCTTACGTCGAAGCATGTAAGCAATTCGAGTGGGAATTAAAAGGAAGTTTAACCACAGAAGAGATAAACGAATTGAGAAAAGACTGTGCCGCTCTTGGTCACGATGGCTGGGAGGCGTGGGAGGCAGCAAACTACCATATAATCGTTGAATTCGTCGCTGCCGCGCCTTCATCTCGGACAAAGAAAAAGTCCTGGAAGGACCCTGTCTTAAAGCGCCGTCTTGTATTAGGCGCGATTTACCATGTACAGCGCGCCTGTCATCTTCTGACCGGAATCCATGAAAACTTCCTTGAACCTGGTCCGTCCTATCGTGATATGGCTGCAAAGGCTGGTCGTGTGTATCTGGAAATATTTGGTGCAATAATTCCCGACTGGCCGTTCGATGAGCCGAATCCTTTTGAGACTGATTATTGAACTTCATGTCGTTAAGCTTCATGCTGCCGCCCTCGATATAGGTATTGCCCTGTACTTTGGATTGGTCAGACCGTTGTACCACTCGTCGATGGTCACACATTTAATACCGCGGGCTGTAATATAATCGATCAAAGCCCTGAAATCGGCAATGGCCCAGGTATTCGGTCCAGCAACAGCATCGAGGATGTGGCCGTGCAAAAATACGGTGCTTTGGCGACTAATCGCCCGGTCGATCCATGATGATCGTGCTACAGCTAAAGATAAATTACTGTCCAAAGCCTTGCTTTTTAATATCTTGTAGTTGTCAACAGGTACGGTCTGGAGAAAACTTAAGGTTGACCGTCCCGTATACATGCCGGTAGAATCAAGAGCAGCAAAAACATCATCATTAAAATACCCGCCAGGATAGGCCAGGTGGTGCGCAGCCCGGGTAAATCCATGATCAATAAGCCACTGGGAACACCGGCTGAGCTCACTTTCAATTTGACTCCGAGTCAAGCCGGTCAGATAATCTGGAGACCCTGGATGAGTATACGAATGATTGGCAAGAGCCCATCCCGCATCATACATTTCCTCCAATTGGGCTAAAGTGCAGTACCCTGCCGTACCAATTAAAGTAGGAACAACGTATATGGTGCCTCGCACCCCCCTTGGATGCATGTAAGCATATCCTTCAGTGTAGGCTGATTCGCAGGCGTCATCAAAGGCGATAACACAGCGGGGAATTCCCTCGACTGAACTATAAATAGAGTCCCAAGAAGCAACTGCTATTTCACTAACTATTGGATTGACCTGAATCTGAATAGCAGATATACTTCCCCAGTCGGCCGCTCCGGTAACAGCCCAATCGAGCCGATTGAGAATCATATGATTCCAGCCATTTCGAAAATCTACTCCTGACCAGGCATACCGATAGTATGCGGTAGCGACGGTCGTAAATAAAACAATCACGATTGTATTTACCTTTGTTGTATCCTCGACATAAATCCAAAAATGCAGATTTTTGGCACCATCCATTATATCTTCAGCAGCCCCCAGCGTTCGCCTGGCTGTTACACCGGACCCGGATGCACTTGTCAATTTCACTGACTGAGATCCAGTATGATACTGCGACGTGTTGGCTGCTACTGTGCCGTTTTCTCCTTGCTTAACCCAATCTCCCAGGATTTCAAAATCCTGCCAAAGGGTTAAAGATTTCACATAATCTTGCGGAAGTGCTAATCTTGGCATACTTCTAGCCTCCTATGCTGGGCTGAATACAATTCTGGCTATGCTATTGGGGTTAAATCCAGTCTCAACGCTAGCAAAATTTTGCGTGGTACGCTCAATGTTAGAATAAACAAGGCAACCCTCAGTTGCAGATGGAGAGATAATCTGTCTAACAGTAACATTATCGATTTCGATATAATCGGAGACGCTCGAATTAGATGGATGACGTAAATAAAACCCTGTCCCTGTTGCAGTTCTAAATAAAAATCCTGTACTTATAGCATCTCCTGTATTTAAAGGTATATCTGGTCCTTGGGTTCCAAGCCGAATAGCTAAGGATTTATTACTGCGATATGAAAACGAATATTTATATAATTTATCAGATGTAAGAGGGTAAATAACAAGTCCTACAATACCTGTACCTATGCTGTATTCTGCCCGTTGTGCATTACCTGAGAATCCATTCCCCGTAACAATGATGCAAGTCGCCACGGACGAAAATTTATTCCAACCATCAGCCAGGCCGTCAATGTTTGTATCAGGCCAATCTACCCCGTCGGCTGCCAACTCTGCACTTATGCTTTCTCCGCTACTACACCCTGGGTACCCGGTAGCGATTTTGCCTGCGGAATCGTATACTGTCACCGTACCACCCAGATAATCACCAACATTCTGCCCTGGCGTATAAATCAGAGCACCTCCGTTGATAGTGGCCACGTGAATTGTCCCGGTGATTTCCATCTCTTCGAACCCAGACGCAAATGACGGAAATTCCAACCCAAACCCGGGATTGAGTGGAGACCGAAAAGCAGGAGCGCTGCCAAATCCAGGGGCGCTGCCCAAAATAGGCATGATCCTATCCTCCTATACGTTCATGGGCGTGGCCGTGCAGGTCAGCGTGCCATCGGTAGTACGAGTAGCCCGAATCTTTATGTAATTGGGTATGCCGCGAACTAAAAATGTGTAATTCCCGTCGGCATCCAGGGTCGGAGTCTGCATTATCTCCCATGTTCCGGCCTGCAACTCATAGCAATTGCCAAATGCCCCGCCAGATATCGCACACCCTAAAATTTCGACCAACCAATTACCAGAGGAGATAGCAGACACTGCACACTCGATCGAAACGGCATTAAATCCCCGGCAGTCGATCTCTGCGCTGGTGGCCGTAGCGGTAATAGCGTTGTGGGCAATCACTACCTCGCCTTTGGATTGTCTGGCTACATCTACGCTGTCCCCCAGTTCGGCTGACAGTAACGTAACCAAATTGCACGGTTGGGGGTTACTGTCTGATATCTCGTCATCCCCTATTTTGGGGAGGACGGCTAAAGGCAGTTTATTCTGAGTACTCGTACTCATCACTCATGTTCCTCCTTGTCTTCACCATCATTTGAACTATGACATGGGTTCTTCACCATGTCTTGATCGATAATGATTCTGTTCTCGATTTCACTTCGCGGTATCCGCAGAGTCTGCGAGATCTTCAAAACCCTGATCCTGCCCTCTCGTTTCCACCGATAGATTGTCCGGCAAGAGACTTTCAGCAGATCGGCAGCCTCCTGCATGGTCAAAAGTTTTTCACCCATCTCTTCCCCTTAGCGAATGCCCCGTCACCTGCCAGGCTGTACACATTTCATAGAGCCGGTCAACGGTATCGCGGCTGATCGTGGATCTGAGTTCCTCCACTGATTTCGATGTTGTATATAACGTGGCCAATTCATGGTTGTATCGGTAATTGATAATGCCATAGAGTTCCTCGCTGGCCCAGGGGGAGAGCTTGCGCTGTCCGACCTCGTCCAGTCCGAGTACCTCGATCTCTTTGGTTTCCTCGATCAACCTGCTGTACTCCGGAGTTCCATCGTCTCCGAAATTGCTTTTCAACCTGGTATAGAACTCCGGCAGGTTGATAAACAGGCATTTATGATTGGAGCGCATGAGCTCCAGCAATACTGCGCACATGTAGTAAGTTTTACCGGTACCGATACTGCCCATGAACCCGATACCTGTTTTACCCGCAGTCTCACGATTTTTACCCGCAGTCTCACGATTGGCTTGTTTCATCTGCCAGCGGGGCTCCCGTCTGTCCAGATATTCCTGACAAATTGGAATGAACTGATTCTCGTACGGAGACCGTCCCGTGGGCTGGAGCGTGGCTGACCAGTATCGTGGAGGGATCTGTGCCTGTTTGATCCGTCTGGTCCAGATTTCCTGTTCATGCTGCTCTCTATTATGCGATTCTATACATCCGCATGGGTATAACTTGACCGTCAGACTGGCCCTGATCAGAATCTCCTTGAAGTGAGAATCTTTGATCGCTGCCCAATCGACACTCGGATTGCGAGGCAAGGCCCCGCAATAGGGGCAGGGCATATCAGCACCTGCTGCCAGCGTGGCTCCCGTCTCCAATATCAGGGGAGATCTGGGGTCTGGCAATTGTTCTCTGCCAGCGTGGCTCCCGTCGTCATTTGAACTATGACATGGGTTCTTTCCCCTGTTTTGCTCAAAATACCCGCCTGATGTTTGGCCCTGCTGTCGTCCTGTCAGATTGGTTCTGCTTTTCTTTTTCGCTGCCATTTTCCACCCTGCCAGCGTGGCTCCTGCCACAGAGGCTCTCCGTGTCTGCCGGTGCAGGCTCTACGGTTCCCGCTGCTGACAGCGGGGCTCCCGCCATTGCCAGCGTGGCCCCATACGTGACTTCCTGCCGTGCCTGTTTATCACGCTCATGGATCAGAGCGTTTTTCAACCCCTCGATGGCGGATGACGCTGCCGTTTTCGTTAAAAATCTAAAGTCTTCCGCCTTGAAATATTTCTTCAGGTAATGCCGCAAACCAAAATCCACGGTTTTGCGGTCGTCTGCCGACAGAGGACCATCATCATGCAATTGGCCCTTGAGCTGAAGATATTGCACGAACTGCAATTCGATATAGCGCAACTGAGCAGGAGTGGCCATACCTGCACGGCCCGCCAGTTCGTCATATTTCTTTCTGGCAGCAGTGCCGGGCTTTTTCCTCATTTCGAACCCATAAGCTTTGAGGTGACTGAGCATTGCGTTAAACTTATCGCGCGGCATATCGGCAGCCGACGATACTCCTGCAACGTTCTTCAGCATATCGCGGTAGATGTCGTCGTCGAGTCTGAGCTCGTTTTTGGCTACGTGCAAGAGAGCTATCTGCGCTTTACTGATAAAGGTTTTGTCTTCTTTTTTATTTGCCCTGGCGGGACGGTTGGTTCTTTTTTTCATTTTTTTTATTCCATGTGAAGCAGCGGCAGCCGGTCAGACTGCCGCCTCGATACACTATATTCTTGATTATACATCCTTGATCTGAAACTCTTTGGTTTCATAAAAGGGGATGTCCTTGATTTCCTTCTTGGCATTTACCTGATTAAGGCGTTCTACAGGCCATGATTTCATAGCCTCTTTATTCAGCTTTTCCTCAATCTTGATTGCCAGCCTGAATTCAGGGTTATCCTTCGCGAAACCTTTGATTAATTCCAGCGTGTCCTTTTTGGTTTTTACTTTTGTTGACTGCCGGAATCCTATGGTGCCGAAGTTTAACTCGCGGCTTTTGCTTTCAGAGAAGAGAGCATCTTTATTCTCCTCGATGAAGAGGGTCAAGGCGTCCTCCAGATTCTTGATGTCAAGATGAATCGGCCTGGCCTGGGCCACCTTGTCAGCGGTTATCTTATCGATCTCCTTCTCGGCCTGGGCCTCGATCTCCTGGATCTGCCGCATCCGGTCGGCCAGTACCCGGAGGACGCTGTCAACCGATTCCAGTGAATTGATCAGCATACTCCCCTCGTTCCATGCCATGCGAACCGGTGTCAGCTCCGCCAGTTGGACGGGTGCCTCAGTGCTTCCTGATATAACTACCGGTGATTTTGCTTCCTGGCTCATTCTTTATTATCCTCCTGTCCTTCGTTTTCCTGTGCCTCATCAGTGCTGTTATCTTCAGCGAAAACAGCCGATAAATCCACAAGCTCTCTTGCCTGAGCCATCTTGAGGTAGTATAATTTCATAGCGATCCTGATAGCATCAAGTTCCAGATAGGTCTCCTGCAGGTGGATGAATTTCGTGTCGGTTCGTATCTTATGGACAAGGCAGTTGAGATACTGTACTTTGTTGATGAGATCGTCGTAGTAGCCCTCCAGGATGATCCTGGATACCTTTGAACTATGACATGGGTTCTTTACCCTGTCTTGGTCTTGCTGCTCTGCACGCGCGGCTGATTCCGTGTTTTTCCCCGTGCCAGCGGGGCTCCCGCAGCTCTTTGCCTGCTCTTCGCTCTCTTTACATGGAGGAGTGGCAGGCTCAGGTGCAGATTGAGGCTGGAGTGGCGATGTTTCTGCTGCCAGTGGGGCTACCGTCTGGACAGCGTTGGCATCGCCACTTCCGGCACTCATGTCGGCACTTTCAGTTGCCAGTGATATTCCCGTCGATTTATCTACAACATAAGGGTCACGGTAAAGAGGATCTGGTTTTTCTGCGCCGCTAACCAACGCATATACGACACCTTTCCAACTGGTACTGCTGGCACTATGCCGACCGGAAACAACCTTTTTCAATAATAAATAGCGCAGGAACTTACGCGCATAGGTATAGCTGACCCCGCATACCTGGACCAGATCCGAAATAGTGAATTCCCCTTGCTGAGATAGAACCCTGACCCCATGCCACATTTTTTCAGCCGGCGGCTGCGACCTCTTTTTAATGCCGACGGGAGCCCCGCTGGCAGTTGTATTGACCTGGTCCTGTGCCTGGTCAGGCTGGTTCTGTGCCTGTGCCAGAGGGATGCTCTCAGCTTCCTCCTCTTGTGCCATATTCTCCTGGTTGTCTGATACTGGTGCCACAGTGGCTCTCTGGCACTCGGTGTCGTCACTTGAACTATGACATGGGTTCTTTCCCCTGTCTTGGACAACATCATTACCCGTTTTAACCGATCTGAGGTTTCTCCTCATGTTTATCCTCCCTAAAATGTCATTCCCCGCGGAAGCGGGAATCCACTTTTTCCTTATGCTGCTTTGCGTTTCAGTACTGCTTTGGTAGTCATCTCAATCATCTTCCCGGAAATATTAGCAGTGCTGTTAGCCCTGGCCATTCTCTCCAGGTGAGAAAGTGCCACGATCGTATCCCTGAAATTGCCCATGGTAGCTGCAAACAATTGCTCGGCTGCCCTATCATCTATGGTAAGACTGCACAATTCCTGCCCCAGGATGATGATTTCATTGGCCTTCAGAGGCTGGTAAACTACCTGCTGACTGACCCGGCTCCAGAACTGATGATGCCTCATCAGCTTAAGCTGAATCTCGTCCATGCCTACCAGCACGACGGGAATATTGGTTTCGTCATGCAGATCCCGGAGCGTGTCCAGCAATTTTCGGTCCCTGACCAGATAGTCGGCTTCGTCGATAATGATGGTGCATTTAACCTGCTGAATAGCGTTCTGCAGATCTGTAAATTTGTCCTTGATTCTGGAAAGACTGAGAATGTTCAGTTCCTTGTTAATAGCTTCAAGCATCCAGGATGTAGACCAGGTAGCTTTCGCACGCAAATAAATGGCATTAGTCTGGCATACATACCACTGGACGCTCTTGGTTTTGCCCATGCCTGCCCCGCCATAAATGAGCCCCAGTCCGGGAACTCCCTCATCGCGGTTCACCAGAGCAGTCAGCGCCTCCTGAAGCCTGCGCACATTCTCAGTCTGTACAAACTTTGGTTTCATCCGTCACCTCTGATTTTTTCGTCTTTATCAGCCTGATATCCTGGTTGTTTTCGATCAAGTGCTTTTTGAGCTCCTTGAACGAGGTCCAAAACGAGCTGTATCCAATGAATTTTTTATCAGGATCTGGCAAATGTTCTTCAGCCCATTTTTTACCGTATTTTTTTGCAGCCGTCCTTAAAGCTGACCGTATCTTCGGGCTATACACGAACTCTACACATTTGCGGCAAAAGCGCCTGCGCTCTTCACAATCATTTAAAATCCAACTGCCATTGAACCAGCCACCGACAGCGAATGTTATTTCATTACAGGATTCATTCACCTGCACCAAGACGAGTGTCAATTCATAGCCGTCACAAAGCAGATCCACCTGGCGGTTTATCCGCTTCAACCTTTTCTCGACATACTCCCAATCCTGCTTAGTCATGGCTCAATAGCTCATCTCCCTTTTGTTTACTTGCCATAATGGCTCCCTGCTGACAGTTTTCTAACTCCGTCTGCACTCTTTCCAGTTTCGTCCGCACTTTTTCCAATTCCCGCTGGTCCTTAAGATTCCAATGAATTTCCCACCCTGCAAGGAACATGGAAAAAATAACCGCTACCACGATAGGGGCGCATCTCAGTTTCATTTCTATCACCTCCTTTATTTTGCATTTAACTACATTATTTTGCATTTAACTCCCTAAAACGTCTCACCCAGCGATAAACCGAAGCCGGGGGGGCTTGAACTTGCTGAACAATTTTTGATGTTTTGGTTCCGGCCAGAAACAATTCATATGCTTGCTTGAATTGCTCCAGGTTATTGCCATGAGCAGCCTGCTGTATTATGGTTACACTGCGGTTCCATTTGTAATAAGGCATGCCATTTTCACCGAAAACAAGCTCTTTTGCCTGTTGGTTTGCCTGTTGGTTTGCCTGCTCTTTTGCCTGTTGGTTCGAGTTTGAGTCTGTGTTTGAACTTGAGTTTGGTTCCTGATTATCATTTTTGGGGTAAATACCGGCCTTTTCGAGAATGCCGGCTATATAGGCTGCAGGATCGTTGGTTTTCTGTGCCAGCTCCACCCAGAGCTTTATCTGCTGCGTGTACCTGGGAAGCTGCTGTGGTTTACCGCCGATACTGGCGTCAGCATCTCCCCAGAGGGGGAGCTGTACTACTTTCGAACTATGACATGGGTTCTTCACCAGGTCTTGTTTATCTTTTGTGCTTTTTTCAGTGTTCATGATCGGTTCCCTTTATTTCCCAGCGGCCGCTTTTTTTCTTTCATACATTCTGGCCAGAGAATCGTAGTAGTCCTTGCTGAGCCGGTAGAGATCCGTCTGCTCGTATTCAGACATGATAGCCCTGTCCTCGTCCGTGACCAATGCTTGACACCCCTCCAGAATGCGCTCATAACACCATTCATAACGCTCTCTGGACGTTCCGAAATAATCAGGTCTCCTGGATGAAGCGGCCCCGTTCACCTGGCCCTGGCCCTGGCTCTGGCCATGGTCCTGCCCCTGGCCCTGGTTGCTGGTGGCTACGCCATCGGTGCCTATAGCCTCTACGGCATCGATGATGCCCTTATAGCGGTCGAGCTCTATCGTTTCGCTCTCCTGGCCGCGGGGCTGAACCGGCTTTTTCTGTCCGGCCTGCTTCAACCGCTCCTGCATCCGCCAGTCTTTGTCCTTCCCGTAGTCATAGCCGTGGGCTTTGGCCAGGTCAGTGTTGACAGCAGCCTGAGCGGCTATCATCTGCTCGATGTGCCTGGTCTGGCGATGCTGGGCCTTTTTGATTTCGGCAGGAGTCATTCCGGCAGCGGCCGGATCGTTGGCTATACAGATAAACCGTGCCTCTGTTTTCCTGGCTATAGCGTGGATCTGCTCCGGCTGCCCTTCGGCGTTTTTAACAGAATCAGGTCCGGGGCTGTTCTTTGGCTCGAAAATGTAGATTTTAGAGGCATCCTGCAGGTCGATTCTGATTTCGAGCTTCTGACCCTCGTAATTTACCAGCTCAGGAGCGTAATAAAAGCAGTTGTTATACCGGATCGTCATCTTCCTGACCGTCGCAGGTTTGCAGGGCATGAGCAGCAGGTCGAGCTGGCGTTCGTCTATCCGTTTGGCTACCCATCCCGGCATGTAGAATACTTCACGCGGCCGCATTTTATTCAGCTCTGAGTGCGGGCTCTCCTCGTAGACATTCGTAATGTAATTGTCGATGAGCACCTGCAATTCTTCCGCTGTGTACTTCTCGATAATGACAGATGGCCGGTTGGCTACGCTGTTACCCGTATAGCCGGAAATCTCGGCAAACAAGCCCCTGGTCAGGGTGCCGAAAAACCTCTCGACATGCGGCTTTCTCTCCGGCGCGTACTTTGGCAGCCTGGGCGCGGTTATCTCCAATTCGTCGAGAATCTGATTGACCAGCGCAGATTGATAGTCGAGCCCGTTATCACGCAGCATCTCCTGCGGAATCCCCCAGGTCAGGAACCCGGCCCGCAACGTCTGCGCAATGCCCCAGCCGCTGCTCTCTGGAAAAAGCCGCACAATGGCGCGACGAGAGCGAATATCGACCAGGCCGATGAGCTTCATGCGCTGACCGCCCTTGCAGATCACGTCCGCAGGAGAGGAATCGATCTCCCACCGCTCGTTCGGCCAGCAGATCCCTGCGGATGCATTTCCAATAGCCAGTTGATGCTGGCCTTTCCATTTGGAGCGGCCTTTCGAATGGCTGAGAATGTAATCGAGCGCACTCCTGTGCTTAACCTTGATCTGCTTCACGAAGCGGTATATCGTTGGATACGATGGCAATTCACCGTCCGTGAAATAATCAGGTAGACTCTCCGGCCTCTGGAGCTGTAAGTAATGATAAATGGCCGTGGTACTCCGGAGCGGATTCTCGAAAAGCATGGCCGCTATTTCCCGTTGAGCCTGCTCCGTCAAAATCGGCTTGCGGCCCGGAACCTGCGGAACATACTGCACGGGTGGCCGGGAGGAACCCTGCCTTGCACCTGCCTGAGTGGCTCCTGCCTGTTGGATTCCTGTGCCAGCGGGACTCCCGGCTTGCCCGGACCCTGCTTGCCTGGACCCTGCCTGCCTGGCTCTCTGCATCTGCTGTGCCCTGGTTACTCCCGGAGATGCATTCCCGGCGCTTCCGATAATCCCGGAGTTTTCAGTATTTCCGGCACTCCTGGAGCTTCCGAAACTCTCTCTCTTGCAAAGTACTCCGGGCAGGAGGCCATCGACACCGGCGTCCCTATAGGCATTACGCCAGCGGTAGTAGGTGCCCAGAGACACCGTGCCTACGATTTCGAGGGTCTCCCGCCTGACCCAGAGGGGAGGTCGATCCTCCGGGCTTTCGGAGTTTGATCGATGAGCTCTGAAGGAAGGAAGGAGTGCATCGCCACCGTTACCATTACCATTATAATTTTTACTATTATTGCCACCCTCAAACCTGAAGAGTGATCCATCATTGAAGGCGGCTAAAAACTGCTTTATTAAATCAACCTTTGAACTATGACATGGGTGCTTTACCCTGTCTTGGTTTATATTGGAATCAGCAGCAGCAGCTAACCGGCTCTCAATCATCCGGTCGATTGCTACGATCACAGCCTCACGCTCACGCGCAATGCGCCAGGCTGCCTGGCTTCTGTCCTGCACTGAAGCTGAATCCGTAACGCGCTGCGAACTGGTCCCTGGATTGCCCAGGGCGATGATTTTTTGATTATTCGAACTATGACATGGGTTCTTTACCCTGTCTTGATTGGACACCCGCGTGGAGAGGTCAAATTTGACATGGTGTTTCTGATCGAGATCGATGACACTATTGGACACTTTTCCGTTAGGTGTGCTATTGGATGTTATATTGGATGTGCTCTTGGGTGTGCTATTAGACATATGACCGGTGACAGCCGATATCGCCAGATACCTGGCCAACAGGTCGGGGTGGCTGCCCAGATTGAACTGCAATATCTGGCCGCCGCACCCCTTACCCCGCCCGTCAATCTTGCGGTACGGCAAGGTTGATTTAGCCCAGGTTAAGAAACTACCCCCTCTATGAGACCTATCAACCAACCCTGCTAATTGCTTTCCTGTCACCCATTGATCCATGATGCACACCTGACCTGATCAGACCTGTCACCAGGTCAGCTTTTACAGCGATTCCAGTGATAGGTCTTCTTTGGCCTGCCTGATTGTCTGCATTTTCTTCTGCAATGCTCGCTCTTCAGATACCAACCGGCTATTCAATTCCAGAATTGCCGATTTAATTGAGGGCAAAAACATGTTAATCAACTGTTGATCCTTGGAAAACTCGATCAGTTCAGGCAGCAAGGCAGCAGGAAAAGGAAGCTTGCCTTCAGCAAAATCATAAAGAGCTCGGATCGAATAATCGACTCCCTTTTGATGCAAAAAATCTTGAAAAGCCCGGATAGACAGGTCATGCTCCCTGTTTTTCCCCTTCTCAAAGACAAAAATGCGATACAAATGATCGCTGGCGAACTCTTTGTTCTTATTTTTCATGTCTCTCCAATCTCCGTTTCTATCACCAAACCTATCCATAAACCCTTCCCTACACATGCAATATGGTCCCTCACACATTTGCACTCCCCTTTCTCTCGTCTGGAGGTTCGATTGATTTGAGATAAAATCATAAGTATGATACATTGATAATAGTGATGGTACTGACGAGGATTAAAAATCACTTTTCCTCTTCAGGCCAAAGTTCATTCATTGGAATATTTAAATATTTTGCTATTTTTTCTTTGGTCGGGGCTTGCCTTCTGAGCCTGTTTATCGCCTGAGAGATGGCTGAAGGGTGTACTCCAATCGATTCAGCCAATTCGTCTTGACGAATTCCCCGCTTTAAAAGCAAAATTTTGATTTCTACGGATGTCATGGCACTCTTTTTATGGTTTAAAAGATAACGGTTGTTTTTAATCCCAAAAAGTCATAAAGGAGTAATAAATCTATGGATAAAAAAGAACTTATTCTTACCACAGCTAAAGACCTTTTAATTGCGGCTTTTAACAACAAAGACATATGGCGTAATATCAGTCTAAATACCAAAACAGGAACAGATCAAATTAATAACCTTGGAGATTTATTAGCTACTATGGCAACTAAAGTAAAATCAGTGTACGACAACATTGACTAAATTCGCTCAATATCCACTTTGACATGACAACCTATTAGTATGATCTTTAATGCTGTTTCCATTATGTCAATAAATTGTAAGATATCTTGTTCGCTATAGTATTTTTTTGCAACTTCAACTATTTCAGCTATGGCTTTTTCTCTATCTATAGTCTTTTCCTCTTGAGCCATTGAATATCACCTCCTATCTTTTTTAAATTAGAGCGAGCATTAACCAACAATCAGCCGATATAGTAAATGGAGAAATATAACCGCAGAAAAACTTTCAATTTATGCTTACTCTATTTTTTAATGTCATTGATAATATCAATTATCAATACTAACAGTATAATTAAATGAATAATTAATGTCAAGAAAAACGTTAAATAAATGATTAACAAACTAGGTGAACGACTAAAAAAAATAAGATCTGAACGAAAAACCTCACAACGAGAATTTGCCAAAAAATTAGGGATAAGTTATGTTACATTATGTAATTATGAAACAGAAAAAAGAGAACTTCCTCTTTCTATATTCCATGATATTATTCAAATGTTTAACATATCACCACAATGGCTTTTAACAGGTGAGGGCAACATGCTCCAGGAAGGAGCAAAAAAACAGACCAGTCCATTTCCTATTGAAGATTTACCCAAGGAACAAATCAAGCAATGGCTAGATGATTTTTGGATTCACGCCAGTCCAGATGAACGAACCTGGATAAGAATTGAAATGAAAAAAAAATTCCCCGAGTTTGCGGAATGGTTAAAAAAAATCGGGGAAGATGGGACAGAGAACGAGCGTTGCGTGGAGAAATTAGCCTAATGATTAAAAAATTAGAAATAAACAGCAATACTTTATATTAAAATACCTATCTAATTTCTAAACTTTTAAAATTTACAAAAAATTCAACCTCTAAAACCTTCCTGTAACTATTTACTACTATTCCACACATTTTCTACACATATAATATCTATCTCTTAAACTGTTATATTCTATATAACAGCGTTATATTATTTTTACTACCTATCCATTTTAAAGTGCTCCCACATCAGTCAAAGTGCGCCTAACAATTTAAAGTGCGCCCAAACTTTTTCTATTAAATATCAAACAATTAACACAGGAGCACTTTAAATTAGGTGAGAAAAATTCAAATTTATCAACTCTTAAACATTTCAAGCGGTTAACCGAGATACACTTTAAATTCTGCCAAGATCCTCTTTAGGTGAGAAAAAATAAGCCAGTTTTGTCAATTCTCTTTAATCTCATTCACTTAACCAGACTCCGTAACAGGGTCACAGCGGTTAAAATTTCTATTCTCACCTATAGTTTCGCTTGTCGTATCAACTAGTTAACCAAAAATTTATCAAAATACAGACTCGAAATTCCAAAGGAAAATTACGCCAAATTCCTATCAAATCAATCAATTCCACTTATCAGTTCTCTCTCTTATAGTGTATCTGGTATTTTGATAAATGACAGAACCATACGCCTTTGGGATATTGACTCCGGCCGCCAGGTGAAAGTATTGGAGGGACATTCTGGCCCAGTCAATTCAGTTGCTTTCAGCCCGGGTGGGAAAACCCTGGCATTTACCTCTCTTGATAACACCGTTCGCCTTTGGGATATTGACTCTGGCCGCCAGGTGAAAGTATTCAAGGGGTATTCTTATTTGTTTGCTTCAGTAGTTTTCAGCCCGGGTGGTAACACCTTGGCCTCTGCCTCGTGGGATAGCACCACACACCTTTGGAATGTTGCATCTGGCCGCCAGGTGAAAGTATTGGAGGGGCATTCTGATCCTGTCAATTCAGTAGCATTCAGCCCGGATGGAAAAACCCTGGCCTCTGCCTCGTGGGATGGAACCGTGCGCCTTTGGGATATGCAGAACCTTGCCCTCATCAGAACCATGTTGGGAGGACAAAAGGGAAACTGGATATCCTGCGATAGTGATGGTAAATGCATCCGCCATGATGATGGAACGCTTCTGATACAGATAGATGAAAACGACGCTAATAATGGTAACGATAATAACGGTACAATAATCCCTGTCCTGCCCCAGGTCAAAAGGTTGCCCTCGCAACTAGAAATCATTGATTTCCCCCAAAAGCTCATCTCCGGCGATGGTACAGTAGTCAAATTCTCTATCAAGATAAAGAATACAGGCCAGAATCGCGCATATTGGCTGAATATTATTCATGACATTACCCGCGACCGGAAAAATCAAAACCCGCTTATATTCCATCCCCCCTCTTCCATCATGAAAATAGAGCCTGAAGAGGTAATAGAGCTGCCATGCGGTATCTCATCGCTTTCAGAATATGCCAACCCGCAAGGGAAAGAGGCTATTCTCCGCTTAACCATCACCAGCGTCTATGGTGCCGCGCATGCCTTAGAGATTCCGGTACAAACCCTGACCCCGGCTCTGAGTCTGGTTCAGGCAAAGCTCCAGCAGGGAGATAATACTCAGAGTCTCCTGGTAAGTTTAAAAAACATCGGTGGCCAATCCCTCAAAAAAACCCTGTTTACAGCGACAATTTCAGAGCTTAAGGCTCCCCTCGACACGGTCGAAAAGTTGGAGCTGCCATCAGGCCAGATGGTGAACCTTTCCTTTGCTCTCCCCAAAGGTACCAGGCTGAATAAAAAGGCTACACTTTCCCTCTTTGCCAGCAAAGTTGATCACCCTGTCCATGAATGGGTTTTTATTAACCGGCCCATCGCATGGCCAACACCTCCCCTGTTTCTCTATGCCATTTTTACGGTGCTTATGCTGATCACTCTAGCCGGTATCTATTACTTTCGCTTATATCATCACCCGCTCGTGGTACGGCTCTCCAGCCAGCCTGCAACGCTCATGAATATTGCCTTTGATCAGCTCTCTGACACCCGAAAGCTGCTTCGCCGCACAGGCCGCCTGAAGGCAGTATTGTCGGCCAATTCCATTCAGGTGAACACCCTGGAAAAAGCAATTGCCTTTTTCAGCAGTATAACTCCTGACGAAAAATGCAGCTATTTGGCAGCCCGCTTAAGTGCACAATACAGCCCTGAGCCGAATGGCTACCCGAAGCCTAATGGCCATCCGGAACCTAACGGCCATCCTGAGCCGAATGGCCACCCTGCGCCAAATGGCCACCCGAAGCCTAATGACCATCCGGAGCTAATTGGTCACCCTAAGCCGAATGGCCGCCTTCCGCTGTTTTCTTTGCGCATGGGAGAAGATTTCATCCTGAATATGGAAAAATGCTTTGCGCTGTTTCCGCCTGAAGACATGGATGCTCAAGAGCTCATCAGCCGGTTGCGCCCGATAGGCACTATCAGGGAGCATATAAGCCTCGTGATCTGCCTGACTCCAGACCAGCAAAGAGAGTTGCGGAAGATTCCTCACGACTCAGGATTAATCCTGGTAGTGCCGGACAGCAACGAACTGACCAGACTTCTTCTCTCCCCGCAGCCCCTGATCGATTTTGCCCAGCTTATGTCCTCTCAGGTTAGTATAATACGCATCTCTCCCTACCAGACGGCAGGGGGATTATCGAAAGAGTCGAAATTTTTTGGCCGCACCCGGTTGCTTGCGCATATCATGAACCGGGAACTCACTAATTATTTCCTGATAGGGGCGAGGCAGATTGGAAAAACCAGTCTCCTGAAGGCCATAGAAAGGCGGTATCAAGAGCATCCCCAGGTAGAATGCCATTACCTGCCCCTGACGGAGACCTGCAGTATAGAGGAGCGGCTTTTGAGTGCACTCAAATTGAAAAATATGGACCCCTCCGGAGTTTTTGCCTATTTGCGGGAGGAGTCCCCGCAGGGTAAAGTCCGCCTCTTTCTGCTCGATGAGGTCGATCCATTCATAAAGCGTGAGGCAGGTTGTGGCTATCCGACACTTCAGCACTTCAGGAGCCTGAGTGAGCAGGGGTGCTGCCATTTTATATTGGCAGGTTTCTGGTGCCTTTGCCGTTCGATTACCCTGGATTACCATTCACCCATTAAAAATTTCGGGGAAAGCCTGTCCATCGGTGCCCTGGAGTATGAGGCATGTGAAGCTCTGGCTGTAAAGCCTATGGCTGCCATGAATATCCGCTATGAATCCACCGAGCTTCTCGAAAGGATCATTAACCTGACAGGCCAGCGCGCCAATCTGATAGCCTTTATCTGTAGCGAAATCCTGCAATCCCCATCCATGGATATGAAGAGCCGGGTAATTAAATCCGACGATGTGCAGTATGCCCTGGCCAGCTACAATTTCCGGAAAGCGCTGGCTGGCTGGGAGTACTTCTTCAGTGGCGGCAATGAAAATGCGCCCCTCTACGATCGCAGAGCAGACCACTTGAACCGCCTCATCGTCTATGCCACCATAGGCATGGAGAAGCCATTTAGCCTGGCTGATGTATTAACCCTCCTCAAGGGGCGCAACTACAACTGTACCCTTGAAGAGGTTAAGCAAGCCCTGACTATCCTGGAACTGGCCTTTATTCTCAAACAGGAAAATAATGCCTATACCTATCAGGTACCAATATTTCAGAATCTGCTCAGGGCAAGCGGACCAGAACACCTTCTGGCCTCTGAACTGGAAAGTGGGTATTAATCATTTTTAAGTATATCATTCTTCCGGATGATTGCTTGCATATTTACTGGATTGCACCTCTTTACTGGATTGCACCTCGGCTCAGGTGATGATTCAAACGGTATATACTCAAACGGTATATACTATGAGATTTCCCAAGGAATAACTTCTCCATTTTAAGACAGGCTCATAACAGCCGCTGAAATTTTCCTCAAAAAAACAGTCTTGGCAATTTTTCCCGCTCCAGGAAGTAAAGCGCTGCTGTATATGAGTCATTACCTTTTCATAAAAACTACGGCTTGTCGCTTGCTGCCCCTTGCAAGATTCCACCCTGCCTCCTGCCCCATACACATGCTCCCTGCTCCATGCACATGCTCCATGCCCCCTGCTCCTTGCTCCTTTGTCTATGCCGTAGCAGGGCCTGCCTGCCTTATTACATCCGAAGAGCCATCCTTTTAAAAAACCGGTCTTTTCTTACGTGGCATAGGTAATGCTTTCTTGCATGGTTCAAGTAACATCAAATATCTTATGATTCAAGTAAAATCAAATATCTTGATGTATTGTGCAAAGCTTTTTAGGGTGTGATTTTTGGTCATGCAGAGGGGGAGATAGTTACATTGAATATAAGAAAGACTATTATAGTATGTTTTGTTACATTGGTTATGATAACCGGTTGTGATGGATACCGTGATAATACCGGTAATAATAATGACACCAGCGATAATGACAGCATGGCTGTTACCAGTCCCCTTGTGGATCAGGACGCAGATGGTTACCTCAATGATGTGGATTGTAATGACAACGATCCTGAAATGTACCCTGGCGCACCGGAAATTTGCGGAGACGGTATAGACCAGAATTGTGACGGCAGTGACCTTGCCTGTCCTCCTGCCGGTGGATTAATAGACACACGGGCGAAGAAAATCAGCCCGACGGAATTCACTTTCGAAGTCGATGTTTTCGTCGTTGACGGCAATTCAGACCCAATCCATTCACTCCATGACCAGAGTTTCACTATTACGGATTTTACATCACCTTCCGGTACTCATTTTAGCTTTTCACTGGAATACTCAGAACCCTTGCAAACTCCCTATCAGGGTGGATACTCCGCTGTTTTGCTTATGGATCAGAGCAAGAGCGTTACCATTACGGACCCGCAGGATTTGCGAATTAATGCCGCTAAAATATTTTTTCACTCTTTAGGGCCAAATGACAATGCATTATTAGCCGCATTCGCTTCAGGGGGAAATATCCCCTATCAGTTCACTTCCTGGGGAGGCTTCGGCAAATCGAACTATGACGCTGTTCTCGATACACTGGCAGCCAATGAAGGGGGAGGAACCCCCTTATACGATGCAGCGATCACCTTTATCCATAAAGCAGAAAGTAATGCACCAAACCACAATAGGGCGGTTATTCTTTTTACGGATGGCGTAGATACGGCAAGTACGAGAATGGTATCGGATGTGGTAACTGAAGCGGAAAAGAGCGATGTCAAAGTGTTTACCGTCGGATTAAGTAATGGCGTCAACCAGGCTGTCCTTTCGCAAATGTCCATTCCAACGGGCGGTTCAATGATGTTTGCCTCTGATGCATCCAAGCTCATATCGTTGTTCGGGGCACTTGGGAATCTGCTCGAAGGTGATATGGCATATTACAGAACATGCTGGAGATTGACAAGCGATAAGGAATTATTCAGTTTCTGGCTTACCACATCCGTTAACATAACGATCCCGGATGGCAGTTCTATTTCTGTCCCGATCTATATTGAAATTGATTAAATTCGTCTTGCCCCGCGCTTACGGAAAAACGGTTGATACGAAAATAGCAGAGCTCAAAGCAAGGCCGCCTTGCCCCGCGTGTGTACGGAAACGGAGGAGAGAAGATTGAGTGTATACGAAATGTCAACTCACCTTGCCCACGGGTGCAGGGGACAGAAAAGCACGGGGCTCCCAATCCATCCGGTCCCCTGCGAGAACCTTTCACTATCACGAAGTCCCCTCGTTCGATCCTGGCCAGACTTCACTGTGAGAGCGAACGGTTCGTAGGTTCTCCCCCTGATGGCTGGATGAAGATTTTGAAATGCGAATAATCCACGTGATCATCCTCATACCCTTCTTCATGCTCATACCCTTCCACATACACATGTTCTTTTTCTTCTGCCGCTTCTTCTACCGCCGGGCACACGATCTGAACGACGCGGTCGCCTTTCTCCCACATGGGAGGGCTGCCCTGCACGAATTTGACGAAACTCAGGAATCCAGCCACATTTAAGGACACAAAATAAAAGGGGAAAAAGAAAATCTCCCGTAAAGCCTGAATTAACCTCATACCAAGCTCTCCCATCCAGTTTAATCGGAATGTCTCATGGAGTGCCGGTTCCGGGCACTTCCTTTTTACTTTTCAAGTAACACATAAAACCCAGCAGGGCCACAAAGTAAAAGGAAATCTGACTTCCGATCAGATATCGATACATCGATCCCTGACGAACTAAAAACAGGTTGCTGATCAGGGCTGTCATCAGGAAAAAAGGCAAAAACCAGCGGATTATCTTGTGAGACCACAGGATATACGCGATCAGTCCCCGGCTCGGCAAAAGAAGCGGGGAAATATACTTGAGCCCATGAAAGTTGCCTGCGCCTATCCGCACTTTTTGCGAAAAAGAGTCCTTCACCCTGACGCAGGTGTCTTCCAGTGCCCTGACCTGCGGGTCACTGATGGCCCGGTATCCGGATTCGATAATGCGCAGGGTGATCACAAAATCATCCATAATCGTCTTGTCGGTCGGCAGTGGCTTGAATAAAGCCTTGCGGATAGCGTAAATGCCGCCGTTCGCTCCGGGAAGGGATGCGATATTTCCCTCTTTGATCTTGACCCAGGTTTCGTAGTTCCAGAATCTGCTCTCGATCATGCCCAAGGGGTTCCCTCTCACCGGGCGAAACTGCAACCTGCCGGACACACAGCCGATTTGAGGATCGACGAAATGGCGGATCAGCTTTCGCACCGCGTCCTTTTGAACAAAGGTGTTGGCATCGGAAAAGACCACGATCTCTCCCCTGACCTGGGGCACACAGATGTTCAGTGCGTTGCTCTTTCCTCCCCTTACCCGTACGGGAATAAAGGTGAGAAGACCCTTTCTTTGATAGCGGCCAATGATTTCATCCGTGCCATCGTCGGAGCAATCCGAGGCGAAAACGATTTCGAGTTTATCCTTCGGGTAATCCAGCGAGAGACAGTTTTCGATTTTCTCCTGAATGACCTGCTCCTCGTTATGGGCCACCACCACAAAAGAGACGAAGGGGAAAAAGCTCTCATCGACCTCGTGGCCCTTTTTGCTTAAGACGATGTTTAAGATCCAGATAATCAATGGGTAAAG